>CBDANQ010000054.1:0-102822 GCA_965197725.1 Longimicrobiales bacterium
CGGTTCCCGGCGCCGAGCGCACGGTAGATGCCGCGTCTGTGGATTCGGCACACTCGACCGATGCCGTCGATGCCGGGCGGAGCCTCTTCGACGGCCACGCCCTGCGCGACGAGGGCGCGGACGGCGCGGCGCACCTTTTCGTGGTGGCAACCCAGAAAGCTCGTCCACTGAGCCCGAGTGAACACGCCGCCATGGAGACAGGCCAAGGCGATCCACTCGGCCTGACGGCCCGCCCAGCCAAATCCCTCGAGTGCCCGTTCGCGTCCCCGCAGGTGGACGATGGCTCCGCTCGTCGCCGAGTTGAACTGCTGCTTCAGCGTCTTCATGCCCCTAACGGTGAGGAGCCGTTTGCAAGGAAGTCAACCCGTAGAAAACCTCCTAAATACCTGTGGCGTTCAGAGACGTTCAGTACGGTACAGGGGCTGTTGGACACCGCCGCCCAGCGGCTTGCCAAACGCCCCGTCGCCCTTCGCCGAAGGCTCCGTCAATAGGTGCGGATCTCGACCGGACGTCGGCCTGCGCACGAACGATGCTGGGAATCTTCGAACCGGAGTGCCGTGTTCCGGGTCTGCGGCAGTCCGCAGCCGCGTTACTGCGGCAAGATAGCTTGGGCGGGCCTATCTGGACGGGTCACAGCCGAAGCCCTCCCCCGCTGCTTCGGCGGCGTCCGCCGGGCTGGCTCGGAGCACCTTACGGTGCAAGAGCCAGCCTACCCTTTGGGGCCACGCTTCGCGGGTCCCCGGCAGGGGCCTGGCGGGGGCTGTGCCCCTTCGATCCCCCGGACGCCCGCGCTCCGGCGGAGTTCGCGGGCGGGGGGCTCGCCCCCCGTCCCTCTTGCCGGTGCGTCCTGAGTCGCGCGCCACACGAAGGACATATGGCGGCAGGCAGCTGCTGGGGTCGGTTGAGGGGACGCGGGACTAGGTGTCCCCGGCTCAGTTGAAGGTGGTGACTCGTCGAGGCAAATCAATGATTAACCTCGCCGAGGACTTCATTTCGAGCAAAGTCCGCGCTCCGAACGGTCATCGCAGGCTGAGCTTTGAGCATCCAGGCAATGTTGGTCCCGAAGCCGACGATGCGTCGCGTAGTTCTTCTCGGTCTCGCACCGAAGGAGGCAGCATGCCCATCTCAGTCGCCATCGACTCCGTCACTTGCCGAGTTCAGGTCACCCTATGAGGTCTTCGAGCCTCATCGACCTGCGTGGGTGCTGTCGATCAGGTTCGTCGGTGCCGAGGCACTTCCTCAGCCGAGGCGGTATGCACCTCGTAAGGACTCGGTTGATTGTGAACATCGTCGACCCAGCCCCTCCCTCAGGCTCGCCTGCAGGCCGAGCAGGAGCTTGATCGCTCGTTCGATAGTCGGCACCGCGCAAAGAGCTGCTTCGCAAGTTTCTGCACGCCGTCCCTCAGCATCGAGCTTCCATGCTGCGCGGATCGCGGCCTTCACCTGCGGGTGCTGATCCTTCGGTACGGCGGAGCGATGCACGAATATTCTGAGCTTGCTGAATTTCGGCATCTCTGGACCGAGTGGCCCGACGCCGAACAGGCCTGAACAATCCGGCGCTTCCAAATAACGCCTTCGAGCCGGTCGATCTGCGAACAGCGAAGTCGACGCTCGGGGTCCAGGGACCCCGCTCGACGCAGCATCCTGCAGCAGGGCCGTCGTCACTTCGGTGTTCTCACTCGCTCCCTGCCGCATCCCCAGCACGCTGTCTTCGTTAGGCAGGATCGGAGATCCATCAAGAAAGGTAATGTCGGTGAATTCTTGCTCGATGTTGTTCGATCGCTGGGAGACCGACACCTCCAGGCGCACCTCGCCGAAATCTCGACCGAAGGCGACTTCAAAGGCAGTACCGAGATCCGAGGGAAGGTCGTAAAACCAGCGGTAGCCATCGGGCGTGCCGCTGCAAAGGTCATTCGGGTAACAGATATTGTCCCGGTTATGGCCCGCCTGCTTCATCACGGGATTCCAGTTCGTCCCGCCGCTCGCGCTCACGTACCACCCGTAAGACCCCGGCTGTTGACCCGCACCTTGTTCCGCTCGGCCGAGCAGGGTGCAGATCGCAAGCGTGGCTCCGAAGGCGTGTAACTGCCAGGACAAAGGCATTTGAGTCACCTCCAGTTGAGTCCGATGGCCTTCATTTGAGGATACCGCCTCCCAAGGACCCCGATCAAGGGATCCTGACCTGCCCCCAAGAGTGGTACCACATCCTATGTTAGTCCCAGCACCTGTGGAGGGCCGTGAAGGACGGGCATCCAGGAACCAGGGCGACGGCTTAATCGCCTCAGGGGCCGGGGGAAAGCCGCCGCAGGCGCTGTGGGGTCGGACGGTATTGTACTCGCGCCTCCATTGCTCGACCAGCACGGCCGCCTCCGCCAACGAGTAGAAGATCTCCCCGTTCAACAGCTCGTCCCTGAGCTTGCCGTTGAAGCTCTCGTTGTAGCCGTTCTCCCACGGGCTGCCCGGCTCGATAAAGAGCGTCTCGACGCCCACGCGCCCCAACCACCGCCGCACGAGCTTCGCGCTGAACTCCGCTCCGTTGTCCGACCTCAGATACTCGGGAGGCCCGTGTCGGACGAACAGATCGGCCAGCACCTCGAGCACGTCGTGCGAGCGGATCTTGCGAGCCACCACGATCGCCAGGCACTCCCTCGTGTGCTCGTCCAGCACTGTCAGCAGCTTCAGCGCACGCCCGTCGTGCGTCCTCGAGGCCACGAAGTCGTACGACCAGACGTGGCCCCGATACAGCGGCCTCAGCCGGATGCACGATCCGTCGTTGAGCCACAGCCGACCTCGCTTCGGCTGCCGCTGCGGGACCTTCAGCCCCTCCTGCCTCCAGATCCGCTCCACCCGCTTGTGGTGCACCCCCCAGCCCTCGATGCGGAGCATGTCCGTGACGCGTCGGTAGCCGTAGCGGCCGAATCGACTCGCGAGTCGCACGATATCACCTCGGAGCGCCCCCTCGTCACTCGCCACTTTCCTCGCCCGACGCTGGGTCGTGCGTGGCTGCCCGAGCACCCGGCACGCTCTCCTCTCCGACGCCCCGAGCTGCTGACGTACACGCACCACACAACGTCGTCGGCGCTCGGGGCTCAGAAGTTTCCCTCGGCCGCTTCCTCTAGGATCAGCTTGTCCAGTGTCAAGTCCGCCACTGCTCGCTTCAGGCGCCCGTTCTCGCGCTCGAGCTCCTTCAGGCGCCGTGCCTGGCTCACCTTCATCCCGCCGTACTCCCGCCTCCACCGGTAGTACGTCTGCTCGGTGATGCCGAGCTCCCGGCTGATCAGCTTCACGGATTTGCCGCGGGCCAGACCGACCTCTGCCTCCCGCAGTGCAGTGATGATCTGCTCCGGAGTGGGTCGCTTCCTTCCCATCCTGACCTCCTCGCTGAAAAGCTTCAGACCAGTCGATCCTAACATTGCACCTGGTCTCGTTTCAGCGGGTCAGGTCAGCCAGAGCAATCGAAGCCCAGGGCTTTGCCGTAGCGCCCGTGCGCCTGGTGAACCGCGTGGCGTACGCCCGCTCACTCATGGTCGGTCAAGTCGCCCAGGAGTTTCGCCCGAACGACAAGGCCGCGAAGGAGATCACTGCCCTGCACGCCTTCATGTGTATACACCTGTACGCTTCTCGAAAGAAGACGCGAACCGATGGCCGGAAAGCCAAGCTTCGAAGAGGTGCTTAGCAAGAGGAAGCCCGCTAATGAAGAACCGAAAGGGCCCAAGCGGAGCAGAGGAGGGACCTCGACGCTCAAACCCTCACGGACGGGCACCAAGCACATCGGCGGCCATTTCCCACCCGAGGTTGCGAAACAGCTACGCCAGCTCGCCGTAGACGAAGACACGTCCCATCAGAAGCTCTTAGGCGAAGCGCTTGATTGGAGTTAGCCCCTGACGGTGGACACCTATTCTCTTTAGAGAGAGGAGTCCACGATGCCAAGAACGAGACCGCCGTATTCGTTGGA
The DNA here is from genome assembly GCA_965197725.1 of Longimicrobiales bacterium. Lineage (GTDB taxonomy): Bacteria > Gemmatimonadota > Gemmatimonadetes > Longimicrobiales > Gaopeijiaceae > UBA1138. Next base: position 3,956 of record CBDANQ010000054.1, read on the forward strand.
GTTCCGCCAGCAGATGGTGGAGCTGGTCAAAGCAGGTCGCACGCCTGAGGAGCTGAGTCGGGAGTTTGAGCCCACAGCGCAGACGATCCACAATTGGGTGAAGCAGACGGACCTCGACACGGGAGTCAGAAGCGACGGCCTGACGTCGTCAGAGCGCGAGGAGCTCCGCGAGCTTCGGCGTGAGAACAAGCGGCTTCGTGTCGAGCGGGAGATCCTAAAAAAAGCCGCGGCCTGGTTCGCTCAGGAGTCCGACTCGGTGCCCCCGAAGCGTTCGAGTTCGTGAGGGCCAACCAGGCCGAGTTCAGCGTGCAGATGATGTGCGAAGTCCTGAGCGTCTCGCCCAGCGGGTACTACGCATGGAGAAAGCGTCCTCCATCGCATCGCGCGGTCGAGAACGAGCGACTGCTAGGTCGGATGCGTGAGATCCACACGTTCAGCCGTGAGACGTATGGCCAGCCACGGATGTACGCCGAGCTCAGGGACGACGGCTGGCAGGTCAACCACAAGCGGGTGCGTCGTCTGATGAGGCTGGCAGGACTACAAGGCGCTACGCGGCGAAGGAAGTGGCGCACGACGAAGCGAAACAGAGATGCTCGACCTGCCCCCGATCTCGTCGCGCGCGACTTCAGTGTGCACGGCCCGGACCAGCTCTGGGTTGCCGACATCACCTACGTGCCGACCTGGAGCGGCTTCTTGTACCTGTCAGTCGTCGTCGATGCGTGGAGCCGCCATGTGGTCGGATGGTCGATGAAGACGCATCTCAAGACCGATCTCGGTTGCCACCAGCGAGAGTGCTCCGGCTTGCAGGATCGACCGCACGCGGTGCTTGGTCTCCCGGTACGCCAAGAGGATCAAGTGCAGTATGATGTAGCTGCCCAGTGTACCGCCCAGAATCTGCGCCATCTGCGCCACCGTTATCTCCTCCGCGTAGGGGTTGCGGACGGCGCCCTTCGGGAGGCTGTCGCCGTCGAAGGTTTTCTTCCAGAGCGGTTCCAGGTCGATGATGTCGTCCCACGTATACATACGTCCCCCTACGCCAGGGTGTTACGGGAGTTCCTTCATCTTCGCCCTGCTCTCAGAGCCCCGTAGGCGAGACTTCCGTGGCCGTGCCCTACCCTGGGGTTGGGGGAAAATGGGACGGACGGGCGCGCTCAACCCCCGTAGTACTGCGCCACGGCACCACGGGCGGCAAGCTCGCCCCGTGCGTGGTGGCCTCACCCCTGTCGGCGCGGAGAAGTCCGCTCTGACGGGCTCTGAGAGAGGCTTCCAGGGCCTCCGGGCAGCCGCGTGTTCTTTTTCTCGCATCCTCCAGCCTGTGTGACCCACCCTCCGGGGTCTGTCTCTCGGGAAACGCGCTTACAGGTCAACCTCGCGCGTCGATCGACGCCAGCGGCGGCGGCGCGGCGCTCCGGAGGCCACCTGCAGGAGCTCCATTTCCTGCGTCGCGGCAGGTGTCCGCCGCAGCTGGCACTCGCGGGCCTGGCCCACACCCGCATCTTCGAGGCGGAGGCCGGCGAGGGGGACCGGCGACGCTGAGGTCGTGGAGAGAAAAGGTCACTTTATTGATATGTTCCCCGTTTGGGGTACATTATTAGCAAACAAGACGGGGAGGTGCCCAAAATGGCCAAGACCGAAATGATCCGGGCCCGCGTTGAACCGGAGTTGAAGAGCCAGGCCGAAGAGGTCTTCTCCGGGCTCGGTTTGTCGCCAACCGCAGCGATCACGCTGTTCTATCGCCAGGTAACGCTGCATCACGGCTTGCCGTTCGCTGTGAAGGTTCCCAATGCCGAGACCATCGCAGCGTTGCGGCAGGCCCGCACCGGAGAGGGACTCACCGAATACACCAGCCTGGAGGATCTCAAAGCCCGGCACGGTTGATCCCAATGCGCCTGCTTACCACGAAGCGATTCGAGAAGGATCTCAAGCCTGGCAGAAAGCGCGGCAAGGATCTCGACAAGCTCTGGAGTGTCGTGGAGCGACTTCTGTCGAATCAGCCTCTCGACCCACGACATCGGAAGCATCGGTTGACCGGGGACTGGTCTCCCTGCTGGGAATGTCACATCGAACCGGACTGGCTGTTGGTCTGGGACCAGGGGGACGATGCTCTCATCCTGGTTCGGACTGGAACCCATACCGATTTGTTCGATTGATCTGGCGCTCTTCAGCGGCTGGGGCCAGAGTCCCGCTCCGATCCATCGCCCCGGCTTTGGAAGTTCTCCTAGCTTCGCCGAACCGGCGCGCGAGAGATACACGCTCGCGCCGGTGACGCCGCTCCAGATCCTCCCGCCACCGCTGCTGCTGCCACTGTTCCCGGTACAATGCGCTCCTCTGCCCGCTGCCACGCCACCTTCCGCCGCCTCGCGAGCTCCGCCGCGGCCGGGATACGGTCATCGGCGGCAGGGACCGTCAGCCACGTATAGACACGGTCAAGGGGGCCGCCCCACCGGCCTTACGGCCAATCGGGTGGGCCAGGGGCCAAGCATTCCGCGTATGCGCTTTCTGATACTAGCGGCCGCGTTAGCCTGCACCGCCTCGCCCGCGCTCGGGCAAGTCCGGCAGGAACTCCGTGAACGGGGTGAACCGGTCCCGGTTTCCTGGACAAGTGGGCGGCGTAATCAGGCCGCCATGCGGGTGAGCTGCTCGCGGACCTCGGCCGGGGTCTTGTGGCCGTGCCGCTCGATGAGCCAACCGCGGTTGTAACGCTCGATGAAACCTCCGATCACCGTCCTCGCCTCCTCCAGGCTCTCAAAGTCGTGCAGGTAGAGGCACTCTTCCTTCAACGTCCTGATGAACCGCTCGATCACGCCGTTGCACTCGGGCTCGCCGACGTAGGAGGCCGTCGAGCGGATGCCGAGCCAGGCGAGTTCGCCCTGGAATTGGTGTGCGGTGTACTGGGGACCCCAGTCGTGTCGTAGCCCGAGGCGTAGCCCGAGGCCGAGCGCGATCTTCGGAGCGTAGCCGTCCATGTAGGTCCTCACACCCTGACGGATCGGCTCGAGCGCCGCCCACCGGTCACCCTTCTTCGCGACGTGCCAGCCGACGACATCGCTCACGCAGTGGTCGACGGCCCCGAAGAACCAGCACCAGCCGTCGGCCTTCGTATAGAATCTGGTCGCATCCGTGCCCCACAGCTCGTTGGGCGTGTCCGTCGTGATTCGGCCGCTGTGGCTGCGGTCGCCCCGGGGATGCCTTCCCTTACGCACCGGCGCCAGGAGTCGGTTCTCTCGCATGAGCCTCAGCACCCTGTTCTTGCCCACCCAGATCCCCTTGGGCCGCAGCCGTACCCTCACCTTCCGGTGCCCCTCGCCGAGGAAGTCGCTCTCCTCGAGTACCTGCCGGATCTCTTCCACCAAGGCCTCGTCGCTCAGCTCCGTTTTGGGGCCCCGCTTCTTCGGCTCCCTCGACTCATCGTTGCCTCGCTCCTCAGCCTGGTAGACCGTCGAGCGAGCGATGCTCCAGACCTCGCAGATCATCGTCAGCGGGTAGCGCCGTCCCGTCGCCGGACTCATTCGCTGCCGCGCTTCAAGAGCTTCTTCAGGTCGTCCCCGTAGCCCCTTTTTTCGAGGAGCTCGCTCGCGAGCTCCATCCGCATCGTCACCTCGCCCAGCTTCGCCCGGGTCCGGATCAGCTCACGTTCCCCGGGATCGCGGCTACGGCGTTTCAGACCTTGCTGACCTCCCTCCAGGAACACGCGCCGCCATTCCTCGAGCTCCGCAGGCGAGACCTGGACCTCACGGCTCACTTCGCCCAGGTCCTCCCCGCGTAGCAGTCGCAGCACCACCTCCGTCTTCTGCCCCGCGCTCCAACGCTTGGGCAGCTCCGCCCTTCCTTCACGACCTTCGGTCGCTTTCGACTCCCCAGGCTTGGGAGACATCAAAACACCCCCTCTCTCTGGACCCCATCGTCGCTGCCAATCTACTGTCCAGAGAAATCGGGGGCGCTAAACGGGGCAAGCTGGGGAACGTCTCGGCCCAAACCCGCCTCGAACTCATGTACGATCTCGGCCGTGACGGTACCGCAGAACGATGCGGAGGGCCGTGAGCTGGAAGCGGATCCTGATTGGCGCCGGGATCGGATTCGCCGCTGGATTCGGGATCCTCGGCACCTGGAAGCTTTCCCGCAAACGCCGAGAATCGAGTCAGTTTTCAGGGGTCGCGCCAGCGGCTCGTCCGTCTAATTCCCTAGGTGTAGGCCCAGGCACGCGCCAGCGGTCTCGAAGCACCGGTCTACGTAGCAGCGCTGGCAGTGAAACTCTTCTCGACCACGGCGGCACCGATAGAATCGCCACAGACGTTCACCGCGGTCCTGAAGCGGTCCAGGAGCCAGTCGACAGACAGAATCAAGCCGATGTATTCCACGGGCAAACCGACCGCATTGAGGACGATCACCATGGTGACCAGGCCGGCTTCCGGAATCCCTGCCGCTCCGATCGCCGCCATTGTCGCCGTCACCGCTATCACCAGCTGGTCTGCGAGCGACAGATCGAAACCGAGAGCCTGCGCGATGAAGATCGCCGCGGCCGCCTCGTACAGGGCGGTCCCGTCCATGTTGATCGTAGCGCCGAGTGGCAACACGAAATCCGCCGACTGTTTGGACACATCTGCGTTCTTGACCGCGCACTCCATCGTGATCGGAAGTGTTGCGCTCGAGCTGGCCGTCGAGAACGCCGTGAGTAGCGCCTCGGACATCCGGTACATGAACCGGAAGGGATTCCTGCGGGTGAACATCCAGTAGATAAGTGGGAGGGTTAGGAGCACATGGGTCCCCAGGCCAGCCAGGACGGTCACAAAGTAGGCCCCGGTCTGGCCCACGACATCGAGGAGAACGCCCTCCAGTTGGGCTTGTCCGAATCGCGCCGTGACGAGACAGAAAATCCCTAGTGGCGCGACCTTCATCAGCAGCAGGATGAAGGACAGCATTGCGTTGTTGATCTGGAGAATCATCTCCGTGAGCGCATGCACCTTGCTGCCCATTGTCGTCAGCATGCCGGCAAAGATTATGGAGAAGAAAATGAGCGGCAGCAGGCTACTCTCGGCGGCTGCGAGAAACAGATTGTCGGTAAACAGCATCAGCGCCAGGTTGCTTAGGATCGAGCCCAAGCCCTCGTCCTCGCGACCTGCCGTGATCTCCTGGCCTTGCGCCGCCATGGTCTCCAGCGTATCCGCATCGATCGCGCCGATGCCCGGTTGGATGACGTTGACCATGATCAGGCCCACGATGACCGCCATCACCGTCGTGGTCAGGTAGTAGGCGATCGCAAACCCGCCCGGCCGCCCCAGTTTGCGGATGTCCCCGAGACCGATGATGCCGCTCATCACGCTCGCGACGACCAACGGAACGACCATCATCAGAAGCAGGCGCAGGAAGATCTCGCCGCCCAGTTCAAATTGGACGGCGACCTGCGGAGCCGTAACCGCGAGCCCGACAGCAGCCACGATGGCAATGCCGATATACAGGGTCAGACGGCTTTTCTTACGCTTCGGTACCTGGGCATTGGGTGGTGCGCTGGGTGTGTCCGGCAGACTCATGTGTCTTTTCTTGGGAAGCTGTCCCAACCGTAGTTGAAGGTCCCTGATAGGGGAGAAAGAAAAGTGGTGGCTCCGGGGGTCCCGGGCCGATAGGCTCGGGTAGGCAAAAACCCCAACACGGAGCCACCACGATGAAGAGAACGTACGAGGTAAGGGATCGGGCGGACAAGCGCGCGATCAGGGAGTTCCTGAAGCGGGAGGGGCAGTTTCTGCTTCCGATGCTTGAGCTCGTGGAGCAGACGGAGGTCGCGATCGACGAAGTCATCCAGGTGATGGGACGAGCGACGATCGAAGCGGTGCTGGAGATGAGCGCCGAGGGTGTGGCAGGCGTGAAGCAGGCAGGTCGGTCACGAGCGGAAGACGACACGGTGTGGTATGGCCGGCAGGGTGGTGTGGTTTACCTGTCGGACCGGAAGGTGCGTGTGGAGCGGCCACGGCTCAGGCGCCGGGGCGCCGGGGAGGGTGGCGAGGTCGAGGTGCCGGCGTACGCAGCGATGCGGAGACCGGGCGCCGTGGCGGATCGGATGCTCGAGGTCCTGATGGCGGGGGTGAGCACGCGAAAGTACGGCCGTGTGATCGGTGAGATGGCCGACACGGTCGGGGTGAGCAAGTCGGCGGTGAGCCGTGAGACGGTCGAGGCCTCGGAGCGCGTGCTGAAGGAGCTGATGGAGCGCCGGCTGGATGCGTGGGACCTCCTGGTGATCTACCTGGACGGGATCCAGATGGGCTCGCACCACGTGCTTGCTGCGGTAGGCGTGGACTCAGACGGAAAGAAGCACGTGCTGGGCGTGAGGGAAGGAGCGAGTGAGAACGCCGAGGTGACCAGCGCGCTCCTAGAGGATCTGGTCGAGCGCGGCCTGGACCCGGGCAGGCGGCGGCTGTTCGTGATCGATGGCTCGAAAGCGCTCAGGAAGGCGATCGAGCAGGTGTTCGGCCAACGTCACCCCATCCAGCGCTGCCGCAACCACAAGCTCTGCAACGTGCTGGGTCATCTGCCGAAGGATCAGCATCCTCAGGTGAAGGCGGCGTTCCGGGCGGCGATGAAGCTGGACGCGAAGCAGGGCGAGCAGAAGCTCGAGCAGCTCGCCCGATGGCTCGAGCGCGACCACCCCTCGGCCTCGGCCAGCCTGCGCGAAGGCCTCAGCGAGATGTTCACCATAAACCGGCTCGGCCTCCCACCGCGGCTGAGGAAGTGCCTGGGCTCGACCAACCTGATCGACAGCACCCACTCGGGCGTAAGACGGAAGACCCGCAGGGTGACTAACTGGAAGAACGGAGCGATGGCCTTGCGCTGGGCTGCGGCCTCGTTCGTGGAAACCGAGAAGAGCTACCGGAGGATCATCGGCTACGACCAGCTCTGGATGCTCAGGGCCCACCTCGACGACCATGAACCGGTTGCCGAAATGAGAAAGACAGGCTAACCAAGAGACTCTCCGGCGCCACCACCTTCAACTGTCAGCGGGACACCATCTTTCTTGGCACTTGCCGACCGCTACGAAACGATTCGGAAAAGCCCTAAATGGTGGTGTCTTCTAAGACCTCGGGGCCAATGTATGTGCCGAACCTTGGAGACGCACCGGAGCTTTCGGGCCTTTCCCGCGGGAATCGCCAACCTACAGTGCACGGGTAACTGACCTGCCCCCAGGACAACGGCTCAGGACCGCGCCGTCCCCGAGACGCCGGAAGGCTCCTACGGTTCGAGGCTAGCTAGATGGCGGCGCATACCCCGCGGTCAGGTCTGGCTGTAGCTAGAAATGATGCTTCATTCCAAGACTGACTCCCACAAAGGAAAAACCGTCGGTCGACATCGTACCGTCCACGGGCTCACTGCCATCGCGCCGCAGATTCGGCACATGGCTGCGCAACGGATCCCAGACCACGGTACCTGCAAATTCACCCGACCTCATCCAGCGAGCCCTGAGTCCTACCGACACCGTTTCCGACACCGGGTAATCGAATCCAGCGAGAATTTGGTAACTGGTCTGTGTATCCCCCATGGTAGCCTGCGCCGAGCTGGACGTGCCGGCTAGATTGCGCGCGATTTGATCGGCGTTGGGCTGGTCTCGACCCGTGTCTATGGCCACCGGATCCGTGTTTCTGGACCACACGCTCGCGTAGTCTGCATTCGTTCTCCCAATCCCCATACCCAACCCCACGAACGGCGTGAAGCCCCCGGCCACGCCAGGCAGGTCCAGGTACACGTTGCCCATCAGGCTCTTCGATTCGACGAGACCCAACCACTCCTGCGCCAAGAACAGTTCGTCGCTCAGCTTGTCGGCATTGACCCCCTGGGCGGCGAGCACCCCGGACCGCTGGGAGTAGTTGGAGCTCCTCATCACGTACTCTACCTCTGCCCGCACCATGCCGTGCAGCCGGTATCCCATCACAGCGCTCATCGCAACGCCACCGGCTCCATCGAACGGCACACTCCAACTGTCTCCCACGCCACGTGCCGCGTCGGTGCAGCCAGGTACGGACGCATATAGCGGGTTGATGAACTCATCGCAGATGCTGGCGCTATCATTGCTGTCACCCGTCATGGTCACCGCAGACGATAAGAGAGTTCCTAGTTCTGCGCCCACATAGAACCGTCGCTCGCCTTGTGCCAGAGCGGGCGTGGCCATGGGAAAGAGCACGGTACAAGTCACGATGAGAGAATACAGACAGCGGCTTCGTATCATGGTGTGTTAGTCCCCTGACGAAGCACTTCGAATCGCGAGTGGGTGCATCCTTCGAGCGCACGGGCGTGACGCCGTCGACGTTCGGCCTGCACAGGCGGTGGGCTATCTCAACCCGGTGCGTCGGCTCCGTCCTGGCCGATCCCCGAGACTGGCGATGGCCTGCCAGGTCCCCGTGTTCATCGAAGCCTGCCGCCGGGCCCAAGTGGCCCCTGTTCCCTCCCCCGGGGCAACGCGCCCCGGAATTCTTCACCGAACAGAACGGAGGCAGACCGATGACGAGAGCAATGGAACAGAGCATGGACGCGCCGGTGCGCGTCCTGAGGTTACCTCGAGTGCAGGCCCGCACCGGGCTGGCGCGGAGCACGATCTACGTGCGGGTGGCCGACGGGAGCTTTCCCCAACCGATCCGGCTAGGCGCGCGCGCCGTCGGCTGGATCGAGTCCGAAGTGGATGCGTGGATCCGAGAACAGATCGCCGCGAGCCGCAGCAGTGCCGAGTGATCTGAGACGATAACCATCTGAGTCGTTCGCAATCAGAGAGGACAGGGGCCATCGACAACCCGCCCTCCCGCAAGGTTCGCTCCTTCGCCGCCTCCGGGAACCTCCGCTAAGGTCCACTGGATTCCCGTTCATAAAGAGGGGTTTAATAAGGGGAGCAGAGTGGGTTAAGTAGTCTTAAGTATATTATCGATAATAAGTTATAACGGATTCGGCGTAGATCCGGCAGCGATCGGGGGTAGGCTGGAGCAGGCCCACACGTTCATGCGCGCGTTCTTTCCGCTCAGTCCCGGCCTGTTCACTGTGGGTTCGGCCCGGCTTGGCTATTCCGCTGCTGGGGGCGGCGGCCGCCCGTTGCTCGACACCTTGTCGTCCGGTCCGCTCACGGCGGAGGTGCTCCCCATCCCCGAGAGTGAAGCTCCGCGGACGTGGAGCGGAGCTGTGGGCCGCTACCGAATCGCAGCGTGGATGACCCCGGCTGAGGTCGGCTGGGGAGAGTCCGCGCTGCTCATGGTCGAGATCTCGGGAGCCGGTCATTTGCCATCACAACCACGGCCCGACCCGGGCCCGGTGTGGGGCGGTGGACTGCGGCCGATGGGCGAACGCGCGTGGGTCGAGGTTCGTGATGGGGTCGTCGGTGGCGTGAAGCGCTTCACCTGGCTCGTCGTGCCGGTCGAGTCTGGTGAAGTACGCATCGGTCCGATCTTCTATTCCTTCTTCGACCCGTATGTCGGTGCGTTCGGACAAGTGATCTCACAGGAACTCCAGCTCGTGGTCCATGCGTACCCGAACGATCCACGCGCCAGCGGCGTGCAGCCCGGTGTCCCCGCTGAGCTACGGTATCCTCCGGACCCACTGCTCACGGATCCCTTCGCGTATCCCGACGCGACAGCGTATCCCGACGCGACAGCGTATCCCGACGCGACAGCGTATCCCGACGCGATTGCGTATCCCGACGTGAACAGAGCGCCCGCTCGAGGCGCCTCTGGAGCGCCGGTTCGAATGGAGCGACCCGAAAGAGCCGCGCAGGCCCGCGCGACGCGCTTGGAACAGTATCCCCAGGACGCGGAAGCGTGGCTGGAGCTCGGGCTCGCCTACGAGGAGGCGCGTCCTGGCGAGGGGTGGGCCGAATGGGCGTGGATTTCCGGACTTCGTCACGCACCACGCGATGTCCAACTGCAGATAGCCGTCTGGGGTCAGCCCACATGGCGCTCCGAGATCGGTCTACCCGTTCTACCGCTCATGGCGCGAGAATCACTTCTGCTTTCGGGGTTCTTGCTCCTGGGTGGAGTGGCGGTGGGGCTCTGGGGACTCGTAGCGTCTCTGGGCAAGCAGCCCGGTCAGTGGGCGCGGGCGCGTATCGCGACGAGTCTGCTGGCATTCGCCGGCGCGGCGCTCACGCTTCTTCCGTGGATGACGGCGAGCGAGAGCGGAGCGGGCGTGTTGATCGGGGGGCCGGTCGCCGTGCGCTCAGCGCCGACGATGAGCGCGTCTGCGGTCGCGACGGTTCCGGCCGGGGAGGCGGTCCGGCTCCTGGAAGCGTACGGCGGATGGGTGCGCATCGAATCTGACGGGGGCACGATGGGCTGGGTCGAGACCCCGAGCGTCGCTCCACTGGCGCCGGTCGCTCGCTCCAGTTTGTAGAGAGCTCCTAAGCAGCTTCCCGGGGAGTCCCGGTCACAGACTGCCTAGCGGACTGCCGTCCCGAGGCGCTGGACGAGCCGCCGCGAATGGCACAAGCGGTCAGGCTGCAGCCAGCGCGCCATGGTCGAGAGCGCGATCTATCGGTACAAGGCGATCATCGGCCGAGGCATGAGGAGTCGCACCTTGGCCGGCCAATGGTGGAGGTGCAACTCGCGTGCAGTACGCCTCAACACGATGATCCATCTCGGGATGCCCAACAGCTGACGAGTCGGATGATTCTCTCAGGGACGGGGACCTTGTCCTCAGCTCCGAGCCATGCACCAACGCCCATCCGAGGCAGCAGTACGCGGTGGCCTGGTTCTTACGATACGTGGAAAATCAAGAACCGCCCAGCCCGGCCGATACTCACCTAATAGGGACAAGAAGGACTCTGAGGTACGGAGCCTCACAGCAGCATGTTCGAGTTCTGGCGGTTCGTCGGATCTGACGAGAGTCTTGCGGTTGAGCTCTCCGCGCCGTACGAGCCAATTCTCGTGGTGCTGTCGGCGGCGGTCGCTTGCGTCGCCGCACATGCAGCGCTTGCCACGGTCGACCGCTGGGGGACCCCTTTGCGCAGACACTCTTCGTCCTCGACCACCAGGATGATCTCCGATCCGCCCGTGTCTGCGGTAGCTCCGTCGTCCGTCTCGTCGTGATGGAGGACATCGAGTTCTATAGGAATCGGCGCTGACATCGGAGGCTCGCGCAATGAACAACCGCCGCATTGGATGGACCGATGTGTTGGCACGAACGTCGGACAGGGGTCGCGTCCTGATCGTTGAAGACGACCCCGATATTCGGAGGAGCGTGGGGCGCCTCGTTTCCCGCTTCGGTCATACTATCAGAGCCGCGGCCTCAGCAGAGGCGGCTGATCAGTACCTATCGACCGAGCGATTCGATGTGTGCCTCTTGGACATCGAGCTTCCGCGCATGAAAGGGCTTGAGTTCCTGGAATGGGCGCTCAAGCGAAATGCTGAGATGGCCGTGATCATGCTCACCGGGCTTGATATCCGCGAGGTTGCGATCCGGTGCATCGAAAACGGCGCGCGGACCTACCTGGTCAAGCCTGTCGACGCCGACTTCCTGCGGCTCGCCTTGAAGGATGCCTTGGCGGTACGTTCGCTCCTGGTGGAACGCAATGACCTGGTCGTTCAGTCGGCGTCCACGCGGGGGGGCCGTGACGGGTCAGATTCTCCTTATCGACGACGCAGCGCTGAGTGAACAGCACCCACTAGCCCTTCTGATCAGGAGCGGGAGCGCTTCCCGCCGAGCGGCGCGACGCGCTTGGCCTCCACCCAGCCGTCGGCACCGCCTCCCGCCTCGATCCGCACCCAACGGCCGTATTCCTTACACCAGTCGCACCGCCTCGCCTGCGGTGACGTGGACGGACGCACCAGCGGTCGGTGGCTAGGCACGACGACGAGGATGACCGGCCTCATCGAGGCCATGACCGATCCGGATGGCACCCTGTACTTCGACAATCTTGGCAACGGCAGTGCGCGTGGCCTCGAGATGAGCCTCGACGTCAACCCGGTCCCTGGGCTCTCGCTCCGCGCCGGATACGGTTTCCAGCACCTTCACCACGACCGAGGCCGGCAGGTGGGGAACTCGCCACGTCACACCTTCTGGGCAGTGGCCGAAGCACGCTCCTCCCGTTCGCAGATCTGGGCCTGCACGCGGCCTACGATAGCGGCTGGGCCAGTCGCCCGGATGAGGGTGCTGGATCTGGTTGGAGACGTAGTCGTTGCGTGTCGTGAGTAACACGTCGCCCGCCGAGAAGCGGACCGCGGACAGTGCCGCGACGAATGAAGCCGTGGCGTGTCCGCTGAACACGATGTTCGACGCAGAGGTGCCAAGCAGTTTCGCGACGTCCTCGTATGCGGCGGCGATTTGCACCGAGGCCTCAGATTCTGCCTCGCACCCGCCGATACTAGCTTCGAGGTCCAGGTGCGCGGTGATCGCGCGCAGAACCGGCCCTGGCATCAACGACGCCCCCGCGTTGTCGAGGTGCACGAGGCTCGCGCACCCTGGGGTGTCCGCTCTAAGTTTGGTAACGTTCACGGTTCGCCAAATCCTGGTGCGTGAATTGGCGGCAAGCATTGGCTCTATCTGGGCACGGGTTCCCTATCGCGCCAAGAGCGCCCCCCGTGACGGGGACGAATTGATGAAGAGGAAGCGCATCTTGGTCGTCGACGACGAGCAGGCTGTGACCGCCGTCCTCGTCCGGTTCCTCGAGAGCGCCGGCATGTACGAAGTGATTGCGATCGACGACCCCACGAAGGCCGTCGAGGTCGCTCGCGAATTTCACCCCGACCTCATAGTGCTCGACATCGTAATGCCGACTTTGGACGGGGGAGAAGTCCTGGCCGAGCTCCGCGGCGACAAAGAGTTCTCCGACATGCGTGTGATCTTCCTGACAGGTCTTGTGAGCGAGGACGAAATCGGGCGTGAGGGCCACGAGATCAGTGGTCACCCGGTGATCGCCAAGCCGGTGCGCGCGGACACCTTCCGAGCGGTCGTCGCAGGGCAGCTTCGCATCAGGGAGTAGCCGCCCCTTTCAGGCTCCACTTAGGCTCTGCCCCACTCCGTCCGATACTTGAGAGCAGACCCACTCATGTGGGTCGGCGGTCGGTGCTGGAGGTCAACATGTCAAACAGAGCGATATTGATTCTGTCAGTTTGTGTCGTGCTCGGCGGCTGCGCGGGTGCGCGAGGCCCTCTGAAAGGTCGCACAAGCGATCCCGCAAGCACGCACGGGCAGGCTTCGGCTTCCTCCCGAATTCGCAAGGTCACGAACCAGTCCAGCCGACTTCAGTCGGTGCTTCTGGTTCCCGCCGCGGTGAAGATTCTCGTCGCCTCCGGTCCGGTTGCTCGTAGCCGGGTCTCCGTGGGTGCTCTGTTCGCCATGCAGGCTGTCGGCACCGATCAAATAGCGGGGCTCGCACTCGTATTCCAGGCGGTCGGTGGTGGTCTGGGTGCCGCACTGTCTGTCCGGCCCACGGTGATCGAAGGTCCCGTCATTGACGCTCGCTTGTACAACATCGGTCCCGGGCCCTGGGGCCCCATCGAGACTGTGATGGTGCCGGTGCTTCCGGTCCTCCTCGACCGGATCGCGAAAGGCGCCAAGGTCGAAGTCGTGCTCGGTGATGCGATGCACCTCGCGCTCGACCGCTATCAGCTTTCCGGCTTCACGGAGCTACTCGGGGAAATCCCTGCCGACACGCACTTCGGTGTACACCCGCGTGCCACCGTGCAGACAAGGTTTATCACCGAGTAGGAGACGGCTCTCCCCGGGGGCGTCTCTGCGGAACGACCCAGAGCTACGCGGTGGCACGCTTTCTTCCCACTCTGGCTCGAACGGGGTGCCTGCCTGGCCCTTCGCGGCGCCTTGGTGCGAGGCCGCTGCGGGAAAGCCCGCTGCGTGCCTTAGCGTCCCTCCGTACCCGCTCCTCAGTTCACGGTGAGGACGAAGGATTCCCGTCCAACGACGGACTCGGCTGACGGCGATCCCGGTGAAGGCAGGGGCTCAAGGTTCCCGTCTTCCGGTCGACACTACACTGTACGGCAGAGACTACGGTCCCCGATGCGAGCCCAAACAAAACAGACAACCGACCGCTACTGAACGAGCTCATTACTCGATGACCCGCTCTCGGCCCTGAACCTGCCCCGCTCTCTCCGGGGTGGGTTCTTCCTTTCGTCCCCAACCGCGCGTCGCTAAGAACTGTTAGCGGCCTTCCAATATTGCACACATGTGGCCATCGAAAATTGCACACTTGGCGCTTTGACCTAGCGGGCGGGAGAGTGGGGATGTAGGCACCACCCCGAGCGATCTTCCGGCCGATCCACTCACTTGGCGCCTCCACCGAGAACGTGGAGGTGCAATGATCGGAAGGGAGAAGCGCGTGCTGCTCCGTCATTACCTCGAGCAGGGGATGAACAAGGCGGTGATCGCCCGGGATCTGGGGGTCAGTCGCCGTACCGTGTACCACTGGATAGAGACCGGTCAACTGGACCGGGAGTTGGACGAAGAGCGTGTCGGGTACGGTCCGAGATGTCTGATGCCGTCGAAGCTGGATCCGTACAAGCCGTTGATCGACACGCGTCTCAAGGAGTACCCGAAGCTCACGGCTGTACGGCTCTTCAAGGAGGTCCGGGCCGCTGGCTACCCGGGCAGTTACAACCAAGTGAAGCGCTATGTACGCAAGGTCCGGCCTCGACCCCCAGAGGAGCCGGTCGTGCGCTTCGAGACGGCGCCTGGGCGTCAGGGCCAGGTGGACTTCGCCCACTTCCGGCTACCGTGGGGCAAGCGTTACGCACTAATCGTCGTGCTGGGCTACTCGAGGCTGCTGTGGGTTCAGTTCTACACCCGGCAGACCATGAAGGCCCTGATGCATGGCCTGGAGTCTTCGTTTTCCTACTTCGGCGGCGTGCCCTCAGAGCTTCTGTTCGACCAAATGAAGGCGGTCGTCATCGAGGACGGTCGATACGACGATGGTGCCCTCGTCGAGAACCCGGAGTTCATGCGCTACGCCTACCACTGGAACTTCAGGATCCGCGCGTGCCGACCCTATCGGGCTCAGACCAAGGGCAAGGTGGAGCGGCCGATCCGCTACCTCAGGGAGAGCTTCTTCTACGGGCGCACCTTCACGTCGGACGACGATCTCAACGCGCAGGCCCTTCATTGGCTTGAGACGGAAGCCAAGGTGCGCAGCCACGGAACGCTGAAGGAGCGGCCCCTCGATCGCTTCGAGCGTGAACGACTGCTCCTCGAGCCCTTGGCGACTCGCCCGTATCACCCCCTCGTCCTGCCTCCGGATCGCTCCTCACCCGGCACGACGTCCTTGCCGGCCATCCACGTCGAGCGACGTCCCCTCACGGCCTATGCCCAGATCGCGGGAGGGGACCGATGAAGGCTGCCGCTCGCTCTCGCCGTGACCGGATCCGAGCCCAGCTCGCCGATCTCAAGATGCCCGGTGCGCTGGAGGCCATCGACGACGTCCTCACCGGGGTCGATGGCGGAGGCGTGACGGCCTCGGAGGCCATCGAGCAACTCCTCGGTGCCCAGATCACGCTGCGCAACAACCGCCGCCTTCAGGCTGCGATGCGCTCGAGCCGGCTACCGGGCATCAAGACCCTCGACGACTTCGACTTCAGCTTCCAGCCCTCGATCAAGCGCGAGCAGATCGACTCGCTCCACGAGCTCGGCTTCTTGGAGCGTAAGGAGAACGTGATCTTCCTCGGCCCTCCGGGCGTCGGCAAGACGCATCTCGCGATCAGCCTCGCCATTGCCGCGGCTCAGAGCGGGCGCAGAGTCTACTACGGCGCTCTGGCCGACCTCATCACCTCGCTCGAAGAAGCCAAGACCACCGGCCAGCTGGGACGCCGCCTCAAGATCCTCACCTATCCTTCGCTCCTGGTCATCGACGAGATCGGCTACCTGCCGGTCAGCCAGACCGGCGCAATGCTCTTCTTCCAACTCATCAACCGGCGCTATGAGCGCGCATCCACTGTGCTGACCTCCAATAAAGGCTTCGAGGAGTGGGGCCAGATCTTGGGCGACGAGGTCATGGCCGCTGCGCTCATCGATCGCCTGCTGCATCACTGCCATATCGTCAACATCCGCGGCAGCAGCTACCGGATGCGCAAGCACACCGACCTCTCCAAGATCCTCCACTCGCCTCCTGCGGAGTCGAGCCCTTCACCCCCGAAGAGAAAGAGAGCAAGAGCAAAGGAGAAAACGACGAACTAGAGGCTCGTCACCTCCGCCAAGTGTGCAATTTTCGATGGCCAGATGGAGTGAACCCCTGAGGGTGGACAACGAGAGTTGGTCGGATTGACCAGTCAGTGGCTTCAAGCTGCATGAATGCCCTCGAATTCCTCAGGCGGCATGTAGCCGAGCGAGGAGTGCAAGCGTCTTCGATTGTACACCTCCTCAAGGAAGTGGGGGAGTCGGTTGGCTACGTCATCAATCGTGCTGTAGTTGTTTGCCAAGATCTCCTCGTGCTTCAGGGTTTTGAAGAAGCTCTCAACATGGGCGTTGTCGTACGGATTACCCCGCCGGGACATCGATCCTCGGACACCGTGCTTGGCGAGACGTGAACGGTACGCTTGGGATGCGTACTGCCTAGGTTCAAGCGGTCGTCGCAACAGTACCGTGTTGAAGGGTTTTCATGCGCCCCGAGATGGTGTCCCGCTGACAGTTGAAGGTGGTGGCGCCGGAGAGTCTCTTGGTTAGCCTGTCTTTCTCATTTCGGCAACCGGTTCATGGTCGTCGAGGTGGGCCCTGAGCATCCAGAGCTGGTCGTAGCCGATGATCCTCCGGTAGCTCTTCTCGGTTTCCACGAACGAGGCCGCAGCCCAGCGCAAGGCCATCGCTCCGTTCTTCCAGTTAGTCACCCTGCGGGTCTTCCGTCTTACGCCCGAGTGGGTGCTGTCGATCAGGTTGGTCGAGCCCAGGCACTTCCTCAGCCGCGGTGGGAGGCCGAGCCGGTTTATGGTGAACATCTCGCTGAGGCCTTCGCGCAGGCTGGCTGCGGCCGAGGGGTGGTCGCGCTCGAGCCATCGGGCGAGCTGCTCGAGCTTCTGCTCGCCCTGCTTCGCGTCCAGCTTCATCGCCGCCCGGAACGCCGCCTTCACCTGAGGATGCTGATCCTTCGGCAGATGACCCAGCACGTTGCGGAGCTTGTGGTTGCGGCAGCGCTGGATGGGGTGACGTTGGCCGAACACCTTCTCGATCGCCTTCCTGAGCGCTTTCGAGCCATCGATCACGAACAGCCGCCGCCTGCCCGGGTCCAGGCCGCGCTCGACCAGATCCTCTAGGAGCGCGCTGGTCACCTCGGCGTTCTCACTCGCTCCTTCCCTCACGCCCAGCACGTGCTTCTTTCCGTCTGAGTCCACGCCTACCGCAGCAAGCACGTGGTGCGAGCCCATCTGGATCCCGTCCAGGTAGATCACCAGGAGGTCCCACGCATCCAGCCGGCGCTCCATCAGCTCCTTCAGCACGCGCTCCGAGGCCTCGACCGTCTCACGGCTCACCGCCGACTTGCTCACCCCGACCGTGTCGGCCATCTCACCGATCACACGGCCGTACTTCCGCGTGCTCACCCCCGCCATCAGGACCTCGAGCATCCGATCCGCCACGGCGCCCGGTCTCCGCATCGCTGCGTACGCCGGCACCTCGACCTCGCCACCCTCCCCGGCGCCCCGGCGCCTGAGCCGTGGCCGCTCCACACGCACCTTCCGGTCCGACAGGTAAACCACACCACCCTGCCGGCCATACCACACCGTGTCGTCTTCCGCTCGTGACCGACCTGCCTGCTTCACGCC
The DNA here is from genome assembly GCA_965197725.1 of Longimicrobiales bacterium. Taxonomy (GTDB): domain Bacteria; phylum Gemmatimonadota; class Gemmatimonadetes; order Longimicrobiales; family Gaopeijiaceae; genus UBA1138. The sequence continues at coordinate 21,670 of CBDANQ010000054.1, forward strand.
TGCCACACCCTCGGCGCTCATCTCCAGCACCGCTTCGATCGTCGCTCGTCCCATCACCTGGATGACTTCGTCGATCGCGACCTCCGTCTGCTCCACGAGCTCAAGCATCGGAAGCAGAAACTGCCCCTCCCGCTTCAGGAACTCCCTGATCGCTCGCTTGTCCGCCCGATCCCTTACCTCGTACGTTCTCTTCATCGTGGTGGCTCCGTGTTGGGGTTTTTGCCTACCCGAGCCTATCGGCCCGGGACCCCCGGAGCCACCACTTTTCTTTCTCCCCTATCAGGGACCTTCAACTACGGTTGGGACAGCTTCCGCCCCGATGTTGCTGGACACTAGGCTGGCGAGGGCGATGGGGTCCAGACAGAAAGAAGTCAGTTCTTGATGTCTCCCAACCCGAGGGAGTCAGAAGCGACCGAAGGTCGTTGAAGGCTGGAGATACGGGAGCGGTAGAGCATTTCAACGCAAGGTTGAGGTCTGGTCCTTTGATGACAACAGATTTTCCAAGGTTTCCGCCGGAGTTCTCCAACCGAGGGTCTTGCGGGGGCGGCTGTTGAGAGCGGCTGCGACGGCGGCGAGATCGTCAGCGGTATGTCTGCTGAGGTCGGTGCCCTTCGGGAAGTACTGTCTCAACAGGCCGTTCGTGTTTTCGTTCGTGCCGCGCTGCCACGGGCTCTGCGGGTCGCAGAAGTAGACGGCCAGGCCAGTATCGATGCGAAGCCGTTCGTGCTGAGCCATCTCTGTTCCCTGGTCCCATGTCAGAGACCGGCGGAGTTGCTCGGGCAGGGTCGTGATCGACGAAGCAATCGCGTCCCGGACGGCTTCGGCACCGTGTCCAGCCAACGCTGGACCGTTCTTGGTCCTGGGCTCGCCGTGTTTGTCAAGGCGGGGGAGGTGGAGCAGCATCGTAAACCGGGAGGCCCGCTCGACCAGCGTTCCGATCGCCGAACTGCCCAGTCCCAGGATCAGGTCGCCTTCCCAGTGCCCGGGAACGGCGCGGTCGTCTGCCTCGGCCGGTCGCTCACTGAGCATGATCTCGGGGTGAACGAACGTCTTGCCCCGTCCGCGGGTGCGAGCTCGAGGCACCCGTAGCGCGCGTCCCGTCCGAAGGCACGCTGTCAGCTCCCGTCGCAGCGCACCACGGCCCTGAACGTAGAGCGCCTGGTAGATGGCTTCGTGCGATATACGCATGGACTCATCGTCGGGGAAGTCGACCCGTAGCCTGTTGGCGATCTGCTCGGGACTCCACGAGACCGCCCACCGCCGGTCTTGTCGGCGACCGCGACGCCGTCCGATCCAGCGCACATCGGGGCCCGCCACGGCCGTACCATCTGAAGCCGCGATCAGGCCTCCGAGGCGATCCTGTACATACTGCCTCAGTTCACCGTTCGTAGCGAGCTTCGCAAGCTTGGGACGTTTCGCTCGCCGATCGGCGTGCCATTGAGCGGTCGTGGCCCGATACTCGAGATTGCCTCCCCGTGTAGCTGCGTTTCGCCCCAGTTCTCGCGAGATCGTCGAGGGTGAGCGGCCCAACTGCCGGGCGATCTCGCGCACGCCACGACCACGGGCTCGAAGAACGGCGATCTCTTCTCGCTCAACGAACGAAAGATAGCGCCGTGACTGGGGACGAAGATTGAGGGGTGCCATGCCACCACATTCGCGAAACCAGCGCACCCCGACAGCGGGGGACACACCCGCTGCCACGGCGGCCTCCTCGCTCGACAGACCTCGAGCGACCTCTTCCCAGAACCTCTGCCGATGCTCGCGGCGTCCCACCGGCGGACGGCCTGGTGAACGCATCTGTGGACGTAGAGCTCGATCCGCTCGTCGGCGCTTGCTTGCCTCCATCGCAACTCCTCCTCGAGGTGTTGCGACGACCGCTTGAATTCACCCTGGACGCCGCGATCGGAGTGGTGGACGAGGCCAGACCGCGGCTGCCGAAGTTCGAGTGCGGCATCGAGTGCGGCCAGGCAAAGACGCGCGTCCAGGAGATGGCTGATGGCGTAGCCAATGACACGCCGCGACCACACGTCGAGCACGACAGCTAGGAAAACAAAGCCGGTCGTGAGCCGGATGTACGTCAGATCGGCCACCCAGAGCTCGTCAGGCCCCTCGGGCGTAATCGAGGGCCTCAGGTTCGGGTAGACGCGCTGCTTGTGATTGCTGTTCGTCGTAGCAAGCCATGCGCGCACGCGGCGGGGCGTAAGCGCGTGTTCACGCATGACCCGAGCGACTCGCTTGTGATTGACTACCAGGCCGCGTCTCCGGAGCTCGTGCGTAACCCGTCGATATCCGTAGGCGGGGAACTCGGCGAGGATGTCTTCGATCCGCACGCGCAGGTCTGCGTCCGTTCTCTCCCGAGCGGTCTCGCAGGCCGCATCCGGTCGCTTGTAGAAGGTACTCCTCGGGATGTTCATGAGGCTGCATCCTCGTCGGACAGGGACACCCCTGGTCCGGAGATGATCGACGACCGCGCGCTTTTCTGTGACGGCTGTATCAGAGCCCTTTTTTTCATGGCGTCGAGTTCCATCGTCAACTGACCAATCTTGCGCTCGAGTGCCGCGATCTTGGCCTGGTCCTCGACAACTTGCTCCTGCAGGTGGATCTCCTCCGTAAGTTCGCCTTCCCCGTATTTCTTGACCCAGATCATGAGCAGGGAGTGAGGCACACCGTGTCGAGTAGCGATCGCCCTGGCACTGCCTTCTCCATCCAAGTACGCCTGGACCAGCTGGATCTTGAACTCCGTGCTGTACCTCGTGTGTCGTCGAACCGTCATCGAACCTCCCGAGTGATTACGGAAGGTCAATCCATCGCCCCCTCTGTGTCCACTTCGTGGGGTTCACTCCAAGACCTGTGCAGCTTTCGATGGCCGTTGACAGCTTGGTCTTATCGGACCGGGCGGGGCTCTTCGTCCGGTTGGGTTCCTGCTGGGCCCAGACTCCCTGACCTGGCCGAGACTCGAGCCCGAAGATGAAGAGGCGAGTCTGGTCTGGGCGTTTGCGAACCGGGCCCGACCACATATAATCGCGGATGCTCGGCATCGGACGCCCGTCATCGACTGCGATGATCTCGGACAGCCCACTTACGTCCGCACTTTTCTGCGCTCTCGTCTCGACGCTCTCAGCGGCTCCTATCTGCTCGCAGACTCCTGCACCGTATCGGACCGAGCAGGTGAGCTACTGGAGCGAGCACGACTCCACGTTCCTCACTGCTTCGCTAACGTTGCCCCCGGGCAGCGGACCCCAGCCGGGAGTCGTAGTGCTCTCGCACGCCGGGAGGGAGCGTTTGGTGGACCGCTTCGTGCGGGATGGCTACGCCGTGCTGATGCCCACACCCCGCGGGTTCGTCACCGTCGAGCCACTGCTGCGGGCCACCTTCTCGGACCTGGCCGGCGACGTGCTGGCGGCCCTCGACTACCTTGGATCGCGGGCCGAGGTCGACGCACAGGCGCTGGGCCTCATCGCCCAGGCGGACGTTACCCCACCGGCGATGCTCTCGGCCGTGTCATCGGAGGAGCGGGTTCCCCTGGTACTCCTGGGGCCACCGGCCTTTCCAGGCGTCGAGACGTTTCGACTCCAGCAACGATGGCTGGCTGAACGCCTCGGGGCCGGAGCAGCCCATCTCCAGGCCTTGGACCAGTACGTGGGACGGATCGCGGAGATTGTGCTGGGCGAGAACACGCCCTACATGAGAGAGTACCGGCTCGCAAGTCTTCGGGCGGGATCGACCGTTCAGCTCCCGCGTAACAACGCGGCGTTCCCGTCCGACGAGCGACAGATGCACTTTTTCGCGAGCCCCCTGTGGCGCGATCAGCTCGCCTTCGAGCCGGAGGCAGTGCTCGCTCGGCTCGGATCACCGGTTCTGGTCCTGATCGGAGCAGAGGACCCCAACACGCCGATGGATGCGTATCTCGCGGCTGTGCGGCGTGGACTTTCGACTGCGAGCACTCGGGACGCTACGGTATGTCTGATACCGGGAAGGACCCGGCACGCGTTCACGGAAGAGGGGGTCACGGTGATCGCCGACTGGCTGGCCGAGCGCATCGTTTCCCCGGTCGAGACGAGCGCCTCGAGAAAGGGCACGCTCGCCGGCTGTCTGGAGGACCCAGTCGCTGATATCCGCACGCCTGCTTTGAGAGTGGCTTCGTATTGACGCTGACTGAGGCTCGGGCGCTCCAGGTATCGCTGCCTCAACCCCACACCGGAGAGGGAGCAGGTAGCCAAACCAAGACCCAGAAATTACTAATCCAAGAAGTCACGACCCATCGAAACCTCGGCTGAGGAGCATGGATGATGAACGCTGTCACCTTGCATGTGAACGGTACAGCACACACGGTGGACGTCGAACCGTCTACTCGGCTGCTCTATGTCCTGCGAAATGATCTCGGCTTGCGAGGTCCGCGGTTCGGGTGCGGACTCGGCCAGTGCGGGGCTTGCACGGTCATCATCGACGGTGTGGCGACGCGGTCATGTGTCACGCCGACGTCCCGGGTCAGGGGCGAGATAACGACCCTCGAGGGACTCGCCAAGGACGGGACGCTGGATCCGGTGCAACAGGCTTGGATCGACGAGCAGGTTCCGCAGTGCGGCTTCTGCCAGAACGGGCAGATCATGACCGCAAAGGCCCTGCTGGACCGGAATCCGAATCCGACGGATGCCGAGATTCGCGAGGGGATGGATCAAGCCCTGTGCCGGTGCATGACGTATTACCGGGTCCAGGCAGCGATCAAGCTTGTCTCGGCACGGGCGCGAGACGGCGGACCGGCCGCCGACCAGGAGGTGGTCGCATGACAACGTTCACGAAGGTCCCCAAAGCCATCGAAGTCATATTGGAGAGCCGGAACGCCACCACCTCTTGAAGGGACTTCCTCAAGACCTCGGGTGCTCTGGTCGTGAGCTTCAGCGCGGCGGCGGTCCCGGGCGCCGACGCACTCGCGGCAGCCGTGGTCGGCGACCAAGCGGCCCCGGCCCCGCCGGCAGGCCCGTATCCCGACCCCGACTTCAGACAGCTCGATTCCTGGATCGTGATTCATGGGGACAACACGGCGACCTTCTACGTTGGAAAGACCGACTGCGGTCAAGGCACGGGAACGGCGTTTCGGCAGATGATGTGCGACGAGCTGGATATCGCATTCGACGACACCGACGTCGTCATGGGTAGCACAGACGTCACCCCCGATCAGGGCGGGTCGGGCGGATCTGATGCGATTCAGAGAGACGGCTGGCCGATGCGACGCGTGGCCGCCGAGGCCCGGCGGGTCCTGATGGAAATGGCCTCCGAACGGTTCGGCGTGCCGGTCGAGCAGCTCGACGTCAGCAACGCAGTGATCGCTCTGAGATCAGACCCCTCCAGGACAGTCAGCTACGCGGAGTTGATCGGCGAGCGGCGGTTCAACGTCACGCTGACTGGAGGCGACGTCAACGCGGTCTCAGGGGTGGCTGACGTCAAGCCGGTTCAGGATCTCCGGATCGTCGGCCAGTCACCACAGCGCTACGACATTCCCCCGAAGGTGGACGGGTCGTTGACGTGGGCAGTGGATGTCAGGCTTCCCGGGATGGTGCATGCACGCAACGTCAAGCCGCCGGTTGCGGGCGCCACACTTCGCGGCTTCGACGAGTCGTCCGTCCGGAACCTGCCGGGATTCGTCCGAGTGGTCAGCAAGGGCAACTACTTGGCAGTGGTGTGCGAGCGGGAAGAGCAGGCGATCGACGCCGCCAGGCGACTCCAGGTGGATTGGGAGGCACCGGCGGCCGCACCGTTCCCGACGTCCGATGAGTTGTACACCTACATGCGCAGCGCGACGCCCACCTCGAGTGCCGATCCGCGCGTGGTGGGAAGTCCCGAGACGGCGCTGGCGGGCGCGGCACGGGTGATCGAGGCCGAATACGATTTCCCGTTCCAGGGACACACCGCCTTCGGTCCAGCTCATGCCCTGGCCGACCCCTCGGACGGTCAGATGACGATCTACTCCAACGACATGAAGTCCTACGGCATGCGGAACGGGATCGCCGAGTTCCTCGGGATGCCCAGGGACCAGGTGCGCGTCGTCTGGATGGAAGGCCCCCAAGCGTACGGCCGCACGGCTGCGGACGATGCGGGCTTCGAGGCCGCATTCCTGGCGAAAGAGATCGGCCTGCCGGTTCGCATGCAGTGGATGAGGGACGAAGAAACGGCCTGGGACACAAAGGGGCCTGCGTTCACGTTCAGGTTGCGCGGAGGACTGGACGCCCAGGGCGAGCTGGTCGCGCTCGAGTACGACGCGCAGAGTGCCGACTACAACCACGTCGGATACAACGAGGTCGAGACGGTCCTGATCTCACAGCTTATCGGCACGCGGCTCGCGACGCCGAACAGGGGCCGCGGCGCGACGCCGTCTGAGATGTATGCCGTTCCCAACCGGCGCACGACGACCCAGGTTGTCCGGCTTCCCTCGATTTGGGAAACGCCGCTTCGCACCGGCAACCTCCGGGAACCCAACGGACCGCAGGTGACGTTCGCCTCCGAATCGTTCATCGACGAGCTGGCGGCAGCAGCCAACTCCGACCCGGTTGAGTTCCGGCTGAACCTGCTCAACGGCGGCACCGATGATGACAGCGGGTTCAAACGAGCCCGCTCCATCGCCACCATCCGCGCGGCTGCGGATGCCTATGGCTGGGACACGCGGCCGTCGCCGAAACCGCGCGGCGCTGGAAGGATTCTGACGGGGCGCAGGATCGCGTACTCCTTCCGCAGCGAGACGGTCGTCGCGGAGATTGCCGAGATTGAGGTCAATCGTGAGACGGGTCACGTCTGGGTCAAGCGGCTCGTCTGCGCGCACGACTGTGGATTGGTCATCAACCCCGAGGGGCTGCGTGGCACGATCGAGGGTGGAATGTTGCACTCGCTGAGCCGTGCGCTCCACGAGGAGGTGCAGTTCGACACCGAAAAAGTCACCAGCGTCGACTGGGTGTCTCATCCCAGCCTCAGGCACACCGACACGCCAGAAAAGATCGACGTGGTGCTGGTCAACGGCGACCCCGATCCGGACCGGCCCGATCTGCCCCACTACGGAGCCGGCGAGGCGGTCTGCAAACCGCTGGTCGCGGCGGTCGCCAACGCCATCTATGACGCGACCGGCGTTCGTATTCGCCGAGTGCCCTTCCGAGATGAGCGTGTGCTCGCGGCTCTTCAGGCCGCGGGCGTGTAGGGCGGGTCGGTCAGATCCGGGTCGAGCGTTCGGATACAGTAGGTGTCAATCGGTGACCGGCGCGGCGCGCTCCTCGAGCGCTCGTACGATCCACGAGTTGAGGCTTACTCCAGCGGTGGACGCGGCCACAGCTACTTGCTGATGAAGGGTGGGGCCCAGACGAAGGTTCAGCTTGCCCGATAACGGCTTGCGTGGCTCGACCCCGCGCAACCCTGCGACATTCTCGGCCTCGAAGGTCACAGACTCATCGACCTCAACTTCAGCTAGGTAGTTCTTATACTCCATCCATGCATCAAGTCGCCGCCACGCATTCACCCATCCGCTCGTCTCGTCACTTGAATGCGCGAACAGCTTGCGTGCCCCACGCATGGAAACGGCCCCGCCATGAGAGGTTCTTCGAATGTCTCCCCTCGCGCGCCTTCAGTTAGCCTCAGCCTCTCACGCCTGAGCCGTGCGCGCTTCCCGTTGCCGAGTGAGGTGCGGGACGATACCCAGCATCCGCTGGACCAGCATGACCTGGCCACGGTGATGCATCTCGTGCTCTTTCACCGATAGAATCAACTCGAACCGGCTCTTGGGCGGCTGCGAAAATTCCGGTGGAAATGAGACGGGCTCAGCCAGGAACTCGTCGGAGACACCATCGAGAAAGGTCGCCCAGATCTCGCCCTCGTCCTCGAGCAACGCGATCACCTGGCTCTTCGTTCGGGGTTCCGCTTCTTTCGCCCCGAGCTCGGCCATCATCGCGGGAAAGTCGAAGCCCGCCATACTGGACAGCTTCTCGACGGCGTGAACCCGATGCTGAAACCGATAGCTCAGCGCGATATGGGTCAGCATCTTCTCGACGCTTCGGCAATCCGCCGTCGGGCAGAAGTCGTACTTGTCTTCCGGAATGTCTTGCGCCGCCTCGAGGGTGTTCTTGCGAACAGTGCGAAAGCTCTGCGCAAGTTCCTGGGAGCCATAATGGGCCATGCGTTCACTCCTGGGAGGGACTGGACAATAGCACATTCGGAGGCGTTTGTCGGATCGGGTCGCTTTTCGACGCCCGCATCCGATTCGCGGTTCGTGCCGATTTCGTGCTGAGTCAAGCCCTTGAGCGCATGCCGATGCGGGACGTGCTATGGAGCGACTCGGCACACGAGGAGAATCACATGACGAACGACGCAATATCGGTTGCCCCACACGCCTACAAGGTGGTGCTCGAGACCGATCGTGTCCGTGTCCTGGAGTCGGCGTGGTGCTGCTGATCGAACTGAAGTAGGACGACGGCCCTGACACATCGACCCCTATTGCCACTCCACCAACTCGAGATCAGTCGAGTCGTCAAACCCCTTGAACATCACCGACCCCAGAGACTTGAAGGCGACGTTCTTTCCAAGACAGAGGTCCCGGACCACTCTGGCGGTGACGATCTGATCGGGCTCCGCACCGTCGCAAATCCGCGATGTGAGATTCACTGTGGAGCCGAAGAGTGCGTCTCCGTCTAGCACGGGTTCGCCGGCGCTGATGCCTATTCTAGCCCGTAGCCTCACGCCATCCGCCCGCTCCACGTTGTCCCTAGAAAACCCTCGTTGCATCGAGATCGCGCAAGTCACCGCAGCGTACGCAGACTCAAAGCTCGTAAGAAACCCATCCCCTGCCCGGTCGACCTCCCTGCCACCGTAATCCACGAGCGCCGTACGAACGATGTCCCGATACCGCCGAACCAGGCTGAGGGCCCCTGAGTCCCCAAGAGCCTTGGTGATGTCAGTGGAGCCGACCATGTCGACAAACAGGAGGGCCCGAAAAGCACTGTCCCGGACAGGCTCCCCCTCGGATGTCTCGGGATCATGCAGCCGTCCAAGAAACTGAGCGACGGTCGAAGGGTCGACCTCAATAACCTGATTCGGAATGAGTCCGTGGGCTTCGGCATGCATCTCGCGGACGGCACCCGCCGATGGAGCTTCGACGAGACAGAACGCGGTCCCCCGAGACTTGTCGTGCCAATAGGTAATCGCCTTGCAGGAATGGCGATCCTGGACCGCGACATCCAAATGATGCGCCTCGGCCAACTCCTCAGCGGTCACTACTGTCCCAATTTCGTGGCGATCCATGAACAATGGCATTCCCGCTCCTCTTATCCTGGAGTGTTCCAATACCTGTGGCGTGAGATTCTCTTCTGAAAACGAAAGAAAACAAGGGCTACTCCAGCGACACCCATATGGAGCCCTCGGACACGCGAACCGGGAAGATCTTCAGAGATTGTCGGTTCTTGCTCACATCTCCCAAGTGTTCCTGACCTACCGGCGTGCCATCAGCCGCCAAGGCTCCGGCCCACTGTCTTATCTCACCCGTCTCCAGGTCGAAACAGCTCTCGTGCCAGCGACAAATGATGGAGCCGTCATCTCCCACCTCACTATCGTTCAGCGGAAGGTGGAGGTGGGGGCAAGCATTGTTGATCGCATGAAGCCTGTCCGCCGTACGAATGAGGAGGATATCCAACTCCTCGAGTTCGACGACCTTGTGCGTGCCGACGGGCAATTCGGAGTCATCGAGAACGGGCATCCAGTCCAGGCCGGCATACCCGTGCTTCGTATCGTCTGGTGGTTCGACCTCGGCCTGGAGCGCCGCCACGGCCGATGGAGCCAGTCCCGCGATCTCGTATAGGCTCCGGCGCTCACTCGTCCCCGGCAGCTTTACGCGCACAAAATCCTCGATCGTCACGCTTTCCTTCACCACTTCATAAAGATCCTCGGAAATGAGTAAGCGAGTGTCGGCGGGCTTGTTGGCGGCCTCGATGCGGCTGGCGACGTTGATGGTCGCACCGACCCCAGTAAGCTTCTCCGTCTTGGCGGACCCCACGGTACCGATCACGGCGGGGCCGTAATGCATACCGATTCCGACATCGAAGCTCTGGTCGTACATCGCCTCCATATAGGGCTTGAGGTGATCTACCGCATGGAGGATCTCCACGGCGGCCTTCACGCCTCGCAGGGGCGCTTGAGGGTCGTCCTCGATACCGAAGAGGGCCATGACGCCATCCCCATAGAAGTCGACGATATAGCCGCCGTTGCGCTCGATGACATCGCCGACCTGGAAGAAGTAGCGATTCAGGATGAAGATGACGTCGTACGCCGACAGGGTTTCGGTCAGGGCCGTGAAACCACGTATGTCACAAAAGAGAACGGCGACGTTCTTGACGTCGCCGACACGCCCCAAGCGCTTCCGCGATAACTGGCTGGTGATCTCTAGATCCGCCTCGTCGAGCACTAGGCGTCGGAGCTTCACGTCACCGGCTACCCTGGTCTGACAAGCCAAGCGCGCCTCCGGCCCGAAGCCGAGTCGATCGGTGAGGGAACGTTCCAGGTCCGAGCGCTCGAGACAGTTCTCTAGTCCCTCCAGGATCCAAACACGGCAGGTGGAGCATCTGGCGTGGCCGCCGCACGCGTGCGCGTGCGCGATGTTCGCCCGCAGTATCGCTTCCAGAATTGTGTCGCCGTCCCTGACGTCGACTTCCTTCCGGTCGGGAAGGCAGGTGATTTTTGTCATCGGATAGTCGCCCACAACAGATGCACGTTGTGCGACGTTGATGTGTCACGCGGGTCATCATACTGCCATTTGAAAGGAAGGACGAACCATGCGCTCGTCGTGTCAGCAGGCCGATCGGGATACGGTGTGCCCCGCCCCCCGACCGGCGTCCACTCAGAATCCACAACGCGAGCTTCCATCATGATCGTTGAGCCCGGCAGTACCCGAATCGGCTGGATTGGCCTAGGCGTCATGGGACGCAGCATGTGCGCTCACCTCGTCGACCGAGGCTTTTCGGCGACCGTCTATACGCGCACCCGGAAGACGGCCGATTCCCTCCTCGCGAAAGGAGCGACCTGGACAGACACGCCGAAGGCGGTGGCTGAGCAGAGCGACGTGGTGTTCAGCATCGTCGGGTTCCCGAGCGATGTGCGCGAGGTCGTCCTCGGGCCCGAGGGTGCCCTGGCTGGTTGCGAGCCTGGAAACGTGCTCGTGGACATGACCACCAGCGAGCCGTCGCTGGCGGTAGAGATCTACGAGGCGGCGAAGGCCAAGGGTGTGGCGAGCGTAGACGCTCCTGTGTCAGGTGGGGACGTCGGCGCGCGGGAAGCGCGTCTGTCGATCATGATCGGCGGGGACGCGGACGTGGTGGAAGCACTGGGCCCGTGTTGGGGCGCGCTGGGCAAGGCGATCGTCCGGCAGGGGGGTCCGGGCGCCGGGCAGCATACCAAGATGGTGAATCAGACGCTGATCGCTTCCGGCATGATCGGCGTGTGCGAGGGCCTGCTCTACGCCCACAAGGCGGGGCTCGACCTGGACACCGTCATGGAATCGGTCGCATCGGGCGCGGCCGGCAGCTGGTCCCTGTCGCACTACGGTCCGCGGATGATCGCCAACGACTTCGATCCCGGATTCTTCGTGGAGCACTTCATCAAGGACATGGGGATCGCGCTCGCCGAGGCGAACCGGATGGACCTGTCGCTGCCAGGCCTGGCGCTGGCCCATCAACTCTACACCGCGCTCCGGGCTCACGGTGGAGGGGGGAAGGGGACGCACGCGCTCCAGCTCGCCATGGCGAGCCTGTCGCACATCGACTGGGAAGGGCGCTGAGTGAGCGGCTGTGCTTCCCTTGCTCGCAGGGGTGGCATTAATTAAGTCGCTGACCTATCTACTCATTCTCTCGACCGTAACTTCAGTCATGGATCGGGCCATTGCGCCACGGAGACTCGCTGCGCCAGAACCGGATCTCTGACTTAATTCGAGCCACCAGACTAGGACACGGGATATGTCACGCCAGAACGAACGAATCGGTCGCATGCTCGAAAAAGAGCTGCGAGCCAATCCGGAAGCTGCGACCGCTGACCTCCGAGAGAAGGCGGCAAAGATCAAGAAGGGCGTCGCGGAGATGAGCCTCCGCTCCTTCCACGGAACTCACGTGGGAGCGGTGAAGAGGAGGATCTCCGGCAAGAAGGGCGGCAGGAAGAAGGGCGCTCGGAAGAAGTCGGCGCCCCGGGGCCGACCACAGGCTCAGACGACCGCTGACCTGAGGGCTAGGATCAACTCCCTGATCGAGCGGGAAATCCAGGGAGCCCACAAGTCCCTCAACAAAGCTCTCGAGGAGGCTCTCCGGAGAGCCCGGAAGTTCGAAAGGATCGAGGACTTCGAGAAGATTCATGAGGTCCTCGTGAAGGCGAGGAGGATGTTCTAGAAAGTCTGGAGCAGAGCCGTGTTGCCTCGCAGTGTGCTCTCAGGTAGCATGGCGGTTGCGTTAGGGCTGCGGTGGCGAACGCGCGAGGGGAGGTGTATGTGAAATCGGTCGTGTTTGCTTTCGCGCGTCTGCTCGCGGTGGGGCTCGTGGCGTTCGGCCTCGAGTCCGCGCGGCCGGCACGAGCCGCACAGGCCCAAGAGACCTCCAGAGCAACCCACCCCCAGGCGCACGCGCAGCAAGCCATCACTCCCCCACTCCCCGACACGCGACGCTTCCGCGGCCGAAGCCGCTTCCGCAACCGCTATCCGGGACCGATCCCGACCCCCGCCGATTGGGAGCCGCCCGAAGGATTGGTGCGTATCGCGCTGCAAGCGGGCCATTGGAGAGCCGATGAGGCGCCCCGCGAGCTCTCCGGCCTACGGGACAACGGGACGGCCTGGCGAGGGACCGCGGAATGGCAGAGCAACCTGGAGATCGCCCGGAGTGCGGGCGCGATGCTCGATCGGATGGGCTACGAGGTCGACATCCTCCCGGCCGTGGTCCCACCGAGCTATCGGGCTCACCTCTTCATCGCCATCCACGCTGACGGGAGTAACGACTCCAATGCGTCCGGATACCGCGTGGCGGCGCCCCGCAGGGACGCGACCGGCCGTGCGTCTCGGTTCGTGAGACTGCTGGAACGCAGCTACGGAGAAGCCACGAACCTTAGAAGGCTCCCGACCGTCACCCGACGCATGCAGAACTACTACGCGTTCAACTTCCGCCGCTACGAGCACGCGCTCCACCCGATGACCATCGGCGTGATCATCGAGACGGGCTTCCTGACGAACCCAAGGGATCGCGGCATAATTCTGAGCCACCCGGAGCGGGCAGCGCGTGGTATCGTCGAAGCGGTCGTGGCGTTCCAGGAAACCCCACCACCGACGCGCCCATCTTCTACTGTCGGCGGCCGACGGCAATAACCACCTGGCACGACTGCTCATCTCGTCTCACATTCTCCGCCTTCGTGCAGGGATGGACCTGTCTCGTGCTTTGAGGTGTTCGATGACCAGGACGCGCACACCTGTCGAGGACTCGAGGACTCCGCTGCTCCTTCTCGCGACGCTAGCCTGTGCCTGGCTGGCACTCTTGCCCAACGCGGTCTGGGCCCAGCGCGGCGCATCGGGTCCGCCTGAACACGCCAACGTCGAGCCGGTCAACAAACTTCCCCAACCCTTCATCCCGCGGCTGACTCGGAGGTAGCCGCAGGGCTAGAAGGAGGCCACAATGCGAGTCGACACGAGACGCGAGGTTAGGCTGAGCGCGGTCCTTCTGCTGGTCGCGGCTTGCTCTGCCCCGACCGAGACGCCCGGTCAGATCTCCGATGGCGACGGAACGCAGACCACGTCCCTGAGCTTCGTTGAGGTACCCCAGGGCTTCGAGGCGTCGATCTTCGCAGCAGGGCTGCCAGGCGTGCGCATGCTGGAGCTGGGTCCCGATGACCGATTGTATGCCGCGCGCTCCTCGGCCGGAGAGGTCGTACGCTTCGACTTGAACGCGGATGGAACCGCGAACGGCACCCCGACGACCGTCGTGTCCGGACTTACTCTGCCGTACGGACTCGCATTCCGCGGTGGAGATCTCTACGTCGGAGAGACCCATCAGGTGGTCCGTCTGACCGGTCCTGGATTCAGCCAGGAGACCCTCGTCGTTCAAGGGCTTCCGAGGGGGGGTCACTGGACCCGAGAGATCGCGTTCGGTCCCGACGATCAGCTCTACGTCTCGGTGGGTTCGAGCTGCAACATTTGCGAGGAGGCTGACGAGCGCCGCGCCGCCGTCGTGCGCTACGCAGCGGACGGTTCGGGCGAAGAGATCGTCGGCTTGGGCCTCCGCAACGCCGCTGGGCTGGCGTTTCACCCTGGGACCGGGGAACTGTGGGCGAGTCAGAACGAGCGTGACCGTCTCGGGGACGACGTTCCCGCCGAAGAGCTGAACATCCTGGTGCCGGGTGGCGCCGTCGAACACTTCGGGTGGCCGTACTGCTACGAGGCCGGCGTGCCAAATCCCGAATACGCGGATGCCCAGCGATGCACGGGCACGATTGCCCCGGCGCTCGAGATGCAAGCGCACTCCGCGCCTCTCGGGATGGTGTTCTACGACGGGGAGCAGTTCCCGGAGGAGTACCGGGGCGATCTCTTCATCGCCTTCCATGGCTCTTGGAATCGCTCCGAGCGGACCGGATACAAGGTCGTAAGGGTCCGTGTCGAAGACGGCCGACCCGTCTCCTACGAGGACTTCGCCACCGGCTGGCTTACGGGGTCCGGAAGCGTTCGGGGTCGACCGGTGGCGGTCGAGGTCGGGCCCGACGGGAGCCTGTACGTGTCGGATGACGGGATGGGCCGCATCTGGAGGGTGCGTTGGGCGCGCTAATACGCCGCTGAGCAGACCGCCGCTACCGCTTTGGGCCCACCCTCCGGAGCTGTTTTCCCCACCGGGCACGGCTCTCGAGCGCGAGCAGTTTCCCCAATATCACGGACCCGTCAAGCCCGGTGGCCTCGAGGATCTCGATTGCGTCGGCTCTGGAAAGAGGGCTCGCGTCGGGCAACTGGGCGAGCGCCTCGTCCTCACCTCCCAAGGGCGGGGCACCGATACTCGTCGACTCCTCTTCCACCTCGATCGTGTTGTCGGCCCGCAATCGGTCGTCGGAAGGGCCGAGCTCATCAGCTGACGACATCCCGCGTCTTCGGTTGGCCGCGTCCAACGAATCGAGCATCCGCTGCGCCATGGCCAGATTCCACTTGGCCTCCGGTTGCTCGGGGTCGATACGGAGTGTGCCGTGGTTGGCCTCGACCGACACCGCGGCGTGGACCCTCATCGAGTCGCCGCCCTCGGCGGCCACCGCGCGAAGGAGGCGCGAGACGTCAACGTTGTAGAGCGCCAGAGCCCGCACCTCCTCGTCCGCGCTTTCGGTGCCGATCGCGAGCTGCGCCTCGGCCGCCGAGCTGCCGAGCTCGAGCAGAGTCGTGCCGAGGTTGTAGCGCAGATCGGGCCGAGGTGATTCCTCGTCCGTCCGACCCCGATAGATCGCTGCGGCCTTGGGTAAGGCACCGTTCCGGTGGAGGCGATTGCCGCGTTCGACGCTGCCGCGCTCTCGCACGGTGACGAAGAGCAAGCCTGACAGCGCGAGCGCCGTCACGACCGCGTACCGCCACCAGCGGGCGATCACGGCATCCATCTCAGCGCGTTTCACTCTTCAGGCGCCGCCAGGCGGAGCAACTCCACGATACCGGCCGCGTCCATTCTGCCCTCGACAAGCAGAAGCGGAATCGCCAGCAGGATGAGCCACAGCGCCGCGCCCACAGCCTCGCCTCCCGGCGTGGATTCCGTGTTGGCGCGCCGGAAGACACCGAGCAGCGAGCGGAGGCCGGTACCGCCGCTGACGTCGCGCTCGCCACCGTGGTGCTCCAGGTGGGCGAGCTCAACGAGGCACCAGGCCATGATGACGTCCGGCTGCGCCTGTGCGTAGGCGAGCGCGAGCGCTCGCTCCATGTCTGCGCTCGCCCCCGAAAGGTCACCGACCCGATCTCGAACGCGAGCCCGGCGCACGACCGCGGCGAATGTGGGGGCGTCGTCGCCCGGTGCCATGGTCTCGAGCATCCCCAAGTAGTCACCAGAGGCGAGCTGAGCGTCGAACAGTCCCAGGCGCGCGCCGCCCGCATCAGCCCCGGCAACCCGTATCGCGTGCCGTGCCGCACGCAGCGCGCCGGGGAAGTCGTGACGCGTCAGGGACAGCGAAGCCTCGACTGCACGGAGCCCGGCATCGTGAGGATAGCGGGCGAGCAGCGTCTCGAGCAGCTCCTCCGCCCGCGACAGATCGGCCTTCGCGCCAAAGGCCTGATACCGCGTGTGATGGGCGGACAAGAGCCTTCGCAGAGCCAGCGGATCGTCTCCTCCACGAGCTTCGAGGCGGGACTCGAAGAACGCCAGCTCGTCCGCGAGCGGACCGCGCTCATCGGGTCGGCTCATCAAGGCGGCACGCAGGTCCTGCGAGCTCACGACGGCTCCGGAGGGCGCCCGCTTCGAGGACGTGTGCAGGGCCGTCGCGGCTATGGCGAGCGCCCCGACGAGGAGGGTAAAGCACATGCGCACTACGGGCGCGAGGCGAAGGCGGGCGAGTAACATGGTGCGTTCGGGCTCCGTGGGGTGGACGCGGCGCCCCGTGGCGAGCACGGGGCGCCCCGCAGAGTCGACGACTCAGGAGTTCGGAAGAGCCAGGTAGGGGAACGTCGCCGAAAACGCGACGTCGTTGGCGTCCACGTTGTCGCTCTGGAGCGCCTCGATTCCGATGACGACCGAGAGTGCGACGTCGGTGGCGTCGTCCTCGGGCTTGCGACCGTTGAGCACGGCGAAGTTCGAGGCACCGGCCGCCAGACTGACCGGCAGCTCGTCGGGAAGTAGAACCGCTGCGGTCGCTGCGGGATCGGCATTGGCGACCGCTCCCATGACCGTCACGAACAGCCCCGTGTAGGCCGCCACGTCACCGTCGGGCCCCGCCTTGTTGTAGTCCGTCTTGCTGAACACGGGCGCGTGGTTGAACACGGTGTTGAGCGCCGGGATGCCGATCCGGTCGACCTGAGTGTATCTGTGCGCCGCGCCGTTCCCGGAGAGGCTCACGTCGAGTGTGGGCTGATCCGCGTCGTCGCTGGCGACTCTGAGGAACGCAGTCTTGGCTCCCTCCGAACTCGGGTTAAAGGTCACCGTGATGTCTTGTGTCGAGCCCGCAGCGAGTGTCGCCACGTCACTCCCGTCGACGATGGCGAACGAGCCCAAATCGGCACCCCCCAATACGATCGTGGAGATCGCCAGGGGGCCGCTCCCCGTGTTGCTCAGGGTCACGGTCATGGGGTACGAGTCCCCGAACGCGAGATCGACGGTACCGTAGGCGAGCGTCGATACGCTGATCATGGCATCACCTGAGGATATCGGCGCGGTGGGCGAGTCGTCGTCGCAGGCCGTAAGCCCGACGACCGTGAGGAGGGCCGCGGTGTATGCGCGGCGAAGCGGTCGAATGTTCATCGGTGAAGTTCTCCGTCTGTTGTAGGCAGTGCCGGTGGTCGGCTAATTGAGGGTGCTGGTGGAGGCCCAAGCGTAGAACGTGTCCGCCTGCCCGATGCCGAGGGCAGACGCGATCGCGCTCTTGGGTAGCTGCACGACGATCGCGAGCACGTTCGCACCGGCGAGGTCGTCCACGCCTGGATCGGCGAATGCCAGAGTTTGCTCGTCGGGGCTCCCAACCAGCTCGCCCAGCACGCCTGTGAACGCGGCGTTCAGGACGCTGGTCAGGCTCTGGTCTCCGAAGAGATCGATGAAGAACGGGTCGTCCCGAGGCCCCGTGAACACGGTCATCCCATTCCCCGAGAACATGGTGTTGAAGGCACCGCGCACGGACGCGCCGCTCACGAGCGCGTTTGCACTCGTGCCCACGGCCGTCGGTACGAACGGCCCGCGCACGTCCACCATCTGACTTGTACCGGTGCCGGAGAACACCACCTGGATCACGGCGTCTTCAACGCCGTCGCGCTCGACGTCGAGCTTGAACTGGTAGAGCCCCTCGGGGTTGAACGCGGCACCGTCGGTAGCGGCACCGGGGGTCAGGAGCGGGCTGACGGTCATGGCGAAGACCATCTCGTCGCCCTGGCTGAAGACGTACAGGTCGTTCACGTCGAGGTTGCCCTCGGTCGTGTCCGGCGAGTCCGCGTGGTCGGCGGCCCGCAGCGAGATCACCGCGGGAACGCCGATCATCGCCAGCACGGTGATGACCACGCGGATGCGGCGTGGGAGCTTGGGAAATCCGATCATGATTCGAGCCCTTACTAGGGTGAAAGTCCGAAGGGCGTAGAGCCCTTTCAGGTCTCTACGCCCTTCGGTCCGGATCGGATTGGTGCCTCGGGAACAGGCCCGGCCGCTAGTCTCCTCCGCTCCAGGTGCCAACGAGGAACGGTGTGCTCGTCGGCTGCGGAGAACCACCGGCGGGCTCCTCCGTGACCGCACCCAACGCGAAATCGCTGCCCGGCGGCACCGGCCGCGACACCCTCGCGCTACCGTCGGCCAGCGTCTGGAAGAGCCCGAGGCTCACGGGATTGGCGCCGTCCGGGATGCCCCACAGCTGATAGGTACGGCCCGCCGGAGCGGGGGGCAGGTCGAATGCGGTGATAAAGACCATGCTCGTGCCAGTGTTCCAGAACAGCCGTGCAGAGGGCGGTTGGTCGGTCGCGGAAAGCGCGGCGGTACGCACGTTCGGGCCGGCGAGGGTGGCGAGAAGCACGTCGCGCTCGGCGAGCAACTGGCTGAGGCGCTTCGTTCTGCTCCCTCAGCGCCGCGACATCAGCATCGAGTCCCAGGTTGACCTGCTGGGAGCCCCGGTACGCGACTCCGAAACCGAGCGCGCCGGCGAGACCGGCGGCCGCCGCGAGCCACGCAAGAGCCGCGAGCCCTCCCCGGCCGCCCGGTGGACGACCACGCGCCGACCGGATCGGGACTTCGGAACGTGCCTCCTCTAGGATCCGGTCGCGTAGCCCCCCCGGCGGCGCGTGCTCCGGGACAGCCTCGGCGAGACCGGCTACGACCTCCTCGTAGGCAGCGACCTCGCCGCGGAGCTCATCGTCGGCGGTGAGCACCTTCGTAAACGCCTCGCGCTCGTCGGCGTCGAGCGCGCCCAGCACATAGGCGGCGACCAGCCCACGCAGCTCTTCGCGGCTCATGTCGGTCCCCCCGCCGGCCCTGCCAGCGCGGTGCGTAGCTTACTCATCCCGTCGCGGATGCGAGTCTTTACGGTCCCCAGAGGAGTCGCGGTCTGCTCCGCGATCTCGCTGTGAGTGTAGCCCCTGAAGAACGCGAGTGTGATGGCGTGGCGCTGTTCCGCGGGCAGGGCGGCCAGCGCCTCTCGGGCAAGTGCACCTCTCTGTCGCCGCTCCATCTGTGAGTCGGGTGACTCCGACGATCCCACCGCCAGTGCGAATCCGATGCCCTCCGGATCCCGGCTGGCGGCATCTCCCTCCGCCCTCTGGCGCCGCCGTTCGGCGCGAATCTTGTCGAGCGCGCGGCTCCTGGTGATCACGGCGAGGTATGCGCCCGGAGCCACGGTTTCGGTCGTGCCCGCGCGACTTCCACAACTGCAAGAACGCATCTGCCACGACCTCCTCGGCATCGGCCGGCTCCTTCACGATCGAGCACGCGAGCGAGTACATGACCGCCCCGTGGCGGTCGTACAATGCCCCGAGAGCCCGGTCGTCTCCGCGAGCGACCCGATCCAGGATTTCCTGATCGGCGTCCGAGTCCATCGTGGCGCTGGGTCCCACCTGCCATCCTGTCGAAGAGCGATCGATCCGGCCGACAATGATCCCTTGGGGGGCGTTGGGGCAAGCCCGTCGTGCCCAGCCAGCTTCGAGAGCACCCGTCGGACCCGAGTCACTTCGGAGGCATGAACGTCACCATGACTACGACGCGGAGCCGGCGACGGATTGCGCGGGCGGCGGAACCTGACCTTGATTTTCATTAGGGCCGTACCCACTCCGATAGGGTCGTACCCACTCCGATAGGGTCGTACCCACTCCGATAGGGCCGTACCCACTTCGAGCAGCGCGGACGCCATGGCGTGAGGGCGGCGCCCTCCCGGAGTGGCGCCGCGACGGCCTGCCTGTGAGCGCAGAAGAGCCTGAGCGCGACCGTGGATGGCGGCCGTACTTCTCCGCTACCGTACTCAACACGTCGTATGTGCGGCGTAAACGCAACGCTCATTGACCCCGCCGACAACAAAACCCTACATTGGCGAGTGACCCCCCAGTGAATGCTCGCTCTTGCACCCGGGGGCACTTCCGTGGCTACGATCTCCTTGAAGGACCGGACCGATTTCCTGGTACGTGCGGCCCGGCAGGAACCGCGGTGGTCACGAGTGCCGACGCGAAGACGTTCTGTGGCAACACCGTCTCCGGCAACGGAGTCATGGTCGGCGCGGCGCTCTCCTTGCGACCCATCGGTGATGAACTGGGCTTGAATCTCGACTACTCGTGGAACCGTTTCGGCCCGGACGAGGCGCGTCAGTTCCACGCGCTGACACTCGGTTTCCGGTGGACGCCCGGGTAGCCGCCGCGCTAGACGGGTTCTTTCCAGGTGCCAGTGTTTTGGCGATCATCGGGAGAAGTGAACGAGTGATGTGACTCTTGATGGGGCAACGCCGTGATCGATGCGCTGATTGGGCGCACGCCGGTGGTTAGGCTGGAGCGGGTCGTCGAGCCCGACTCCGCCGAGGTTTGGGTCAAGCTGGAGGGCATGAACCCCGGCAGCTCCATCAAGGATCGGCCGGCGCTCGCGATGGTCCTCGACGCGGAAGAGAAGGGACTCCTCTCCCCCGGTGCCACGATCGTGGAGCCCACGTCCGGCAACACGGGCATTGGCTTGGCACAGGTCGCCGCCGCGCGAGGATATAAGCTCGTCCTGTGCCTTCCGTCCTCGATGAGCACGGAGCGCAAGCGCACGCTTGGTGCCTACGGTGCCGAGCTCGTGCTCACCGATCCGGAGCTGCGCATGATCGCCGCGATCGAGGAGGCGGAGCGGATCCATGACGAGACGGGAGCGTTCCTACCGAACCAGTTTTCCAACCCAGCCAATCCGAGAAGCCACTACGAGACCACCGCCCCTGAGCTCTGGGAAGGGCTGGACGGACGGATCGATGCCTTCGTCTACGGAAGCGGTACCGGAGGCACGATCTCAGGCGTCGGAAAGTTCCTGAAGGAGCGCCTCGATGACGTGCTGATCGTCGTTGTCGAGCCTGCGAGGAGCGCGGTCATTTCCGGAGAGCCCCGCGGCCAGCACAAGTTCCAAGGAATGGGGCCCGGATTCATCCCGCTGAACCTCGACGAGACCGTCACCGATCGGGTCGAGAAGGCCCTCGAGGAGGACGCCTTCCCCCTGGCTCGTCGACTGGCGCTCGAGGAAGGGCTCTTCGTGGGAATGAGCAGCGGCGCTATCATCTGGACAGCGCTGAAGATCGCGCGCGAGTTGGGACCGGGGCACCGCGTCGCATGCATCGCGCCGGACTCGGGGAGCCGGTATTTGACGACGGAGTTGTTTGACGACGATCAATAGGGTTGCAGAATAGAAATGCATTTCTAATATGCGGAACGTGTCGGAAAGCGGATCGTAGCGGAGTCTGCGCCTAGCGTTGGCGCACGCGACGCTCACGATCCATGTTGCTAGGATCGCAGGCTGCGGCGGCGCCGTGGCCACGTCGAAAGAACGGCTGTTTGCCAGGGAGATACCATGTCATCGCCACGAGTCCTGATGTTCACGCTTTTCGCATGCGGTGCCACGCTAGTGACGGGGTGCGCCACCGAGTCCGGGGCACCGGCGGCCATGGCCGCGGGCAACACGATCACCGGTGAGGGGCTGCCGAACCCGAATCCGACCGTGATAGAGAACTGGGGCGAGCTGCCCGAAGGAAGGGAGTGGGGCTCGACCGCCGGGATCGACATCGACCCGTTCGACGGCCACATCTGGGCCTACGAGCGGTGCGGCGCCAGCAGCTTCGGCTCAGGCACGCCGGTCAACTGCGACAACAACCCCGTGGACCCGGTCTTCAAGTTTGATCGGAACACCGGGGAGGTGCTCGCAAACTTCGGCGCGGGACTCTTCGTGACACCGCACGGAATCCATGTGGACAGCGACGGCAACGTGTGGGTGACCGACTTCGCGGTGAACCAGGCCGGGACCAAGGGCCATCAGGTCTTCAAGTTCAGTCCCACAGGCGAGGTTCTACTGACGCTCGGCACCGCGGGCCAGGGCGGAAGCGGGCCGAACCAGCTGAACCAGCCGAACGACGTGATCACCGCGCCGGACGGAAGTATCTTCGTCGGCGATGGGCACAGCGGTCAGGGCATGACCACCAGACAGGCTATGGAAGCCGGACGTGAATCGGGCCGGACCGGTCGCATCCTCAAGTACTCAGCCGACGGCACGTTCATCAAAGAGTGGGGCCAAATCGGCACGCTGCACGGAGAGTTTCGCACGCCGCACGCGTTGGCGTTCGACTCGCAAGGCCGCCTCTTGGTCGCGGATCGTGGCAACCACCGCATCGAGATCTTCGACCAGGAAGGCAACTACCTCGACTCGCGGTATGCGTACGGGCGCATCAGCGGGCTCTTCATCACCGAGGACGACATTCTGTACGCGATCGACTCCGAGTCGAGCATGACCAGCCATCAGAATTGGGTGAATGGAGTCCGCATCGGACACATCGATGAGGATCGGATCACGGCGTTCATCCCGCCGTTCCCCGCGGACAACCGGCCCTATCAGGGAGCGGCCGGCGAGGGCGTGGCAGTCGACGCGGACGGGAATGTGTTCGCCGCGGAGGGCCCGAATTCGCTGCGGTTTGCGGGAGGGGCACTGACGAAGTACGTGGCAGGAAGGTGAGCCTGGGGGCGGTGGTTTAGCCCGCGATTCGCCAGGGCCGACAGCGTACAACGGAGCCCATCCCCCGACCCTGGCACACACGAGACAGACCGTCTACTTTGCTCGTGCGCGATGTCGCGTACCTCGAAGCTATGTCCCACCGCAGCGTCGCGGATGTCGTCAAGGAGCACGACTCGATGCCAGACGAACGCATCGTCCGACTGATCACGACGCTCGCTGGACTGTTCGCCCTTCTGACGCTCGCGGCGGCGGATGTGACCGCCCAGCGGACTGACCGCTCCTTCCGAGCTGTCCTTTCCGTCGTACCGCTGACCGGCCCCCCGGGCACGCAGATCTCGGTCAGCTCACAGAACCTCCCATACACCGCACAAGTGCAGATTGCGGTCGGGAGGCTCCGCGCGGGATTCGAGACGGTCGGACAAGCAGCCCGGGGAGAGTTGGGAGAAATCAGCACGTCTGTCCAGATCCCGGCGGACGCGATCTGGGACCGGCCACTGTACGTGGTCGCGCTTAACGACATGTTCATGCCGATCGGCACCTCCGATCCGTTCCACGTCACGGACGCCAACGGCATGATTAGGCGCAGGGGGCGAGTCACGGACGAGGGAGGATCGTGTCTCACCCTGCGAGACCAGGATGATCTGCTTTATTCTCTCACCGGCGAGCTCGGGACCCTCCGACCCGGCGACGAGGTGGTGGTGGACGGTACGTACGCGGGAGCGAGCAGCTGTCGGGACGGCAGCACCATCGGGGTAACGCGCACCGTGGCGAGGGAATCCGCCAGGTAGTTGGCGAGCGCACCGCGATCGCCCTGCCTCCGGCCACGATGTCGGCGCACTATCGGGGGAGTTCGAGGGTGGATGGACTCGGGACTCAACTCGCGGACCGCTGATGGCCAAGAAAGCCTCGTTCGACATCACCACCGGCGTCGATCTGCAGGAGGTCGACAACGCCGTGAACATGGTGAGCAAGGAGATCGCGACGCGATACGACTTCAAGGGCGCGAGCTGCACCCTCGAGTTCGATCGAGCCGCCGCGGCGGTCCGGCTCGATGCCGACGACGCACACCGGATGCAGGCTCTGCTGGGAGTGCTCCGCGAGAAGCTCGCGAGCCGCAAGGTGCCGTTGAAGAACATAGACGAGGGCAAGATCGACATGGGGTCGCTCGGCCGCGCGCGCGTGACCGTGGGGCTCAAGCAGGGGATCGATCACGAGACCGCGAAGAAGATCTCAAGGGACATCCGAGACCACGGATTCAAAAAGGTCCAGGTCTCGATTCAGGGTGACGAGCTCCGCGTGACCTCGGGCTCCCGCGATACGCTGCAGGAGGTGATGGCGTTCGTTCGCGGTATGGACTACCGCATGGAGCTGTCGTTCGGGAACTATCGCTAGCGCCCCGAACCCGGTAGCGCCCGGCTATTGGCCGTCTACTGGTGACACGGCCTCCATCAGCATCTCAAAGGCTGCGTTGAGTGCGCGTCCGCCGGCACGACTCCCGCTGTACTTGCCCAGACGCACAACCACCAGGGCGTGCGTCGGAATGATGGTCGTGCTCTGGCCACCCGCGCCACGCATGCCGAAGGCACTCGTCGGGAGCGGCCAGCCTCCATCGCCGTTCACCCACATGAACGCGCCTCCGTACCGAGGCCTTCCGTCTGCGACCCAGCTAGGCGCGAGCGTGCGAGCATACTCCACGTATCCGTCAGGCAAAATGCGCTGTCCGTTCCACATGCCATCCTGTAGATACAGGTTCGCTAGCCGCGCCCAATCGCGAGCCGGCAAGTACTCGTAGCCATGGGCCAGGAAGTTGCCGTAGGGATCGGTCTCCAGGATCGCGTCGCGGATTCCGATCTTGTCGAAGAGGTTGCGCTGCGGGAACGAGTGGTAGTCCTCCCGCCGACCTTCGACGGCCAAACGGATCAGGTAGTTGGTCAACACCGGATCACTGTTTCGGTACCGCCCCACCGTATTCGGCTCCCACTCCTGTGGTCGCGTCGCGGCCCACGCGAAGGAGTTCACCGTCCCGGTGTAGAAGTACACGTGGTCGGGATACCCGAGCGCTGCGTCGAAGTCTGGGTCCTGCGGCGCCCGGATGCGCAGGCCGGACGACATGCGCATGATGTCGCCGATCCGGATCGTCCGGCGCGGATCGCCTTCGGACTGCCACTCGGGGACCGGTGCGGACTGCCACAGTTCGTAGACGCCCTGCTGAATGAGCACACCCATCAGCGAGCCGGTCAGACTCTTGCCCATCGACCAGCTCTCGAGCGGGGTGTGGATGTCGACCCCCTCGCCGTAGCGCTCCCCGAGGATGCGGCCTTTGTAGGTTACGACGAGACCGAGCGTCATCGCCTCCACAGGTCCGAACGCGGTGTCCAGCGCTTGGTCGATCTTCGCCATGTCGACTTCGTCCGGCCACGGCTCGTCGGAGATCATGTCGCCCATGGGCCACGACGTGGTCGCGGCTGGTGGAAGCTTCCGCGCTACGTCGGTCGGAGTGAAGTGGACCGAGTCCTCACCGATCGGCGACGTCACGCAGCCCTGGTTCTTGTACTTCTTCGCGGTGCGGGTGACGCCGTCGGGAAGAGTGAGCGAGACGCGCTGCGACGAGAAGTCGACGACCGTGTCGACCACGTGCGCCCGCTCACTGAACGGGCTCGTAAAACCACCCACGTTGGCCGCCACGTCTGCCGGATAGAGCCCCGTGATGAAGACGCCGGAGCAGAGAATCTTCGCGAAGCCGGACGTGTGGTGGTGCAGGGCCTCTCCGGGCGGAGGACTGTACTCGGTGTCGAGCTCGAGTGCCGTGGCGCGGGCGATCAGTCCCGCAGCGGACCCATCCGAAACCGGAATCTCTGGCGCGTCCGCCGAGTCGCAAGCCGCCGAGAAACAAACGGTAAATGCGGCCAGCGTCGCGGCCACATGTGAGTGGTGCAACTGGATCCTCCTTTCGTGACGGCTCGACCCGGCAACCTGGGTCGCTCCGCTGAGCCGGGCAAGCCCGGAGCCATTGAGCCTCTCGGACGACGCCCGCGCCCCGGGTGACGTCGGCCACGGCGCCTCGAAACGTGTCGAGTGCGGAGGCCGGGACACCACACGAGTACCGTACCTCCGCTCCGTACTCCTCGGCTTCAACCGTGACGTCCGACTCTTCCATCAGCCGCCGTAGCCCATCGACGTCCGCGTAGGTGACGGTTACCTCCACGAAGACTCGCTCCATCTTGTGCTCGACGGGCATAGAATCCAACAACAGCTTCACCCCGCCTGAGTAGGCCCTGGAGAGCCCCCCGGTGCCGAGCTTCACGCCTCCGAAATGGCGCGTGCCCACCGCGACGATCTCGCCAATGCCTCCGTGAAGGAGCGCCGTGAGCATGGGACGCCCGCCCGTGCCGTGTGGCTCACCGTCGTCGCTCATGGCGACGTGGGCCGTGCTGCCGGGAGGACCGGCGACCAAGGCCCAACAGTTGTGGGTAGCGTCTGGAAAGTCGTCGCGGACACGCTGGATGAAGGCGTGCGCAGCGTCCGCGTCGGGAGCATGCGCGCCGGACGTGATGAAGCGGCTCCTCTGGATCGTGTGCTCGACGCGGTGGACCCGCGCCGGGATCGCATGTCGAGAGGAGTCGGGCGCCAACGCTATCCACCAGGTCGCGCGGGGCGGCTCACCCCGCCGACATGCGGTCGAGGAATTGGCGTTCCGAGGCGGTGAGGCTCGCCGCTCCATCGCCGTCGACCTTGCTCAGCAGGCGCACGACCTCTTCACGGTTCAGCTCGTGCAGCGCGTCGACTGAGATGCCTCTCCATCGGGTCGCCGCGAGCCGGTCACCCACCATGCCCGTGGCCGTGGCGTTCGGGTTGAGCTTCGTCTGGAAGGCGCGCTGCGCCGCCCCCTTGTTCCACTCCCACCACTTCAGGAACGCGAATGCGAAGACGAGGCCACCGAGGTGGGCGAAGTGCGCCGTGTTCGACCCCGCCGCCGGGTTGATGCCCGAGTAGAGCGATGCGATTACGAGGATGGTGGCGAACAACCACGCCTCCACGGGCAGTATCATCCACAGGTAGATCTTCTCCCGCGGCCAGTACATGGCGAAGCCGAGCAGGACTCCGTACACGGCGCCCGACGCGCCCAGCACCGCAGCCAGGGGCGAAAAGATCATGCTGAGCAGCGCCCCCCCGATCCCGGAGAGGAAATAGAGCCAAAGAAACGGTTTGGCTCCGAGCCGGTTCTCGAGACGCGGCCCGAAGAAGTACAGACCGATCATGTTGAAGATCAGATGGCCCATGCCGGCGTGCAGGAACATGTACGTCATCAACGACCACGGCCGGATCAGCAGCTCCGGCGCGTACAGGATCATGAGCCGGTTCAACACAGACCCTGACGGCGCCAGGAAGCCCAACGCGATGTTCGCGATGAGAAGGCGCTTCACCCACGTCGTCATTGGCATCATGCGACCCTCTACCCCACCCGACCCTCAAAGAGTTTCATTCGCCGAGTTCCCGTCACCGTCACCCTCACACTGAGCCCTAAGCAAGAGTTTCATTCGCCGAGTTCCCGTCACCGTCACCCTCACACTGAGCCCTAGCAGCGGATAGTGGCTGCTTCTCGTCCTTCTGAGCGTCCAGTTCGTCTTCGTCGTCATCATCCCATTCGTCATCATCCCAATCGTCATCGTCCCCAGTCTTCGTCGTCCTCCCAATCTTCGCCGTCGTCGGTCCGGTCCTCGTCGTCATCGTCATCCGCATCGGGCTTCCCCGGCACGATATGCTCTTTGTAGATCACCTCGCGCCCTCCACGGTCGGTATCTGGTACAGCCTGCGCATTTCGATCTGGAAAGTCACGTGATCGATCCCGTGGCTCGCCACGAGCTCTCGAACCTCGTTCAGCACGCGACCGTGATCGGTGGGATCATCGATCACGCCGTGCGCTGAGATGGCGACGAAGCCGCTAGTCAGGGTCCACACGTGCACATCGTGTACTTCGTCGAGCCCGTCGATGCTAGCGAGCGCATCGAGCATGCGGTCCATGTCGATGTGGGCCGGCACCGACTCGAGAAGAACGTCCGTGGCCTCGCGCACGAGCTTCCAAGCGCTCAACAGGATGAGTAGCGCGATCACCACGGAGATAATCGCGTCCGCGGGCGTCCATCCGGTGGTGAGCACGATGACGCCTGCGGCGATCGCCCCTAGCGATCCGAGCAGGTCACCGAGAACGTGCAGGTATGCGCCGCGAACGTTGAGGTTGTCGTGCGCGTGACTGTGCAGGAGCGACGCCCCGATGATGTTCACGCCGAGCCCGAGCGTCGCGACGCCTAGCATGATGGTCCCGTCGATGGCCACCGGGTCCCGGAGCCGCTGCCACGCCTCGAGCACGATCAGCCCGGCGATCAAGAGTAGCGTCGCCCCGTTCACGAGAGCGGCGAGGATCTCGAGGCGTACGTATCCGAAGGTGCGCTTGGTGTTCGGTGGACGCTGGGCGATCCGCATTGCGAAGAGCGACAGAGCCAGCGCCGCCACGTCGGTGAACATGTGGCCCGAATCGGCGAGCAGCGCGAGCGAGCCGGAGATCAGGCCTCCGACGACCTCGGCGATCATGAAGAGTGCCGTGATGATCAGGACCCACTTCAGGCGGGCCCTTTCCGTGCCTCGGGAGACCAGGCCGTGATGGTGATCACCGTGTGGGCCGTGGTCGCCGTGCTCGTGATCGTGGTGTGCGTCACTCATTCCGGTGCCTGTGATGCCTCTCTAGCAGTCCGTGGAAGAAATAGGTTCCCAGCGGATGATGGGTGGGAGAGAAGGCAGACACGCGGGGGCTGTGTTGTTGTGCAAGAAGCGGGTTTTGGGGTCTGACGAGGCGATATTCGGCCCAAGGAAGGCGAAATAGCGCCGAATACGGCGGAAAAAGCGCGAGACGCGGGTTGTAACCTGAGTTGCGAGCGCAGCTTGTACGGTAGCGAGGCCCTGTAACGCACGGGGGGTTCCAACCCCGAACCGCTTGCGCATGAGAAGGCCGAGGTTGAAGGCCGCCGCGTGGATCAACATCCGTTTTCGAATCTCCTCCTGGCCCCGTATGTGGACGCGACGCAGCCCTCCGGTCACAAGCAAGTGCGCAAACCCCCGCTCCACCTTCTCGCCGCGCTGGCGCAGCAGCCGCATCCCCCGGTTGCCGCGGATCCGGCGGCGGTTGTCGTAGGTCGGCGTCTGCGCGTCCCGGTTGTTCTTCCATTTCCGGCGCCCGCGGTTGGGCTCGCTCACATAGCTGCGCAGCTCCCGCTCCTTCACGCCCGTCATGGTCTTGTTCGAGTGGTAGCCTTTGTCGGCCACCACTTCCTCGGGCTCTACCTGCACTACTTCCAGCTGCCGCTCTGCCTCGTCCAGCGTGTTGGGCAGCGACGCCACATCTCCCCCGTCCATCGTCTGCACCGTCACCGCCACAAGCGCACCGGTCTCCATGTCGACCGCCTGCTCCAACTTGTGCGCCAGGCGCGTCCTGCCGTCCTTCATCTTCGTGATCCGCGCCTCCGGGTCGTGCGGATGCACCCAGTCCTTGTTCGAGCCCTTCTTCGGACGCTTCCGGTCCAGCGTCGTCAGATCCTTGCGCGTCGGCGTCTCGATCCCCGACGCCCGGGCCACCTGCTGCAGCCATTCATCGTAGCCCAACCCGTCGTCGCGCCGCACGATCGTGCGCATCGCCGCATTCGCCTCCAGCGTCGTCGAGTCGACG
Source organism: Longimicrobiales bacterium (assembly GCA_965197725.1). Lineage (GTDB taxonomy): Bacteria > Gemmatimonadota > Gemmatimonadetes > Longimicrobiales > Gaopeijiaceae > UBA1138. The sequence continues at coordinate 51,232 of CBDANQ010000054.1, forward strand.
CCCAGCGTCTTGCCGCTCAGCAACCCCGACCCCTTCAGCAGCTCCAGCACCCGCCCGAACACCGCCGCGTGCGCTTCCACGCTCAGGCGCTTGCGCGTCTTCGACAGGGTCGAATGCTCCGGCGGGTTCTTCGCCCACCCGTATCCCAGAAACTCACGCAACGACAACGAGTCCCCACACCGCCAGGCAATGCCCCGCTCCGAGCCGATCCCTTCCAGGTAGCCCACCATCATCCTTCGGAAATACACCCCGGGAGCAATCCCCGGCCGACCCCGATTGTCCGCGTAGAACTCACGGCATGCCTCTTCCGCGAACTCGTCAAACCCGCTTTTCGCCAGAAGCTCGTTCAAGGCCCGGTAGAACGGGTTGTCCAAGGCCCGAATCTCGCTCGCCACCACGAACATCTCGCCCTGCCGAGCCTCGGGCCGCTTGCCTACCGCCATCGCCGTCCTCGCTGCAAAAACCCTCGTGTCCTCCTGATTTAACACAACAGCGATGACCGGACTTTATCCACGGTCTGCTAGACGTACCGCAGACGTACCGCCAGCTGCTGCCGGAGCCTGCCCCAGCAGAATGGGGCCGCCGATAATGTTGCCGAGAATAACGGCCATCGCCAAGGTGAGGACGCCCGCTACCGGCGCCATGGGCTCATCGACAGGGAGTGCAGACAAGGAACACAGAACGAAGAACGAAGGAGGCCTAGTGGAACAATAGCCCAGCATGCATACCTTTCCTGTACCCCGAGGCTCTCGACCTCCCCACACCCATGACGCACTCGCCGAACCCACTGCTCTCCGCTCAGTTCAGGATTCCCTTTCACCTGATCGAGGCGGAACACGTAGAGTCCGGAATTCGCGAGGCCCTCAGGGTGGCGCAGACCGAGATCGATGATCTCGCTGCGCAGACCGGCACCGCGACCTGGCAGAACACGATGGAGCGCCTCGACGAGATCACGGACCGGCTGAGTCGATGCATCGTGCCCGCCAGCCATCTCGTCTCCGTGGCCGAGACGCGCGAATTGCGTGAAGCGTACAACGCGGTGTTGCCCGAGATGTCGGCCTTCTGGTCCAGCCTGCCTCTGAACGCCGCACTGTGGAAGCGAGTCAAGAAGTTCGCTGGCACGCGCGGAGCCTCGGAGTTGACCGGCACACGAAAGCGACACCTGATGAAGACGGTTCGCGATTTCCGCCGAGCGGGAGCCGATCTCGGCGCGGAGGACAAGGAACGCCTGCAAGAGCTGACGGTCGAGCTCGCCAAGCTGCAACAGAAATTCAGCGAAAACGTGCTCGACGCGACGGCGGCGTACGAACTCAACATCACGGATGAGGGCCGTCTGGCGGAGGTTCCGGACGCGGCTGTGAGGCGGGCACGGGCGAAGGCCGAGGAGAAAGGGCTCAGCGGGTGGCTTCTGACACTCGACTACCCTTCGGTAGAGCCGATCCTCAAGCATTGCCAGGACCGGGAGCTTCGCCTCGAGATCCACAACGCGTTCGTCATGCGTTGCCGCGAAGGCGAGTTCGACAATCGACCGCTCCTGGCTCGCATCCTTCGGCTGCGCGATGAGTTCGCTGACATCCTCGGCTACCCGAGCTTTCCCGACTACGTACTCGAGGACCGCATGGCCAGGAAGGGTGAGCGCGCCATCGAGTTCGAGCGTGAGCTCGTGGTGCGTACGCGGCCGTATTGGAAGCGCGATGTCGATCAGTTGCGCAGCTTCGCCGCCGAGCTGGGCATCGACGACGTGGAGCCCTGGGACGCCAGCTTCGTCATGGAGAGGCTGCGCAAGTCGCGCTTCGACATCGACGACGAGGCGCTGCGCCCATACTTCCCGCTCGACCAGGTACTCGACGGCCTGTTCGCCGTGGTCCGCCGCACCTTCGGATTCCGGGTCGAGAAGCGTGAGATCGAGGAGCTGTGGCACCCGGACGCTGACTACTACGAGATCTTCGACGAGTCCGGCGAGCAGCTGGGGGCATTCTACACGGACTGGTTCCCACGAAAGGAGAAGCGTTCGGGCGCCTGGATGCACGACTTCATCACGGGCGGGCCTCGAGAGGGCGGCTTTTCCCCACATCTGGGAGTGATCTGTGGAAACTTCACGCCGTCTGATGGCAACGGACCCGCGCTGCTGTCGCACCGTGAGGTGGAGACCATCTTCCACGAATTCGGACACCTCCTGCACCACTGCACGTCTCGGGTAGAGGTTGCGGGCCGCGCGGGCATCCACGTCGCTTGGGACTGGGTGGAGTTACCGAGCCAGCTCATGGAGAACTGGACCTGGGAGCGCGAGGCTCTCGAGCTCTTCGCTCGCCACCACAAGAACGGTGATCTCCTGCCTGAAGAGTTGTTCGATCGCATGGTTGCGGCACGCCGCTACATGGGCGGCTGGGCGCAGATGCGTCAATTGTCGCTGGGCACGGTCGACCTGGCGCTGCACAACGAGCTGGCGCCGAAGCTGCGCGCGGACGCGCCCGGTGCCCCGAGCGAAGCGGTCGATGAGAACCAGGGTCACGAGGTGATGGCATTCGGGGAGTCCCGTTTCGCGGACTTCGCGGTGCAGCCGCGTTTCGCGGAGCTGCACGGCCTCACCACGTTCACACACCTATTCGCCGGGGGATATGCGGCCGGCTACTACAGCTACCTATGGTCCGAGGTTCTGGATGCGGATGCGTTCACACGCTTCAAGCAGGAAGGGGTCTTCAACCGCGAGACCGGACGCAGCTACGTCGACTCCATCCTGAGCCGGGGAGATTCAGCCGATCCGGAGGACCTGTTCCGCGAGTTCATGGGACGCGACCCGGACTCCGGAGCTCTGCTCGAGCGGAACCTCGGTCCGCTGGGCGCTTAGAATCAAGCATGAATAGACTGACGACGGCCGGGGTCCTCGCGCTCCTCTCGATCCCAGCCGCGGGGTGTGACACCAGCGGCATCGCGTACGGCGACGTGAACAGCATCATCGCGGTGATGAGTCCGGAGCTGTGGGCCGAGGTGCAGAACGATGTGTACGGGGCTCTGGAGCCCACCATCCGCACGGTACGCGACGAGAAGACGTTCACAGTCACCTACCAGGAGCCCTTCGCGGAGTTCTGGAGCGACCTCCGGCGCTTTCGCCAGATCCTGCTCGTCGGGAGCGCTACCGACGCCGTAGTGGTCGAGGCGCTGGATCGCGCGCACGTGCAAATCAGCCAACCGGGCATGCATCAGATCGGCAACGCCTGGGCCCGCGGCCAGGCGATCACGCTCGTGCTGCTGCCCGAGGGCGGAGGAGCGGACGATCTGCGTCCATATCTCGCGGACGTGAACGAGCTGCTCGATGACCAGTACCGCCAGTGGGTGAACAACCGCATGTATATGTCCGGCGTGGACTCGGCGCTCGCGGATACGCTGCATGCTGAGGCCGGCTTCGCGCTAATGCTGCCCAAGGTGTACAGATGGACGAGTGCCGATTCGGTCTATGTCTTCCGCAACGACAACCCCGATCCCGCCGAGCTCATCCGGGAGGTCGTCGTGACGTGGCGGACACCGATCCCGTCGGACCTGCAAGCCGAGGACATCCTCGAGTGGCGAGAGCAGGTGGTCGCTGGCTACTACTCGGAGCCACAGGTGAACGCGCTAGACAATGCACATGCGGAACCCTTTGAGTACCGCGGACGCTACGCGTATCAGATCCATGCCGAGTGGAGGAATCCACCCGAACGCGGCTGGCCCGCGGGAGGCCCGTTCATCACGCGCGCGGTGTTGTGTGAGAACCAGAACCGCATGTACCTGATCGATGCTTGGCTTTACGCGCCGGGCAAGAAGAAGTACGAGTACATGATCCAAATCGAGACGATTCTGGACTCGTTCCGATGCGGAGCCGCCTGACGGGTCGACGAGGGAACAGACGCCGGGGCCCGGGGGTTTATCCTGCGCCCATATCTCGATCACGCAGACAGGATGACTACATGCGCAGCCCCGCGACGCTCGCCGCGCTTGTGGCCGTGTTCGCTTTCGCCACTGCGGCCTGCGCGCAGCAGCCGCCGGCGAGCCAACACGGAACAGTCTCCCAGTCCGTCAACACCACGACGATCACGCTGGAATACGACCGACCGGTCCTGAGGGGGCGTTCCATCTTCGGAGAACTCCTCGACTACGATGTCATATGGACGCCCGGCGCGAACCGCGCGACGTGGATCGACTTCTCGGCACCGGTGAAGATCCAGGGTCAGGAGCTACCGGCCGGCCGCTACGGACTCTGGACCATCCCTCAGGAGAGCGACCCCTGGCAGATCATCTTCGTGAGCGCGTGGGACGCGCACCACTCGTACTTCTCGCGCGAGACCGAGGTGCTGCGCGTCGAGGCCCACGCGGCGCGGGGCGCGCACATGGAGGTGCTGGCCTTCTACTTTCCGGTGGTCGGGCCCTACGAGACGACGTTGCGCTTCCATTGGGGCGAAGTCGTCGTGCCGCTCCAGATCGAGGTCGGGCGCTAGCAGTCCGACGCATCGGCACCCGCCCAACGCTCGTCCAAGCGTAGCCCCAGGGACCGCGCATGCCGCCGGGCCTCGGCGAACTCCTCGGTCGTGACACGACGACTGATCTCCTCGAAGCGTCCCTCGCCCACCTTCCCGGCCGGACGGTATTGGTCCATCACGTTGACATACGTGCCGGGTCCCAGCCGCTCGGCCAGCCATTCGAGGCACGCCCTGGTCTCGTCCAGCAAGCCGGGCATGACGAGGTGTCGCACAAGAACGCCCCGCCTGGCCAGCCCGCGCTCGTCGAAGACGAGCGGCCCCACCTGTCCGTGCATCTCGATCAGCGCGACACGCGCGGCCTCGGGGTACTCCTCCACCATCAGGTATCGTTTGGCGGCTGAGGCCGTCCACAGCTTGAAGTCCGGCATGTAGATGTCGACGATGCCGTCCATCCAACGCAGGCTCTCAAGGCTGTCGTAGGCGGACGTGTTGTATACGATCGGAAGGCGGAGCCCCATCTCGATCGCCGGCACCAGGGCCTCGAGCACCTGCGGCACCACGTGCTCGGGTGTCACGAAGTTGATGTTGTGACAGCCCTGCGCCTGAAGCTCGAGCATGAGAGCGGCGATCCGATCGGCCTTCACGCCCGGCGCCGATGGTCCCGGTCGTATGGCCTGGCTGATGTCGAAGTTCTGACAGAAGACGCAGCGCAGGTTGCAGTGGCCGAAAAAGATCGTGCCAGAACCGTTCCATCCTCGCAGGCAGTCCTCCTCTCCGAAATGCGCGAACGCCGAGCTCACCACTGCGTGACGGCCTGTCTTGCAGGCGGACCACTTCCCGACCAGCCGGTCCACCGCGCAGTCGCGCGGACACAGCCGGCATTCCGCTAGGGAGGCCACGGCCTCTTCCGCCCGGCGCGCGATCTCACCGGCGGGGAGGTCTAGGTAGGCAGGTCGGACCATGAAGGGAAGTTAGGGCGGAACGGGCGCTCTCGCCTGTCGACGGGCTAGGGTAGGGGGCGACTCCCTCACCTCGAGTTCCTCATGTACTCGACGTCCTCCATCTTCCAGAGTTCGAGCATCGCCCGATTTATTTCGGTCGACAGGTCGCCAAGATCTCCGCGCAACTCAACCGCCTGCTGGGCCGCGATCTGTGCTCTCACTTCATCCACGCTCGTTCGGTTGCGGACGCCTACAAACACCCCGGTCGCTCCAGAGATGGCGACCGAGACCAGTACCCCGTAAAGAACCCGTCTTCGCCGTCTATCCTGCTTTCGCCGGACGTGCCGGGTGGCAGCTCGTTCCGCTATCTCCTCGACTCGGCTCAGACGCGGCGCCGAGGTGCGCTCCGCGGCGGCGACCTGTTTTCGTGGCCCCCCCGGAAAACTGCCAGCGATTCTGTCTTCCATCGATGGTTTCTCCTACTTGCTAGCCCGACGACACCTGGTATGAATTCAAGCTAAGGTCACGTCTCGCGAGTGCCCTCCTGGGGAGATTCCCGCGCGCGTCTCGACGTCAGGCGGCCGCCCTTGTTCCGTCCAGGACTGATCGGACGGCACCTAAGGGCACAGTAGGACGGGCCTGTCCGCCACCCTATTCTGGTCGGGATGATGCTGCCCGACCCTCGACGCCCGTCACCGAAGACCGGAACTCATGGATGCTCCGAGTCTCGCACCCGCGCAACGAGCCGGCGCCCTACGGGCGCTCGCTCGCGTGAACGCGCTGTCGGGCGTGGCTCACAGAATCTGGGCCGAGATCCATGGATTGCACAGCGCCGGAGCTCCTCGGACGATCCGCGTTCTGGACATCGCCTGCGGCGGTGGGGACGTCGTGGTCTCGCTCGCCCGCCGGGCGGCTCGCGCCGGTCTCGACCTCGAGGTGCACGGCTGCGACGTGAGCCCGGCGGCCCTGGAAGTCGCACGGGAGAACTCTGAGCGTGCCGGTGTCCGAGCGTACTTCTTCGAGCTGGATGCGCTGCAAGGAGGGATCCCCGACCCCTACGATGTCGTGTGCTCGTCGCTCTTTCTCCACCATCTGGACGAGCACGAGGCTGTCTCCCTGCTCGTGACGATGGCCGAGGGCACACCTCGCACCCTCTTGGTTCAGGACCTACGGCGAACCGTAGCGGGATATCTTCTCGCCTTCGGCGTGCTCAGGCTGATAACACGGTCGGAGGTGGCCCACACGGACGGACCCCGCTCGGTGGAGGGGGCCTTCACGATGGAGGAGGCGCGCGATCTCGCGCGCAGTGCAGGACTCGACGGCGCGCGTGTCGAGGCGTGCTGGCCCCAGCGCTTCCAGCTGACGTGGCGACGCGCGTGAGCACGATCGAGGCTTCGACCGACGTCATGTATGGCGCCGTGTACGACGCCGTCGTGGTAGGCGCCGGTCCCGCGGGCACGATGACAGCCCTCGAGCTCGCCCGGTGTGATCTCTCGGTGCTGGTCGTCGAACGTCAGCCGATGCCGCGCTGGAAAGTTTGCGGTGCCTGTTTGAGCCCGGGCACCCTGGAGCTACTCGGTGCGGCGGGCCTCCCCCACCCATTGGACGGCGTACCGCTCTGCCGCCTTCGCCTCGCCGCGTGGTCCACGGAGGCGTGTGTGCCGTTGAGCGGCTCGATGGCCGTATCGAGGCGCTCCTTCGACCAGATGCTGTTGAGCGCCGCCCGGAACGCGGGTGTCGTGGCGATGACACCGGCCCGGGCCCGCCTCGGGCCGATCGACGGCGGCACGCGCGTCGTCCGTATAGAGCGGGCGGAGGGCGATCTAGAAGTCGCAGCGCGGGTGGTCATCGATGCAGGTGGACTCGGTGGCGGGTTAGCTGCTGTCACTTGGGGCGGCGCCGACAGGCTCAGGCACGGCTCACGCATCGGTGTTGGTGCGGTGTTCGCACCGGGCACCGCGGCGTACGCACGCGGCGAGATTCACATGGTCGTGGGTGAAGGCGGATACGTAGGCCTGGTCCGGGTCGCGGACGGCAGCCTGACCGTCGCAGCCGCCCTGGATCCCTCATGGCTGAGGGGGCATGCCTCACCCGGTGATGCGGTCGGGGCGCTGCTGCGCACCGCCGGGCTCTGCCGCGTTGCCGGAGCGTCCGTCGGTGGGATGGAAAGGCACACGTGCGCTCACGAGATCTCCCCCCACGCGGGGCGCGGAGCGCGTCTTCGCGGTAGGCGACGCCGCCGGCTACGTGGAGCCGTTCACCGGAGAGGGTATCTCCTGGGCACTCGCGGGAGCCCGCGCGCTTGCGCCACTGGTCGCGCGAGCCGCCCGGGGGTGGGATCCCGCTCTGCTCGAGGCGTGGGATCGAGCCCACTCGCGGTCGATGACGCGGGCGCAGAGGCTCTGCCGCGCGGTTGCGTGGACGTCCCGTCGGCCGCGGCTCGTGATGTTCACGCTGCGCCTCCTGGCACGTCTGCCGGGAGTGGCGGGTCCGTTTGTACACCGCGCCGGCGCGGCGCCCAACGTCCGCCTGTCGGTGTCATGAGCCTGCTGCTTACCGGGTTCGGCACTTCGGTGCCCGAGCACGCGATCGCGCAGGCGGACGCTGCCGAGCTCGGCGCCCGCTTCGCCGCGCTGGACCCGAAGCGCGCGGCGACGGTCCGAGCGCTCTACCGGAAGGCCGGCGTGCGCAAGCGTCACAGCGTGCTGCTCGAGAGAGCCGAAGGCGCGCTGATGGACCGACAGTCGTTCTACGAGGAGGCTGTCAGCAGGGACGACCCCGGCCCGTCCACCGAGCTCCGGATGAGGCGCTACGAGGCCGACGCGCCCGCGCTCGCGGAGGTCGCCGCACGCGCGGCGCTTCGGGATGCCGCACTCGACGCGGGGGAGCTCACCCACGTCGTGACGGTCTCGTGCACGGGCTTCTTCTCTCCGGGGCTCGACGCGGTGCTCGTCGACCGGCTGGGGCTCTCCCCTGGCGTCGAACGCACGCACATCGGCTTCATGGGGTGCCACGGCGCTCTCAACGGGCTGCGTGTGGCGTCGTCGTTCGCGGGCGCGAACCCGGACGCCCGGGTGCTCGTAGCAGCGGTGGAGCTGTGCACGCTGCACTTCGCCTACGGTCGGGACCCCCAACTCGTGGTGGCCAACGCGCTCTTCTCCGACGGTGCCGCCGCGGTGGTGGGCGTCTCCGACAGCGGCGACGACACGGGCGCGTGGCGGGTGCTCGCAAGCGGCACGCTACTCATACCCGATTCCACGGACGCGATGTCGTGGCGCATCGGCGACCACGGATTCCGCATGACGCTTTCGGCCACTGTACCCGACCTCATCGGAGCATACCTGTCGGGGTGGCTCGAGCAGTGGCTCGGTCAGCGTGGACTCGGCTTCGACGACGTGGCATCTTGGGCCGTGCACCCAGGGGGGCCGCGCATTCTGAGCGCGGTGGGCGACGCCCTCGGGCTGACGAACGGCGCGTTGGAGGTCTCACGCGACGTGCTCGCCGAATACGGCAACATGTCCTCGGCCACCGTGCTCTTCATCCTCGACGAGTTGCGTCGGCGCGATGCCCCGCGTCCGTGCGTGGCGCTGGCCTTCGGGCCGGGCCTCGTGGTCGAAGCGGTTCTGTTCGGCTGAGGCTGGTGGGCACGGTCGGCGTGGCGTGCGGAGCCGGCTGAGACTGCCGGACCGGCCTTGCGCCTCGGCAAAGCCGACCCGTAAGCTCGGCCCCGTGAAACACGATCCGAGCCTCCCCTGGTACCGTCAACTTCATTGGCAGGTCCTGTTCGCCATGGCCCTTAGGCGCCCTGACCGGTGCGGTCTTCGGCGAGCCCGCCGCAGCTCGGCTCGGCTGGATCGGCGACCTGTTCATGAAGCTCCTGCGGATGATCATCGTTCCGCTCGTGCTCACCTCGATCATCTCCGGGGTGGCGTCGGTGGGCGGGGGCCGGGCGATCGGCCGCCTCTTCAGCAAGACACTCAGCTACTACGTCCTGTCGAGCCTCCTCGCGGCGACGGTCGGCCTCCTGATGGTCAACCTCATCAAGCCCGGCGTCGGCGCGAACATGGTCGGCACCGCTTCGGACGAACTGCCGGAGCTCCAGACGCCGGACTCAGCGGTCGAGCTTCTGCTCGACGTGGTGCCGGAGAACGTCATCCAGGCGGCAGCGGCGGCCGACATGCTCGCGATCATCTTCTTCTGCATCGTCTTCGGCGCCGCGATCACGACACTGCCGGACAAGACCCGGGTGATCCTTACCGACATCTTCGACGCGCTCTTCCATGCGATGATGGCGCTGACGTCGGGCATCATAAAGTTCCTGCCGATCGGCGTGTTCGCGCTGATCACCAACATGGTCGGGACCACCGGCTTCGAGTCGTTCCAGGCGCTCGCTCTCTACGCCCTGACCGTCGGATCCGGGGTCACGATCCATCTCTTCGTGACGCTACCGCTCCTCTTGATCCTCCTCGGTAGGATCTCGCCGCGCATCCACTTCGCCAACATGCGCGAGCCGCTCCTGATCGCGTTTTCGACGAGCTCGTCGGGTGCGACGCTGCCGGTGACGATGAGCGTCGTCGAGGAGAAGGTGGGAGTGTCGAACAAGGTCACGTCGTTCGTGCTCCCCATGGGCGCGACGGTCAACATGGACGGCACCGCGGTCTTCGAGTGCGCCGGTGCGCTGTTCATCGCGCAGGCGCTCGGGTTCGACCTCACCATCGGGACGCAGGCCGTTGTTGTCCTCACTGCGCTGGCCGCCTCGATCGGAGCGGCCGCTGTCCCCTCGGCGGGCCTCGTCATCATCTTCATCGTGCTCGACCAGATCGGACTGCGGGGCCCAGAGGTCAACGTGATCGTCGGCTCGATGCTCGCCATCGATCGGCCACTCGACATGTACCGCACGGCGGTCAACGTGTTCAGCGATTCGTGCGGGGCGGCCATCATCGCACGCTCGGAGGGGGAGACCGGGATCGATACGGAGGTACGCTGACCGAACCTCCGCCTCGTCAAGCCGACAGCGAGAACGACGATCAACGGGATCGATTCCTGGTTAGACTCCAAGCCGCTCGGGCGCGGATGCGCATGTGCCCGAAACACCGCACTCCGTGAGCACACCGCATGAAGATCGGACTCGTGGGCTTCGCCGGTTCGGGGAAGACCACCGTTTTCAACACGATGACCGGGCTCGACGTGCCGGTCGGATACGGCGGCGAAGTGCGCCTCGGGATCGTTCGGGTTCCGGACGAGCGCATCGACCGGCTCTCGCAGATCTTCTCGCCCAAGAAGACCACGTTCGCCGACATCAGCTTTTGCGACGTGCCGGGGGAGCACGGAGCGGACAACAAGGGACTCTCGCGGCGAGGCCTCCAGCAGATCCGTGATCGGGATGCGCTGTGCCTCGTGTTACGCGACTTCGACAACCCCGCGCTCGAGGGAGGTCCCGACCCGCTCGGCGACCTCGATGCCTTTCACACCGAGTGTGTCTTCGCTGACCACCAGATCGTCGAAAACCGTCTGGATCGTGCTCGGAAGGAGCGACTCGATCAGCGCGAGATCGCGGCCTTCGAGATCATGCTGTCTGCGCTCGAGAGTGAGCGGGCGCTGCGGTCGATCCCCGAAAGTGAGCTCGACCGGAAGTATCTCAAGGGCTTCGGGCTGCTGTCCGACCGCCCTCTGCTGGTGGCGCTGAACCACGCCGAAGGGCGGGCCGCCGAGCCGATGCCCGACGACCTAGCCGAACGCGTCGAGGAGCTACAGGCGGCCGGGCTGACTCTTTCCGCGAGTGTCGAAGCGGATATCGCAAGCATGGAGGCCGAGGATCAGGCCGAGTTTCTCTCTGATCTGGGACTCCCCGATGCTGCGATTGGGCGCTTCATCCGTGCGGCCTACGGCTTGCTCGACCTCGTCTCCTTCTTCACGGTCTCAGAAGAAGAGGTCCGCGCCTGGACGATCCGACGTGGCACGAAAGCACTCCGCGCCGCCGGGAAGATCCACTCCGACCTGGAGCGTGGGTTCATCTGCGCCGAGGTCACGCCATACGACGTGTTTATGGAGTACGGCACGGAGGGAGCGGTCAAGGACGCTGGGAAACTGCAGGTGGAGGGTAAGGATTACGTCGTGTCGGACGGAGATATCATGCGCGTCCGCTTCAACGTATAGGAGGCATGGTGACTCATCACGCGCAGCGAGGGCCAAACGGCCGATCCTAGGAGCTCGTCCGCATGAGAGCCTCCACCTCGTCGATCTGTCGAGGCGCCCCGGCCGACAGGATCACCGGATCCCCATCTGTGACGAGCACATCATCTTCGATGCGAACACCGATGTTCCACCACTTCGGGTCGATGTCCTCGGCGGCAGGGATGTAGATGCCCGGTTCGATCGTAACGACCTCGCCAGGGCGGAGCGGTCCGTAGCTACCCACGTCGTGCACGTCGAGCCCGAGGTAATGGCTGGTCCCGTGCATGAAGAAGCGACGCAGCCCGCCCTGGTCGGCGGCGCTCGAGATCAGCCCGAGGTCCGCCAGCCCTTTTGCAAGCACACGCGATGCCTCGCGGTTCGAGGCAAAGAACGGGTTGCCGGCCCGTGTTGCTTGGATGCCGGCTTCCTGAGCGCGGTAGACGAGCTCGTAGATCGCGCGCTGCTCGGGTGAATAGGTGCCGCTCACTGGAATCGTGCGTGTCACGTCGGCCGAGTAGCCGTGGACTTCAGCTCCGATATCGATGACGACCACATCACCCGCCTCGGTGACCCGCCGGTTCGTGATGTAGTGCAAGATGGTCGAGTTCTCGCCGCTGCCGACGATGCTGTTGAAGCCAGGCTGCTCGGAGCCGTTGCGTTTGAACGTGTATTCGACGAGCGCCTCGATCTCGTACTCGGCCCACCCTGCCTTCACCTGCCGCATGACCTCGCGGTGCGCCTCGGCGGTGATGTCGATCGCGCGCCGCAACGCGGTCATCTCCTCATCGGACTTGATCGCACGCAGTTCGTCCAGGAGTCCTCGGAGCGGTGTGGCACCACTGGTACCGCCCCCAGCTAGCGCCTCCGGATCCACGTTGTCGATCAACGCGGTGAGCTGGTCACGCAGCGCTGATCGTTCAGGGACTCCGTCGGGAAAACCGAGGTGGTAAACACGGTGCTGCCCAGTCCGCAGCAAAGGCACCAAGACCTCGCTGAAGCGCGTCGCCTCGAAGGCGAGCTGCACTCCGAGCCGCCGCATAGCGCGCTCTGCACCGAATCGGCGCCCGTCCCATACCTCGCGCGCGGGATCGCGCGGTGGCACGAACAGGATTTCGTGCACGCGCTCGCCGTCCACTTTCAGCCCCCCCGATGCCATGATCAACGCAGAGCCAGGCTCCTCGCTTCCGGTGAGGTAGAGGAAATCGCTCGCCTGACGGTACTCGTAGTCCACGTCGCCGTTGCGATTCCGCACTGGCGCCCCGAAGAGCACGACGAGCGAGTTGCCTGGGAGTTGCGCCAACACCGCAGCACGGCGACTGCGATGAAAGTCGGCACTCAGGTAGTCCTCGTCGTAGCGAACGGGGGCCTCGACCTCTTGTGCCGGCAGCGCGGCCGGCAGAGAGATGGCCCAGAGCAAAAGCGTAGTGGTGGCGAGCCGCCGCATATCGATCCGTCGGTAGTGTCCTGGTTGGGTTGAAGCACATCCTACCGGGGACGAACCCTTTCCGTCCACCCCCCTCCTCTCGCAAATTGCCAAAGCGCAACCGTCATGCACCGGATCAAGGGGGACCTCGACATGTACATCAGCCGGCTGGCCGACGCCGGGGTTCGTGTGGGTCGCCCGTTCCCGCCCATGCTCGAGTCGCGTCGCATCTCGTTCGGACTGCCGGAGGAGCAAGACCCTCGGGCGACGACGCTGAAGGGCTTCCGGGCGAAGGGCTGGGTCTAGCAAACCTCACCCTGTGGCAGAACCGCGAATCGAGGACTGGCCCGACCCGCCTGCCATGGACGTGGGCTCACCAGAGCCTGCGGTGTACGAAAACCGTGGGACCGCTTGGGTCGCGTATCGATGCCACAACGCGGACTTCCCTGGAGTGGGATCGGGCGCCAGCCCCAATCATCCTGGCTTCGACGAGTACTGCGCGGTCCTGAGGTTCACGGGAGTCGAGTCGCTGACGCTCGGGCCCCCAGGAGACGAGCGACTCCACGAGCATCCGCTCCACGATGCCGGCCTGCAGCCGCACTCGTTCCACGTCGTCGAAGACTCGGACGAGGCGACCGCGGGCGAGACGGCGCACTGGCTCGTGACGTTCCACGACGAAACGCTCGAGGTCATCTCCGAGGACGCGGACGTACTCGAGCCGAGAGTCGACGTGAACTCGCCTGAGCAGGCGCTCTCCCAGGTAGGTAGGTAGCGCGAACTGACGGCCCTGGCGAAAACCAGGGGGGATCGGTCTCTTCCGGCGACCATGTAGCGGGAGCTTGGCATGACTGGCAGCGTCGAAGCGCAAGCGGGACTCGAAGGGGTGCTCAAGGACGAAATCATCCGCATGTACCAGGACGTCGCGGACAATCCAGAGGGCGAGTTCCACTTCTTCCACGGGCGCCAGGCCGCGGAGATGTTCGCGTACGACGCGCGCTGGCTCGACGAAGCGCCCGAGGGTGCCGTCGCATCCTTTGCTGGCGTCGGCAATCCCCACTTACGTAGCGACGTGCAGCCCGGGGAGACCGTGCTCGACCTGGGTAGCGGCGCGGGACTCGACGCGATCATCGCCGCGCGTAGCACGGGCCCCACCGGCAAGGTCATCGGCGTCGATCTCAATCCGTCGATGTGCTTGAAGGCACAGGCCCACGCTGCCGCAACCGGCTCGGAGATGGAGTGCCATGAAGGCCGGATGGAGAGCATCCCGCTGACGGAGGAGTCTGTCGACGTGGTTATCTCCAACGGCGTCATCAATCTGTCCTTCCAGAAGCGGAAAGTGGTCGAAGAGATGTTTCGCGTCCTCAGGCCGGGCGGGCGGATCTCGATCGCCGACATCGTGAGCGCGAAGCAGCTGTCCCAGTCGATCGTGAACGACCCCAAGTTGTGGGCGGCCTGAATCGGAGGTGCTCTCCTGGAAGGGGAGATGTTCAGGCTGCTCGAAGAGTGCGGGTTCCAGCGCGTTCGTGCGGCGGTGGTACCGAACTTTCGGTTCCGCAAGATCGCGACGCAGAACTCGGCGGAGGCGTACGGGGTCAAGGCAGTGATGATGACCGCGGAGAAGCCCCGCGGCGACTGAGGTGGAGTCACGCCACATTGGAAGGAACCGAATGAGAGTAATCGCTCAAACCACTCGGCCCCCAAACCCCGCGGATCCCTCGAACTTCGTGCTGCCGGCCCGGATGCAGCCCATAGTGGGCCCGGACGACGATCTTCCGGTACGGCTCTACCGGGTCACGTTCGACGAAGGCGCGCGAACCCACTGGCACACGCACGACGACGTTCAGCTACTCTTCGGCCTGAGCGGTCGGTGCGTGGTCGTCAACCGTGACGGGGAGGAGCTGTTCCTCGACCCCGGAGACGTCGTCGCAATCGATCCCGGCGACGAGCACTGGCACGGCGCCGCCCCGGGCACCAGTGGTGAGCACCTCGCCATCAACGTGGGTCAGGTAACGACCTGGCTGGGCCTCTAGCGGATCACCGCCGCCAAGGATGGATACAGCTCAAGCCGGATGGCTCATTTGTGACCACAGCTCCGACAGATTGGCCGACACATCCTGCATCGCCTGGATCGCGATCGCATCGAGCCTCTGAGCCACTCCGGGTCCGATGAGCCCCGTGAGGAAACGAGCCGGATAGTCCAGGTCCCAGTCGAGGAACGCCTCTGGCCCCTTGTCGAGGTTCTCCAGAATCCGGATGACCAGGTACGAGTCGTCGAGCAAGCCTGCGAGACCCAACGTCATCTCCGGAAGCAGATCCACCGGTTGCAGATAGTAGTTCTCGGCGAGATCGAGCAGCGGGTTCACGACCGACCCGAGCTTCCGAGCCTGCGCCTCCTGACGCGCGCGGGCCAGGAAGATCGGGATCGATTCGATGATCTCGAGCGCGACGTCGGCAGCCTCCGCGACCTCGGACTCTTCGGACTCGGGTAGCTTCTCGGTGATGAACTTCCTGAGTGCCTCGATTCCACCCCGAGCCTTGGCGCTCTCGATGACGGCCAGGATGTCCGGCAACGCGCCGGTGACTACCTGACCGTCTTTCCGTGCCTCATCGGGCTGCATGAAATGCCTATCCTTTGCGTGACGAAAGAGTACGTCGATCCGGGGATGGAAGGTGGCCTACTCTCCCCCTCCTCGATAGACCACCTCTCCTACGATGGCATACACTATTTCGGTGTTCGGGATCGCGTCCTCATCCAGCCTCCCGCATGCGCTGGCTTCCACGCTTGCCGCAGCGGCCTCGGACACAGACCTTGCGACGTCGATCAGCCACGTTTCGGCCCCACAAACCATGTCCCCCAACGCACTTGGCCGGCTCCTGATCGTATTGGGCGTGTTTTTCGGAGCCGCCGCGTCGCCTGGCCACCCCCAGGACGCCCCCAACCTCTGGCGCTCCCAACTCGAGTTAGGCTTCAACGGTTCGTCCGGTAATAGCTCCTTCGGGATTCTCCGTACAGGAGGATCACTAAGTCGAATCCAGACAGAGGTTTACGAGTTCGAGATTTCGGCGCTCGTGCGCTACGGCAAGAGTGAGGACCGCGTGATCGCGGACGACGTTCGCAGTACCATCAAACTCGATTGGAAACCAAATGCGGACTTCTCGCCCTTCACGTACGTATCGGCGAGCCGAGACCGGATTCGGAAGCTCGACGCAAAGGTCGACGGGGGCCTCGGGGCGAAGTGGACGTTCTTCCACGGCGCCCAAGCCAGAAGCAAGGCGTCGTTGAGCCTTGGTGGCCTCCTCGAGTACGAGGACTTCCGACTCGAGGCCGGCTCGACGGAAGAGGAGACGCAAAGGACGGTTCGCTGGAGCGCCCGGTTCGAGTTCGATCACGCGTTCGCGTCCGGAACAAGCTTCCAGCACGTTACGTTCTGGCAACCGCAGATCGACGGGTTCTCAGATTACGTCGTCGAGATGTCCAACTCCGTCTCCACACGTCTCACGTCGAAATTGTCCCTAGCGATCCAGCACGAGTACCTCCACGACGAGATTCCCCCGCCCGGAGCCGAGCCCAACGACCAGAAATTCTCCGTTGTGCTGCGAGTGAGCCTTTGACTTCCCGAAGACTCCGTCCTTGAGCAAACTCACACGGGTCCTCAACCTGCGAGACGGCGAGGGCCGCACTCTCGCTGTGATGGCGGCGTTCTTTATTTGTCAACACCGCCAACACCACCGTCATCTCGGCGGCGAAGAACGGACTCTTCCTCTCCGAGTATCCAAGCGACCTGATTCCGTACGCGATCATCGCGGCCGCTCTGCTCACGGCGGTGGTCGCGATCGTGTTCGCCGGCGTAAGCTCCGGCACAGGGCACCGCAAGCTCGCCCTCGGCCTCACCATCGTGCTCGGCGCGTCGCTCATCGGCTCCCGGATCTCCTTCATGGTCGATCCGAGAAGCGCGTTCGTCCTGTATCTCTGGCTCTCCGCCGTCCAGGTTCTGATCGTCACCCACTCATGGAGCTACGTCGGCGCCCTGCTCAGCGGCAGACAAGCTAAGCGGCTGCTCCCGCTCATCGGGATGGGTGCCTCGGTGGGCGCCATCATCGGTGGCGCGAGTGTGGCACCGGCCGCGTATCGTTTCGGGACGTCGCACCTTCTCGTCATCTCCGCGGTGCTTCTCGCGATCGCGCTGCCGCTCCTCTGGCTCGTACCAGAGCCCGGTCGGGACGACGACGAGGCACAGGAAGACGAGGGCGCGGTCCGCACCTTTGTGGCCGGAGTGAGCCGAGGGTTCCGATCGCTCAGCGAGGAGAGGCTGTTGCGGCTACTCGCCTTCGGCCTGATCACTCTGACGCTCGCCGGAACGCTGATCGACCTCCAACTCAAGCTCACGCTCAACGCGACGTACGAGGGTGACGCTATCGCGGCAGTCTACGGGTACATATCCGTGGCGGTCGGCGTCGGCACTCTGCTGCTACAGCTGTGGGCGTCCCGGGTTCTGTTCCCGAAGCTCGGCGTCTCGTTCGCCGCCATGATGCAGGGCGGGACACTCGCCGTCGCCTCGGGCGGCGTGGCCGTGGCCGGCGGGGTGTGGGCGGCCGGCGGGGTGTGGGCACTCGCGGGACTACAGTCGCTCGATGACATCCTCCAACACAGCTTGCAAAAGCCGGTCGAGCAGGTTTCACTCCTTCCCTTCCCGAGAAAAGTGAAGAGCGCCGCACTCGCCACTCTGGGTGGCGTCCTGCGTCCACTCTCGAAGGCCGCGGCCGGTATCATTGCCGTCGTGTTCGCATCGCGGGCCGATCTCCTGCCGGTCGTAACCGTGATCTCAGCGGCGAGCGCGTTCTTCATCTACACGCGGCACCGTACGGCGTATATGAGCGCACTCGAGGGGGCGCTCACGAGGCACGCGGTCGATTTCAGAAGCACGGGAAACACACCGCTCATCATCGAGCGCGAGGCGCTCGCTGTCATTGACCGGGGACTCGAAGATCCGGACCCGACAGTGGTCGTTTTTGCAACTTCGCTGCTGGAGCAACTTCCCATTGAGGACGCAGCTCCACGCGCTACGGGCCTCCTTTCGCACGATGTGCCGGAGGTACGGGCGGAGGCGGCGCTGGTACTCGGCCGCATGGATCATGGGGAAGACGATTTCGCGGGCGTGGCGATCGGCGAGCGCCTGGTGCGTGAGGAGGAACCACTCGCGCTCGCGGCGCTGCTCACCGCGGCAGGCACCATCCCGGGTTTGGAGCCGCACCTCGTGGAGGCCTTTCTAGGCCATCCAGATCCCGCCGTTCGGCGCGCGTGCCTCGTCGCCCTGGGTCAGCTTGGGCCAGAGATCAACGCACAGCTGTCGGTGTTGCTGACATCGGATGTGTCCGAAGACCGAGCAGTGGCGGCAGGTGTAGTAGGAGATCTTGGGATCGAGGAGCTGATGGCCGATGTCGCGGACGTCGTCGAGGACCTGCACGCACGGCCCGCGGCGCTGCAGGCGCTCGCCCAATTGGGTCGGCCCGCTGTCATGGCGATGTCGGCTCTGCTCGATCGTCGCGAGCTTCCCCTGCCGACGCGGCGAACCGTCATTACTGCCCTCTCGACCATCGATGGCCCGGAGGCGCGGGATGCGCTGCTCGCCCTCGTGGAGGAACCCGCGCTCGGGCCGGCCGCCCTGACCTCCCTGCGCCGCATGCGCCTCGCGGGCCAGATCGGCGCGATCAAACCCGCGCGGTTGCGAACCATTCTGGAGATCGAGATTGGACGGGGACTCCGTTACTCGCTCGCCGCCGGCCGGCTCCGGAGGAACGGGAGTGAAGGCAGACATCCGTTCGTGGCGCAGGAGTTCGAGGAGCTGAGTGTTCGATCGGTACATCGAGTACTCCGCATCCTGTCGCTTTCCTACGACCACTCTCGAGTCGCGACAGTCTTGTCCGCGATCTTCAGCAAGGACGCCGCCGGGCGCAACAACGCACTCGAGCTTCTCGAGGGCACCATTTCGAGCGAGAGCGGCAGCGAGGTGATGCCGTTCATGGAGGCAACCGCCGACGGTTTCGCGGTCGGCCGCGTGGCCGAACTCCTGCCTGAAGCGGCATCTCTGCTCGCAAATCCCGGCGAAGCGCTGCTGAGGGAAACCGATTGGTGGCCCCGCGCACTCGGCCTGCATTTACTCGGCCGCGATGGTGAGATTCATGCGCCGGGTCGATCCAAGACTTCCAAAACAGAGGATGCAACGATGATCCCCTTGATCGAGAAAGTGATGATCCTCAAGGGATCCCAACTCTTCCGCAACTTCCCCGGACCGGACCTGGCCGGCATCGCTTCGCTGGCGGATGTGGTTCACCTGCAATCCGATGACGTGGTGTTCGAACAGGGCGACGAGGGAGACGCGTTCTACATGGTGGTTCGCGGAGGTATCCGGATTACACGCGGCGCAGTCGAGCTGGCGGTGCTCGGCTCGCGCGAGGGCTTCGGGGAGATGGCGATCCTGGATCAGGAAACACGCTCCGCGACAGCCACGGCAGCGGAAGCGACCACACTGCTGCGCATCGACCAGGAGTCGTTCGATCGGCTGATCGAACAGAATCCCGCCGTCGCGCGGGGCGTCTACCGCGTCCTCACGCAGCGCTTGAGGAACACGCTGGCGCAGGTGGCGGCGGGTTAGCATTAGCAGCCCGGGCTGTTAGATCTTCCCGATAATCCAGCTGAGTACAAGCCGGACGAGTCGTTTGAGGATCGTGATCATGCCGACTCCTACGGCACGCGGCGGTCCGGGGGTTCCCTCTCCTAAAGTCGTGCCCGGCGCAGCCGCAAACTGTTCCCGACGACGCTGACCGAACTGAACGCCATCGCGAATGCCGCCAGAATCGGGTGGAGGGCTCGTAGCATCATCGGCAGGAACGCCAGCGAGTAGAGTGCCCCCGCCGCTACCGGGATCAGGATCACGTTGTAGAAGAACGCCCAAAACAGATTCTGTTCGATCGTACGCATCGTAGCCCGGCTCAGCGCGAAAGCGACCGGCACGGCGCTCAGGTCTCCTCGCATGAGGGTGACGTCCGCAGTTTCCATCGCGACGTCCGTGCCCGTCCCGATCGCGATTCCCACGTCGGCCTGCGCGAGCGCCGGCGCGTCATTGATTCCGTCACCGACCATCGCCACCACGGCGTCTTCCTGCAGCTCCCTGATCGCCCCGACTTTGTGCTCCGGAAGGAGCTCGGCGCGCACGTCGATGATTCCGACCTCTTCGGCGATGGCTCGGGCCGTCGCCTCCCGGTCTCCGGTCAGCATCACCACACGGAGGCCGGCGTCCTGGAGCTCGCGCACCGCGTCCCTCGAGCCCTCTTTGAGGGAGTCGGCGACCGCGATCAGGCCGAGCACGCTCTCCTCCGTGGCGACCCAGAGTGGCGTCTGCGCGTGGGACTCGATGCGCGCCGCCGCGTCGGCCAAGGAGGCCGTCTCGACTCCGTTCTCCTCCAGGAAGGATCGGGTCCCCACCAGAATACCAGCGCCATCGACCGACGCCGTCACCCCTCGGCCCGCCAGCGCCTCGAACCGCTCAGGCTCCGAGGGCGTCAGATCCCGACGCCTCGCCTCGACGAGGACGGCCTCCGCCAGGGGGTGTTCGCTTCTCAGCTCCGCGGAGGCGGCAAGGCGCAATAGCCTCGCATGGTCGCCGTCGAGGGCACGGACCTCGCGCACGACCGGCTCGCCACGGGTGATGGTGCCGGTCTTGTCGAGCACGACGACACTCACCTGCTTCGCGCGCTCGAGCGCCTCCGAACTCCGAAACAGGATGCCCAGTCGGGCGCCGCGCCCCGTCCCGACCATCACCGCTGTCGGGGTGGCGAGCCCGAGCGCACAGGGGCACGCGATCACGAGCACCGCCACGAGGCGGATCAAGGCATCCGTAACGCCGGCTCCCACTAGCAACCACCACACCAAGAAGGTGGTTGACGCTAGCGCGATGACCACGGGCACGAAGATGCCCGCAACCTGATCCGCGAGTCTCTGGATTGGCGCCTTGCTACCCTGAGCCTCGCGCACCAGGCGGATCACTTGGGCGAGCGCGGTCTCGGCCCCGACCTTCGTCGCGCGGAAGCGAAACGACCCCGAACGGTTCATGGTCGCCCCGATCACCTCGTCCCCCTGCTCCTTGTCGACGGGCATGCTCTCTCCGGTGAGCATGCTCTCATCCACCGACGACCGCCCGTCGAGCAGCACGCCGTCCACTGGTACCCGCTCTCCGGGCCGGACCACCACGATGTCGCCTACGTCGACCTGGTCCAGCGGGATCTCCCGCTCTTCGTCGCCCCGGACGACGCGTGCCGTGTCGGGCCGAAGACTCATTAGCTCTCGTATCGCCTCGCTCGTCTCTCCCTTCGCGCGAACCTCGAGCAGCTTGCCGAGCTTGATGAGCGTAATGATCAGTGCGGCGGTCTCGAAGTAGACGTGCTCGCCGAAGCCAACGCTTCCGACGCTGAGCGCGAATGCCACAAGAACGGAGTAGGCGAACGCGACGGACGAGCCCAGGGCGACCAGCACGTCCATGTTCGCCGATCCGTTGCGCAGCGATTTCCAGCTTCCGACGTAATAGTCCCAGCCCACGTAGAACTGCACCGGCGCCGCGAGGGCGAACATGAGCCAATTCACCCACGTCGCATGCGCCCAGGCACCGAGCCACGAGAAGTCTCGGGCCATGCTGAGTGCGAAGAGGGGGCCAGCAAACAGAACTCCGGTCCAAAACATGCGTGTCTGCTTGCCCAGTTCGGCGCGCCGGACCTCGGCCTCCGCGTCGTCGAGATCCGGCTCATCAGCCTGAACCACGCCGTAGCCGGCGCGCTCGACGGCTGCCGCCAGCTCGTCCACACCGAGCGTGGACGAGTCGACGTGCACGGTTGCCCGCTCGGTCGCGTAGTTGACCGCTACCTCCGTCACCCCTTCGGCCTTTCGCAGCGCACGCTCTACGGTCGCCGCACAGTTCGCGCAGGTCATGCCCGTGATGGGCAGGACAAACTCACGCTCCTTCAGGGCTTCAGGCGTCATCGTGCGGCCGACTCAGGCGACTGGACGGTAGTTGATCTCTGTCATCAGAGCCTCGATCACGACCCAGTCCGTCGTCTCCGGGTCCCACGTGATCGTCACGTTTCGCGAGGTCTGCTCCGCCTTCACCGCGGAGACGCCATCCATCTCCGAGACCTCGCGCTCGATGGTCGCCACGCAGTGCCCACAGCTGATGTTGGGCACGTTCACGGTCTTGCTGGTCATTCTTCTCTCCTCAGCGGGTCGGTTCACGCCTTCCCGGTCGCCTCGAACACCTGAATCAACTCACCGAGTACCTGCTCCTTTTCCGCGTCGTCGGTACCCTGGATCGCCCTCGTCACGCAGTGATGGAGATGCTGGTCGAGCAGGATGCCGCTGACCTTCTTCAGGGCCCGCTGGATGGCGAGTACCTGATTCACGACATCAATGCAGTACACGCCCTCCTCGACCATGCGCTCGACGCCTCTCACGTGGCCCTCGACGCTCTTGAGCCGCCGTAGGATGTCGACCTGTCTCTCATCGCTCATGCGTAGACTCCCCGCTGCACTCGAAGGTTACCCAACCCACCTGGGGGGGGGATATCATTAAGGTAGCAATGACTCGAGGCATGTCAATCGGTGCTTGTGGCGTGCTACCCGACCGGGCACCTTCCCGGCATGTCACTCAAATCGTCGATCAAGACCCTTCTTACGCTCGGGAAAGGCGTCGCGAGCGGCCTCCCGGAGGCCGCTTCGCACATGGATCCGATCGAGCTGTTCGGTCATTGGTTTCATGCCGCTGAGGAGTCCGGCATCCTGCTACCGGAATCGGTCACGCTCGCCACGGCGACCACGGACGGCAGGCCCTCTGTGCGTATGGTCCTGCTCAAGGGCGTGGACGAGCGCGGGTTCGTATTCTACACCAACTACGGCAGCCGGAAGGCCACCGAGTTGGACGCCAATCCGCACGCCGCGCTGTGCTTCTACTGGGCCGTCCTGCACCGCCAGGTGCGAGTGGCGGGGACCGTGCAACGTATCTCTGAAAAAGAGAGCGCCGACTACTTCGCTTCCCGTCCGAAAGGTGCTCGCCTCGGTGCGTGGGTGTCGAAGCAGAGCCAGCCCCTGAGTGGGCGCGAGGAGCTGGAGACACGCCTCCGCGAGGTCCAGGAGAGGTTCCCTGGAGACGACGTCCCGCTGCCGTCGTTCTGGGGAGGATACCGGTTGAGCCCGGACCAGATCGAATTCTGGCAGGGGCGCGCCGACCGGTTGCACGACCGTCTCGTGTTCACGCGGTCGGAGGACGGTTGGGACACGGCACGGCTCTATCCATGAACGGTCAGCCGCCAGGGCGCACGTCGCACAGGCTACTGCCGCCACCGCCCCTGCGCCGGCTCGTCGAGTCGATGACGAGAAGCAAGGTCTGTCCCGGCTCGACGAACACAGTTCTGGTCACACACCTCCGGCTCGCGATAAGATCGACCTCGAAGCGGAGCTGATCCCCGCTGTTCCACGGCATCCTGAAGTCGCCGTCGCTCGCGCCCTCAACCCGACCCAGACGCCTCCGATTCCCTGGACCGACAGCGTAGATGGTACCCGCGTTGAAGTTGGAGTTTCGGACCCGAACGCGGATCTCGCTCGCGCGACTGCTCGCTCGTGAGTCCGCCGAGCCCTCGAAGGGGTCGCCGCCGATCGCGCGCCCACCCGCGGCGCACGCAGCCGAGGCGATCATCACCGAGCAAACCACTACGGCCAAACCCAGCCGGTTGCGACGAGCGAAGCAGGTCATGTAAATCTCCAGGTATAGGTCCTAAGCAACCCGCGAGTGGTGGAAATTGGGCCCGGCATCGGCGCAGCGCGAGCCGGGTCCGAGACGCCGGCGAGAATCCCGACCGGAAGGAGGATCACGGTGACCGGCAGCAAGTACTTCACGCGAAACACTTTCGGGTTCATGTCGGAGTTGGCGGACAACAACGACCGCGAGTGGTTCGCCGAGAACAAACACCGCTACGAAGCCGACATCAAAGACGCCTCGCTCGGCTTCATCGAGGACTTCGCCGCTCACCTGGAGAAGCTCAGTCCGCACTTCATGGCGACACCCCGCTCGCTCTTCCGCATTTACCGGGACGTACGGTTTTCGAAAGATAACAGCCCCTACAAGACGCACGCCGGTATCCACTTCCGTCACGAGCAGAGCAAGAACGCGCACGCCCCCGGGTACTACCTCCACCTCGAGCCCGGCGCCGTGTTCGCGGGCATGGGGATCTGGCACCCTGAGTCGAAGGCGCTGCGCGCGATCCGCGAGCACATCGTCGCGGAGCCCGCCGCGTGGAAGAGGGCCTCGCGCGGGAAGAAGTTCAGGGATAGCATGCAACTCGAAGGGGATCGACTGACGCGCCCTCCCAAGGGTTTCGACCCCGAGCATACGCTTATCGAGGATCTGAAATGGAAGGACTGCATCGGTGTGAAGCACGTGTCGCAGTCGTTCGCAACGAGCGCCGATCTGCCGGAGGAGCTCGCCAAGATCTTCAAGGCCGGCACGCCCTTCATGACTTTCCTGTGCGACGCACTCGGAGTGCCCTTCTAGGCGGGCGCACGTGAGCTCCGGCCTTCAGGCGGCACTCGCGCTCTTCCCGATCGCCCTGGGTGGGGTCCTGCTCGTCGGATTCCGCGTGCCCGCCAAGAAGGCCATGCCCGCCGCGTATGCCGCGGCGGTGGCCGTGGCGCTTTGGGCGTGGCAGATGGGGCCGTCGCGGGTTCTCGCGGCGTCGATCCAAGGTCTCTTTCTGAGCTTCGACCTGCTCTTCATCATCTTCGGCGCCATCCTGTTGCTGCACACCCTCGAGCGATCCGGGGGCGTCGGCGCGATCCGCCGAAGCTTCCACGGCATAAGCGACGACCGGCGCGTCCAGGTCGTGATCGTTGCGTGGCTCTTCGGCTCCTTCATCGAGGGCGCGGCCGGCTTCGGCGCCCCGGCAGCGGTGGCGTCTCCCCTGCTGGTCGCACTCGGCTTCCCAGCGGCCTCAGCCGTGATGCTCGGCATGATGGTGCAGAGCACGGCGGTCACCTTCGGCGCCGTCGGCACTCCGATCCTGGTAGGCGTGCAAGGCGGCCTGGGCGGGGAGGCGTTCTCCGCCGACCTAGCCGCGGCCGGCATGACCATTACCGACTTTCTCAGGGCCGTCACCGCAAAATCGGTGTTGTTGCACGCCACGGCGGGGGTGCTCATGCCCACCTGGATGGTCGTCATGATGACGCGCTTCTTCGGCAAGAACGGATCGTGGTCCGAAGGCCTGTCGATTCTGCCTTTCACACTGCTGGGAGGCCTCGCGTTCACGGTGCCCTACGTGCTCTTCGGCACCTTCCTGGGACCCGAGTTTCCCTCTCTGCTCGGGGCGCCGGTCGGCCTGGCGATCGTGGTCATCATCGCCCGCAAGGGTTGGTTGTTGCCGCAGGACACGTGGGACTTCCCGGACCGTGCGTCCTGGAAAGACGAGTGGGTCAGCGGCCTCGAAGAAGAGCTCGCCGACGTGCCTGAGGGCGAGAACATCCCAGCGGTCATGGCGTGGGCGCCCTATGCGATGCTCGGCGGCCTGCTCGTGCTGACCCGACTGCCGTCGTTGCCCATAGGTGCATGGCTACGCGCGGTCGACGTCGAGTGGGCGAACATCCTCGGGTCGGGCATCACCGCGACGACGACTCCGCTGTATCTGCCTGGCTTCGTTCTGCTCGTCGTAGTGGCGATCACCGCGCTGCTGCACAGGATGGAGGGCAGCGACGTCGTCGACGCGGTGCGCTCGTCGAGCAAGGTGCTTGTGGGCGCGGGCATCGTGCTCGTGTTCACGGTTCCGATGGTCCGGGTCTATATCAATTCCGACGTGAACAGTGCCGACATGCTGTCGATGCCGCTCGCCATGGCGGACTGGGTCGCGGGCAACGTGGGTCAAATCTGGCCATTCTTCGCCGGATTCACCGGCGGGCTCGGCGCCTTCATCGCCGGCTCGAATACCGTCAGCAACCTGATGTTCTCCGCCTTCCAGTTCGGCGTGGCGGAGCGACTGGCGATGTCGACCGTGATGATCGTTTCGTTGCAGGCCGTTGGCGCCGCCGCAGGCAACATGATCGCGATCCACAACGTCGTGGCGGCCTCGGCGACCGTTGGCCTACTCGGAAAGGAAGGAGCGACGCTCCGGAAGACCGTGCTGCCCACCATCTACTATTTGCTGGTAATCGGCGTCCTGGGTCTCATCGCCGTACACTGGCTCGGCGTGAGCGACCCCTTGATGGGGTCCGGCTGACGGCGGGATGCTCCATTCGCGGTATCGTCCGGCTAGGAGGCCGCTTTACGGCTTGGAGGCCACGTCCCAGATCCGTGCACGGCGTTCGGGATCGAGGCGCATTTGCCGTGGAGAATGACCGGCTGCGGCGGAACACTCATCGGGTGACTGTCGCGAGCTCTGGCTGATCGCTGGGTCGTTTACGATGGGTCTCGGGATCTGGGGTCGTACGGAAGCTGACCCAGCCGTAGTTGAAGGTCCCTGAAGAGGGAAAAGAAAAGTGGTGGCTCCGAGGGTGCCCGATCCGATAGGATCGGGTGCGCTAAAAACCCAAAAACGGAGCCACCACGATGAAGAGAACGTACGAAGTAGCGAGTGACACGGACAGGCGTGCGATGGCTGAGTTCGTGAAGCGAGAAGGCCAGTTCCTGCTGCCGATGGTCGAGCTCGTAGAGCACACGGAGCTCGCGATCGACGAAGTCGTCCAGGTGATGGGCCGAGCGACGATCGAGGCGGTACTCGAGATGAGCGCCGAAGGTGTGGCGGGCCCGAAGCAATCGGGCAAGGCACGCGAGGAGGGGGCGACGGTCTGGTACGGCCGCCAGGGCGGTCAGGTCTACCTGTCGGACCGAAAGGTCCGTATCCAGCGGCCTCGGCTGCGTGAGCGGACTGGCGGCCAGGGCGGCGAGGTCGAGGTGCCAGCGTACGAGGCGATGCGCAGGCCGGGCGCCATGGCGGACCGAATGTTGGAGATCCTGATGGCAGGTGTGAGCACCCGGAAATACGGCCAGGTGATCGGCGAGATGGCCGACACGGTGGGGGTGAGCAAGTCGTCGGTGAGCCGCGAGACGATCGAAGCGTCGGAGCGCGTGCTGAAGGAGCTGATGGAGCGGCGGCTGGACGCATGGGATCTGTTGGTGATCTACCTGGACGGTATCCAACTCGGTGCGCACCACGTACTTGCGGCTGTGGGCGTGGACACGGACGGCAAGAAGCACGTGCTGGGGATGCGGCAGGGAGCGAGTGAGAACACCGAAGTGACGACGGCCCTGCTGCAGGATCTGGTCGAGCGGGGTCTGGACCCCGAGCGTCGACGCCTGTTCGTGATCGATGGCTCGAAGGCGTTACGGAAGGCGATTGTTCAGGTGTTCGGCGCGGGCCACTCGGTCCAGAGATGCCGACATCACAAGCTCAGAAACGTGCTCGCTCACCTACCGAAGGATCAGCACCCGCAGGTGAAGGCCGCGATCCGCGCAGCATGGAAGCTCGATGCGAGGGACGGCGTGCAGAAACTCGAGCAGCTCGCGCGGTGGCTTGAACGAGATCAGCCGTCGGCCGCAGCGAGCCTGAGGGAGGGGCTGGGTGAGATGTTCACAATCAACCGGCTTGGGCTACCGCCTCGGCTGAGGAAGTGCCTCGGCACCACGAACCTGATCGACAGCACCCACGCAGGCGTGAGGCAGAAGACCTATAGGGTGACGAACTGGAAGAACGGAGCGATGGCACTGAGATGGGCCGCTGCCTCCTTCGTCGAGACCGAGAAGAACTACCGACGCATCGTCGGCTTCGACCAACTCTGGATGCTCAAAGCTCACCTCGATGACCGCGAGCCGGTTGCCGAAATGAAGATGGCAGGTTAATCACGAAAGCCTCGGAGTCACCACCTTCAACTGAGCCGGGGACACCTTCGTCGTACGACCCTGCGCTGGTCGCTCTCTCCTGCCGCGAGGGCGCTCCGCATTGCGGCACCGTTGACGGATCCCCAGCTTCTCCCCAAGCTAGCCGCGATCGCGGAGCATGCTTCTATCGTCACTGAAGCCGTGAATGCTTCCTGCATGTCGCTGATCATCGAGGAATCGGCTTCGTTCTCAAGCCTGCGTAGAGGGTGCTCGCACCGCCGATGCGTTTCTGAAACACCCTGTCACGGAGGGCCAGCTTATGAAGCACGGGCATGCGGCACCGCTGAAGCACGTCGAAAGCGGAATGGTCGATCGGCGCCGGTTCCTCCAGGCGCTGGGGCTGACTGCGACTGTGGGGTTCACCGTCAATGCGTGCGACGGTGCGGGCCCAGACGGCCAGGTCCTGCCGGCCGACACACCATTGGGCTCGCTCGGGCCGCTCATTGGCGTGCGAACCTTCCCCGCCACCACGGTCAACCACCTCTCGTACGCTGCGACCGACTATGCCAGGATTCGCGATTTCTACGTGGATCTCTTCGGGATGACGGTGACGTGGGACGATGGCCAGGGATGCGCGCTCGAGTTCGGAGATCCCCAGCGTCCGAACGGCATGTACATCCGCAGAGTACCGGAAGGTCAGCAACCGAACGTGAACCATTTGGGCATCGGAGTTGCGAACTTCATGCTCTACAAAGAGGCGATGTACGCCGAGATCATGCGCCGGGAGCTCGAAAACGTGGTGCCGGATGGAGAACATGGCTGGATCCTCCGAGACCCCGATGGCTACTCACTCGATATCATCGTGGAGAAGAGTCCGGCCATGTTCCCCGGTGCGGCTTCCCCCTGTGCGGTCGCGGACTCAGAGGAATGCCGGGCAGCGTACGCGGTCGGGCTCAGGAACCTCGCGAGCGCCCCGAAGCCGAGCGGGACAGGCTTCAGGGCGTATGCGTTCAGCCACATCGTGCTGAACACGACGGACGTTCCGCAGGCTCGCGAGTTCTACGAGAACATGCTGGGCATGCACGTGATCTACGACCAGCCGGCGGCTGCGGGGCGGGAGCCGCAGGTGTTCCTCCGGTTCGGCGAGAACACGCTCATCCTGCGGCAGGCCGCGGTGGACGCGGCCCCGTTCTGCGATCACTTCGGACTGGCGATCCACGACTACGACTCTGTCGCGGTGGAGGCCGAGCTCAGGCGGCGCGGGCTGGACCCAAAGCCCGATTCGAAGATGGCACGGACCATCATGGATCCGGACGGCCTGCGCATCGAGGTCGCGGCCTATGGATATCCGGAGCACATCGCGAGGGACTGTGGTGGGTCGAGCGCGACCTGCCCGGCTGCACCGGGAACTAACGCGTAGCGCAGGGCGGCTGGGCTCGGCGGGTACATCCACTCCGGCCACCCAACGCAGGGACGACGAAGAAGTCGTTCCGTCGGTCACCCTCGTGCAGAACTTCTGCGAGGAGCTGAAGCTCCGGCAGTGGAAATCACTTCGTCGAGTTCGGCACTTTCGCTGTCGACAACGACGATTTGGGCGTTGCGCCGGGCCGGTATCTCGCCCTGCTGAGCCACAGCGGGAGGCAGATAAGCCGCGGCGAATCATGCCTGCATCCACCGGCACATCGCCGAACATCTCGGCGCTCAGGCGAATTTCTGTGCAGGCCCACCTCGTACTCGGGCCAGTTCCGCACCCGATATCAAGACTTCGCGTACCCGCCGGGTTTCATGGACCAGATCCGGACGAGAGAATCTACCGCTTCGTGTGGACCGCGCCCCCTACCCTCCCGCCCCGACACTCCCCGCGCGGGCGCCCTCACTGACCAGGAGGGCCGACACGACCTCCGCCACTTGACCGGCTCCACCAGCCCCTCGCGGTCGACGCGGCAGGCTGAGCAGCTCCGGCACCCGGTCGATCCAACCACCCTCCGCGAAGTCCTCAGGAGATATCTCAAAGCCGAGCAGCTCACGTCGGACGAAGGCCTCGAGCGGGGGCATTTCCCGAGAATCGCTCCGGCTCACGTAGGCGTATGGGAGCCCTTCGCGCCAGGACTCCGCGGTGATGCCGTACCCGAGCTTGGAGACCAGCGCGTCGGCGGCGCGCAACAGGTTGGGCATGAAGATAGCGGATCGACTGCTGAACACTATCAGGTTGCCGTCACGGGTCGTCTCACTCGCCCCGGTCACCACAAAGACCACGTCGGACATCGCGCGAAGCCGCTTCAGAAAGGGCATGCCTTCGGCATAGCCGCCCATAGTGATCACGACGACCTGCGCATCGAGAGGGATATCAAGCTGAGTCCGGATCTCCCCGCGCTCGAGCCGGGGTGCCCGGCTGATCGGGTCGACCAGCGTCTCCACGGCAGCGTCGCGCCAACAGAGCGGCTCCGTCTGGATGTGCACCGTAGCCTTTCTCCACCACTGATCGAGTTCAGCGCCGAAGCGCTCGAGGTCCGGAGCGCGTTCGTGTAGCGGCTCGTACAGCCATTGCCACGAAAAGCTTTCGATGAGCACCGAGGGCAGACCGGCGCGCTCCGCGACCGCGATGCCGAGCGGAGCGATGTCACACAGGACCGCGGTGCACCCCGCCTGGAGCACGCGGGCGGCGAGGTCGACTAGTACGAGCGGATCGAAGGGGAGCAGGTCGCCGAGTGCCTCGACGGTCCCGTCCAAGTCGTAGCGAAGAGCTGATGCCTGCACGAAGCCCACGTCGCAGACGACGTCGTGGTACCGGAAGAGACCCTCGATCGACCCGTCGAAGAACCACCGTGGCACGGTCGTGTAGAGTTCGAACTCCGCGCTGGTCCTCTCGTGGAGCGCGGCCATCACGGCCGACGAACGCGCGGCGTGGCCGTAGCCGTGGGGGGAGACAAAGAACGCGAGGCGCTCTTCCACTCAGTCGCTCACACGCAGAACGTCGGCGATTCCGTCCGCCGCGTTCGCGATGCACCGCTCACCGATGTCGGCGCTCATCCCTCGCGCGTCGCCCAAGATCCCGTTGGGGGTCACGGTCCGGAAGCCATCGCGGAAGATTCTCTCGGCGAGTTCCTCATCGAAGCCCTGGATGTAGCCGCGTTCCGCCCGGCTCTCGCGGACCAGTTCAGGGCGGATGCACAGCATCTCAGAGGACTCCGAGATATCTGCGTGGCCCCCGACCCTATCCTCCAACCCGGGAGCCTCGCTCTCGACGGCATTCTTCCAGAACGTCATGAAGCCCATCAGGTTGGAATAGGCATCTACGGCGCAGTCTGGCGCGACCGCGCTGCGGAGATCGTGTAGCATTTCGGCGAGCGGCGCGAAGTTTCCTCCGTGCGATGGCACGAAGCACACCCGCCGGAATCCGTGGCGCGCCAGGCTCACCGTATAGTCCATGCACAGGGCTTCGAGCGTTTGTCGCCGCAGTGACAGCGTGCCCGGAAAACCCATGTGGTGCTCGGAACAACCCACGCGAATCGTCGGTGCGACCAGCGCATGACCGAGCCGTCGAGCGACCTCGAGTCCAAGCCGGTCCCCACGCGCGGCATCAACGAGTAGAGGTAAGTGCGGCCCGTGTTGTTCCGTGGCGCCGACGGCGACCACGACGGTGGTGAAGCCCGCCTCCAGCGCCTGGCCCACCTCGGGCCAAGTCATCTCTTCCAGTAGTAGGTTCGGTTCTGTCATGGTGGGAACGTAAACGATCTCCCCGAAACGGTCGAAAATTCTGAAACGGCCCGCATATTGATCGCTGACGACGACGACGCCAGCCGAACACTGATGAGCCGGTCCGGTCGAGGGGCCGATTCATCGATATACGTGGCTGGACGCCCGAAACCGATCACGCCGACTCGCCCATGCACTCGAGGCGCACGGCATCTCCGCCGGGAGGAGCGCCCTATCCTGATCGCCGTGCCTGCGCCCGACTCGAGTCCGAGCAAGGAGAGCGTTCTCGAGTACCTCTCCGGCACGCTGGCCAAGTGGCAGTTACCCGACGAGGTCATCTTCGTGGATGAGCTGCCGATGGGAGCGACGGGCAAAGTGCAAAAGTCGAAGCTGCGCGAGCGGTACGCTGGGAACTGACGCCCCGAGCTGGGGCCGCCGACTCCGCTCAGCTTCGGATTTGACCCGTGCCCTTTACGACGAACTTTCGGGTTGTCAGTTCACGGGCACCCATCGGGCCGAACGCGTGCAGCTTCGACGTGGAGATCCCGATCTCGGCGCCGAGCCCCAACTGACCTCCATCGGCAAAGCGTGTGCTCGCATTGACGAGTACCGTGCTCGCCTGAACCGCCGACACGAACGCTTGCGCCGCGGCATCGTCCGACGTCACGATCGCTTCGGTGTGGGACGAGCCGTGATTGTCGATGTGCTCGATCGCCGCGGCCAGGTCGTCCACGATGCGCACCGCGAGGATCAGGTCCAGGTACTCTTCGTCCCAGTCGGCCTCACTCGCCGGCACCACGACCTCACCGAGCAGCTCTCGAGTCCGCGCGCACCCGCGTAGCTCCACTCCAGAGTCCGTCAGCGCCTCGGCGATGGCGGGTAGGAGGTCCGGCGCAGCTGTCTGATGCACCAACAGGGTCTCGAGAGCGTTGCACACGCCCGGACGTTGCACCTTGGCATTGCTCACGATACTGGTCGCCATCCGTGCGTCGGCCGAAGCGTCGACGTACACGTGGCATACTCCCTTGTAGTGCTGAAGCACCGGAATTCGGCTCTTCTCCGTCACGGCACGGATCAGCCCCTCGCCGCCGCGCGGAATCACCAGATCGATGTACTGATCCTGCTCGAGTAGAACGTCGACCGCCGAGCGGTCCGCTACGGGGATGAGCTGGATCACGTCGGCCGGCACGTCCGTCGTGTCGAGCCCGGCGCGAAGGGCTTCGGCGATCGCGTGATTCGAGTGAAGAGCTTCCTTGCCGCCTCTGAGAATGGACGCGTTACCGGCCTTCAGACACAGCGCCGCGGCGTCCGCCGTAACGTTGGGCCGGCTCTCGTAGATCATGGCCACGACCCCCAGCGGGATGCGCACGCGACTCACGGTGAGTCCGTTGGGTCGCACGAGCTCGTCGGAGACCTCGCCGAGCGGGTCCGGCTGATCCGCGATTTCCCGTACCGCCTCTGTCAGCCCAGCGACACCGTCGTGGTTCATGACCAGGCGGTCACGCATCGCGGGGCTGACCCCCGCCGCATCGGCAGCCGCGAGGTCTAACGCGTTGGCCGCTACGATCTGATCGGCGGCGGCAGCCACGGCGTCCGCCATGACCTCGAGCGCCACGCGACGCTGCTCGCCCGTGGTCGTCGCCAGCTTCCGGCTGGCCGCTCGGGCCCTGCGCGCGAGATCCGGGATCAGCAGCTCTACCGAGGTGGCCGCCGAGACTGCCACTAACCCTTCTCTTCGTCGATGATGAACATGCGATCGCTTCGCATGACTACGGCGCCGACCTCCCTTCCAAGCACTTGCTCGAGGTCCCTGCTGTGCAGGCCGCGGATGCGCTCGACGTCTCGGTCGTCGAAGCGGACGATACCGCGCGCGTGCTCCACCCCCCCACGATCGACCACCGAGACCAGATCTCCCTTCCGGAAGCGGCCCACGACCTCGACGATGCCACGGGGCAGGAGGCTCGCACGCCCACGGATGGCAGACGCGGCGCCGTCATCGACCACCAAGCCGCCTGCGAGTCGACGTTGCACGGCCATCCAGTGCTGACGTGCCCGGAGCGGATCGGCTGCGGGGGCGATGTAGGTTCCGACCTCGTCGCCGCGAAGCACCGCTGCGATCGTGTCCGCGTCGGTACCGGAGGCGATAACGGTCGGGATCCCGTACCTGCCCGCCATCTCCGCGGCCTCGAGCTTGGTGACCATGCCCCCGATCGACTCGCGCGAAGCCTTCTTGAAGCAGAGCTCCTTCAACTCCCGCGCACTGCGCGCGAAAGGAATCGGCTGCAGTTCGGGGTCGTGCTTCGGGTCGTGGGGGAATACGCCCGCGACGTCCGTCAGGAGCAAGAGAAGATCCGCGTCCACCAGAGCTGCCGTAATGGCCGCGAGGTTGTCGTTGTCACCGACCATGATTTCGTCAACGCTCACCGTGTCGTTCTCGTTCACGATCGGGACCATTCCGCGATCGAGCAGCGCCGTGAAGGCGTCCCGAACGGTGACGTAGCGGCGACGATCCGAGAGACAATCGTTGGTGAGCAGAACCTGCGCGACGTGGCGCCCTCGGTCCTTGAAGACTGCTTCCCACATGCTCATGAGTCGAGTCTGCCCCACCGCCGCCGCGGCCTGACGGTCCCGTACCGCCTCGGGCGCTGCGTCGAATCCGAGCACGCGAAAGCCGGCCGCAACCGCACCGCTCGAAACGATGACGACTTCGGTGTCCGTCGCGCTGGTGACCGAGGCCGCCACCCGAGCAAGCGTGTCGGCACACAGCTCGGCGCCGCCCGCCGTGAGCGTGCGACTCCCCAGTTTCAGGACGACGCGCTTCGGCTCGAGTCTAGGGATCCCGTTGCGCGGGTCCGTCGGCCGGTGCCCAGCTTCGGACCCCGTGCTCCGGGTCGCAATATCATGCATAACCAAAGAATATATATGCGTCTCGCGTGGGCGGAAGGGCTCCAGGGCTTCGTGGCGTAACAGAAGCGCGGGGGGCGGGGCAGCTGCCCGAGAAGCCCACGCAACGGAAGAGGCCCGGAGCAGCAGTCTCAGCCACTCCAGGCCGCGCTACTGCCCGGTGGCATAAGCCCTCCCGTGAGGAACGACCGCCGACCGCTGTGCGCGACGTCGTCACGGGGTCGACGCACCGTGTTCCAAGTCCGCCCAACGACGGAAGAACGACGTCTTGCTGCCCGTCTCATGCCACACCCCGACATGCGTTCCCTCATCCGAGGGCCGAGGTTCCACATCACCCCCGATTGGCAGCGGTTCAGTGCGGCGCACGGGGCGAGCAGCCACCTATATGATGTGCTCCCCGAGCGCCCGTCCGCAAGGCCCTGCGAAGCCGTCCTACGGAGAGGACGCCGACCCAGATTTGGAGAATGCGCATTATAGATGCAACGCAGTACACAACAATAACTTACAGAATAGCTCCAAGAACGGCACGCCAGGTGCGCTCTCGCCATCTCAACCAAGAACGTCCATGCAATGGCGCCACGACACCGCAACCGCCCCCGGTCGTGTACGAGCGATGGCACAACCACTGGCTCGGAGGGCTGATCAGCCCGGACCAGGAGATCGCACTTCGGGAGATGTGCCCCTCTGGCAACGCGACCATCCATGAAGAGGTGTCGTTCCTCAGCGGACTCGTAGGAGCGCTGATAGGAGCGCTGACCGGAGAGATGTACGCGCCGACCACGGTCGAGGTCCGCTCTGACGATCGCAGCACTGATCTGGCGTTCAACACCGCGGACGTGAAACGCATAGTTACTTCGCCCGAGTTCGTGCGGTGGGTCAGGGCGACGGTGCCGGGAGCGACCTCGGTACGCCACAAGTGATCACGCCACTGCGCACGCGACCTCACTCCGCCCGCGTAAGCGCGACTCGCAGGTCGGTGACGAGGTCGGTGGCGTCCTCGATGCCGACGTACGGATCATCGGCGCACCTCATGGACCTCGATCGCCGCGCGCAGTGCAGACGAAACGCGTTCGGGTTCCTTGA
Organism: Longimicrobiales bacterium; assembly: GCA_965197725.1. Taxonomy (GTDB): domain Bacteria; phylum Gemmatimonadota; class Gemmatimonadetes; order Longimicrobiales; family Gaopeijiaceae; genus UBA1138. The sequence goes on from CBDANQ010000054.1 coordinate 86,806, forward strand.
GGAACGCATCGTGACCGAAAGGCGAGGACAGCGTTACGTGCTCGCAGACGCCCGGAGCCCCCTGGGCGAGCTCTTCGACCAGCCACGGGGGGACGAGCGCGTCGGTGTCGAAGGAAAACAAGGAAGTCCGGCTCTTCACGAGCGCGGGGTCGACGTAGTGGATGTCGATCGACGTCGACAGGCTCAAGTAGCTCGCCGCATCGAAGACGCTCGCAAACGCTTCGCCGCGCGCCTCGAGGTAGTCTTGAACCGGGAAGCGCACCGCTCCCCGGTTGATGTCGAGGCTGGCGAGGTCGGGGCTATAGTCGAAGCGTCGTTCGAATTCATCGGCGCTTCGGTAGGTGGCCATCGCCAACGCGCGGGCGAGCGCGAGCCCCTCTGCCGGAGCTCCACGTTCTTCACCGAGTCGCACGACCGAGCGCTGGATCGACCGCCAGGCCGTTGCCATCGGATGCGTGCGGTGCGCCGCACACAGCAATACCAGCCCGGATACCCTACTGGCGAAGAGTTCCGCAAACGCGAGAGCGACCATGCCGCCGTACGACGAGCCCACGAAAGTGACGGAAGGAGCACCGAGAACGTCGAGAACGGCGGCGATCGCGCGAGCCTGGTCGTGCGTGGTCACTGGCCCTGTCGCGCGAAGGGTGGAGTCGGGACCGGCAAGGTAGTCGATGCCGATGAGCCGTTGGCGGGTCGGATCGAGCGCTCCCCCGAGCCCAACTACGCCGGGCCACCAGCCGGGCGAAGGGTCGGCAACTGTCGGCGCGAGATGCCGACCTGCCGAGATGCCTCCGAGCACGACGAGCGCCGGCGTGTTCGCCGGGCCATACACCTCGTACGAGACTTCGACGGCCTGGGTCGCGTGATGGTCCAGCTCGATGCGATGGCGTGTGCGACCGGAGAAGCCCGGCGATGTGCCGGTTGAACGGCATGCTTCAACGTGGCCGGTGGAGCCGCGGGCGGTGGCTGCGTACGTCATGTCGATCCTCCAGACCGAGATATTCCATCGGACTCCCGGAGATCGACGCCCTCGAAGCTCGGCGGCTACGCGTTCGCGAAGCGGGCGACTCATCTTCCAATGGACTCGCGTCCACCGTAGGAGTTGGCACCTTGCGGAAATGCCACATTCCGCAGGTTGCCCCGGTGTCTACGGGCCTGTCCCTCGACCGGTCTCGATGAGCTGTTGTGGTGTCAACAGTAGTCGGTCCGGCCGGGGTAGGTCAACCGGTCACCGGAGACTGCGCCTCGCGGGCTCGGTCCCCCGTCACCTTCCTCGGATCGACTTCGAGAAGATCGTGCGGAACCCCCTATCGGTCTCGCAGATCGGCGGTGGGTCGAAGGCCGCGTCCGGCCGGCCGCTGACTCCTGCCCGCGCGCCGTTGGGTCCGGTGTCTGGGCAGCCCGCCACTACGCTCAGCTGAATACGGCCGCGGGAGCGGAAGTCGAGCCTCATGTACCCGGGGAGAGAGGCTGCGAAGAGAGTCTCCACGGTTTCGCGCTCGACCCCCCGAACCGCGGTTCGCTTGCTTGCACTTCCCGAGACGAGGTGATGCCAGCTGGCGCCGGGGGACCTCCCGTCACGGTTCTCGCTCAATTCATGCACCTGGAGCGAGTGATCGTGGCCGGCGGCAAAGATGATCGGGACGCGACTCGAGACCACGAGAGGCTCGATCACCCTGAGGTAGTCCCGATAAGCCGCGGCGGCCACATCCTGGTTCAAAAGGCGTGCGCCGTAAGCAATGCCCTCCAAAATCTCGCTGTTGCCGCCGTGGGGACCCCCTGTGAGGAGCGGGTGGTGGGCGGCCAGGACCACCTGCGTGTCCCCGGCGGCGGCCGAGCTCGGACCGAAGCCGTCGCACGACGTCTTCCTTCGACTGGGAGGCACAGTCGGTATTCGCCGCCACGCCCGAAATCCACCACTGAGAGTCAACCGCCAGCACGCGCGCCAGCAGAGCACCCGCCCGGTTCCGGATATCGACCCTCCTCGGACCGGGACACCCGGCCTCGGGGACCATCGGGAATGTGTCGCTTCCCATGGCCCCGAGAGCGACGCCATCAGTCCTAAGAGCCCTCTCCTGCGCCCGGAGACGCCGTCTTCCTACCGGGGCGGTCGTGTTCGCCCAGTCGTGGTTCCCCGGCATGAAGCGCGCCCGAGCCGACGCGCCTCGCACAACCTCGACCTGCGCGTCGAGGAGCTCGAGATCTTCCGGGTGATCTGCGCGTACGCCGGCTTCGTAAACGTTGTCCCCTAGGTACAGGACCATCACGGGAACACCTTGATCGCTCAGTGCACGGACGCGCCCCCGCAGGTCGCGCAGCACCGGGTTCTCCACGAACGGCACGTACCCGGCGTCCCCGACGAGGAAGAGGACCGCTTCCTGATCCGAAGCGCCCGGGTCGCGGCATTCGAGCGGCGCACGCATGCCTTGGGAGGGTGGCCGGCACGTCGTGACAAACTCGTTGAGGCCGCAGCCCGCTGCTACGAACACGAGGATTGGCACGGCCGCGGTGGCCCATGTGCCCCTCCGGCACCCCATAACTATCAGAACCTGACCGACCAGTAGAAGAGGGGGATCGCAGCTATTCCGCCGCCCCATGCACCTAGCCCCCAGCCGTTGTGGTCCTCACCGGGTCTTGCCAAGACCACGATGGCGCCGACCAGCGCCCCCGCACCGAGTCCGATGAGTGCACCGGACCACGCGCCACCGGGCAGCTCATCACCGAGCTCTTCCGGTCCCAGGCTCGCGAGCACCGCGGTGAGGGCCCCGACGGCAGCCCCGGTCGCAACACCGGCCACCGCGCCTTGAACCGTCGGTCCGACCGCGTGCCCAAGGGTGGCGCCCTCGCCGGTAGAGATGGAGATCGCTCCGACGGCAGCTCCCCCGATCACCCACGGCAGCAACTCGCCGAGGGCCTCGCTCACCGATCCCTCGACATAGCTGTCGAAGACGTTCGCCTTGAGCGTCACTAGCGAGACGCCCGCCAGTGCGCCGGTCAGTGCACCGAGCACGGCCCCGCCTACGGCCGACCCTACTCCCGCCTCGACGGGCGGAGACGACTGGCCGGAGCCCTGCGAAGGCCCAACGATTGCGGTGACGACAAGCGCCGCGGTGAGCGCGAACCAAAGGCGAGCACACCGCGGCGCCTTCGCACTGACCCGTCCTGCGGACCGCGAAAACGCCAGTCCATTATACGTCATCGTATTTATGTGTCACCTGCACTAGTCATGATGAAAAGAGGCTTCTCCCCAAACGTCGTATACTTGGGTCGCAGCCGGTCCGTCTCATAGAAATGCTCGACATCCACCTTTTTCGTACCCATCACCGCATCGATGGGCACGTGTCGATACACGCCGTCTCGGACCGCCACGAGCACGCCGCTCTGCCTCTGCCCGACCACGTCGAGCGCCAGGTTGCCGAAGGCCATCGGGACGATGGAGTCCAGCGCGTCGGGAGCTCCCGAACGGACCAGATACCCGAGCCGCTGGTTCACGGTGTTGATGAGCTTTCCGTTGTTGAAGCCTGGGGACAGCTCCTGGATGCGCTCGGAAAGTCGACCGCCGATGCCACCCAGCCTCTTATGGCCATACTGGTCCCTCTCTTGATCGGAGAAGACCATGTCGGCGTCGCCGATCATCGTCGCGCCCTCGGAAACGAGCACGACCGAGTAGTGACTCGGATTCCGGCGCCGGTCTTCGACGAGCAGCTCAGTGAGGCGCTCGGCATCGAACGGGTACTCCGGAATCACGCATCGGTCCGCCGCCCCGGCCATCGCGGGCACCAGCGCCGTGTAGCCCGTGTAGCGCCCGAAGACCTCGATGACCAGAATCCGCTCGTGGGATCCGGCCGACGTGCGCAGCCGGTGCGCGAGCTCGATCGTCCGGGTCACGCAGGTGCTGAACCCGATGCAGTAGTCGGTTCCCGGAACGTCGTTGTCCATCGTCTTCGGGATCGCGATGACGTTCACGCCCTCCTCATGCAGTCGATGCGCGTATGAGAGCGTGTCATCGCCGCCGATCGGGATCAGCGTATCGATCCCCAGGAAGTCGAGGTTGTTCAACACCTCGGGTGTGATGTCGTTGATCTCGTCTCGATACCGATCCCGGAGATGTTGCGGCACGAACGCCTTGGGCAAATGGCTGGGCAGGGTGCGCGACGAGTGAAGGATGGTGCCGCCCGTGCGACCGGCCGTGCGCACGACTTCGGGCGTCAGTTCCACGATCGCCGCAGAGTTGTCCGTGTTCGGATCGGGCACGAGGTCCACCAGGCCGCGCCACCCGCGCCGGACCCCGAGTACCCGGTGCCCTTCCCGGACCGCACGAAGGGTGACCGCGCGCACCGCCGGATTCAACCCCGGCACGTCTCCACCACCCGTCAGGATGGCGATGGTGCCCTTGGCGCTCACACGCCGTTCAGTGCGGTCATCCAAGACCCAACCGCGCGGGCGAAGTACTGCGGGCTGAACAGCGTCCGGTCCTCCCTGCCGGCGGGCAACCTGTACGCGTCGCCAGCCTGCTCCGCGGTCAACCCCCGTTCGATCGCGCGCCTTGCGGCTGCTTCCTCGTCGTCGAAGCGCCGCGTGTAGCTTCGGTAATCCCCCAAGATGACCTCCAGCTTCAGTGTGGGCCGCAACCTACGGTTCCGTTGCCGGACTTCGCGAGCCACCAACGGGAGACAACGGATACGGCGGCGCTCGCGTAGAGACGCCGGAACGCACACTTTGACAGCGTCTCGGGCAGTGCAGGTGTCTTCTCGCTACCTTGACGTTGATCCATAGCCGATGGAGGACTCTCATGCGGATGACAACACCAGTGCTCGCTGCGGCCGTCACCCTCCTGCTGCCCGCACCCCCGGCCACGGCGCAGACCGATACGGATCCCGCGCTTCAAGAGTGGGAAGTCCCTTATGCGCAGTCGCGTCCCCGGGACCCGATGGTCGCGCCGGACGGGCGGGTGTGGTTTGTCGGCCAGGTTGGCAACTACGTCTCGGTGCTCGATCCGAAGACGGGCGACTTCGAGAAGTTCGATATGGACGAGGGCGTCAATCCGCACAATCTGATTGTCGACGTCGATGGCACGGTCTACTACGCGGGCAACCGCGCGAGCCACATCGGGAGACTCGACCCAGAGACCGGAGACGTCGAGAAGTTCATGATGCCCGACGAACGCGCACGTGATCCGCATACGCTCATTTTCGACTCCAAGGGCGACATGTGGTTCACCGCGCAGAATGGCAACTTCGTCGGCAAGTTCTGGACCCAGACGGGTGAGATCCGCCTGCTCGAGACACCTTCTGCGCCCGGCCGCGGGGGTCGCATGGGGAGCAGCCGCCCGTACGGCATCGTCATGGACTCCCGGGACCATCCGTGGATCGCGCTGTTCAACACCAACAAGATCGCGACGGTGGACCCTGAGACGTTCGAGCTCGAGACCTTCGAACTGCCGGAGAACGCACGGCCACGCCGCATCGCGATCACTTCGGACGACGTGCTCTGGTACGGCGACTGGACGCGCGGCACGCTCGGCCGCCTCGACCCCGCAACCGGTGAGGTGAGGGAGTTCCCACTCCCGGGCGGCACGAGTTCGCGTCCCTACGCAGTGGTCGCGGACGACTCCGACCGCATCTGGCTGGTCGAGACCGGTCCCAGACCGAACAACTTCGTGGGCTTCGATCCGATGACAGGCGAGTTCTTCAGCCAAACGCTCGTCGAGAGCGGCGGCGGCACGATCCGTCACATGTACTTCGACGCTGAGACCAATTCCATCTGGTTCGGTGCCGACACGAATACGGTGGGGCAGGCCAAGCTCCCGCCCCGGAGGCGTATCGTCTCGGAATGATGCGTCTGCGCTTCGCGGTGCCAGCCGCCCCCGTGCACAGACCGGGCAGCCCTTGCGCCACTAGTCGAGCTCCGCCCGAAGCGCCGCAGCTCCGTCTTCGAGGCACCGCTCCAGTTCGGCGACCATCTCCGACGTGTCGTCCCAAACTCCGGTGGCCGCGGCCTGTTCGAGAGACGCGCTTACCTTCTGCACCCGGTGCAACGCCAGTGAGCCAGCGACGCCCTTCAAGGAATGAGCTTCGTTCTCCAGCGCATCCGAGTCGGAGTCCGCGACGGCCTGTTTGATCACGTCGAGCCGGTCCCGGGCGTCGTCGAGGAACATCATGGCGATCTCGCGGAACAGTCCCGTGTTCCCCCCGGCCAGCTCGACGGCGCGCACCGGATCGAGGTCGATCCGTTCTTCGAGGAAGTGTCGAACCTTGTCCTCGAGCTCAGCAGGGTCGATCGGCTTGGACAAGTAGTCGTCCATACCGGCTTCGAGGCACCGCTCACGGTCGCCCTTCAGAGCGTGCGCGGTCATCGCAATGATCGGGATGTGTCTCAGAGTCCCGGCTTCGCCCTCCCGGATGAGCCTCGTCGTCTCCAGCCCGTCGAGCTCGGGCATCTGAACGTCCATCAACACCAGGTCGAAGTCTCGGCGCTCGAGCTGATGGATGGCAGCGCGGCCGTCCTTTGCGACCGTGACCCGGTGGCCCTGCCTTTCGATCAGAGCGACAGCCAGTGTTTGGTCTATGATGTCGTCCTCCGCGAGCAGAATACGGCCGCCCGAGCGTGGCGCGTCCGGTGCACCGCTCGCTGATCGCTCCGCGGGCTGGAGCGGCTCGGCAACCGCCGCACGGAGGGCGTCGAGCAGCTGCAAGGGCATGATCGGCTTCGCCAAGAAGCCCGCCAACGGTAGAGATCGTACCCGGCCGGCATCGTCCCGACGGACGAACGACGTAACCAGGATGATCTTGGTGACTCCATACTGCGGCCCGGCCCCGAGTCGTTTGCAGAGCTCGAAGCCGTCGATGTCTCGCAGGTGCACGTCCGACAGGACGAGGTCGAACGACCGCCCCTCGGTGTGGGCCGCCTCACTCGTATCGAGCGCGGCCTGCCCGCCGCCGACGACGACCGGCACCATCTGCCACCGGCGCACGTATTCGGTGAGGATCGTGCCGTTGGTGGCGTTGTTCGCCACGATGAGAACGCGCAGGCCGGCGAGGCTTTCGGCAGAGACCGCCTGTTCCTCCCCCACCCCCCCTTCGGCGAGCTCCAAGTCGACGCTGAAGCGAAACCGGATACGGTCGTCGACCGCGTGCTCGACGGAGAGGCTGCCCCCCATCAACTCCACGAGCTGGGAAGAGATCGCCAATCCGAGGCCCACACCACCGAACCGTCGAGCCGGGGAGCCGTCTCGAGGTGCGCCAGCGCCGAACACGTTCGCCTGGACCTCCGCGGGGATGCCGGTGCCGGTGTCCCGGACCGAGAAGCCGAGCGTTACGCGCTCCTCGGACAGCTCCTGTGCCTCGATCCGGACGTGCACCTCTCCGGCCTCGGTGAACCTGATCGCGATGCCGACCAGGTGCAGGACTATCTGACGTAGACGACCTGGATCGCCAACGATGTGCTCCGGAACCCCCTCGTCTTCTTCGTACAGGAGCTCGATCCCTTTCTCCGCAGCACGCTGGGCGAGCGCCTTGAACGTGTCCCTCAACGATTCTCTCAAGCCGAACGCGGTCGGCTCTAGCTCTAGCTTGCCGGCGTCGAGCTCGGAGAATTCGAGCACGTTGTTGATCACGCCGAGCAGGGACCGAGCCGAGCGGTCCACCAACTCCATGTACTCGCGCTGCGCGTCGCTCAGCTCCGTCTCCAGCGCCAGACGGGTCATTCCGAGGATGCCGTTCATCGAGGTTCGAAGCTCGTAGCTCATGTTCGCCACGAACTCACTCTTGGACCGATCCGCCAACTCGGCAGCTTCTTTTCCTCTCTCAGTAGCTGCTCGGCCTGCCGTCGCGCGGTCACGTCTCGCGCGACGCAATAGACCAGGTCGCCGTCCGGGAATGGCGTCGCCGTCCACGAGATCCACCGCCAATCCCCGTCAGCCGTGAGATACCGGTTCTCGAAGCGCGCGGTCCCGGAGCCCTCCGCTAGCCGGCCCAGCTCCTCCATCGTCGCGCTGCGGTCGTCGGGATGCACGAAGTCGATGAATGGCGTCTTGAGCACGACCTGCACCGAATGGCCCAAGGTCTCTTGCCACGCGGGGTTCAGCCGCTTGAAGTGACCGTCGAGGCCCACGATGGCGAGCAGGTCGCCGGAGAGCGTGAAGAAACGGTCGAATTCGGTGGTGACGGCGCCCTCGGCCGCGGCACGCCGCAACTCCTCGAGATCTTTTTGTCGCCGCCAGATCAGCCAGGCGAAGAGTCCCAGCACGAGCAGCGCCGCGGTGAGGGCCCAGAGTAGAGGCTGCGTGGCGATGGTCGTCGTTTCGGACACGAGTCGGGGAGATGGGGATCGTGACGGCGCTAGGGGCGACTCTTACTATTCTCGACCGCCCACGAAGCCCCGTCAAACCCGTGGAGCACCGCCTTTCTGGCGCCACGCCGTTTCGAGCCCCAAGCTGCTTGGCCATGAAGAGGAATAGCGTGATGGGAAGGGGCCTTGCCGTTGCCGTCGCCGCGGCCACGACCCTCACGTCCGCAGCCGCCGCCCAGAACCTCGAATACCCTGCGTCATTGGACCGACTGCTCCAGGACCTTTCCGTGCTCGCGCACGACTCCATGGAGGGGCGAGCTCCGGGGACGCCAGGCAGCGCGCGCGCGAGGGCCTTCCTGATCGAGTCGTTGACATCTATCGGGGCCGCGCCGATCGGCGAGAGCTACGAGCACGGCTTCGAGACCGCCAGCGCGCGCGCGGTGAACGTCATCGCGACCGTGCCGGGTCGAGACGCGACGAAACGCTACATCGTGCTCACTGCCCACTACGATCACCAAGGCGTGCGAGGCGGCATCGTTTTCAACGGAGCCGACGACAACGCCTCGGGGGTCGCCGCGACGCTCGCGATCGCACGCGACGTAGTGGCGAGTCCGCTCGGCGCTACACTCGTGATCGCGCTGGTCGATGCCGAGGAGGAAGGATTGCTCGGCGCGAAACAGTTCGTGGCACAGCCTCCGATCCCTCTCGCACAGGTCGCGCTGAACGTCAATCTCGATATGGTCTCCCGCACGGCGGGGCTGCTGTGGGCGGTGGGCGCACACCACACGCCGGCGCTCCGATCTGTCATCGAGCAGGCGACGGCGAACGCCCCCGTGACCGTGAGGCAGGGACATGACCGTCCGGGAGCACCGGAGGGCTTGAACTGGACGCACTCGTCGGACCACGCGCCCTTCCACCAAGCCGGGATCCCTTTCGTCTACTTCGGAGTCGAGGATCACGCCGACTATCACCGACCCACGGACGACTTCGAAAACGTGGACCCCGGGGAGTACGTCGCGTCGGTCCGGACGATTCTGACCGTGATGCGCGCGCTGGACGAGGCCCTGCGATGAGCGAGGCGAAGCCGCGGTTCAGCGTTCCCCATCCTCTCGTTCTGCTCGCTGGCTGCGTGATCCTGGCTGCGGCGGGGAGTTACGTCTTGCCCGCGGGCCAGTTCGACCGGGTCGAAGACGAGGCGACCGGCCGATCGGTCGTGGTCGCGGGCACGTACCACGCGGTCGAGCGCACTCCGGTCAACCTCTTCGACGCGATGGTCGCGCTACCCCGTGGCATGGCTGAAGCCGCCGAGGTGATCTTCCTGGTGTTCCTCATCGGTGGGGCATTCACCGTGGTTGACGAGACCGGTGCGCTCCGGCGGGGCGTCACGTCGCTGGTGCGCACGCTGGGGGGTCGCGACCTACTGGTCATCCCCATCGTCTCGATCTTCTTCGCCACGGGAGGTGTGGTGGAGAACATGCAGGAGGAGATCATCCCCCTGATCCCCGTTCTGCTCATTCTGACCCGCACAGTCGGCTTTACACCGCTCGTCGCGGTCGCGATGAGCGCCGGTGCGGCATTCGTGGGATCGGCGTTCAGCCCCATCAACCCCTTCCAGGTCCAAATCGCACAGAAGCTGGCAGAGCTCCCGCTCGGCTCGGGGGGACTCTTCCGCGGGATCTTCTTGATCCTGGCGCTCGCGCTTTGGGTCGGCATGACGATGCGCTACGCATCACGGCAACGGCGGGAGCCGGAACTCGTCGAGGATTCGGGCGACGCCGGTATCGAGGGCCAAGACTGGGTGATCTTCGGGATCGTCGCCGCGACGTTCGCGGTCCTCGTGATGGGCCTTCTGCGTTGGGACTGGGGCTTCGACCACCTGTCTGGCGCCTTCTTCATCATGGGCGTCGTGGTCGGCCTGCTCGCGGGCATGGGCCTGACCGGCACCGCCGAAGCGTACGTGCGTGGCTTTCGAAGCATGGCATACGCCGCACTGCTCATCGGTTTCGCGCGCGCGATTTTCGTGGTGCTCGAAGACGGTCACATCGTCGACACGATCGTGCAGGCCATGTTCACGCCACTCGAGGGACTGCCGCTGATCGCCTCGAGCCTGGGAATGATCGCCGCGCAAACCGCGATCCACGTGCCCGTGCCGAGCGTGAGCGGCCAGGCTGTCCTCACCATGCCCCTCCTGATTCCGCTCTCTGATCTACTCGGTCTCTCACGGCAGGTCGTCGTGCTCGCGTATCAGTACGGGGCGGGCCTTTGCGACATCATCACACCGACCAATGGGGCGCTGCTGGCGGTGCTCGCTGCCGCGGGAGTGCGCTACGAGGAGTGGATCAAGTTCGCGATGCCGCTCTACCTGGCACTCGTAGCGCTGGGAGCACTCTCCATCGCGATCGCCATCGCGATCGGGCTGGCGTGAACGAGGGCGCTGTGCGAGGGCAATGAGCGTGTGAGCGGCAAGAAAAAGGAAAAGCTCCACAAGAACGTCTGGGTCGCCACAGGGACGAGCTTCCTCACGGACGTGTCGAGCGAGATGCTTGTCAACGTGCTGCCGCTCTTCCTCGCGAACGTCCTCGGAGTTCGTATCTGGACGGTCGGCGTCATCTATGGTCTTGCCGACACCGCCTCCAGCGTTCTCAAGTTCTACTCGGGATGGCTCTCCGATCGGCTGCGCGCCAGGAAGTGGCTGGCGGTCGCCGGGTACGCAACGTCCGCGATCTCCAGGCCCTTCCTCTACGTCGCTTCCACATGGGGCGCGGTCGCCGCGATCCGCTTCGCGGATCGCGTGGGAAAGGGGATCCGCACCGCACCCCGGGATGCCCTGCTGGCGGACTCCACCCCGCCGGAGCGTCGGGGCTTGGCGTTCGGTCTTCACCGCGCGGGTGATACCGCGGGAGCGGTCGTCGGCCTGCTGCTCACGATCTGGGTCGTCGCGAATACCCAGGGAGCCGATCCGACGCTGTCCGAAGGCACGTTCAGGACTCTCGTGCTGTGGAGCCTGGTCCCCGCGTTCCTGGCTGTCGTCATGTTGGCCGTAGGCGCGCGCGACGTTGCCTTGCCGAGGGAGGGTGCACCTGCTGGGCCCCGGATCCGCATCCGCGGGCTCGGCAGGGGCTTTGGCGCGTTCGCCGCATGCTCGGTTCTGTTCGAGCTCGGCAATTCCGCGGACGCGTTCCTCGTGCTACGGGCGCAGGAGCGCGGGCTCTCCGTCCTGGGCGTGCTGTGGATCCTCGTGGCGTTCAACGTCGTGTATACGACCGTCTCCACTCCGGCCGGCTCACTCGCGGATCGAGTACCGCGGAAGTGGGTCCTCTTCGGCGGATGGCTCGTCTACGCGCTGGTGTATCTGGGCTTCGCCGCCGCGCGCACGCCAACGCATATCGCCGTCCTCTACACCGTGTATGGGGCGTACCACGGGCTGGTCTCCGGAGCCGCCAAGGCGCTGATCGCGGACCTCGTGCCTCCTGAGCTACGGGGGACCGCGTACGGAAGCTACGCCGCGGTGGTCGGCCTCATCAGCCTCCCGGCCTCATTGCTGGCGGGCGTGCTGTGGCAAGGCGTCGGACCCTGGAGCGGCTTCGGCGCGGCGGCCCCCTTCGCGTTCGGCGCCGCCACCGCGGGCCTCGCCGCCATCCTACTCGTGTGGACCGTTCCCAGCGGGGCGCGATCAGTATGAGGCTTCCAGCGCCCTCAGCAGATCGGCGGACCGCGCCTTCGGGATCTCGCTCTTCAGCCCGTCGACGGTAGCGGCCCCCCGGCCTACAAGGTCTCCGTCGTAGCGCAGCGCCACAGGACCACGGAGTTCTTGCTCGAAGTCGACCGCCTCACCGAGTGCAAGCCGGAGCATCCGCTCGTGATCAATGTCGAAGGCTCGCTTCCGCACCGAGTCGCCGAGCCATCGCAGGAGATCGTTCGCCGGGCGTGGACGGTCCCTCGAGTCGAAGTCAACCGCCCGGAAGCCGACAGAGATCGGCCGCCAGGCGCGCTCTCGCCACGGCCCTTCTCGCCAGGCCTCGAGCGGCCACTCGTCCAGCGCGTGCAACCACAGGCGGCCACCACGCTGGATCCAGGTGAGGTCGGCGACTTCGCCTCGATCGACGCCGAAGCGCTGCTCGAGGTCCTCGCGTGCCGTCCGGACATGGTGCGAGGGGTCGAGGCTGTGTCCCGGGAAACTCGCCGGCACGGGAGTCCACCCGCTATCGAAAGATCCGTCGGCTGTGGTGGAGCCGTCGTCCAGCCGGCGCAGCTTGGCCAGGAAGAGTCCACCGGAATCGAAGTGGTGCGGATAGATCCGCGCTGCGCCCTCCAAGCGGGCGTCATAGCGGGCTCCGGCGAAGGACGTGAGTCCTGATGCGTGTGGTAGTGGAAGGGTGATCGGCTCGACCTCCACGGGCTGGCTCTTCAGGATTTCGTCGATGACGGCCTCATTCTCCTCGGGAGCGAACGTGCACGTCGAGTAGAGGACCGTACCACCCGGGCGGACCAGTCGGATCGCCTTCTCGACGAGGGCCCGCTGAGCCGCGGTCACGTGTCGGACAAAAGAGGCCGACCGTCGGGGCGCATCGCCGCCGCCTCGCCGGAGGGTGCCTTCCCCCGAGCACGGAGCATCGACGAGGACCCGGTCGAAGAGCGGACCTTCGGGAAAGTCCCGGCCGTCGCTCGCGACCACGAACACGTTCGGATGACCGAGTCGGTAGACGTTGCCGAGCAGACCTCGGATGCGGCTCTCGCTGATCTCCGACGCCACGAGACACCCCCTGTCCCGCATCAGGTCGGCGGCATGCGTGGTCTTGCCTCCCGGTGCCGAGCAAAGGTCGAGCACGCGCTCAGCGGGCTGGGGGTTCAGCAGTGGCGCCGCGACGCCGGTCGAAGCTTGCTGCACGTAGAAGAGCCCGAGCCAGTGCTCCAGCGTCACAGAGACCGGTCCCGGTCCGGACTCGACCTCGAAAAAGTGTGGAAGCCCCTCTTTCGGTCGCAGCACGAAGCCGCGATCCGCCAACCGATCGAGCAACGCACGGGGGCTGATCCGGCCGGTACGGACACGCAACACGGTCGGCTCGGGGCGCTCCGCGGCGGCCGTGAAGTCGGCCCAGTCAGGTATGATCTCGCGGTACCGCTCGAGGTCTACGGTGTGCGCGCGCTCCCGACGCGCACGGCTCCGTCCGCGGCCTCGCTTAGAGCGAGAGACCGCCCTCGTCTCCCTCGTCTCCCTCACGGACGAGCGTTAGGATCGCGGCCTGCGGCACGACCAGGTAATGATCGCCGTCGAAGGTGATCTCCACGGCCGCGCGCCGAAAGAAGATCGCGTAGTCCCCGATCCGTGCCTGCACCGGCAGGTAGCGCGGCTCCGGCGCCCCGATCTTCCAGGGCTCGTCGTCGAGCTCGGTGGGCGCGGAAAGCGCATTACCTGGACCCGTCGCCACGACGGTGCCGCCCTGCACCGCCTGGTTGTCCACGGCCGTCGCAGGGAGATACAACCCGACTTTCGTGCGGTCCTCACCCTCTTCAGGCTGAATGAGAACACGATCGCCGACGACGATCAGCCTCTTCTTCCGTTCCGACATCATCATCCTCAAGAGGTGCGGGGACGAAGGCCGCGACCACGAGCCGGCCCAGCGTGCGAGCTGAAAGGTCGGGATCGGAGGGTACCGCCTCAAGGGGCTTAGGGAGCGGGTCGGTGCTTCCTCATCTTGATGCGCGCCTCGCGCGCCCGCGAAGCGACCCCTCCCGCCGTCACCGCGAGCTAGCGATCGATCGAGAACGACTCGACCGCCAGCGACCCCATCGCCACGGCGTGCCTGAGTGCCTCGTCCATCGCGGTGGGGGAAGGCCAGTCGCGCGCGAGCGTCGCGACCAGACCCCCCCCCGAACGCGTCGCCGGCGCCCGTCGGATCCTTTACCTCCCGAGGTCGCGGGGCCGACACGGCGATGGCGCGATCGTGGCCAAACGCAATCGCGCCCTGGTCGCCGCGCTTCACCACGACCCACGAACACCCTTCCTCCAGGATGGGCCGAATACCGGCTGCTTGGTCGCCGTCGCCGATCAGCAGCGCCTCTTCCTCGTTCAGTAGCAGGACATCGGCGCTACGCATCAGCAGACGGAGGTCGTCACTCCGATCCCGGATCCAATGCGTCATCGTGTCGAGCACGACGAGCGCGGGCGCGCCTGCATTAGCAAGCACCGATGCCTGGATCGACGGGTTCGTGCTACCCAGGAAAAGGGCGGCCGGCCCCTTCCGGTCCCCCGGGACCTCGGGGGTCTCGGCGAGAGCCGTTTCACGATTGGTGGACAACGTCTCCCGGTTCCCGTCCCGACCGTACCGGACGTGCCACCGGAACGTCTCACCAGCGTGGCGCGACAATCCGCTGACGTCGATGCCGGCTTCGCTCAAGCGCGTGACAAACGCTTCCGGAAAGTCCTCGCCCATGACGCCGACAATCGCCACATCAGCCGAAACACGAGCGGCCGCGGCGAAGTACGGGGCGGAGCCTCCGAGAACGTCGCGGGCCACTTCCCCGCCGGACTCGACCGTGTCGAGCGACACGGTTCCTACGCCCAGGACGGAAGGCCGCTTCTGGATCATACGAGCATCCCGGCGAACGCCGCCGTGAGCAGGGCCGCCAGCAGGCCGGCGAACATCGCCTTCACGCCCAGCCTTGCGAGGTCATGCCGCCGTTCCGGCGCGATCTCTCCGACGCCCGCGACCGTCATCGCCACAGATCCGAAGTTGGCGAACGTCGCGAGTGCGTAGATGGCGATGATGAGCGACCGCTCGTCGAGCACCGCACCCGCGCCGAGCGCCGCCTCCAGTTGCACGAAAGCAACGAATTCGTTGAGCACGAAGTCCACTCCGATCATCTGACCCACCAGTCCGGCATCCGACCACGGCACGCCGAGTATCCACGCCACCGGGGCGAGCAGCGACCCGAGCATGCCCTCGATGTTGAGGCTCTCGAAGCCTACCAGTCCCCCCGCCCAGCCCACGACCCCGTTCGCCAACGCGATCAGCGCGACAAACGCGATCAACATTGCAGCCACGACCAGCGCGAGCCGCAGCCCCTCGGCTGCCCCGCGCGCCGCCGCGCCGATCACGTTCACATCCGGCCTTTGTGGCTCGATGTCCAGGGTACCAGAAGTCGCAGGCTCCCCGGTCTCGGGAACCAGCAGCTTGGCCATCACGAACGCGGCAGGCGCCGACATGATCGAGGCGGCGATCAAGTGTCCCGCGGCTTCGGCCTGATACGGGAGCATTATGCCCGCGTACGCGGCGAGCACCCCTCCGCTGATGGTTGCCATTCCCGCGGTCATGATCGCCATGAGCTCCGACTCGGTCATCTTCGCGATGAACGGCTTGATGACGAGCGGAGACTCCATGAGGCCCACGAATATGTTCGACGCGGTACAAAGCGTTTCGGCGCCCGAGGTACGCATGGTCCGCTGCATCACCCACGCAACACCCCGTACCACCACTTGCATGATGCCGAGGTGGTAAAGCACCGTCATGAGGCACGCGACGAAGATGATGTTCGGGAAGATGCGGAAAGCGAAGAATGCCCCGGTTCGTGCCACCGCACCCGGCGTCGCAATGAAGTTCTGGTTCGCGTCGAGGGTCCCTATGGGGATGTTGTCCGAGACGAGGTTCCCAAAAATGAACCGCCCCCCCTGCTCCGCGTAGCCGAGCACCGCGCGCACAAGGCCGTTCATGCCTTCGAAGAAGATGG
>CBDANQ010000055.1:0-92116 GCA_965197725.1 Longimicrobiales bacterium
TCGGTATGTGCTACACCATTCAGACCTTTTCAACACTCGATCCTGTCGACATCTGGCTCGCGATCGTGCTCGGACACTTCACGCGTGCTTCGTTGAGCGTTGTCGTCTTTAGGCGCGAGAAGTGGCGGGACATCAAAGTCGAGCTCGGGGAAGCGAGAGCCTGACCTTCGCCGCGGTGGCTCGACCCGAAGCGGGCGGGCCCCCATTATAGGGCCCCTTCCGTCCCTCGATCAGACAGCGACACCGCGTATGAGAAAGCAGTATTGGCTCATGAAGTCGGAGCCCTACGTCTACTCCATCGACGACCTGGAGAAGGACGGGTCGACCTGCTGGGAAGGCGTACGCAACTATAGGGCCCGTAACAACATGCGGGATATGAGCGTGGGGTCCGTGCAAGCTGTGACGAAGAAGGAGTTCGCTCACGTGAACGTGAAGAAGAAGAAGATGGCAGGTTACAAGGGGGTGAGGTCCGCGCTCGCTGTCCTGCTCGTGCTCTTAGCACCGACTCCGGGCGGCGCGCAAGGAGTTCCCGACGCTGGCGGCTGAAACGCCGACCGGGATCAACGGCTACACCGTACCGGCCCTACCCCAGGACAGGCTTCGTGAGATCAGGGAGCGAACGGGTCCGGCCTTGGGAAACTCACAGTAACCAGAGACCGTATCATCCAGGTGGAGACCATGCGCAGCAACCTACCTTCGATTCCCCTAGTCGTCGCTTTGGCCACCCTACCGGTCGCGACCCCTCGCGCGTTGGATGCCCAGCGGCTGGCAACGGACGATCCCGTGCTTCAGCAGATCTGGGATCAGGCAATGGACCATTCACACTTCGAACGGCTCGGGACCGCGCTACTCGATTCGATCGGTCCGCGCCTGACCGCGTCGCCTGGCATCGAACGCGCGCAAGACTGGGCGGTGAAAACCTTCCAGAGCTGGGGCATCGAAGCACGGACGGAGCAGTACGGCACTTGGGAGGGTTGGGACCGAGGAGTGAGCCACATCGACCTGATCGAGCCGCGCGTTCGGTCTCTGGAAGGGCGCATTCTGGCGTGGAGTCCTGGTACGGGTGGAGAGCCGGTCGATGGAGAGGTGACGTACCTGCCGACGATCAGCTCGCCCGCGGACTGGGAGTCCTTCCTAAGCACGGTGAGCGGCAAGTGGGTGATGATGTCGTTCCCCGAGCCGACGTGCCGTGCGGACGAGCAGTGGGCCGAGTTCGGCACGCGGGTGTCTGTTCAGACTATGGCGCAAACACGCCAACAGGCCGAACGGGCCTGGAATTCGAGCCTGGGCGCCACGGGTTCGACCGACGGCCGCAGGCGAGATCTCCACACTGCGCTCGAGGGTGCGGGTGCCGCCGGCATCATCACGTCGCAGTGGCCGGGTTCGTACGGCACGACACGCGTCTTCAACGCGTACAACCGAGAGACGCCCACCTTCGAGCTGGGCTGTGAGGACTACGGCCTCGTCCATCGCCTTGCGAAAGACGGTCGCAACCCGATCCTGCGCGTGGCGGCCGAAGCGGAGAACCGGGGGGAGGTGCCGGTCTACAACGTCGTGGCGACGATTCCGGGAACGGAGCTCCCACACGAGTACGTGATGCTCTCCGCGCACTTCGACTCTTGGGAAAGCGGCTCCGGCGCGACGGACAACGGCACGGGTTCGCTGCTCATGATGGAAGCGATGCGCATCCTGAAGGATGTATATCCGAACCCGAAGCGCACCATTGTCGTGGGTCTTTGGAGTGGTGAAGAGCAGGGCCTCAACGGGTCGCGCGCGTTCACCGAGGACCACCCCGAAATCGTTGCAGGCTTGCAGGCGCTGTTCAACCAGGACAACGGCACCGGCCGTGTCGTGAACATGGACGCCCAGGGTTTCACGAAAGCGGGCGGCTCGCTGGCGAGTTGGCTTTCGCAGGTGCCAGCCGAGGTATCGGGCAACGTCGATCTGCGCCTACCCGGAAGCCCAGGCAGTGGCGGGTCCGACTACGCATCGTTCGTGTGTCATGGGGCCCCGGCCTTCAACCTCGGCGCGCTTTCCTGGGACTACGGCTCGCACACCTGGCACACCCACCGTGACACGTTCGACAAGCTCGTTATCGACGACCTGAAGAACAACGCGGTTCTCGCGGCATCCCTCGTATACCTCGCTTCTGAGGACACCGAGCGAGTGAGCCGTGAGCGCCGCACGATCATCACCGATCGAGCGGGGCGCCCGGCTGAGTGGCCGACGTGCTCGCTGGCGGTCCGCAGATCGAGCAATAGCCCGCGCATGTAGCGACTTTTCTCGTCCTTCACGGACCGCTGGAGAGCACCGATCAGATGATTCAGAATTACGTAGGCGGCGCCTGGCGCGAGGCCTCGTGACCGAGCACGGCAAGGTGCTCGCCGAGACACGCGGTGGGGTGCAGCGCGGCATCGAGAACGTCGAGCACGCATGCGGTGTCCCGACGCTCATGATGGGCGACACCGTAGAGCAGATCGCCGTCGGAATCGACAGCGCGTCGTGGCGCCAACCATCGGGAGTGTTCGGCACCGTCGAGGGGCTCGAGGGCGGCTACTGGGTAGCGGCTACGGTCTTCGAAGACGTACCGCCGGACGTCTCCATCGCGACCGAGAAGGTCTCCTTCTACACCGATCAGCGGGTCGTCATCTCACGCTGGTGAGCGACTCCGAATCCCAGGGCACGAGACAAACCATGACTGTTTCGACGGTGAGCGCGGGCGCCACGAGCGCCGAGATCGTAGGAGGGCAGAAGGAGTACCTGCTACCTTCGTTGTTGCACTTGTACTCGGAGCCGCTAGCCCTCGTGGAAGGCGAGGGAGTCCGGGTCCGGGACGCGGAAGGGCGCGAGTACCTCGATCTGTTCGGCGGCATCCTCACCACCTCCGTGGGCCATTGCCATCCGCGTGTCGTGGAAGCGATGACGTCGCAGATGAACCGGCTCGGGCACGTTTCGACGCTGTACGCGAACGAGCCGCAGGTGGAGGCGGCGAAGCGCATCGCGGACATCGCTCCTGGGGCTCTCAAGCGCACCTTCTTCAGCAACTCGGGCACCGAGGCGATCGAGACCGCGCTCATGATGGCATGCCTCGCCACGGGCAGGACCGAGATCGTCGCGCTCCGGGTCGGCTACCATGGCCGCTCCTTCATGGCGACAAGCGTTACGGCCCACTCCGGGTGGCGGCCTCTCGCAACACCGGTGGCGGGCATCAAGCACGCGATGTCTCCGAACCCGTATCGATGCCCGTTCAAACAGCCGTGCGACGACACCTGTGTCGACAAGTTCGTCGACGACCTCGAAGAGGTGATTTGCACCACAACAAACGGCCGTCCAGCCGCCTTCATCGCCGAGACCATCCAGGGCGTGGCGGGCTATGTCGTACCTCCCGCCGGCTATTTCCAGAAGGCGGGCGAGGTCATCCGGAGCTACGGCGGCCTGCTCATCATCGACGAGGTTCAGACGGGCTTCGGACGGTGTGGAACGCACTGGTTCGGCATCGAGCACTGGGGGGTCGAGCCCGACATCATGGTCATGGCCAAGGGTATCGCCAACGGAGCTCCCGTCGGTGCCACGATCACGACGGACGAGATCGCGCACGGGTGGAAAGGCAAGACGATCTCGACATTCGGGGGCACGCCCGTCTCGATGGCGGCGCTGTGCGCGACGCAGGACGTGCTACGCGAGGAGAACGCGCCCGCCAATTCCGAGGCCCGCGGGGCTCAGCTCCGCGCCGGTCTCGAGCAGATCCGGAGCCGCCACGCCTGGATCGGGGACGTACGGGGCATGGGCCTCATGCAGGCGGTGGAGATCGTGAAGGACCCGACCACGAAGGAGCCCGATATCGAGCGGACGTCGAAGCTGATCGAAGCCACGCGGGACGAGGGCGTGCTGATCGGGCAGGGTGGGCTGAACGGTACGGTTCTTCGAGTCGGCCCATCGATGCTGATCAGTGAAGAGGACATCGCCGAGGGTGTGCAGAAGCTCGGCGCGGCCTGCGATAGGGTGGGTTGAGGCCAGCGCCGTGCCGTTTCTCGGACTGTCCCTGGACGCCTGGCTTCTCCTGCCGGCTTCAGTCGGCCTCGGCCTCGAAGTCGCTTTCCTGAGGGCGCAGAAGCGTCATTCAGCCGCACGCGATGATGGTGCGGGAGCTGCTCAGGACGATGCTGGGGATGGTACGTGACGTCTCTGACCGTCATCGGAGTCCTGGTCGGCTACGTGCTCGTTCTTCTCGGAATCGGCTTCTGGGCGAGCCGGGAGTCCAGCGACCTCAAGGGCCTGTCTTCTGACCGCCTGGAGCTGTGACTAGCTGCCTCCGGGAGGCGCAGCCCGCGTCGGGCCGCCTGCCGCCGCCCCCCACCGCACCGCGTTCGCCCACAGCGTGGTGAGATCGCCAGAGGTCGCGGCCGGGAACGATGAGATCGCCACGAAGCGCGCAGAGCCCCGTGAACCAGCGCGCAGAGCGCGGCGGGCCAAGCGCGATCACGTGCCGAGCTCCGTGAAGACGAGCCCGACGGCAAGCGAGATGGCGAGCCCGCTAATACGGGCCCCAGACTGCCGAGTTCCTTTGGTCCAACCGCCGCCAAGGTCGAGCTTGAAGCTGCCTCCGTCGAAGCCAAGGCCGGCCGCGAACTGCCGGCTGCCCCCACTCTCGAATGCGATCCCGCCGCGGCCGCGCAGCGCTTTCCACGCGTGTTGCACTCCGGCCGCGACACGGTCCGATGCCGCCGGTATGAGCGCGCCTTCACCCCACGTCTTGGCGCCCGTAAGCTGCAATTCGGTTCCGGTGGATGCCTTCCATCCGATTCCGACGCGCGTGATTCGAGGTAGGAAGGACTCCTCATACAGGTTCGCGGAGGCGGCGTATGCCTCGAGCGTGGCGCCGCCCGGGTCGAAGTCGGTGGGCTCGAATCGATTAATGATCTCCCGGATGTCGATCGCGCCGATCTCGTTCTGATCGAACGCCGACTGCGAGACAAGGAGGTTTCTGCTCCAGTACATGCGTTGCCACAGGTTTTGGATCGCGAAGCTCGCGTACAGTCGGGGGCGCACCTCGTAGGTCACGCCTACATCGAGCCCCAAGCCGTTCCCGCCGCGCGCTTCGGCGGTGGCTGCCGCGGCGGACAGCAGTACGTTATCAACGTCGATCTCCGGCTCGAAGACCTTGCCGGTGAGCAGCTTTCGGCCGCGCACGTAGCGCACTGCGAAGCCGGCCGCGAATCGCGGGTCGAAGTCGAAGCGCTTCCCCATGCCTAACGTCACGGTCGTGAGCATGAAGCTACGCAGCGCGGTGTTTTTGGCCGCGTATTCGTTGATCAGCTCGGGGTTGAATCCATGCACCGCGAGGTCGATCAACTCGCGGCTCACCAGCGCCGAAAGCACGGTGTGGTTCCGCACGACGAGGCCGCCGTTCTTGTACGTGAAGCCGAACGTCGGTATGTCCGTGTTACCTGATGGATCCGGCAGGTCGAGCGCCTCGGCGAGCAGCGCGGCGGTCGTCCCCTCAGATACCGCGTCGATGCGCAGCCCGTCGTCGGGCACGTTGTCGAGTATCCCCGCCTCACCGCCCCCGGCGGCGGTGGCGATGTCGCTCAGCTCCCCCAGGCTCGCCCCCGTCACCAGCACTCGTCCTCCGTGCAAAGAGGCACCGAAGGAGAACGCCACCGAATCTTGGATGTAGACGTTGGCGGGATTGAACTCGATCGCGGCGAAACCACGCGTTAGCGCGAAGTCCGCCCCGGCCATGGAGGCGGAGCGTGCCCATGGGCTGGTGCATTCAGCGACGGCCCGATCGCGAGCCCCAAAAGCAGAGCGAGCACGGGGCGGATGGCGCTGCCTACGGACCGCTCCGGGCTCACGCCGATGACCGCTGCAGCCGCAGGTCGATGAAGAGCGTGGCCGTCGTCTTCGTGCCATCCTCGTTGCCGAATTCGAAGCTGCGCTCGCCGCGCACGATGAGCTGCTCACCGGCGCCCGATGTGCGGATCTCGAACCCGACCGTACGTTGCCCGGTGGACGTCTCGTGCAGGGTGATGGAGCGCTCGTTCACCGTGATCGAAGACCCGCCACCTGGTCCGTTCGTCACGAAGACATCATCGACCTTGAAGGAGGTGATCGCCCGACCGAGCTGCACGCGCAGGGTGCCCTGGACGCTGAGCGAGCCTGTTGCCCTGGTCGGCACTCCGGCCACGAAGTCGGTGAAATCGAGCGTTCCGGTCGCGGCTGGGTTCAACACCACTATCTCCGAGGAGAGCCTGTCCCGGATCTCATCCGAGGCCCACAGCTCCATCGTTCCGGATTCGAAGCAGCGGGGGACGTCGCCTGAATGACCGCATTGGATCACGAAAGTGACCGACGTCGCTGCTTGCGTCAGCGCGGCCGAGCCGGACGGCGCCGAGACGCCGACTAGCGTGAAGTTCCCACCGCCCAGGCTCGGTGGGGTTTGGGCGACTACGCTCAGAGCGTTGTCCGCCACGACCGCGGCCATCGCTCCCAGGGCGCTGAGCTTCCCGTGCATGATCCCTGAGGTCAGATCGAAGCTGACGCCAGCGGCCGTGATCGGCTCGTCGACGTTCTCCGTCGCGATTCCGAGACGTAAGAGGTCCTTGCTCGCGATCGAGTCGGCGAGCACCTCGACGTCCATCGCTACCGGCTGGTTCACCTTGAGCGCGCGGGGGGATATTCGGAAGAACGTGCCCGGAATCAGTGTGCCCTCCGGGGAACCGGGGAACTCTCCGAGGTCGGTTTCGATCGATATCGAGATTCTGGCCGCGCGCTCCAGCGCATCCGGCGGGAACTCGAGGGACATTCCCAGTGGATGGCTGATCCGCCCACCGCTCGGTCCGATCGAACGCTCCGTTGTGTGCGCTGGGTCGGTCTCGAACGGGAGGCTCTGGCTCTCTTGGGTGCAAGAGGCCAACCCAGCCGTCAGAAGGGTGATGGCCATTAGGGAGAGGGCGCGATGCATGAGACAACGCTGAAGCCGACCGGGCTCCGAGGCAACAGTCCCGCGCGTTGACTTCTCCGCTGGCCGCATCCCTGAGAGCCCCGTACGATGATGCCGTGTGGTCCGCGTGGGTCGCGATCCCGATGGACTCGGCAGCGTTGCGGCTGCCGGATCGGCCTCAGGCTGCGCTCCGGGGGCGGATGAAAGCGGGCTCGCGCCCGACATGGTCGTCGTGAACGGCAACGTGCTTACCCAGGACGATGCTCAGCCGACCGCGGAGAGTGGAAGGTCGTGATGGACCTCGGCGGTCCCACGACCCGCCCCGGTGAAGGCGGCTGACGATCACTGCTCTTCAGCCACTGCTCTGGCGTCATCGTCCGCTGGCGTTCACGCGGGTTCATTCGGAACCAGCGAGCGACGAGCAGGATCTCGGCGGCTTCCTCGGGCTCGAGTCCGCAGAGCCCCGGATCGGTCTCGCCGTAGACCTCTTCGATCTGGCGCGCGAGCCGCTCCCGTTCACACGCTCCTTGGGGATAGGGGAGATCCTTCCGGATTCGGCCGCGCCTCATCAGATAGATGCGGTCGTCTCCACGGAAGCCCGGGACCCGATAGGTGAACGTCAGGTCCTCGACGCGCCCTCGAAAGGCGAGCAAGTCGTCTCGGAAGTGCCTGAGCCGATCGAGGCGATCGCGCAGTAGCGCCGCGTACTCGAAGTCCATGCGGGCCGCGGCTACGCACATCTGCTGTTCCAGCTCTCGAAGCGGCTGCTCGGCGCGACCCTCGAGGAATCGACGTGCGACGTCGACCGCCTGTCGGTACTCGGCCGCCGTTGGGCGCCCACAACACGGCGCCAGGCAAGTGTCGAGGTCTGCCCTGATGCAGCGCGGCATACGCCCGCCTGGGAAGATCTCGAGTTGATCGTCGAAGAAGACCGGGGTCGTCGACGGGCAGTCGCGGAGCCGGAGCACGTGAGCGAGGTCGCGGACGGTGCGGGCGAGGGCGCCGACTCTAGGGAACGCACCGTAGTACGTCGCGCCGTCCTTGGCGACGCGCGTAACCGGCAATATTCTTGGAGCCTGCTCACGCGTGACCTTCACGAACGCGTAGATGCGCTTGCGCTTGTGCTGGACGTTGAAGCGCGGCTGCCACTTCTGGATCAGCTTCATCTCGTGGATGAGCGCCGCGAATTCGTTGGGGACGTACTCCCAAGAGACCCGTCCGGCTTCGCTGATGAGCTCCCATGCCTTCTCGCCGTTTGAGGACCGGAAGTAGGATAGAAGCCGTGCGCGCACGTGCACCGATTTCCCGACATACAGCAACTCATCCCCTGGACCGTACATGCGATACACGCCCGGGCGGTTTTCCGCCTGGGCTCGAATGTGTTCGCGAAGGGTCGGGTTGGGGCGCATGGGGGTGTGCGCGGGCGCTCTAGCGGTGAGGGTGGCGCTTTCGTTCTTTCTTCGGGAAACTAGGGACGGTGGCCATGCGCCGCCAACAGTGTCCCGTTCGCCCATTCACGACTCTCTGCGGCATCCAGATACTTACACCATGAGCACTACGGTCCCCGGAAAAACGATCAGGGATTCTCTCTGGAACACGATCCGGCTCGATCCCACAGCCGTGCGGATCGTGGATACCCCCGAGTTCCAGAGACTGAGGTACATCCGTCAGCTCGGGTTTGCGCACCTCGTCTATCCGGGTGCCACGCACACGCGCTTCGATCATGCACTCGGTGTCTATCACCTGACGATCACCGCGTTGCGCCGCTTGCGAGATCGGGGCGGTGTCGAGCCGGAGGCTTGGGAGGGCGAGGAGCTGGTGCCTTATGCAGGCCTGCTGCACGACATCGGACACTACCCGTTCTCTCACGCGCTGGAGGAGTTAGAGGCTGAACACGTGCCGGTGCATCACGAGGAGATGAGCCAGCGTTTTTTCTCCTCGCCAACGTTGCGCGACGCGCTCGCACCTCTTGGCCTCGCAGCTCCGCATCGGATCCACGAGCTCATCTCGGGTGAGAGTCATCTCCCGCTTCGAGGGCTCGTGAGCGGCAGTCTCGACCTCGACAAGATGGAGTACCTGCGCCGCGACGCTCGCTTCTGCGGAGTGCCCTACGGCGAGGTCGATGTCTCGCGGCTGCTCCAGGGCCTCGCTCTGCTCGAGGATCCGGAGACCGGTGAGTTCGAGGTAGGTGTGCACGAGAAGGCGATCGCCGCGCTCGAGTCGCTGCTGTTCGCCAAGTACCAGATGTTCAGGAACGTGTATTGGCACCACGGAGTGCGCGCGGCCACGGCCTTGTACAAACGCATCGTGGAGGAGTCTGTCCGGGCGGGTCTTCTCGATCCAGAAGAGCTGATCGGTCCGACCGACGAAGAGTTGTTGCACGAGATTAGCCGGCGCTCACAGGAGGATGACGGAGAAGTAGCAGAAAGAATCGCGAGTCGGTGGTTGCCGGCCTTGAGGCAGCGCCGTCTCCCGAAGCGGGCGCTCGAGCTCACTGCCGCGGACCTCGCCGGACGTCAGGTAGAGGATTGGGCCGTCGGTGACTCCCCGTGGAAGCGAGTGGTCGAGGACGACCTTGCTGCGGAACTGGGACTCGAGCCGGGTGAAGTCGTCATCGACTTCCCAGCGAAGCCCGCGATGTTTCAGCCCGACGTCCTCGTAGAGCGGCGTGGTGGGGAGATAAGCCGTCTCGGATTGGGGGGGCTTCCGGGCCTGCTGGACCTACCGAGACTCGCGCAGCAGTTGTACGCGACCGCCCGAGTGCTGAGGGTCTTCACCTTCGAGCGGCGGGAGGTCCCGGACGAGCAGGTGCTGGATCGGATCACGCGCCCCGTCGGCAGCGTCTAGTGTCCTCGCGCTTCGCCGATCACCCTACGACAACTAGTGCGACCGTGATGTTGTCGTGCCCACCCGCTTCATTCGCCGTGGCCACCAGCGCCTGGGCCGCACCCTCGAAGCCTTCGAGATCCGGAGCGCTGCCCAACTGCTCCCGAAGAATGCGCACGATGTCCTCGTCCTCGAGCATGCCGACCAGCCCGTCTGAGCAAAGCAGGTATACGTCGCCGACTACCGCGGTTCCATCTTTCACGTGGGGTACCGGCGGATCTGCCAGCCCGATACACTGTGTGAGGATGTGGCCGAAGGGGTGACGCTTCGCCTGCTCTGGTGTCAGCTCTTTCGCATCGACTCGCGCCTGGACCCAGGTGTCGTCCTGTGTAAGCTACACGAGCGCGTCCGCCCTAAGACAATAGGCACGCGAGTCGCCCACGTGCCCGAGCACGTACTCTTTCCTATCGAGATCGAGGGCATCGCCGTGAGCGTCGTGCCCGTTCCTTCCAGCTCTTCGTCCTGCGCGCACGCCTCCCGGATCGCCTGGTGAGCCAACATCACGGATTCGAGCATGGTCGCGCGCATTCCTGCCAACAGGCCCTGAACGGGAGGGCCTGATCCGAGCCTTGCCTCGAGCATCTCCGCCGTTTGCTCAGCCGCGATCCGACTTGCCACATCACCGCTCGGGTGCCCACCCATGCCGTCCGCGACGATGGCGATGCCGCCGGACGGGAGCAATGCGAGACAGTCCTCTGTTTCGCGTGCTAGCCCGCCCGATGTCACTGAGGCCGACGAAGTTGGTCGTGTTCGGCACGTGGAGCGTCTAGGTAATCTGCGAAGGGGGGCTGCTCCAGGAGCGGCAAAGTAGAAACACCCGGCGCTCGTGCGGCAACCAGGTCGTGACATGCAGCTCCAATGCGAGGAACCCCGTCGCGGGACTGGGTTACCAGACGGCGAGCCCCCTGGCCCACCAGGAGTGCCCTGCGCCCCCGGTACGTCGTCCGAGTCCCGGAGCGCGTGCGCTGGGAACTCGGAGACCGGCTCAGACGTATGAAAAGTGCTCGATTTTAGTTGACAGGCCGAGTTGACAGGCCGGGCTCTCGCGGGCACCTTAAGCGGCTGAGGATTTGGCAAAGTTTGGACCCCCCACCTGCAGACCTCTTTTTTTGAGGATCGGTGGGGCAGGACTTATAGGAGAAGAGACACGATGGCCGCTGCCACTACAAGCAAGCGCAAGCGTCGGGGGAAGAGCAAGCTTCTCTCGGGCTTCGACGCAAGCGTGGAGGAGCAGAGCGCCCTCGATCAGTACCTCCGAGACGTGAGTCGCCACGAGCTCATCACTCCTGACAAGGAGAAGGAGCTCGGCGCGCTGGCCCAGAAGGGCGACCAGGAGGCGATCCAGGAGCTGGCGCGAGCGAACCTACGCTTCGTGATCAGTGTTGCAAAGAAATACCAGAATCGCGGCGTCTCTCTCACGGATCTGATCCAGGAGGGGAACGTCGGACTCGTTACCGCTGCGCGGAAGTTTGATCCCGAGCAGGGCGTGAAGTTCATTAGTTATGCCGTCTGGTGGATTCGTCAGGCCATCCTGGCGTCTCTCGCCAACCACGGTCGGGCGGTGCGTGTTCCGCTCAACCGGGCGAGTGACCTGGCTCGCATCTTTCGCGAGAAGGAGCGCCTGAAGCAGGAGAAAGGGCGCGAGCCGAAGACAGAGGAGTTGGCCGAGGCGACATTCTTGACGCCTGAGCTGGTTGAGTCCCTGCAGACGCTGAACGCCGCAGAGATCCGTCTCGACGCGCCGATCGGTGACTCGGAGGACTCACAGCTCGTCGAGCGCTTCATCACCGAAGAGGCGGCCGAGCCTGAAGTCGAGGTCGAGAGCCGCTTGCTGACCGAAACGATCACTGATGCTCTGTCCACCCTCGAGGCACGCGACGCGAAGGTCCTGCGTCTGTACTTCGGCCTCGAGGGCGAGCGCGAGCATACCCTCGAAGAGATCGGGAACATGCTCGGCGTGACCCGCGAGCGGATCCGTCAGTTGCGCGATCGTGCGCTGCGACGTCTGCGCGACGGCGAGAAGGGAAACGCGCTGGAGTCCTTCGCTGCGTGATGATTGAGCCGGCCGTGACGCGGTCGGACTCTGCGGCCCCCCGTCGGAAGTCGTTCCGGCGGGGGGCTTCGCGCATCCGGGAGTTGCGTGCGTGAGGGGGAGGGTACACGAGGCTGGTGGAGGTGTGTACCGCGTCCGTTTGGAGGACCACCGAGACGTCGAAGCTTCGTTGCGCGGGCGACTCAAGCGGCAACAGCGCACTGGGAGCTGCGTCGTCATCGGGGACGTAGTGACGGTCGACACGTTAGGTGACGCGTGGACGATCGAGAGCGTGGAGGAGCGTTCAACGGAGCTCGTTCGCAGAGGGCGAGGGGGGCGGGCGCCGAAGCTGCTCGCGGCCAACCTGGACAAGGCATTCATGGTGGTCGCGGCCAAGAATCCGGACGTCACGGTCGAGTTGATCGATCGCCTGCTGATGCTTGGCGAGGCGAGCGGGATGCAAGCGATCCTAGTCATCAACAAGCTCGATGCCCTGGGAGCGCCCGACGTCGAAGCGCGATTCGCGCCTATGTACCGGGCCATCGGCTATGAGGTGCTTCCCGTCAGTGCCGAGACTGGCGAGGGCCTCGAGCTATTGAGGCGGCGGATGTGCGAGGGCACATCGACCCTGATCGGACCGTCCGGTGTAGGGAAGTCGGCGTTGCTCAACGCGATTGATCCCGAACTCGCGCTGCGCACGGGCGAACTTTCGCGCAAGACCAGGTCCGGGCGGCACACGACGGTCAGCTCCCGTATCATTCCGCTTGCTTGCGGTGGGCTGGTTGCGGATACGCCCGGTTTCGGAGACGTCGGATTGTGGGGTGTCCCGCCCGAGGAAGTCGCCGGCTGTTTCCCAGAGTTTGCGGATCCCTCGGAGCTGTGCCGGTTTCGTGAATGCACGCACGTACACGAGCCGGGACTGCGGCGTGAGGGCCGCGCTGGGAGCGGGTGAGATCTTCGACTCCCGGCACCAGAGCTACCTGACCGCCCGAGCCGAGGCAGAAGAAGCGCGCTGAGGTTGTGCGCCCTGGCAGCCCGTGGTAGTAGCACGGGCTGCTATTCCTGCTAGGCCTGTCCGGGGCGCAGGGGGGTGACTCTCGGAGTCCCCGACGCGGGATCCGTCGCGACCGATACCGGCCACGCATAGACGCCAGCCAAAGTCGGCTCGGTCATGACCTCCGCAGGCGTGCCCTCGGCGGCGACGGTCCCGTGCGAAAGCAACAGCAGGCGGTCGGCGAACCGAGCCGCGAGATCGAGGCCATGCGTAACCACGACGACAGTGAGTCCCGAGTCCGCCGAATGTCGGAGTAACTCGAGGATCGCCATCTCGTGACGGATGTCGAGGCTGTTGGTCGGCTCGTCGAGCACGAGTGCCCGTGGCTGTTGCGCGAGGGCTCGAGCGATCCGCACGCGCTGGCGCTCTCCCCCTGAGAGCGTGGTCACGTCTCGGCTCGCAAACTCAGTGACGTCACACTCGGCTAGAGCGGTAGCCACGGCCTCCCTGTCGGAGTCACCTTCACCGGAGAGAGGCCCGAGATGAGGATAGCGCCCCATTGCGACCATCTCTCGGACCGTAAGCGGGAACGACAGAGTTTCCGACTGCGCGACCGCACCGACCGCTCGTGCTAACTCACGACGGTCCCACGTGCCCACCTCGCGGTCATCGATATAGGTGCCGCCCGAGGTCGGCTCGAGCACACCCATCATGGATCGCATGAGCGTTGACTTGCCCGATCCGTTGGGCCCCAGCACGGCATAGAGGCATCCGTCCGGGACGGTCATCGAGATGCCGTCGAGCGCGGGACGTTGTGCGCCGGGATACCGCACTACGAGGTTTCGCGCCTCGAGTCTCATGTCCCGACGAGGCTCCCGCGCAGGAGCACGAGGAAGATCGGGACACCCACGAAGGCGGTGATCACACCGATCGGAATCTCGGTGGGGGCGAGCGCCAAGCGCGCAATCAGGTCAGCGAGCGTGAGAAACGCCGCGCCACCCAGGAAAGAGAGCGGCAGTAGGGCTCGGTGATCCGACCCGATGAGCAGGCGGATGGCGTGTGGGACGACGAGACCGACGAAGCCGATCACGCCGGCCACTGCGACGCCGGCCGCGGTGATCAAGGCGGCGATGACGAGCGCGGTGCGTTTCACGCCTTCGACATCGGCACCCAGATAGTTGGCGGTCTCCTCGCCGATCGCCATGAGGTTCAGCGGGCGGGCGAGTCCAATCAGGACGACCGCGGCTGGCACCGTGTACACGGCGGCGAGCAGCACGCTCCGCCAACTCGCGTTGGCGAGGCTTCCCATGATCCAGAGTACCGCGCTCTGGACTGTTCGCGCCGAGGAGATCGAAAGAATGAAGGCGATGCATGCGGAGAAGAACGCCGCCGCGACGACGCCGGCGAGCAGCAAGACGCGCACGTCCATCGCGTGGCCGGTGGCCGTCGCCACTCGGAACACCAGCACGATTGCCAGGAGCGCACCCGCGAAGGCGGCCAAGGGCAGACTCCACGATCCGAGTCCTGCCCAGCCCAAGGCGAGCACTGTAACGGCACCGACCGACGCGCCGCCGGAAATGCCGAGGATGTACGGTTCTGCCAGCGGATTGCGCAGCAGTGCCTGGAAAGTGGCCCCGGCAAGCGCGAGACCTCCCCCGACCAGCACCCCGAGTAGTGTTCGGGGAAGGCGAAGTTGGAGCACGATGTCGCGATGCACCTCGACGTCCCCTCTGGTGAGGGCCGCGAGCACCTCGGCGGTACTCAGTTCCACCGAACCGAAGCGGACGCCGGCCAGAACGCTGGTCAGCAGCGTCACTCCGACGAGTGTCGCCAGCGTGAACCGGCTCATCGCAAGGAAGTGCCGTGCAGCAGCTCCGCGACGCGCCACGCTGCATGCACCACGTGGGGACCTGAAATCTCGAGAGCGGAACCGATCTCGACGATGCGCGCTCGCGGCGTGAGTGTCGTATCGAACTGGGACGCCTCGCTCACGAAGACAACATCGATTTCCCTCGTGCGTAGCTCCTCGGGGCTCACGGCGGAATACAGCGATTGCAGATCCGCGAAGGCGTTGTCGCCTCCCACGAGTCGGATGATTTCGTCGATGTAGGTGTCCGGTCCTGCGACCCACGGGGGCGTGCCGCCAAGCACGTACACCGTGCGTAGCCGTGGAAGCTCCGCGACCCGCCGCGACAGTTCAGCGAGACCGGCCTCGAGCGCACGGACCAGCGAGTCGGCGGCAGCGTCGGCTCCGGTTGCACGACCCAGAAGAATCGCACCGGCGTACACGTCTCGAAGGCGGTCCGGGCGCACAGCGATGTGCATGATACCCAGCTCGTCGAGCCGCGCAGGCGTGCGCGAGTCTTGTTCGCCGTGGAAGCGGATGACCAGGTCGGGGCTCAGCGCGACGATCTCCTCGAGGTTGGGCTCCAGACCACCGCCGACGGATGGGAGGTGCGCCACCCACTCCTGCTCGTCGAAACCGGTCCGCCCGACGAAGCACTGAGTCGACCCCCAAGGCCCTCAGCGTCTGGGTGGCAGACGGGACCAAGGAAATCACGCGGGTAGCGGGCTCGGCCAAGAAGCGCCTCGGACCCTGACGCATCGACGACGCTGATGCCCTCTGGAAGGCTCTGCTCGGGAGGGCTCTCGCCTCTGCACGCGGCGGCGAGGAAGCTGACCGCGAGCGATCTCCAGCGAAGAGATTTGCCCTGTGCGCGGCGCGGCATCAGCCGCCCGCAGCAGCGGATCGCAAGCAGGAGTCCTCGGACGTACGGACCCAGGTCTCCACTCCGCTGGGGCGAGCGCAGCGAACCAGCGACGCTCCGAACCGAAGACTCTCGAGCAGAACCTCTTCGGTGCCATCACCGTCCCAATCCAAGTGATCGAAATAGCGCGGTGCGCCCTTCCCGTCACTGTCGACCGGACGGTACCACACGTAATCGGGCTCGTACCCCTCCCCCGACGCGTGCCCCATCAAGAACAGCGAGTACGCGCCAGCGCTTGGAGCGGACATCCCGAGCTGGTCCCGATACATGAAGGTCGCGGCGATCGCCTCCGCGGGCGCGCCGACCATCTGGAAGGCCTGGATATCCGCTCGTGCCGAGAGCACTCCGTCAGGGGGCCATGCCGCGCCCAGGCGGGGAATGGCGGCCGAAGCGAGACTCAGGGAGGCGACCCGCTGATCGTAGTCGTGACGGTGGGCCCGATAGGGGGTCGTATGTGCGTTCGGACGCCGCGTACGCAGGCAGAGCCATCAGCAACTCGGCGCTCACGGCGTTTGGCACCAACTCGACCCTCCCGGAAATCGTCGGTCGCGGTACGCAAAAGTCCTCAGCGAGCCCCGTCGCGCTGGCTGTCAGGCGGCCGACTCTGACACCCTGCGCAAAGAGCACCCACTCAGAGCCGGGCGCGAGCCATTCGGCGGTGGAAACGGTCTCGGAATCCGGGTACATCCTCGTCGCTCGCGAACGCGCCTAACGCGTCGCCCTGGATTTCGCCCACCACGGTCAGGGTCGCCTGCGAGCCACTGCGCGTGCCCGCGAGGAGGATAGGCCCATCCGGGGGCTCGGGGAGAGGATCCTCTTCCTCTGCCAATGGGGCAGCGGGACTGGGAGCCTCCACGGCCAGCTCGGCCTTCGTCCGCGGGGGCTTCAACCGCGTATCGACCCCACCCCAGCTGACGTTGTCGCAGCCCGAAGCCACGGTTAAGATCACCGCAATCGCTAGGTAATTCCTACGCATAGGGCCTTCGGTTCAGAGACGGCTCAAGGCCTCGAAAGCTAGTGCGGACCCCTCTGGGGGCAAGCTGAGAACGCGGTGGCGCGCCATTCTTTCAGGGAGGTCATGGGCCGATTCCCGACGGGGGTCGCAGTGGTCTCCGCGCGCGCGGACGGGTCCGCGGTTTGGGGCCTTACCGTGAATTCATTCACGTCGGTGTCGCTCGAACCTCCTCTCATCCTGGTCTGCATCGACAGAGGAGCAGCGTCGCACGACAAGCTGATCGCCGCCGAAACGTTCGCCATCAGCATGTTGCCCGAGGATCAGGCCGACGTCGCCAGACGCTTCGCCGCCGAGCCGTCGGAGACACGTTTCGAGGAGGTTGCGTGGCGTAACGCATCGGACGGGAGCCCCCTCCTCGATGGAGCCGCGGCTTGGTTGGAGTGCGTGGCCAGCGGGGTGATGCCGGGTGGGGACCACTCAATCGTGCTGGGTCGCGTGATCGCGTCCGGCTCGTCGGACCGTGGGGCACTGCTCTTCTTCAGGGGCGAATATGGCAAGGTGGCGAAGTGAGTAGCCTGCGTCGCCGTGCCGAATGGGTGCCACCGTTGCTTGTCGGAGTCACGTGCGCGACCGCGGCCGAGGTCGCCATCGGGGTGCTGTTGTACGCCGGAGCGGGCCTCATGCGGTCGCTCAGCACCGTCCTGGTAGTGGAAGCGGCAGCGCTCGCGATCGGTCTGTGGAGCGCGCCCGGTCCCGGACCGGACCTCGTGAGCCGCCTACGTCGCCGGTGGCTGCTCTGTCTGGTCTCGTTCTTCGCGGCGGCGTTCTACGGGACGTCGTGGAGTGTGCTTCGGGAGCTTGGCGGTACCGCCCTCGGTCAGGGATTCGGCCTCGCCATCATGGCCGCATTGCCGTTGTATACCTGCGGGACCGTGCTCGGCGGTATGGCCACTGCCGCCATGACCGACGGCAGAGGTCCTCGGGCGGGCCCCGGCGCCGCGGCCGCGATGGGCGCAGCGATCGGCTTCGCGGTCACAGGGCTCATGCTTCCGAGCTCGCCGGTGCCTTCCTACCTGCTCATCGGATGCCTCGCGCTGCTCTCCGTGGGTGGCATGGTTTACGGAGTCGTGCCGGGCTCTCGCCTCCAGGTTGAAGTACAGGCGAACCGCTCCGCCGCCGCCTTTGCAGTGCGAGTGGAGGACCGGCGGCTCTCGCAGAACGGCCTCGCGTCGCGGGTTCTGCTCGAAGGTGAGCACGTGCGGCGCGCGATCGGGCTCTCGGACGAGAGCGCGGTTGTTCCGTGGGACATCGCGGTGGGACGCGGGCTCATGCCTCCTGGCGAGGCATGCTGGCGCGTCCTGGTGGTGGGCGGGGGTGCGTCGTCACTGCCTCGCATGGTCGTGAGAGAACACCCGAGGGGATCAGTCGACGTGCTGGAGCGTGTTGGCGCCGTGGTGGAGCTGGGCAGAGACCACTTCGAGACCGGCTTGAGCGTGGGGCGCACGGAGCGCTCGTCTGTCGCCGTCGGCAACCTCGACGATCTCGTCGAGGGACTTTCGGGGAGCTACGACTTGGTCGTCGTGGACGGTGCGGCGCTCGAGCCGTTGGGGGGTGCCGAGGAGCTGTCCCGCCGAGCGAAGGCAGCCTTGAGGCAGCGGGTCTCGGCCCGTGGAGTGCTGGTGTGGGGGCCCGACTTCGACCCTGACACCGAGGCAGTCGACGGTTGGTCGACCGTGACGCTCGCTCGCTCGCGCGCGGGCGGTGAGGAGGAGGTGCTGCTCGTAGCGGGACCTGAAGCAGTACTCCCTGCAACCGATCTCATCGAGGGATTCCGAGCCCTGAACGGAGGCGCTGCCATCACGTGATCGTCGCGCACCTCTCCGACCTCCATCTGGGATTTCGCGCATACGGACGCGTGGAGCGAGGCGCGAACCTACGTGAACGGGATGTCGCCGCGGCGTTCGAGCGAGCGGTGCACGAGCTCGTTCGGATCGCGCCGGATGTTGTCGTCGTGGCGGGGGACGTCTTCGACCGTCCCGACCCGCCGGCGGGCGCTGTCGTGGCCCTCGCGAGAGGCCTCGAGTTGCTTCGCTCCTCGCTACCGGAGGCTCCGGTGCTCATGGTCGCAGGTCCGAGGGACACGCCGCGGCGCCCAGCTGACCCGGGCGCGCTCGCGGTGCTCGACACCTTCCCCAACGTTGAAGCGGCGACCGGCCTCACGCGCTCCATCCTCATGGAGCGACTCGACCTGCACGCCTGCTTGGTCCCGTACCGGGCCAGCGTCCGACACCCTGCTGCGCTCCCAGAATCTGACCCCCAAATGCGCTGGAACCTACTCGTGATTCATGGCTGTAACGACTCGGCCGGCGAATGGGGTGTGCATGTCGATCCCGACGAGTGGGACTATGTCGCATTGGGAGGGGAGCACCGACGTAGCAACGTGAGTCCCAACGCTCGATACCCCGGGTCGCTGGAGCGCGTCGCGCTCGATCCATGGGACGAGGCTGCGGACGAAAAGGGATTCCTAACGGTCGACCTGGAGCGGGATGAAGTCGTCTTCCATGCCATTCCCGGCCGGCCTGTCGTCGCGCTCGCTCCAATCAAAGTCGTATCGGGTGACGCCGAGCGACTGCGGCGGCGTGTGCGGGAGGTCATGGCGGAGGTTCCTGGAGGTATCGACGGCAAGATTGTGCGTTTGACCCTGGAGGGAGCATCTCCCGAGGATCTGTTGGCTCTGCAGGGAGACCAGCTCGAAGGGTTGCGACGGCGCGCGCTTCACCTCGCCGTTGAGGTCGGCAGGGAGCCGCGCGTGCCCCCGGCGGCCTGGCTTCCCGTCGACGCGCCGGGGCTTCTCCGCGATGCGCTCGAAGGCGAGCTCGAGCGGGATGGCCTGCTTGCCGAGCCCACGCGAAAGATGATTATGGAGCTCGTGCCGGACGATCCCGTGGGCAAGTTGGAACCTGAGCCCGTCGGGGCTCTCGACTCCCTCGACGGGGACGTGCCGGGGGTCGGCCGGGTCAGCACTTCCCTCCCGAAGGGGCTGACAGGCGTGATCGGAGGAGGAGGCCCCGCGCGTCAAGCCGTCGAGGAACTGCTCGTGCGGGAAGGTGGTGACGGGCCTCCGGAACCGCTGCGACGGCTTTGGAGCGGGCGCGAGGTGGAAACCCTCGACGAGACCATCGGGCTCGCCATCGAGGCGGTCGCGGCCAGCCGGGGCCTCGCCACCTTGGACGCCGCGCTATTGAGGGCTGGTGAGATTGCGGCCGTGCATCCCGTGGCGCCGGTGAGGCTGGTCGAGCGGCGCGAACGCGGCGTGGTCCGCGTCGACCTGGAACAGGTGGCTGCCGAGTTCCGTTCCGCGGAGAGAGACCTCCGAGGGCTCCGGGCCGATGTCGTGGAGGTCGACGGAGATCTCGAGGTCGCGACGATGGGTTGGTTGCGTGAACGCCAGGATGCCGAGACCACGCTCAACGCCTACCGGGATCGTGCCCGCGAGGTGCGGGCCCGCCTGAAGAAGATGGAGGCGGCGGGACCCGACGCGCCGTGTCCGACGTGCGGACGCGTGCTGGAGAGCCACTACCAGGAGGTGCTGGCCGAGCTGAACGAAGAGTGGGAGTCGGTCGTCCAGGATGGGAGCTGGTGGAAGAGCAGGTGGGAGCAGCTCGAGCCCAAACCGTCGCATCTGCAGGAACTCGAGGGAAAGTCGCTGCGCTTCCACGCAGCGCTGGAGGCCGGCTCCGAAGGAGTCGAGCTGCTGCGCGCGCGACTCTCCGAGCTCGCCGAGCGGGAGGTCGTTTCAGTGCCGCCGACTCGGGCCCGTGGCGCGCTGAGCTCAGTCGTCGACGCGCTGCGAAGGGTGCGTTCGGCGCGTTCCGCAAGGGCTGCCGACCTGCTGCTCGACCGCTCTTCGCGGTTTCTGTGCCGAATCTCCGGTGGCCGGATTCTGACCGTGTCGCTCGTGGCGGGCCGGGCGGTCCTGAATGGAGAGGGTGGCGTGCTCGGGCTCGTGTCGGAGGAAGGCCGCGCGACCGCTCGCATCGCGGTTCGCCTCGCGGCGGCTTCGCTGGTGGCGGCGGACGGGAAACTGATGGGCTCGCTCGTGCTTGCGGAGCCCTTCGACCGGCTCGACATCGAAGCCCGTATCAGGACGCTCGTGCTCACGAAGGAGTTGCTGAGCGACATTCCTCGGGTAATCCTGTTCAGCGGTGGGGAGGCGGTAGACGCGCGGCCCGAGTTGTTCGACGCCATACTGGAGGTTCGAGACGAGGCGTCCGGTGCTGGACCGGCTTTGCGCCCGGCAGCGGCGGGGCCCGGAAGGACTTTGTTGAGGGCGCCTGCGAAGCCCGCGCGCGGGACTGCAACCTTGCGCAGCTAGCTGTCGTCGTAGGAAGCGATGCCTCCTTTAGAGCGGGCTTCTTCGGTCGCCACCTGCCCAAGACTGCGCCAGGCAAAGCGACGAGCGAATCGGTTCTCACGTTTCTCAAGGACGTCCGCCACGATGGCGCCGAGCGCGGGCGCGAACTTAAAGCCGTGACCACTGCCGCCGCTCGCGACCACGAGACCCTCGCGGTTGGGGTCTGCGGCGATGAGCAAGTTGCCGTCGAAGCTGTCGCAGTACATGCACACGCGTCGATGGACTACTGGCGCATCCGCCAGCGCGGGGATCGACTGACGCAAGAAGTCCCTAGTCCGGGCCTCGTGGTCGTCAGCAACAGCCCCGCGGCGGTCCGGGTGCGCGCGAGTTCCCGGTCCATGGTGTGCCACCTTCACCCGGCCGTCCGGGAGCGCGGGGAATCCGTACCACCCGCTGCCCGAGATGTCCGCCGCCCATGGGGGGAAGCCGTAACCACGGAACGAATCCGGATCGTGCGGCTCGAAGTGGAGAACGGGATGACCCGTGGACCAGAGCACGTCGGAGAGCCACGGCAGCAAGCCAGGTGTCCAGGCCCCGGCGGCGACCACCACTCGGTCAGCCTCGATGCGATCTGCTTCGCTCGTGACGACTCCGTGGACCCGGGATCCCCGTGATATGAGCTCGCGCAGCGACCCGGCCCGGAAGCTCACGCCAGACTTCCGGCAAAGTGACACGAGTTGCTTGACGACCGCGCCGCTCTCTGCCCAGCCGGCCCTCGCGTTGAGGTATCCGTCGGGATACCGCGTGAGGTCCCACTCGGGATAGCGGCCCGACGCGCTTCGGGCATCCAGTCGCTCGGGGGTGTAGCCCCGGGCTCGCAATACTGCGTAGCTCTCGTACTCGTACCCTCCCGGGGCCATCGGGGCCGGTGCGAGAATGAGAAAGCCGGCCTCGTGGTATAGCGGCCTCGACCAGTCTCGATTCCAGCGATCCCAGCCCTCGAGCGCGAGCTCCGCGAGTTCGTGGTAGAAGCGGTCGGACCCATAGTCCATCCGCACGACTTTGCTCACATCGGTCGAGGCTGCTCCCTCGTGCGGAAGGGGCCCAGGGTCGAGCACCGTCACCCGCCACCCCCGGCTGCGCAACTCGAGCGCGGCCGTGATTCCGAAGACACCGCCCCCGACGACCAAGACTCGTCCTGGGGCGGCGTTCACGATGTCGTGCCGACGGTCACGAGCACCTCGCGGAGCGTGTGGATAGTATGTGCGCGTAGATCCTGCATCCCTCCAGACCGCCATGCAAATCAGAATCCTGTCCGCTGACGATGTCCGGGCGTGTGTAGACATGCCCGCCGCGATCGACGCGATGCGTGAAGCGTTCGTTGCGCTCTCGGCCCACGAGGCGACCGTGCCGATTCGCCTGGCGCTGGAGACCGAGTACGGGGTCAGCCTGTTCATGCCTGCCCATCTTCGAGGGAGCGGGAACGCCGGGGCGAAGGTGGTCTCGGTGAACCCAGGCAACGCCGCCCGGGGTCTGCCCGCTATTCACGCCGTCGTGTTGGTCCTCGACGTCGTGACCGGTCGTCCCACGGCGCTCATGGACGGCACGTGGCTCACGGCCCTTCGTACGGGGGCCGTGGGTGGGCTCGCTGCGGATCTGTTGGCACGTCGAGACGCCAAGACCGTGGCGCTTTTCGGGGCGGGCGTACAGGCCCGGACGCAACTGGAGGCGGTTCGGTGCGTCCGCGAGATCACCGAGGTACGGGTGGTTTCGCCGAGCGGAGCGTCAGCGGATCGTCTGGCCGCTGAGGTTACGGGAGTACTCGCGGTGCGCGTCGACGATCCGACCGAGGCCATCGCCCGCGCAGACATCATTATTGCCGCGACCAACAGCTCCACACCGGTCTTCGACGGCTCCCTGGTGGAGCCCGGCACGCATGTCACCGGCGTCGGCTCCTACACGCTGGACATGCGCGAAGTCGACACCGCCCTCGTGACCCGTGCCCGGGTCATCGTCGATCAGCGCGAGGCGGTGATGGAGGAAGCAGGCGACATCGTTGGCCCGGTCCACGACGGTGTGGTTGACGAGACGGTCATCGTCGCCGAAATCGGCGAAGTCGTGATGGGGCGAGTGCAGGGCAGGACCGCGGACACCGACATCACGTTCTTTAAGTCGGTCGGGAGTGCGGTTCAAGACGTCACCGTGGCGGCCCGCGTGCTCACGGCGGCTGAGGCCGAGGGGCGGGGCCTGGTCGTCGACCTAGGTGCCTGTGGGGGAAGTACAGTGTGCCGCGGCTAGGTGCCGAGCAACGCCCAGGCCTCTGCCCGAGCCTGGTACGTCTCGAGCGCTTCCTCGTCAGAGTTCTGGATCGCCGCTTGAGTCAGAGCCAGGTAGGTCCAAGCGTAGTAGTTCGGAATACCGAGCGTGGCGAGGTCAGGCCAATGGGTCCAATCGTCGGGGATTCCCGTACGGTGCACGAAGACCTCGTCAAGCAGTGTTCGAGTCCGCGGAAGGTCCACCCATGCACCGATGACGCTCGCGTAGGGTGTCGGCTCCATCCGCATGAACCCCTCCCGCCCTTGGTCCTCGAGAGGGCCGTTGTGGAGCCGGAACGCGAGCCCCTGGCGAATGAGATAGCCGTTCACGCCAAGAGACGTCGCCGCGTTGCCGCTCGATGCGAAATAGATGGGTCGTTCGTCGATGACCTCGTTGATCAGCGTGAGGGCATATTGTTGCCACGGCATGAGGGCCGACCCCCCGGGTACGATCGCAACCACGTTCCCCAGCTGGACTGGGATGTCGTTCTCGACCGGCACGACCATGCGGGCGACGCGGTTGATGTCCTCGTCGGACAACGGCATGATCGACTTGGTAGGGGGTCGGATCGGCCCGTCGACCACGAGCGGGATCTTGCCCGCGGCCTGACTCGGGTCCGTCACGTAGACAGCGTCGGTGTTCTCTGCCGTGTACGGCCGCTGGCATTGGATGCGAGACCAATCCGAAGACGGGTCGACCCCAGGGGGGCAAGGTGCGGTGAGTCTCTTGAGCTGACCTGTGTACCACTCGGTGTTGAGGTACGACGTCACGATGACGGTCACGTCTCGGCGAACGCCCTCGACTTCTTGCAGATACCACAGCGGGAAGGTGTCGTTGTCCCCGTTCGTGAAGAGCACTCCGTACGGCTCGACACTCATCAGCAGGTTGTGGGCCCAGTCTCGCGCCGCGTAGTCCTCCGCACGGCTCGCCCACGAGAAGTTGAAAACGAGCGGGATCAACGCGAGGCCCAAAATCGGGCTCGCCTTGGCGAGGCCGACCCCCATCTCACGTGCCGATTCGCGCCAAAGGGTCGCGATGCCGATGCCGGCCCACAGTCCCCAGACCGAGAAGCTCACGACGAAGAAGTAGTCACGTTCGCGAACTTCGTGAAGGTCCCGATCCTGGATTGGCGCCTGCAGCGAGTAGCCGTACCGGAAGTTGAGGTAATAGAGGAGTGCGAACGATAGCGTGGCGAAAAGCGTCGCGACGAACACGAAGCTCGCCCGGTCACGGCGCGCGTGCTCGATCGCGCCCCACACCCCGAGGCCAGTGAAGAGCATCGTGAAGGGAAGGCGCAAATTCGCGAAGACGGTCGTGGTTCCGTCGAGAGAGCGTGCCCACTGCCAGTCGAAGTACTGTAGATAGTTGGCTAGCTGGGACGACAGCGGCGCGAGGCGAGGCAGCAGCCCTGGCTTGGGGTACTGGGTGCGGTTGAGCGCTTCGGCGAGAGCGGCGCAACCCTCCTTCCCGTAGGTGACGACCGCGACGAGCGCTGAGCCGATGTTTGGGCAGGTAGGAGACGCCTCGTTGATGACCGGGTCCAGTCCGGCGCGAATCGGCAGGAAGAGGTGGATCGAGAGCCCGAGGATGACCGCTGCGATGCCGGCGGCGTACAGGCGCCAGTTGAGAAGCGTCTGGGGGCGTACGAAGACGATGAAGAGCCCGATCGCCGGCGCCGCCAAGAACGCCATGAGGTGGTTGCCGACGCTCAGCGCCAGGATGAAGGCCATCAAGATGAGCAGGTTGTCATCCTTGCCGCGTCCGAGGCGCTCCTGCCACCGGAACGCCAACCACGACAGCACCGCGATGGTGAGCAGCGATACGGTGTACACCTTCTCGTTCACGTTGGATTGGTTCCACACCGTGAAGGCGGTCGAGCTGACGAGCACAGCCGCGGATGCGCCAGTGATCCGGAAGCGCCGGTCCTCTGAGAAGAAGCGCAGGATATGGTGCACCACGAGGAACCACATCGCGTGTGCGCCAGCGCTCATGAGCGCGCTGAACAGGTTGATACGTACGGCTACCGGCAGGCCCAGAGGAGCCAGAAGCACGGACCACGCGCGAGCGAGGACTACGAAGAGCGGATTGCCGGGTGGATGCGGGATCCCGAGGATATGCCCCGTGGCGATGTACTCACTCGTGTCCCAGAACGCGGTCGTGCGTGAGAGTGTCAGCGCGTAGAGCGCGAATACGAACAACCCGGCGAGCGCGGCCTCCCGGTATGGAGGGCGCAACTCAGCGTCGTTTCGGGCGTCGTCGCCTCCAGGATTCACGGTCGCTGTCTCATTGCCATCGCATCTATCAGTCGCGCTTTCCCGCCGGCTGCGTTGCGCGCAACCCCAAAGATAACCCGCTACCGCAGGGGAGCAGCCAGTGGTCGATGTGGGGCCCGCTACGCTACTCGGGAGGCGTGAGGTGTAGACACCCCCACGGGTCTACGTCCACTCGCCAACCCGGCGGGACCCACGTCGTACCACTGTATTCCTGGACCACGAACGGACCGACAAACTCGTGACCAGCTCCGAGTTGCTGCCTCCACACGCGGGATGCTTCGACCCGCTCTCCAGCGAAGGCGACCTGCGTCGGTGCGCTCTGGACAGGCCTCTCCGCGTCGGGAAGTCGAGTCACGTGCACGGGAGGCGGTGGCGCCGTGACGATGGCCCGCAGCGTGACGGCCTCCACCGGAGCGGTCTCCCGTCTGTGTCCGTACCGCTCCTCGTGGGCGTCGTGAAAGTGCTGGACCCAATCCGACGCGGGTACCCTGAGCTCAAAACTCTGTCCGGCGTACCTGGCGTCCACCCACAGCTCCGCGGTGAGATCTCCTTCCGAGACGCCCTCGTCCAGCATCTCCGACCACGCCAGGCCTTCGAGCTCGGCAAGGCTCGCCTCGAGGGACCTCTGCGTGTCGTCGGCATCTGTAGAGAGCAGGACCGTGCGTGCAGTCTCACGGCTCACGGGTGAGGCCAGCATGCCGTACGCCGACAGTAGCCCCGGATCTGGCGGTACGATCGCCTTGAAGGCCCCGAGCCTTCGAGTCAACTCGGCCGCGTGGAGGCCCCCGGCGCCGCCGAAGGCCACAACGGCGAAGTCTGCCGGGTCGTAGCCACGCTCCACTGAGATCACGCGCAGCGCCCGCTCCATCGCCGTGTCGGCGACCGCCAGGATGCCCTCGGCCGCGTCGTCCACGTCTGTGCCCAATTGTGCCGCCATCGCCTCCAGGGGCGCCCGGATCGCTTCTCGATCCAACGCTTCGTTGCCGCCCAGGAACGCGTCGGCGGGCAGACGACCGAGCCATACGTGCGCGTCCGTCACGGTGACACCGGAACCGCCTCGCCCGTAGCAGATAGGTCCGGGTTGCGCGCCCGCGCTCCGCGGACCGACGCGGAGCGCGCCACCGGCGTCGAGCCGTGCCAGGGATCCCCCCCCCGCGCCGACGGTGTGAATGTCGATGACGGGAATCGCGGTCGGCTGCCCGGCGATCTCGAACTCGCGCGTCCGGAGTGGCCGACCCGGACACAGAGATACGTCGGTGGACGTGCCCCCCATGTCGAACGAAATCACACGGTCGTGACCTGAGCGCCGCGCCCAGGTGAGCGCCCCCACAACCCCGCCTGCCGGTCCTGACAGGACGGTATGCACCGGCTCCTTGCGGGCTCGATCGATGGGAATCGTGCCCCCGCTCGAGCCCATGATGGTGACCCGCTCGGCGCCCGCTTCGTCGGACAGGCGGCCGAGGTATCGGTTCATCATCGGTGCGATGTACGCATTCACGACCGTGGTGGATGTGCGCTCGTACTCGCGGAACTCGGGAACGAGATGACACGAGACCGAGAGTGGTAAACCGGCTGCCTCGACCGCGCGTGCGACCGCTTCTTCATGGCTCGGGTTCGCGTACGAGTGAAGCAGCGAGATCGCTACCGCGTCGGCCCCTCGCGCGAGGATGCGATCGGGGAGTCCGGCAAGCTCGGAGTCGTCGAGCGCTTCGATCACCTCGCCGCGTGGGCCGAGGCGACCGGTGACGCCCAGGCGGTCGTCCCTGTCGACGAGCGGCGAAAGCCTGTGCCCGACCAGCGCGTACAGCTGCGGCCGGTTTTGGCGTCCGATCTCGATGACGTCCTCGAAGCCTCGGTTCGTGACGAGCACCACCTTGGCGCCACGGCGTTCGAGGAGCGCGTTGGTGGCAACGGTGGACCCGTGGAGGAGAATGAACGCCTCCTTCGCGTCCAGGATCCTCGCGATGCCCTCGAGAACGGCTTGAGCAGGATCGTGCGGTGTCGAAGGCACCTTGAGCGTCTTGATCCTGCCCTCGCTGAGCAGTGCCAGGTCGGTGAACGTGCCGCCCGTGTCGACCGCCAAGAGGGCCGTTGACGCTGTCGACGCGTGTGCGGACATTGGGGCGCTCATGCACATCCTTCCTTCGTTCGATCGGTTCAAGGCCCTCGCCAGCGTGGCCGGCTTGGTGCCCGTCTGGCGCGAGTTTCTATTCGACGTCGACACTGCGGTGACCGCCTACTCGAAGCTGGTGGAACCGCCCTTTGGGTTCCTGCTCGAGTCGGTAGTGGGCGGCGAACAATGGGCCCGATATTCGTTTCTGGGAACCCGTCCCGCGGGCGCGTGGAGACTTCACCGCGGCGCGGTTTCATGGTGGACGCCCGGCGGAGGCTGGAGCGCGGTCGAGGCGGACGATCCGCTCGACGACTTAGATGCCCGACTGCGTGCGCGGGTCCCCGCCGAGGTACCCGGTCTGCCGCGCTTCTGGGGCGGCGCGGTCGGGTACTTCTCCTACGACGTGGTTCGTGAGATCGAGAATCTTCCGAACGCGCCGGAGGACGACTTGGCTCTTCCAGACGGAGTGTTCGTTTTCACGGACGTCGTCCTGGCCATCGACAATCTCCACGGACGAGCCATGGCGATCGCGGCGGTGCCAGTCGAGAGTGGTCTCTCCGATGAGGAGCTGAGGACTCGCTACGGAGACGCAGCGACGAAAACGAAGGACGTGATCGACCGCCTGGCCAAGGGGCCTGTGCCCGGACCGCTCGTGTTGGGCGACGAGCCCGATGTGGACCCTCCTTTCGAAAGCGCGTCGACTCGGGAGGAATACGAGCACGGCGTGGAGCGGATCCGCGAGTACATCCGGGCCGGAGACGCCTTTCAGGTCGTGCTCAGCCAGAGACTCGGCATCAGATTGGAGGCGACTCCCTTCGATGTCTACCGGGGACTGCGAAGCCTGAATCCGTCGCCCTACCTCTACTTCCTGGAGCTGGACGGTGTGAGCCTCGTCGGCGCGTCCCCTGAGGTGCTCGTGAGGGTCGAAGACTCGACCGTCACGGTTCGACCCATCGCGGGGACACGGCCCCGCGGTCGAACGCCGGAGAAAGAACGCGCCTTGGCAGAGGATTTGCTCCACGACGAGAAGGAGCTCGCAGAGCATCGAATGCTCTTGGACTTGGGGCGCAACGATGTCGGTCGCGTCGCCGAGTATGGTTCCGTGACGGTGCCGGAGCTGATGGTCGTGGAGCGTTACTCGCACGTGATGCACCTCGTGAGTCAGGTCGAGGGGAAAGCTGCGGTCCGGGCTCGGCGCGATCGACGTGTTTCGTGCGTGCTTCCCAGCGGGGACGCTGTCGGGCGCTCCCAAGGTGCGCGCCATGGAGATCATCGACGAGCTGGAGCCGGTGCGG
Source organism: Longimicrobiales bacterium (assembly GCA_965197725.1). Classification (GTDB taxonomy): domain Bacteria; phylum Gemmatimonadota; class Gemmatimonadetes; order Longimicrobiales; family Gaopeijiaceae; genus UBA1138. Next base: position 28,930 of record CBDANQ010000055.1, read on the forward strand.
CGTGGTCCGTACGGCGGGGCAGTCGGCCACTTCAACTACGGCGGCATGAGCATGGATACCGCGATCACGATCCGCACGTTGGTCGCAACGGATGGGAATGCCTACGTGCAGGCGGGCGCGGGCATCGTTGCCGATAGCGACCCGTCACGAGAGTACGAGGAGACGCTCAGCAAGGCACGAGCGCTACTCCAGGCCGTGGCGATGGTAAGCGTGAGTTAGCGTTAGCCGCTAGTCTCCGGCCGGCGCGCCCAGCTTCTCATAGAGCAGCGCCAGCGCGCCGATGCCCTTCTCGAAGTTCTCTACGGAAAGCCATTCGTTGGGAGCGTGTAAATTGCACCCGGGGAGCGAGAAGCCCAGGAGGAGTGCAGGGGCATCCAGACGCTCTTCGAACTCGACGACGATCGGGATCGAACCGCCGCCGCCCATCGGGACCGGCTTGGTGCCGAACGCTTCCTCCAGCGCTTTGGCGGCGGCCTCGAAGTACGGACCCTTGATGCTCGCCTTCCAAGGGCGACCGCCGTGAAGTTCCTTCAGCTCCACAGTCACGCCGTCAGGGGTGACGTTCCGGAGGTGCGCCTCCAGCAGCTCTTTTACCCTGGCGTCCGTTTGATCCGGAACCAGGCGAAAGCTCACCTTGGCCATCGCGTGGTTTGGCAGTACGGTCTTCGCGCCCTCATCGGTATATCCACAAAGCATGCCGTTGACGTCGCAGGTCGGCCGGATCCACAGACGCTCGAGCGTGCTGAAGCCCTTCTCGCCCCCGAGGGCGACGACGTCGAGCCCTTCCCGGAACTCGTCGTCCGAGTGGGGAAGCGCGGCGATTTGCTCGCGGGTCTCGGAGTCCCAGTCGACGACGTCCTCATAGAAGCCCGGCATCGCGATACGGCCTTGATCATCGTGGAGAGAGGCGATGATGAGCGACAGCGCGTTGCCGGGATTGATCACCGCGCCACCGAATTCTCCGGAGTGCAGGTCGCTGCGGGCGCCCCGCACGTGGATCTCGAAGTACGCGAGGCCTCTCAGCGAGAAGAGGAGGGAAGGCAGTCCCTCGGCGAACATGCCCGTGTCCGAGACGACCACGACGTCACACGCGAGACGTTCCAAGTGAGCCTCGACGAACGGGACGAGGTTCGGCGAGCCGACCTCTTCCTCGCCTTCGGCGAGCACCAGGACGTTGACGGGCAGCGAGCCGCTCGTGGCAAGGTGGGCTTCGAGCGCCTTCACGTGCATGTAGAGCTGGCCCTTGTCGTCCGCTGAGCCGCGCGCGTAAATGCGACCCTCGCGTTCCGTGGGCTCGAAAGGAGGCGAGGTCCAGAGCTCCAGCGGCTCCGGTGGCTGCACGTCGTAATGCCCGTATACGAGCACGGTCGGAGCGTCCGCGCCGGCGCCACGCCACTCACCCAGCACGACCGGGTGACCCTCCGTGGCCATGACCTCCACCTCTAGCCCGGCTTCCTGCATACGCGCGGCCAGCCACTGCGCCGACCGAGTCGTTTCGTGGTCGTACTCCGACCTGGCGCTGATGGACGGAATGCGCAGGAAGTCGTACAGCTCCTCCCGAAAACGTCCGAGGTTGGTGTCGATAAAAGTCAGGGCGTCCGACATTTCTTCAACGCTTCTAGTCGGACGTCTAGCAGTCCGTGGAAGAAATAGGTTCCCAGCGGATGATGGGTGGGAGAGAAGGCAGACACGCGGGGGCTGTGTTGTTGTGCAAGAAGCGGGTTTTGGGGTCTAGGCGATATTCGGCCCAAGGAAGGCGAAATAGCGCCGAATACGGCGGAAAAAGCGCGAGACGCGGGTTGTAACCTGAGTTGCGAGCGCAGCTTGTACGGTAGCGAGGCCCTGTAACGCAGACGAACGTCATCATTGCGGCGAAGACCGCCCCTCCCGCCATCCCGCTCCACCTTCTCGGCGCTCAGCGCCAATGGCTCGTACAGGTGGGCTCGAAGATCCCGACGCCGAGCATGCCTCCGATGACTGCCGCGAAAGAGCCAAGCACGGCGATCACGACGCTGTGTCCCTGCGTTTCCTCCGGCCGCTTGACGGGAGTGCCTTCATCGTAAGGCCGATCACGGCCCCCATCACGATCCAAATCGCTACGCCGATCCAGTTCTGCATGTCGCGCCACTGACCCCGTGATGCCCCGCTGCGTGCTCTTCCACATGTTGTTTCGGGACCGGCAAATCTACCCGAAGCCCTTCGGGAGAGCCAGACTCCCGGCCGCACCCACACGGTCGTTGACGCGCGCAGCGGGTCGCATTTTCTTGGTCCAATGAGCGACGCTGTGTCCCTGCGTTTCCTCCGGCCGCTTGAGATCATCGATCCAGTTCTGCATGTCGCGCCACTGACCCCGTGAATGCGTGCTCTTCCACATGTTGTTTCGGGACCGGCAAATCTACCCGAAGCCCTTCGGGAGAGCCAGACTCCCGGCCGCACCCACACGGTCGTTGACGCGCGCAGCGGGTCGCATTTTCTTGGTCCAATGAGCGATGAGATCATCGACCTGACCCAGTATCTCAACCGGGAGTCGAAAGAGGAGCAGCCCTCGCGGGGGGCGTTCGCGCTGTGGGGGGCGGATGGTGAACGGTCCCGGTTCGCCCTACCGCTGTGGCGCACCATCTACCTGGGACAAGGGGAGCGCGGCGCGATCGTGTGGCGCGACAGTTCTGGAGACGATGCTGCTCACGCGTTTGTCGTGCTCGACCTCGGTCAAGATCCCGCGCGGCTGGAGGTCGACCAAGCTGCGGTTCCGCTGTCGGAGGACGGTGAACCGCCCGCCTTGCACGATTACGGAGCTGCGGGCGTCACCATCTTCCTCGGTGCCCGAGGGGACCGAATCTGGCACCTGGTAGTGGACGGCGGTGACAAGAGGGTTGGCGAACTCTCCGCGAAGAGCCGGGAGGACATCCTCTTTTTGGCCGGTGAGTGTGCGGGACTGCTCTTCTTGAGGGACTTCGGCGGCAAGGCGCCGTAGCAGCCCGTGGTAGAACTAAGACTAGACGACTAGTCCTGGCCCATCCGGCGCTTGAGCTCTGCCAGGCGCGCGTCGTAGTCCGGCTCTGGTAGCGGCGCCTCGTTCAGGTCGATGTGGTAGTCCGACTGCTTTGGACCCAGGTCCAGATCCGGGAACGCCTCGGCCGCCTCACCCTTGGCGCGCTCATCGTCGATCTTCCCGGCCATGCGGTCGAGTTCGCTGAAGAGATCGTCCGCCGCCGATATCGACTCGCGTGCGCCCGACCGTCCGGCAGTAGCCGACAGCGAGTCACGTTTGGCCTGAGCCTCCTTGACCTTCTCCATCATCTCTTCGACCTCCTCTCGACGGAAGTCGAGCTCGGCCTTGAGTGCCTTCGCCTTCTGCTCGAGCAACTGCTGATGTTCCTCGTGCTTCTCGGCGAACTGGGCGGCGACGTCCGCCGTCTCGGAGTCGCCGATTTCGCGGGCCATCCGCTCGCGTCGCCGACAGGTCGCGGCCTCGGCCTTCTCCTTCTCCGTCTCCGACAGAGCTTTTCCGATCTGGCTCTCGAGGTTCGCGACCTCGGCTTTCACGTCGGTGATCTCGTCGACCATGCCGCCGATCAGGCGATTGACCGTCTCCGGGACATGTTCCCGGTTCAGCTCCTTGTTGAAGTTCTCGTACGCTTCGCGGAACGCGGATCTCAAATCTTCGAACATTGCCCTGGCAGGTGGGGCGCTTCAGTTGAGGAAGGGCGCGATACGCTGGGCGAACGAATTCCGCGCGCGGTGCAAGCGGCTCTTCACGGTTCCGAGGTTCACTCCCGTTATCTCCGAGATCTCCTCGTAGCTCTTCCCTTCCAGCTCGCGAAGGCGGAAGACGAGACGGTGGTGCTCCGGCAGTTCCTTCACCGTGTCTTCGACGAGTCGCCGCAGGAACCGCTTCCGGTAAAGGTCGTCCGGGCGCATCGAGTAGTCCTCGAACTGCAGAGGACGGTGGTCGTCATCCCAGTTGCTCGTGAGCCTCTGAAAGAGCACGAGCGGGCTTCTGGACCGGTTGCGCAGTTCATTCTTGGCCAGATTGCTCGCGATCGTATAGACCCAAGTCGAGAACTTCTTCGACGTGTCGAAACGGTGGAGGTGCCTCGTCACTCGGATGAACGCCTCCTGCACGAGGTCCTGCGCCCGATCACCATCACCGGTCTTGCGCGTGATGAAGTGGATGAGCCGGTCCCGGTACCGATCGTACAGACGCTGGAACGCGCCAGGACGTCCGTCCAGATGCACGGTGACCAGCTGCTCGTCGGTTAGGTCCTCCAGCGGTGTGGCCTGCAGGAATTCACGGAGCTGTTTGGGGTTGGCGTCGACCATGTCCCGGAGCTTCTCAGTCGCTAGTCGAGAATCATTCTCATTTCTGTACTGAAGATACCTCAGATCGGCCTGTTTTCCAGGCCGACCAGGACCCCTCGTTCGCAAACGCCCTCATAGAGGGCCTGTTCCGGTGCTGGAATCCGGTCGCGGGAAGCGAGAGCCTCCTCCGCCGCGCGTGCCGCTAAGCTAGGGGAATTCGCAGATGGCGCGGTACGGGCCGGGACCTTCGCGCAAGCGAAAGCGGGGGAGACAAAGACTCTCAATGGCATGAAGAACCAGCCCCCCCAGGGTGGGCCACGAGAAACCTCTGCACTCGCCCCGCTCACGCTCAGCTCGGAACCAGGGTTCCAAACGTACCTCCTATATACCGCACACACGTCGAGGTGTCACTCTCATATTGGTACATCGTGTAGGAAAAGCTGAAAATCCACGAAAGCCGTGCGTTGCAGCGAGGCTCGAGCGCTGTGAGATTGCTTCCGAGTGACCCCCACAAGGCCGGGAGCGAGTTGACCGACTCCACCCCAACCCGACGCGTGCAAGCCATCGTTGGATTGCGTCTGCTCGAGATGATCCGAGATCAGGACCTCCCTGGCGAGATCCTGGAGGCGGAAGATCCGACGCAAACCATGCCTCGCCGACTGGGCCTGAGCGACGTGGTCGACCGCCAGATCCGTACTTATCGGAGAGATGTGAAGAAAGGAGTCCGCCTCGCGGACGCGGAGGTGCTGGACCTCTTCCGACTGGTCATCCGGCGGCCCGACGGCGAAGAGGTCTTCTACGGTGCCGGGCAGCTCCTCGCTTCGATGGAGCGCCCGAGCCGGTGGACGCGAGTCGTGCCTCAGCGCGTTCAATACGCTGTGGCACGCGGGAGGGTCAAGCGACGCCTCAAGCGGCTCTTTGGGCGCCGCGTCGGAGGTTTCGGCCGAGGCCCATTCTCGGTGGAAGGGAGAGCGCTCGTCTTTATCGAGAGTGATCCGGGAGGAGAGGCTTGTCACCTCCTGTCCGGCTTCTGCCAGGAGATCCTCGAGCAAACCGGAGGAGGCTTGGTCCAAGTGAAGCACACCCTCTGCCAGGCACGTGGCGACGACCACTGTCGATGGGAGGGGACGTTCATCGACAAGCCGGCCGAGGACATGCGATCCAGGGGCGGACTCCGCCGAGCGCGTGGGGGCTGTTGAATCGTAGAGAAGGGCCGGTGGTGGTGGAGGTGTGGCGCAACGTGGCCCCGGAGCGTCATATGGTGATGCTCGCGGAGCTACTGGGGGCCTGACGGGGTCCGCTTCAATCGTATTGGAGCAGTATGGAGATCGGGATAGGAATCGCCATTTGGGTCGTGCTCGCCACTGGGATCGTACTCGGCGTCGCGGGCTTTCTGTTGGGACGCTCCGGGGCGCATTCGGCTGGAGTCGGGGAGGGGCGCGCTGAGGCAGAGCGGTGCCTCGCCCGAGCGGCCGACTCCATCCGTCGGGGTCGACGCCCTCAGGCCGCCGCCGGCTCGCCGGAGGAAGAGCTGTACACCGCGCTGGAGCAAGGCTGGGCCCCTCGGGAGACCGAGCGTCAGGCGGCTCTGAAAGAGGCGATCGGACGCGTGAGCGTGTTCCTGGATGCGAGCGTGCGCGGTCCGCTCGCGGGCGCAGGTCGCGAGGCACGTGCCGGTGAGTTGCGTGAACGCATCCAGCGCGCGCTCGGCGCCCTTGAGGACTTAAACTTCTTTCTTGAGGAGCCCGCCGGCGAGAGCGAAGGCCACGACCTCGTGCCGCTGGTGCAGCGCGTGACTCGCGACTTTGCCGCGGACCAGGACGTGGGAGTACGGATCCAATTGGCGGAGGCCTCGGTGCGCGCCACTGTGAATGCCCAAGTGCTCATGGACAGCCTGTACCTCATCCTCCACAACGCCGGCCGCTTCGGAGGTGGCACGACGGTCGACGTTACGGTCCAAGCCGTCGACGGTCGCGCTCTGGTCACCGTGCGAGACCGCGGCGAGGGCTTTACTGAGGAGGCGTTCAAGCGGGCGTTCGACCCGTTCTACTCGACGTCGAGGGAGGGGCTCGGGCTGGGTCTGCCCCACGCACGTACACTCATCGAGGGCATGGGGGGACGCGTGGAGCTACGCAACGTCCCGGACGGTGGCGCTGAGGTCGAGGTATCGTTCGCGCGTAACTGACCTGCGCCGGTTACGGACCTGCGCGGTGCCGTGTCACTCCCACGCCGGCAACGCCCGAGACCACCAACACGATTCCAAGCCAACCCACGGACCGCAGACCCTGGCCCAGAAGTAGGGTTGCGAGCAACGCGGCCACGGCCGGTTCGATCGCCGTCGCGAGAGAGGCTCGGCTCGCCTCGATCCTCGCCAATGCATCGAAGCATAGGAACTGGGCGAGTGCGATCGTGGCGGCGCCGAAAACAAAGATTAGCCCCCACGCGGTTCCGGTGTCCGGAAGCTTGATTGTGCCCTCGGTGGACAGGAGGGTCGCGGTGAGGATGACGCACGCGCCGATCGTGCTGTAGACCACGGTAGGCACGGCGCCATAACGCGGGCTCGCGAAGCGACCGAGGAGCGTGTAGGCGGCATAGCTGAGGCCGGCCAGCGCTCCCCAGGCCAGTCCGGCGGAACCGAAAGTCGCCGGAACGTCATCGGCGCCCGCGACGGAGAGCCAAACGCCGAAGAGCGTCACGACCACGAGAGTCACCCGAGTGCGGGTAGGCCACTCGCCCAGGAGCGGCCCCGCTGCCGCGACCACGACCGCCGGTGCCAAGTACAGCAGCGCGACAGTCGTGGGCACTCCGACCGCATCGGTCGACAGCTGGTATGCCAACTGGAAGATGCCGAACACGACACCACCTCCGAGCCCGAGAACGAGAAGTCCGGTGCGGCTTACGCGCAACGACGCAGGGCGTAGGACGCCGAACACGGAAACCAAGACGAGCGCGCCGACCACTGGACGAAGCAGAGCCACACTCTCGGGCGGCACACCCATGCGGAAGAGGTGCACAGCAAAGATGCCGGAGGACCCCCAGAGGCACGCCGCTACGATCGCCTCCAGGTATCCGAGCCGGCGACCCCCGGAAGGGCTCTCGCTCACCTGTATCCGTACACCTGGTAAAGGAGCACGTAGACGACCAGACCGGTCACCGAAACGTACGCCCAGATGGGAAAGGTCCAGCGCGCGAGCCGAGCGTGATTCCGGAAGCGGCGTCGCCTGACGAGATACACGAGGCGCAGCGCGAGCGGAACGACCAACACCGCGAGCGCGATGTGGGAGAACAGGATCGAGAAGTACACGGCCCTTGCCGCTCCCTCGCCGGCGAATTCGTGGATGCCCGTGAACGCGACGCGGGTCACGTAGAAGGTCAAGAAGAGGGCCGAGGTGGTGAGGGCGATCAGCATCGCCCTGCGGTGCATGTGCAGAGACCTCTGCCTCACGAAGTAGAACCCGGTGAAGAGCGCCACGGCGCTGGTCGCGTTCAGGCTCGCGTTGACGAGTGCGAGCATGTCCCCGATGTGAGCGCGATCCACGAGACGCTCAGGCCGCCTGGGTCTGTGAAGCCCGTGTGGGAGTCTCGGCGGCCACACGTGCGAGTGTCACCAAGTGGACGAGGGCGGTGAGCAGAGCGGCGGCGCCCAGCGTGTGGAAGGAGACCGGAATCACGGCCAGCACCGTGAGTACTGATAGAAAGCCCAGTGACACCTGGGCGATGGCCAGACCGGCGGCGAGCAGCACCGACGTGCGTACGGCGGCGGTCGTGCCGTGGCGCACGACCCAGATCGCGAGCCACACGAGCGCTACGAGTGCGAGCATCCCGACCACCCGGTGCCCGAAGTGGAGAATGATGGGCGTGTTCACGAGCGGCGGAACGAGGCGGCCGAGACAGAGTGGGGCGTCTGGACACGCCATGCCCGCGTCGGCGTGGCGAACGAGCCCACCGATCACGGATTGGAGAAAGACCAGGACGGTTACTGCCGTGGCGAACTTGATGACCCGGCCCGCGACCCCGGCGTCCAGCGGTGAGGCTTCCCGTGACCAGCTCGTCGCGGACGCGAGGACGGTGGCCAATACCAGGAACAGCAGGGCCAAGCCCAGGTGGGTGGTCGACACCAGGTCCGGCAGCTGGTAGATGACGGTGAGTCCCCCGACCGCCGCCTGGATGACGAGTAGCGCCATCCCTGCCAGGCAGGCTTTGAAGATCCACGGGCAGTCGGCGGTTTCCTTTCTGGCCAGCCATGTCGCGAGACCGAACATGAGCAGGAGCCCTCCCGCGACGAGGCGGTGGAGGTGCTCCCAGAAGACGCCGCCCGACATCTCGGGAAGTATGGTGCCGAAACAAGTGGGCCAATCGGGGCAGGCCAGGCTCGACTCCGTCGCGTGCACGACGCTCCCCAGATACAACAGGAGGAGAGTCCACGCGACGGTCACGGTGAACGCACGTCTGTGAAGCATCTGGACTAGCCTGTAGGCATCGGTTCCCGGACTGAAGGCTCGGACGCGGTATCCGCGGCCACGCCCGCCGCGACCTGCTGGCGGTACGACTCGAGCGAGACGATGCCGCGCTCGAGCCACTCGAACTCGCCCCCCAGTAACCGTCTCGCGACCCGGTACGTCGCCATGTCGTCGTTGTTGAACAGGGCGTCGAAGCGCTCCGCGATTCGGCGTCGAGCGTGCCGACAAAAAAGGTCTGCGAGAGCGGTCGCCCCAGTCTCATCACTGCCTCGATCTGTGAGCATCTTTGCGCGCACGAGGGAGGCCGCCATTACGAACAGGTCCGCCCCGATATCGACGATCCTGCCGAGCACTGCCTGGCGCTTCTCGAGCGCGGGCCCGAAGCGGACCATGGCGTGGAAGGTCGAACGAGCGAGCCTGCGAGAAGTCCGCTCGACGAAACGCAGATGGCCTGCGAGCGGGCCGAAGGATGCGTAACGCGGCCAAAAGCCCCAGCCGAGGAAACGCGTCGGGTACCACCAAGCGTAGTGCGCGCACGCACGGAAGAGTGCGGCCAGCTTCTTACCAGCCGACGCCTTCGGGTCGACGAGGTCGCCCGCGATGCTCAAATGGGTGTCCACGGCCTCACGGGCGATGAACAGCCGCATGATCTCGGAGGAACCCTCGAAGATCGTGTTGATGCGCATGTCGCGCAGGTAGCGCTCGACGGGGTACGGTGTGTCTCCGCGCGCGAGCAACGAGGCATGGGTCTCGTAGCCGCGGCCTCCTCGGACCTGCAGCGCGTCGTCCACGATCTTCCATCCGGTTTCAGATGCCCACAGCTTCGCGATTGCGGCTTCGAGTCGAATGTCGAAGGTCTTCGAGTCCGCCATGCCCGAGGTGAGCTCGACTACCGCCTCCATGGCAAACGTCTCAGCGGTCATCCTGCCGAGCATCTGTGCGATCGCGTCGTGCTTGCCCACCTGACGGCCCCACTGAACGCGGGACCCGGCCCAATCTCGGCACATCTCGAGCGCGCCCTTGCCGGCCGCCGCGCAGAACGCGGGCAGCGCAAGCCGGCCGGTGTTCAGCGTGATGAGCGCGAGCTTCAGTCCCTTGCCCTCTGCCCACAGCAGATTCTCGCGCGGAACCTTCACGTCCGTGAAACGAAGGACTCCGTTCGAGAGTCCGTTGAGGCCCATGAAGGTGCACTCGCGTACGGTTTCGACTCCCGCCCACTCGGTCTCGACGATCAACGCGGTGATCGGCTTGTGCCGAGAGCCTTCGGGAGTCGGCGTGCGCGCCATGACGACGATGATATCAGCCCGCGGCCCGTTGGTCGTCCAGAGCTTTTCGCCGTTCAGGATCCAGTGCGATCCGTCCTCAGCGAGTGTTGCGGTCGTGGACATGTTCGCGGGGTCCGACCCCACGTCAGCCTCGGTTAGCGCGAACGCAGAGAGTGCTCCCCCGGCGAGCCGCGGGAGGTACCGTTGTTTCTGCTCGTCTGTCCCGAATTTCAGGAGTGGCCCCGGTACGCCGATGCTCTGATGCGCCGACAGAAACGCCCCGGTCGAGCCGCATCGCGATGAGACGACCATGAGTGCCCGATTGTACGAGAGTTGCGACAGCTCGAGTCCGCCATACTCGCGGGGGATCTTGATGCCGAACGCGCCTAGCTCCGCGAGTCCGTCCAGGACCTCCTGGGGGACATGGCGGTCGCGGTCGATCTGGTCTCCGTCGATGTGATCTCGGGAGAACGCCTCCAGCTGCGCGAGGAAATCCGCCGCCCGCTCCTGCTCTTCTGGGTCAGGCACGGGGTGCGGGTGGATCAGATCCAGCTCGAATCGCCCTTCGAAGAGAGAGCGCGCGAAACTGCGTCGTTCCCAGTCCTGCTCGCGAGCGTACTCGGCGACCTCACGGGCCTCGAGTTCGGTGGCGAGCTGCTTGTGGTCTGCCATGGTGGTAAATCTAATACGGGGCCGGTCTACTTGGCTCCCCGGGCGCGCGTTATTCGTCCTCGTGCAGGAACTCCCGGATCTCTACGCCCCGTGCCTCGGCGTCAGCCTCGCCGACCTCCATCAGCTTCTGGAGATAGTCGGGTTGGAAGAGTATCAGACTCAAGAAGTCAGGGCTGCGCATCTGTTTCGTTCCCAATCCGCGTGTGAGGAAGCGAAAGACCCTGGGCAGCTGGAACTCGTACTCGTACGCAAGCCTCCCGAGGTCTTGTGAGGGCCGGAGCGTCAACAGGCGGACCGGCCTGAAGCCGTCTCGTTTCTCCATCGGTATGCTCTCGAGTAGCTGATTGAGCCGTTCGAGCCGAGCCGCGTCGTGGTCGAGCAGGTCGAGGAATATCGAGTTCATCAGGGCACCCGCCACTTGTGCCGGGGGAGGGTACCCGTAGATGATGGGCTCCTCGGCCTCGTCCTGGTTGCGGTCGTAGCGGGTCGAGATCGCAAGTATCTTACGGGCTCCCAAGTGCAGCGCGGGCGAGAGGGGGGCGGTCAGGCGGATGCTACCGTCGCCGTACCACGCGTTTTCGAGTCGGACCGCGGGGAAGACGAGCGGCAGCGCGGCGGAAGCCAGCACGTGCTCGACGGTCATCACCGCGGTCACCGCCCTTCGCCTGGGGCGCTGCCACTCGTGGATATCGGATCCCTGCACCCAGGTGACCGACTGTCCGGTCGAGTAGCTCGACGTGCTGATCGCGACAGCCTTCAGGCGGCCACGCTCCAGATTGTAGCGCACGCCCGTGAGCTCGCCGTCGACCGCGTGCATCACCTCGGTCAGGTGGTTCCGTAGAGGCTCTGTGTCGACCAGCCCCCTCACCGGCGGCGCACCTCCCATTCCGCCGGATGCCAGTTGGCGAAGCCACCGGAAGCCGTTCATGGTGAGCGAGCGGACATCGACGTTGAAGACGTCTTCGACGGTGAGGTTGCCCCACAACTGACTGAGTTCCCCCACCGCCTGCAGGAAACTTCCGTGATGCGACGCGATCAGCGCGGCGTTGATCGCCCCGGAGGAGGCGCCGGTGACGTACGGAACCTGCAGCTCGGGAAAATTGCGGGCGACGTACCTCAGAAAACCCACCTGGTACGCCGCTCGAGCGCCACCGCCCCCCATCACGAGTCCGAGATCGCGCGGGCCGGCGGTGCGGATAGCGGTGGGGAGTTCCTCGAGAGGACCGAGTGGCGGGATTGGAGTCATGGGCACGGCTAGGAGGTGGGCGCGATGTCAGCCGAGGATCGGGCGTCCGATCGCCATGATGCCAACGGAGACGAGCGCCAGTACTACCATCGTGGCAACGATGTGCGGCAGGAAGGTCCGCTCCTCGATGGGGCGGCGTTTCATCACCGCCGAGACCACGTGGGCCACCGTCGCCGCGAGCACCATCGACGCGATGTGCCCAGATAGCTGCGGGTAGAATACTCCGCTGAACAGGTGAGCCACTCCAACAAGCGCCGTGAGGTCGATCGCGCCCGTGAAGACGGCAGCCAAAATCCTCATGGTCTTGTCGTATTCGTGCTTCGTGGCCTGGCCGTATCCGGCGTAGCCCAGGACGAGGACGCCGGCCAAGAGCACCAAGTAGCGAAGGCCCGAGTGGGCGTAGAAGAGCATGACGGTGAATCCTGGTATGGGTCAGTTTGTCAGCAAAGATGAGGGGCCGCTAACCTCGGCGCACTTCCTCGAGTAGCGCGCGCGCGCGCTGCACGGCAACGCGTTGGCCCTCCGTGGGCGGATAGAGCGTTCCCGGTCGCACGCCATCGCCGTTGAGCGCCTCGTACACGTCCTCCACCGTGCAGGCTGCCGCGTGGAGCTTGCCGGCAGGCGTGTCCATCGGGGGGCGACTGATGCGGCCGCCTCGGCCGCAGCCACCTCCGCCATAGCCGTTCGCCCGCCTGTAGGTCTCGATCTCGTCGGTGAGCGCGAGCGCGTCGAGCATGAAGCGCTCTCGTGATTCGTACATCGCGACCGTGATCGGCATCTCCGGGTCGCCTCGCACCTCCACTCGAGTGGACGCCCTGGTGCGGCGGGCATGCACCGTGACCGTGTACGAACCCGGCGAGACCCATGGCCCACGATCCGCGATCGGGCGGGCGAGCTCGTGGTCTGTGAACCGCTGCCAGGTGTCGGGGCGGCCAGAGATCGAGTGACGCAGATCCCAGTTGACCCGGTGGGTGCCCGCCGGGGAAGGGACCCGCATCTCGCGGACGGTGCTGCCCATGGCGTTCGTGACCGTCAGAGTGACGCCACCGCCGCCCGCGCCCAGCCTGTATGTGATCTCGACGCCATCGACCGGATGCGTGCCGGCGAACGCGGCCTGCCCGCGGTACGAGGTGTCCTTGCGGTAGACCTGAATCGTGCCCCGGTCGGCCGAGAAAACCGTCACTGGGCCGGAGGCGTTCCCCCACTCGGCGAACGCGCGGGTGTCGTCCAGGATCCAGAAGGACCGGCCGTGCGTCGCGAGCACGAGGTCCTTGTCGCGCGGGTGGATGAGCATGTCGTCGTAGTGCGTAGTCGGCAGGTTGGGGATCTCGGCCCAGCTCGTGCCAGCGTCCGTGCTTGCGAACGCGTGGTGCTCGGTACCGAGGAAGAGCACGTCGGTGTTGTCGGGGTGCTCGATGATCACGTTCACGACGCCCAGCTCTGGCAGCATCGAGTGAAGCGGCTGCCACGACCCGCCGAAGTCCTCCGTGCGGTAGACGTAGGGAGCGGAGTCTCCGTCGCGGTGACCGTCGAAGGCGGCGTACGCCGTGCCCCGCGAGCGATACGAGGCTGTGATACGGCTCACGTACGTGCCGTCCGTGATTCCGAAAACGTTGCGGGAGACCTCGCTCCACGTCGCTCCGTTGTCGCGGCTCACTTGCAGGTTGCCGTCGTCGAAACCCACCCACAGCACGCTCAGGTCGACGGGTGATTCGTCTAGCAGACCGTGGATAAAGTCCGGTCATCGCTGTTGTGTTAAATCAGGAGGACACGAGGGTTTTTGCAGCGAGGACGGCGATGGCGGTAGGCAAGCGGCCCGAGGCTCGGCAGGGCGAGATGTTCGTGGTGGCGAGCGAGATTCGGGCCTTGGACAACCCGTTCTACCGGGCCTTGAACGAGCTTCTGGCGAAAAGCGGGTTTGACGAGTTCGCGGAAGAGGCATGCCGTGAGTTCTACGCGGACAATCGGGGTCGGCCGGGGATTGCTCCCGGGGTGTATTTCCGAATGATGATGGTGGGCTACCTGGAAGGGATCGGCTCGGAGCGGGGCATTGCCTGGCGGTGTGGGGACTCGTTGTCGTTGCGTGAGTTTCTGGGATACGGGTGGGCGAAGAACCCGCCGGAGCATTCGACCCTGTCGAAGACGCGCAAGCGCCTGAGCGTGGAAGCGCACGCGGCGGTGTTCGGGCGGGTGCTGGAGCTGCTGAAGGGGTCGGGGTTGCTGAGCGGCAAGACGCTGGGCGTCGACTCGACGACGCTGGAGGCGAATGCGGCGATGCGCACGATCGTGCGGCGCGACGACGGGTTGGGCTACGATGAATGGCTGGAGCAGGTGGCCCGGGCGTCGGGGATCGAGACGCCGACGCGCAAGGATCTGACGACGCTGGACCGGAAGCGTCCGAAGAAGGGCTCGAACAAGGACTGGGTGCATCCGCACGACCCGGAGGCGCGGATCACGAAGATGAAGGACGGCAGGACGCGCCTGGCGCACAAGTTGGAGCAGGCGGTCGACATGGAGACCGGTGCGCTTGTGGCGGTGACGGTGCAGACGATGGACGGGGGAGATGTGGCGTCGCTGCCCAACACGCTGGACGAGGCAGAGCGGCAGCTGGAAGTAGTGCAGGTAGAGCCCGAGGAAGTGGTGGCCGACAAAGGCTACCACTCGAACAAGACCATGACGGGCGTGAAGGAGCGGGAGCTGCGCAGCTATGTGAGCGAGCCCAACCGCGGGCGCCGGAAATGGAAGAACAACCGGGACGCGCAGAAGCCGACCTACGACAACCGCCGCCGGATCCGCGGCAACCGGGGGATGCGGCTGCTGCGCCAGCGCGGCGAGAAGGTGGAGCGGGGGTTTGCGCACTTGCTTGTGACCGGAGGGCTGCGTCGCGTCCACATACGGGGCCAGGAGGAGATTCGAAAACGGATGTTGATCCACGCGGCGGCCTTCAACCTCGGCCTTCTCATGCGCAAGCGGTTCGGGGTTGGAACCCCCCGTGCGTTACAGGGCCTCGCTACCGTACAAGCTGCGCTCGCAACTCAGGTTACAACCCGCGTCTCGCGCTTTTTCCGCCGTATTCGGCGCTATTTCGCCTTCCTTGGGCCGAATATCGCCTCGTCAGACCCCAAAACCCGCTTCTTGCACAACAACACAGCCCCCGCCCGCGTGTCTGCCTTCTCTCCCACCCATCATCCGCTGGGAACCTATTTCTTCCACGGACTGCTAGGGTCACGGCTTCCCCGAAGCTGCCCGTGCCGTGGTTCCTCGAGATCGTGATGTCGTGACCCTTGACCCCCATCATGTCGAGCTCGTCGCGGTCGATCTGCCGGCTCAGGTCCGCCGTGCGCTGCCACGACGAGCCGCGGTTGCGGGAGATGAAGAGTCGATTGCCGGCCACGTACAGCACGTCCGGATCGTGCTGGGAGAGCATCATCGGCGACGTCCAGTCGAAGCGGTAGTTCTCTCCGGGCAGCTCGATCGGCGAGATGCCGAGCATGTCGCCTGTCCTCGTGTCGTAGCGGAAGTAGCTGCCGCCGCTCGAGCTGCCGTACGAGTATCGGGCATCCCGTGGGTCGGCTGCCCAGTACATGCCATCGCCGAACCCGGACTGCATCCAATCGTCGTTGAGGATGCCGGCCCAGCGGCGCGTCTCGGACGGCCCCATGAACGAATGGTTGTCCTGGAGCCCCCCATACACCCAGTACGGATCACGCATGTCGACGGCGAGCGCGTAGAACTGGGCGATGGGGAAGTTGTTGATTCTCCGGAAATTCGCTCCCCCGTCGTAGCTCTCGTGCAAGCGGGGTCCCCCGCCAGGTAGAGGTGCTCCGAGTCGTTCGGGTCGATCCAGAGTGTGTGGTGGTCCGCGTGCATCCCGACGTCGTACGTAGGCCGCCGGGCGATCTCCGTGAAGGATCGGCCGCCGTCACGGCTCACGTAAGAGTCTGTCACGAGCTCGTAGACTCGGTTCTCGTCATTCGGGTCGATGAAGATGTGCGAGTAGTACATGGGGCGACCATTGAGAGCGTTCACGCGCTCCCAGGTGAGCCCGCCGTTTCCAGTGGGTGCCCTGAAGGTCCTCGTCGGGATGCTCGATGAGCGCGTTGAGCACCTGCGGGTTGGACTCCGAGATCGCGATGCCGATGCGACCCTTGTCACCTGCGGGCAGCCCGCCTTCGAGTTCGTTCCAGTTGGCTCCCCCGTCGATGGTCTTGTAGATGCCGCTTCCGGGCCCGCCACCGTTGAAGCCCCACGCGCGACGTAGCCGCTGATATGTTGCGGCATACAGCGTGTTGGGGTCGGAGGCGTCCATCACGAGGTCCACAGCCCCGGTGTATTCGTCGATGTACAGAACCTTGTGCCACGAGCGGCCGCCGTCGCTGGTCTTGAAGACGCCGCGCTCCGCGGAAGCCGCCCACAGATTCCCCAAAGCCGCCACGTACGCGATGTCGGGGTTGATGGGGTGGATGCGCACCCTACCGATGTGCCGCGTTTTCTCCAGCCCGAGGTGTCGCCACGTCCTGCCGCCGTCGTCCGAGCGGTACACGCCGTTTCCATACGATGAGCTCTGCCGGTTCTGCTGCTCACCCGTCCCCGCGTAGATGATCTCGGGGTCGGAGGGAGCGAGCGCCACGTCCCCGAACGTGCTCACCGGATTGTCGTCGAAAACGTTCGTCCACGTCTGGCCGCGGTTGACGCTCTTCCAAAGGCCTCCGGAGGCGGAGGCCACATAGATCGTCGAAGGGTCGTCCGGGATCGCCTCTACGTCGTGCACCCGCCCCCCGGTTACCGCGGGGCCGATCACTCTAGGGTGGAAGTCGACCATGTCCTCGCTCGTGATCGGCGTCTGAGCCGACAGCGATTGAGTGGTCGCAGCGACCGCGACGAAAGCTAGCAGCGTGCTGGAGAGACCGCTCATGCACGTCATGCTGATTCGCCCCCGTTGCTCGGGTCTGAAAGCGGTAATTCGGGTGGCGTGACAGCGGTGACGGCTTCCTGGATGATGCTCAGCACGTCCTCGTCCATGTCTTCGACGCCGAGCATCCAACGCAAGTAGTCCGGCGCCTCGGCCGTGACCCGCGCTAGCGGTTGGCCTTTGTGCTTCCCACACCGAAAGACACGTCCTTCTTCGGCGCTGCTGAACCAGCGGTCGACCTCCGTGCGGAACGGAGAGAACTCGTCGCAATAGGCGTGCAGCGCATCCAGGTCCCGCGGGATGTGCGGGTACCGCTCGAGCTGGGCAGCGAGCACCGCTGCCGATGTCCGGATATCGCCCAGAGCGGTGTGCGCCTCTTCGTGCTCACGGCCCAAATAGAAGCGTGCCGCGGCGGAGAGGTCTCGTGGCTCCTCGCGGTGGAAGATGTTCTGCATGTCGAGCACCCGACGGCCGTCGAGCGTGAAGCGAATGTCACAGCGCTTTAACTCCGCGATGAGCATGTGCAGATCGAAGCGCCGAATGTTGAACCCGCATAGGTCGCAGCCCGCGAGGAGCTCGTCGTTGAGGCTCCTGGCGGTTCGGCAGAACGGGTGCTCGTCGGCGACGTCGTCGTCGGCGATGCCGTGAACGGCCGTGGCCTCAGGGGGAATCGGCAGGCCGGGGTTGTACCGTCGCACGCGCTCGAGCACGTCCCCCTGGGGCGTGACCTTGATGAGCGCAAGCTCGACGATCCGGTCGTTCTTCACATCGAGACCCGTGGTCTCGAGATCGAAGAAGATGAGGGGCCGGACTAGCTCGAAGGGCAGTTTCATGGGAACGGCAAGGTAGTGGGGAGGTCTGGGAAGGACTACAGTGACTACCCCTCGAGCCCCAACGCCTGCAGCACCAAGTGTGCCTGCTCCGCCGCATGGTTCTTCGCCTTTCCCCCCGCGGGGCTCGCGCGCTCCGGCCGCGCCACGTACGTCAGCGGCACCTTGCGTGGTACCACACCCCGCAGCCGCGGCCCGATGAAGGTGAGCCCACCCATGTTGCGCGGCTCCTCCTGCGTCCACACCACCTCGTTGAGGCTCGGGTAGCGGGCCAGCAGCTCTGTGAGGGCGCCTCCCGGGAACGGGTAGAGCAGCTCCAGCCTGGCCACCGCCGTCGAGGTCGCGTCGGCGCGGCGCTCGTGGGCCTGGATATCGTAGTAGACCTTGCCGCTACAGAGTACGACTCGCTCGATGGCGGTCGGATCCGCGACGGTCGGATCGTCCAGAACGTGCTGGAATCCACCCTCGGTAAGCTCGGCGACGGTGGACGAAGCCAGCGGGTGTCGCAATAGGCTCTTCGGGGTCATCACGATCATCGGGCGCTCAGGACGTCGGAGAGCTTGGCGGCGGAGCAAGTGGAAGTACTGGGCCGGGGTCGTCGGGTAGGTGACCCGCATGTTCTCCTCGGCGCACATCTGGAGAAATCTCTCGAGGCGGGCGCTCGAGTGCTCCGGTCCTTGCCCTTCGTATCCGTGTGGGAGCAGCAGTGTCAGGCGCGAGTACTGTCCCCACTTCGCCCGCCCCGACGACAGGAACTGATCGATCATGACCTGCGCGACGTTCACGAAATCCCCGAACTGGGCCTCCCACAGCACCACGTCGGTATCGGCACCGACGGAGTAGCCGTATTCGAAGCCGATCACCGCGGTCTCGGTCAGCGGCGAGTTATAGAGCTCCAGTCGCGCGTCCGAGACCTGCTGGAGCGGCGTGAACTCTTCGCCGGTCTCCACATCATGTAGCGTCAGGTGTCGATGGCTGAACGTGCCGCGCTGGATGTCTTGGCCTGTGAAGCGGATCGGGATTCCCGCCGCGAGCAGAGAACCGAGCGCCAATGTCTCCGCGTGGCCCCAGTCGAGCGCACGCTCGAGATCGAAGGCGTTGGCGCGGCGCTCCAACTGCCTCCACAGCTTCGGATGAGGCGTGAAGCCGTCGGGCAGCTCGAGCGTCGTGTCGTTGATCCGGGAGAGCAGCTCGAGGTCGACGCCGGTGCTCTCGGGCACCACCGGCACTTCGCGATCGTCGTCGGGCCCGTCGTCGCCTACCGGTTCGTATGCACGCACGTGATCGTGAGCGTCGCGCAGACGACTCGCGATTTCTTCTCGCATCGTTTGAGCTCGCGCCGCGCTGAAGACGCCCTCCGCCGCGAGCCGATCCGCGTAGATCGCTCCAGCGGTCGGGTGCTCGGCAATCTTCTTGTACTTGAGCGGCTGCGTGTACGCGGGCTCATCGCCCTCGTTGTGGCCGTGTCGGCGATACCCGACAAGGTCGATCAGGAAGTCATCCTGGAAGTGAGCCCGGTACATCATGGCGAGCCGGACCGCGGCGAGGCACGCCTCAGCGTCGTCAGCGTTGACGTGCACGACGGGGATCCCGTAGCCCTTGGCCAGGTCGCTCGAGTACACAGTCGAGCGGCTATCGCATGGATCGGTGGTGAAGCCGACTTGGTTGTTGACGATGACGTGGATGGTGCCGCCCACGGTGTATCCCACGAGGCGCGACATGTTCAACGTCTCCGCGACCACGCCCTCCGCCGCGAAGGCGGCGTCCCCATGCATGAGGATCGGGACGACTGCGTGGAAGTTGGGCTCCGCACCTTTGCTGCCGCTGTCGAACTGTCTCGAGCGCACCATTCCCGCGACGACGGGGTTCACGAACTCGAGATGGCTCGGGTTCGGCACCAAACGGACCAGGATCGTGCCGACGCCGTCGATCTCACGCTCGCTCCGGGCGCCGTGGTGGTACTTCACGTCCCCGGTGCCGGCGATGTCGAGCTGTCCGCCCTTGTACGACGGGCCCTCGAACTCTGCGAGCAGTTCACCGTAGGACACGCCGACGGTGTGCGTAAGCACGTTCAGGCGGCCCCGGTGTGCCATGCCGAGTACGACCTCACGGCCGCCTTTGCGAGCGGCGAGTTCGATAGCGAGATCCAACATGGGTACCAACGCGTCGTTTCCCTCCAGCGAGAAGCGCTTCTGGCCCAGGTAGGCGCGGTGTAGGAACTGCTCCATACCTTCCGTCTCCGAGAGGCGATGGAGGAGCGCGCGCCTTTCCTCGGGGCTCATCTCCGGCAGGTGGCTCCGTGATTCGATCTGCCGCCAAAGCCAGTCCACCTTCACATGGTCGTCGAGGTGCTCGAACTCGTAGCCGATGCTGCCTGCGTAGATCTCCTCGAGATCGGTGAGCGCGTCCGCGACGGAGCGGCCCTCGTCGTTCTCGTCCATGACGAGCGAGGCGGGCAGCTCGGCCAGCTCCTCCAGCGAGGTTCCGAAGAAGGCCGGCGTGAGCTGTGGGTGTCCGGCCGGCTCGCTGCCCAGCGGGTCGATACGCGCTAGCTGGTGCCCGTGGTCGCGGAACGCCTGCACCAAAGCGGTGGCACGAGAGACGACCGGCAACGCCCGACGGAGGTGTTCGGCCGCCTGCGAAGTCGGCGACGCCTGAGTGGCCGGCGGGGCCTCGACGGTACCGGCCCGGTTACCGTTGAGTGCGTCGGGGACGAAGAGTCCCTCCGCTACCGCCTGCTTGCCTCGGGTCTCAAAGAGCGTGCGCCACTCCGCCGGGACCCCTTCGGGGTTACGCGCGTATTCCTCGAACATCGCCTGAGCATGGGCGGTGTTCAGACTGTCGAAGAGTGGGTTGTCCATAAACCCGAAAACTACCGCGAATGGCTGGCGCGTAGGAGTGCGAGTGATGCACCTTCGCGAGGTCTCCGTAGGCACAGACGCCGCCCGAGTGCCCATGCATCTGGGGCCGGCGATCTGTGGTCGCTGCTACGAGGTGGGCCCCGAGGTGTTCGAGGCTGTGCAGCAGCCGGTCCCGGCGAGGCCCATGCCGATCGATCTTCGGGCCGTTCTGGCCGAGAGAGCGATCGATGTCGGCATCCGCGCGTGACCCCCGGCGATGCTCGCGCCTTCGACGCGGTCGGCCAGTGCCGGGACTGCGTGCACCACAGAGTGACAGGGAACCGAAAGGGCTCGCGGTTCTATCTTTGTGGCCGATCGAACGACGATCCACGATTCCCGAAGTATCCACTGCTCCCGGTGATCGACTGCAAGGGCTACGAGCCCGGTGGGGCCGATCCCTGGGCGCAATATGCTGAAGACACGGACGAGGACCTCCCATGAGCGACTCGACCGCCTCGGCCAAGCGTGTTGCGGCAATCTACGATATTCACGGCAACCTGCCGGCGCTCGAGGCCGTACTCGAAGACATGCGCCAAGCAGGGGTCGAACACGTCGTGAACGCTGGGAGCGTGGGCATGCCCTTCGAGGCACCAGGCGCGTATTGGATTCTACTGGGACCCGGTGTCGAGCAGCGGCACACGCCTTACGATCTGGCGGCGGCCGCCAAGCGTATTCGTGCAACGGACTATCCACAGGCACACGAATTTGCGGCGGGAAACGTGCTGGAGTCGCCATGGGAGTCGGCGATGCTCGAGGTATTCGAGCGTGCGGCGCTAAAGTAGTGACTGGGGCGGGTTGCCCGTTCACCACTTCGAGTATGACGTTTCTGGGACGAAGTGCTCGATCTAACTAGCCCGCTGTACTTCTACCAGGGGGCCGCTAAGGCCGGAACCGGCGAATGTGAAGGGGGATTGGAGGGTCGCATGTCAGATACCGTCGCTCTGCTCGTCATGGCCCTCACCTTGGGAGTGCTGGCGTTCTTGGTCCCCTTTGCGCTCCACCGGATGTTCCTGCTCCTTCTGTCGGGTCGGAGTCGGTCCGAACACGTCACGGAATGGCCGGAGGAGCAGCTCCCGCACGTAACCGTGCAGCTCCCGATCTATAACGAACGACATGTCGTCAGCCGGCTCATCAACGCCGTGTGCCTGATCGACTATCCCGCGCGGCTGCTCGAGGTGCAGGTGCTCGACGACTCCGACGACGCGACGCGTTGGATCGTGGAAGAGCGGGTCGCGTATTGGCGGGCCCGCGGCGTCGATGTGATGCACATCACGCGCCACCATCGAGACGGCTTCAAAGCGGGGGCTCTTGCTGAGGGGACGTCGGTGGCGAAGGGCGAATATCTGCTCGTCCTCGATGCCGACTTCGTCCCACCTCCAGACCTCCTGCGCGACCTTCTGCCGCCGTTCCGCGACCCGTCCGTGGGCATGGTGCAAGCTCGGTGGGACCACCTGAATCGCGACGAGACCTGGTTCACGGAGGCGCAGGCGCTTCTTCTGGACGGACACTTCCTTTTCGAGCAGGGTGGACGGTACACCGGCGATTGCTTCTTCAACTTCAACGGTACCGCGGGCGTGTGGCGGCGAAGGTGTCTGGAGGATGCAGGGGGGTGGCATGCCGATACGCTCACCGAGGATCTCGACTTGAGCTATCGCGCGCAGATGGCCGGCTGGCGCTTCGTATACCTCGACCACGTTGCGGTGCCCGCCGAGATCCCTTCGACGGTCGAGGCCTTGGAGGTGCAACAGAGGCGCTGGGCTCAAGGCGGAATCCAGACCGCTCGCAAGATCCTCCCAACGCTGCTGCGCGGCTCCTATCCCTTTGCGGTGAAGGCCGAGGCGGTGATCCACCTGTGCGGGCACGTCGCGCATCCGCTCACGTGGGCGTTGGCGCTGCTGCTCTTTCCGTCCGCGATCGCTCGCCGCTCGCTTGGGCTCGAGCAGTACTTGCTGGTGGACCTGCTGATCTTCACCGCGGCGACCGTTCCGTTCATGATCTTCTACTGGTTCGCAGGCCGCAGGCGTGGACACGCTGGCCCCGGCCTCGTTCGGGGCGTTGCGCGCACGCTCGCCCTGGGCATCGGGCTCACGATTCCCGTTACGCGGGCGGTGTTTCGCGGGCTGGCGGGCTATCGGGACCCGTTCGTCCGTACAGCCAAGACGGGGAGCGCGCGGGGTGGGCTGTATGCAAGCGTGCCCGCGAGGCTGGATAACCTGGGCAAGAGCATGATGGTGGCCTTGATGCTGACGTACCTCGCGCTCGCGATCGCCGGACGTTATTGGGGCCAGCTGCCCTTCATCCTTCTCTTTCTGAGCGGGTACGCGGGTCTGGCGCTACCGGTGCTAGCCTCCGGAAGTGGGGCGCGGCTCGCTGCGGCACTCGGTGAGCGGCGCGGGGAGGGGTACGCGCTCGTACCAGAGCTTGGCGGCATCGATTCCGAGCAGAACGAGGAAGGGGACCCAGAGCAGCAGGCGCACCAGGATGGGCTGCGGCCACTCGCCGGTGTCCTGGAAGGTGGCCAGCCCGAAATATCCGAGGAACGAGAGGCCAGTCATCAAGATCCACGTGCGATTCGCGCGTAACGCAGCGAGCGGGAGCATCCAGAGCACGTACCACGGATGCAACGTCGGCGTGAGGATCATGCCCGCACCGAGGATCCAGAAGAGCGCGCGTTCGGGCCGGTACCGCTGCCATGTGGTCCATGCGACGACGCCGAGGACGAGCGCGCCCGCGGCGTACCGGGCCGCCATTGGCCCTGGCAGCACGGCCTCGAGAAGCGTGAACGGGCCCTTCATGAACCACCAGTCTTGCGCGAACGTAGTGAGGCCCGCAAACAGGCCGCGACCCGCCAATGCGTAGGGCGCGTACAGTAGCGCGGCCGTGGCCACGAATCCCACCAGGAATCGGACGCCGAGCCTCCGGGTGAGTGCCGGTACTGCTACAACCGGCGCGAACTTCGTGAGCGCCGCCAACGCGGTCGCGGCCCCCGCGCTCATGGGTGCGCGGGCCAACAGGATCACGAGCACCAACGCGAAGAGCCCGAGGGGTTCCAGGTGACCGCTCCACGCGACCTCGACTACCAGCAGCGGGGACCAGAGGTAGAGCAACTGCGTGAGGCGCCGGCTACGGCCTGTGATGGACGCGACACGCCCGAGCAGCCAGCCGGTGCCGAGGTCGAGCCCGAGCCAGAGCAGCTTCGCCTGGAAGATCGCGCCGCCCGCCAGCGCGATCGCGAGGAATGCGAGTTGCGCGAGCGGAGGGTAGATGGTCGGCACGTCCGGGTTGTTGATCAGCCCTTGATAGACGGTGCGGATCTCCGACAGCTCGATCGCGGTAGGGGCGTAGCGGTAGGGGTTGATGCCGGCGAGCTGCACCTGACCGTCCCACAGGTATCGATAGATGTCGTCCGACAGCTCGGGAGTGAGCGGCAGCAGGACCACGCGCATTGCGATGGCGATGCCCCAGATGTAGAGGTGTCCGCCCCGGGTGTGCAGAACCTGGCTCGCGCCAACGGCATACGCCGCGAACGCCCCACCGAAAATGAGCAGCCCCATCCACGGAAAGGTCGCGCCCGGCCACCACCCGAGTCCGCCGAGCAGCGCCAGCTCCACCACCCCGGCGATGGCCAGGACGCGCCAGGGCTTGGACGGATAGGTGTGCGATGATTCCGTCATCCGATCCCCTGCCTCGAACCGCTGTGCTCATGCCCGCGCTCAACGAGGAGAGGTCGCTTCCCGGGATCCTCTCGAGCTTGCCCGACTACGTCGATCGCGTCGTCGTCTCGGACAACGGCTCGACGGACGGGACAGCGGAGGTCGCGCGGGCGCACGGAGCCGAGGTCGTTTTCGAGGCCAAGCGAGGCTACGGTGCGGCGTGCCTGGCCGGGATTCGGCATCTCTCGGGGCAGACCCAGCCTCCCGAAGTACTCGTATTCATCGATGCGGACGGGAGCGACGATCCGAACGAGATAGCCCACGTGGTCGCTCCGATCCAGAAGGGCGAGGCCGACATGGTGCTCGGCGTTCGCCGTGGCATCGATGGGAACGTGGGCACGATCCTACCACACGCGCGTTTTGGCAACCGTCTCGTACTCGGCCTTACCCAGCTGCTGTTCCGCCACTCCTTCACCGACTTGCCGCCGTTCCGGGCCGTATCGTTCCCTGAGCTGCTGGCGTTGCACATGGACGACCGCAGTTGGGGCTGGACGCTGCAGATGCAGATTAGGGCGGTGCGTGCGGGGCTTCGGATCGTCGAGGTCGAGGTGACCCATCGGCGTCGAACCGAAGGCGTATCGAAGATTTCAGGGAATCTCGCGACCTCGCTCAAGGTCGGTGCGAAGATGTTCTATACGCTCGCTCGCGAGCGGCTCAGGTAGCGGCGGTCTCGTCCAAGAAGGTGGCGAGGCGCGCGAACGACTCCTCAGGGATCTCTTCGGCGGGCATGTGTCCGCACTTTTCGAAAACGTGCAGGGTCGCGTTGGGCAGCTCCTCGAGCAACCGCTCTCCGACCCACAGCGGGACCACACGGTCGTGTCGTCCCCAGAGGATCAGCGCCGGCACCTCCAGGTCAGAAAAGCGAGCGTTGAGGGCGTCGATCCGCTCTGGCACCATGTGGAGCGCCGATTCGACGAGCGCGCGCCGCGCTTCGGCGTCGTTCAGCGGTGCCGCGTACCCTTCGACCTGGTTTCCCGCGACCGCCTGCGGATCGTACACGATGGAGCGCAGGACCTTTCGGATCACGAGCCGAGCGCCTAGCAGTCGAAAGAGCGCGATCCCAATCCAGCGGTACCGTGCCAGACTGACGAAGGGCGGCAGTCGCTGCTCGTACGCGGCACTAGCCACGAGGACGAGCCGTGCGAGTCTATCCTCTTCGTCGTCGTGAAGTAGCAGCGCCAGCAGTATCGCGATTCCGCCGCCGAGCGAATGACCGACAATCGTGAGTCGGCGGAGGTCTCGTTGAAGAACGAGTCGATGGAGCAGCTCGGCCTGGTCCTCCGGCCGGTACCGCCCGTCGTCCGGTTTGGGCGCCGCCCCCGATCCCTTGAGGTCGACGAGCACCACGTGGGCGCGCTCCGCGAGGCGCGGTGCCCAACAGCGCCAGGAGAAGGCGGAAGCTCCATAACCGTGGATCATGAGCAAGGTGTCCACGTGAGGCGTGGGCTCCAGACCCAGAGTCTCTACATGGAGGGGAAGCTCCTTTCCGTTCACCCTTCTAGCTCGAGCACAGCGGCCCCGCAGCCGCTGAACTGCTCGGCCAGTTCCGGGTGGCAGGTGAAGACGAAGAGCTGCCGGTTGCGCGCGAGGCTGTCCAGAACCTCGATGCCCCGGCCGCGTCGCTCTCGGTCCCAGTTGACGAAGACCTCGTCGACGAAGAGGGGAAGACGCTCACCTCCCTGATCGAGGTGGTCCACGATCGCGAGTCGCAGCGAGAGGTACGCCTGCTCGAGCGTGCCAGTGGACACCGGCGGCGTGAGCGGTACTGGCGCTGGCAGGCCGGGCCCGAGCACCTGAAAAATGTCACCCGCACCTGCTTCGTTGACGAGGATGCGATCGTAGCGTCCGCCGGTGAGGTGCTTCAGATACGCCCCCGCCCGCCGGATCAGGTCCGGCTGGTGTTCCTCACGAAAGCGCCGATCGGCGTCACGGATGAGTTGGGCCAGCACCCAGCGTCGGTCCCGTTCCCGGACGAGCCGCGCCTCTTCGTCCTGGAGGCTCGCGATTTCGCCGTCCACGGCGTCCACGGTTTCCTCTCCATGCAGGTGCGCGATGTCTCGGTCGAGCCCCTTGGCGCGGGTGGCCAGTAGCTCTATTCGCTCACTCAGCCGCTCGACCCCAGCGCGGCGGCTGGCGAGGTCGTCCTCGACGATGGTCCACGACTCGCCGGCTTCCTCGGATGCGCCGATGCGGTCGCGAACTTCGTCGAGGTCAGGGTGAGTGCGCTCCAGCTCGTCCTCGAGTTCGTCGGCTCGGATGTGCGCAGCGAGCCGTGCAGTGGTCGCATCGACGCCCCGCTCGAGCTCGCCTCCTCCGAGGGCGGTCATGCACTTGGTGAACTCCCCCAACGCGGCCTCCGTTTCTTCGAGTTCCGTCACGAGCCGATCCCGCTCGCGGTGGAGGCGTCGTAGCTCGCGGTCGGCCGCTGCCGCGCCCTCTCGGAGTCGCTCCGCGCGCCGGAGCTCGCGGTCGAGCAGGTGGGTCAGGGCCTCGGCCTGGAGAGGCACCTCCAGCTCGAGACTCCCGGCCAGAGCGGCCGCTCCCGCATCGACCCGGTCGAGCCGCTCCATGAGCTCATCTCTCTCCCCGGATCGCTCCCCGTGATCTCTCATGAGCCCCTGAAGCCGTTCGAAGTCGGAGGCGAGGCCTTCCGACGGTTCGTCGAGCAGAGCGGGTTCAGTGGGGATGTCCTTCAGAAGCTCGAGAACGAGGTCGCGAGTCTCCCGCTCCCGCTGCCGCGCTCGAGCGAGTCCAGCGGCTGGACTGCGCCCGGCCCCCCCGGACGCGGGCGCGGTTCGAGCTCTCTGCCACTGGGTCAACAACGTGAGCCCGATCGCACCACCAGCGGCCCCGAGGGCCGTCAAAGTGGCGAGGCCCGAGAGCGTGCCCGCCACCACCAGCGTCACTCCGAAGAGCGTCATCAGCACGGCACCGGCAGGGATCGCACTCCCGGCCCCCGCCGCTTCGGGATCGGCGCCGTCGAGTACAAGGCGCTCGTCGCGGGCCCGGTGAGCATCGTGGACTCGGGCGCGCAGCGCCCGGGTGGACAGCGCCGAGATCGCTCCCTGCGGAGCTTCCGCGATAGGAACGGCGAGGAGTTCCGCGCCCAGCTCGTCAATCCGACGGGCGAGGTCGCTCGTCTCTTGCTTCAACCCCTGACGGCGCGCTCGGTCCGCGAGGGTGCCGCTCGCCAGTGCCAGGAAGGACTCGACCTCCTCGGAGCGCTCGAGTAGCGACCGGGCTCTCTCGTCGTAGCTCGCGACCGCGGCCTCCGGCTCTCGCAGATCCCGGTCGGTCTCCGATGCACGCTCCGCCAGCTCGCGCACCCGAGCCTCGAGGTCCCTGACGTGCGCACTCGGGTCGGACGGCAGCGACTGTAGTGCCTCACGTGGTCCGCCCTCCTCTCGAAGCGTCGTGATTCGGAGGAGCTGGGCTCGGATCGGGGTCAGGGTCTGTACGCGCTCCACCGCGACCCGCTCTCGCTCTCTCGCTTCTCGAGCGTTGTACAACTCGGTCCGGGTCCGCTCGAGCTCCTCGGCGAGCGACCGGATCTCCCGATCGCGCTCGAGCGCTTGTCGGCGCTGTGAACGCAGGGCGCGGATGTGGTCCTGCAGTCTTCTGACCCGCTGATTGCCGCGTCGGTGAGGTCGCCACAACGCGCCCGCCTCGTGTTCGAGCACGTCCGCGACGCTACGGGCCGGCAAGAGGTCGGTCGCTCCCATCGAGCCGAGGATGCGATCCTGAATGCGCGCCCACGTCTCGGAGTCCAGACCCGCGAGATCCCCGAGCGTGACGGCGAAGACCTGCCGGAAGACCGCGCGCGGAACATGATCGACCCACGGGAGGGCACGATTGCGTACCTCATCGACCCGCCCGTCGATCGCGAGTCTCCCCCCGGGTTGCGAACGCAGATGACGCTCGACCTCGGCACACCCCTCTCCGTCCAGGCGTAGTCGCGCGCTGCCACAGGCGTCCTCACCATTCCATGGCAGGTAGGGATTTCCCTCCCTGGAGGCAGGGTGAAAGCCATATAGCATCGTGGTAAGGAAGTGGAAGAGCGTCGACTTGCCCGCTTCGTTCGGGCCGAGCACCACGACGAGTCCGGGCAGGGCGTCAGCGCCCGAGTCGAAGTTGTTGAACCGTCCGAACGCGCGCACATGGACGCGCTCGATCCTCACGGCGCGTCACCCTCGGATCCGAGCAGACGTGCGGCGAGCTCCCCCTCTGCGTCTCGCAGCAATTCGCGAACGTACGCGTCGACGACCGCCGTGTCTTCAGAAGCGACACCCGCGAGGGTGCCGGCGTCGAGCCCCGTCAGCCGAGCCTCGCCCCGGCGGATCGATTCGCTGAGCCGCAGCGTCTCGCCGAGCACGTCGGTGCGGATGCGATGCTCGTGGATCGCAACGACCGGGTGAAGCCGGTCCGCCATGACAACGACATCGAGGGCACCCAGCACCTCCGCCAACTCCCGAGCGAGCACGTCCCGGTTCTCGTCGTCCTGGAGCTCCTTCCAGAGAGGGCACGGTCCGGTGAGCTGGACACGAACCATCCACTCGACTTCCCGTGCGGCCGCCTGCCCGTCGCGGAACGACCGCCACACGGCTCCGATGCTTTGCTCGAGCCGGTCGAGGGAATCGGCCCCTTCCAAGTGATCGACGGTGATCGTCTCCCACCGGATCGGCGTCAGGGCCCGGAAAGAGATCTCGGGCGCCTCGCGGTCGGTGACATCGACCAGGAGCGCTCCACGCGCCCCGGTATCGGTATGGGTACGCCCCACAAGGCTTCCCGCGTACACGACCGGAGGGTCCAGGGACAGCTCCTGCCGGACATGCACATGGCCAAGCGCCCAGTAGTCGTAGCCCGAACGGACGAGATACGTGAGCTCCGAGGGTGCGTACGCGTGATGCGCGTCAGCTCCGAGGGACGAGTGCACCTGAGTGTGCAGCAACGCCACTTCTGGCAGATCGCTCTTCGGAGCGGGAAGAAGTCGAGAGAGGTCCCGTTTCTCCTGGTCGCTCGCGTGGCCCGCGGCCGCCACGTAGCCCGCAGGCTCACCCTCCCGGTCATGTATGAGGATCCGCTTGGGGGTGGAGTCCCACGCGACGTGCACGTTCGCCGGCCAATCCAGAGGCCGTGGGCCCGAGAGAGGTGACCCGTGGTCGTGGTTGCCCGTCGCGTATACCACGATGACACCGTGTTGCTCGAGGCGGCGCGTCTGCTCCAGGAGAAACCGCTCTGTCTGGAAGGAGAGTCGGTCACCGTCGAAGAGGTCGCCAGCGATCAGGAGCGCGTTGGCGTCCTCTCGTATCGCCAAGTCGGCGGTGCGGCGGAAGGCATCCCGGGACGCTTCTCGGAGTCGACGTCGTACGGTCGCTGAACGGCCCGCGAAGGAGGTGTCGAGGTGGACGTCGGCCAAGTGGACGAAACGCATGGCGGAAGCTAGAGCAAAGTTCGATCCCTGGGAATTCGCTAGGCGGGTCTACGATGGGCTATCATGGGACGATGACCGAGAGCCCCAAAACGAGCCCCGGATTCGACGACTGCGGGTTCTGCGGCTTTACGTATTATGGCCGTCCGAACCAATGCCGGCGTTGCGGTAATCTGCTGAACGAAGCGGCCGAAGACGGGAAGCATCTGCTCAAGGACGGCCGCAGGCGCGTCCAGCGGCAGAAGGCTCGCTCCGACGCACTCTTCCTCGGCGGGCTGCTCCTGGGTGGCCCCATGATGGCGGTCGGCTCGACCTTCAGGATCGGGCTCTTCGCTGCCCTGGCTGGGGCGATCTCGTCCGTGATCCGCCGCTACTCGGACTGGTCGACGACCGGGACCGTGGTGGTCGGAAGCGCCTTCGCGCTCATCGCCGCGACATGGCTCGCGGACACACCCCCCACGGAGGAAGAGTCGCTCGCGGCGGAGTCGGCGCGCGCCGCGTACGTGCGGGCGCTCTCGGACCTCGACCCCGATGTTTTCGTCGAGACGCGAGGATTAGGACACGTAGCGGTCTGGTTCAACCTGCCGAGCGAGTTCGAGGGTGAGTGCGGCGAATACCCCTCCGGGCCGGTCCGCGACCACCTCGCTGGCCTCGGCTTTTTGAGGGTCGTCGTTGCCGCGAGGAACCAGGGTGGAGGCCTCTGCTCCTTTGGGCCCTGAGGCATCGGTTCCGATACTTGCATTGTGACGGGCTGTGTCTCTTGCCAATGCGGGTTTCCCGCCAACAGGTTCACCCCATGAGTGACACGACGGACACGGCTGATCACCGACTCCGAGAGGGATCCCCCACCGTCAGCGCGGTCTGCGACAAGGTCGGGCTGGTCATCGGCGGGCCGGAGGCCCGTTTGGCGGTCGACTTCGCCGAGATCTTTCTCTCCAGGACCCCGCACGAGCTGGTGCGGGAGCGGGGAACCGACGACCTGACCCACATGGTCGTGGGCGCGTTCCGCTTCTTCGCCCGGGCAAGGCCGGACCGTGTCGACGTCGTCGTGTCGAATACGGACCCCGAGAGCGATGGCCGGCTTGCTCCTGTCACGACGGTGCGAACCAACGTCAGCGAGCGCCCCTTCATCGTGGACACGATCCGCGAGTTCCTGCACTCCGAGCAACTCTCGATCTCCCAGATCGTGTACCCTCTCTTCGATATTGATCGCGACGAGCAGGGGAACTTGGTCGCGGTGCGGTCTCCGGGAGACGGCGTGTCGAAGGAGTCGCTCGTGCACTGCGAAGTGGATCGAGTCGATGATCCCAAAAGGCTCGAGTACATCCAGCGGGAGTTGAGCAGCCGTCTCCAGGACGTCGTGCGTGCGACGGACGACTTCAGCCCCATGATCGACGCGGTGAACTCCGTGGTGGCGGAGCTCGCGGAGCACGGTCGGGCGCTCGAGGATCGACGCGAGGAAATCGACGAGATCCAGGACTTCCTGCGCTGGCTGAGAGACGGAAGACTCGTCTTCCTCGGATATCGCGGATACGACCTGGTCGACGGCCCCGGTGGAGAGCGCAGCGTGCTGGTGGAGCCCGGCTCCGGACTCGGCGTTCTTCGCAACGAGGGTCAGTCGCGCTTCGCGGCGCCGGTCCCGGTGTCGCAGCTGGATGACGGGGTTCGCGATCTGGTGGAGCGCGGTCCCGTGCTGATCATCAACAAGACGAACGCGGAGTCGACGGTCCATCGCCGGGTGCGCATGGACTACATCGGGGTCAAGAAGCTCAGGCCCGACGGAACCGCGGCCGGCGAGCATCGCTTCGTGGGCCTGTTCACCTCAAAAGCCTATTCCGAGGATGCCGAGAGCATCCCGATCCTGCGTCAGAAACTGACGCACATCCTGAGCGGGGCCGAGGCGGTCGAGGGATCGCACGACTACAAGGAGATCATCACCATCTTCAACTCGCTGCCGAAGGAGGAGCTCTTCCTCACTTCGGCGGCGGAGATAGGCAGCGACATCCGGACGGTGGTCAACGCGTACCACACATCGGGCGTGCGTGCCACGCTACGCGAGGACCCACTCAAGCGCGGTGTCGCGGTCATGGTCATCATTCCCCGAGATCGCTTCTCAGGGACCGTCCGCAAAGCGATCGAGGCCGCTCTGGTGGAGGAGCTGCAGGGTGAGGTCCTGAACTATCACCTCGCGATGGGCGAGGGAGACCAGGCCCGTCTCCACTTCTACATCGGTGCCACGAGTGAGCGGCTCGAAAAGATTGACCCGGGGCAGATCGAGCGCCGCGTCGCCCTGCTCACACGCACCTGGATGGACCGCCTGCAAGAGGGGCTCGCTACCGTGCTGGAATCGGCGGGCGAGGCGCGTAGGCTGGCTACGCTTTACGGCTCGACGCTCACAGCTGAATACCAGGCGGCGACCGATCCGGAGATCGCAGTCACCGATGTGCTCGAACTCGAGGCCCTGGCGGCCAACGGCAGCTCGATATCGATCGCGCTCGCGAACCGCGGCGGGGAGATCTCTGTCGCGGGTCTCCAGGGAGCGACGGAGCTCAAAGTCTTTCTGCACGGCGAGCGCCTGATCCTCTCGGACTTCATGCCAATCCTGGAGGACGCGGGGCTGCGGGTGATCGCGGTGAAGCCCTTCGAGGTGGGCGAGTCGGAGTCGGAAGGTGCGACGATCTACGTCTTTGCCGTTCAGGACGCCGAGCAACGGTTGCTCGACGTGGAGAACCGTGGCCCGAACCTGTCGGCGACCATCCTCGCGGCTCGTGCCGGCGATGTCCTCAGCGATCGGCTGCACGCACTGGTCGTGAGCGTGGGACTCCACTGGAGAGAGGTCGACGTGCTGCGCGGGTACGCAGCGTCCGCGTTCCAGATCGGGGCCGTACCGAGTCGCCAGTCGATTCCCGCAGCGCTCGTACGGTATCCCGGCATCGCGATGGAGCTTCTCGACCTTTTTGCCACGAAGTTCGATCCGTCAACCGGTGCTTCGAAGGAGGAACGTGTCTCCGCGATGGCGGACATCCGGGCTCTCTTCCACGGGTCACTGCGGAGTGTGAGCGCGTTGCCGGACGACCGGGCACTGCGCCGGCTCGAGGAGCTCATTGGCGCCACGGTGCGTACGAACTTCTACAAGCACGGTGGCAAGGAGCCGACGTTCCGTTCCGGCGGTGTGCCATACATCTCGTACAAGTTCGACTGCCGGGACATGGAGCTCTTGCACCGCTCGAGACTCCGCTTCGAGGTATGGGTGCACTCGTCCCGCATGGAAGGCGTCCACTTGCGCGGCTCGAGCGTGGCGCGCGGGGGCATCCGCTGGAGTGACCGGCCCCACGACTTCCGCGCGGAGGTGCTCGGCCTGGTGAAGACGCAGATCGTCAAGAACGCCGTGATCGTTCCGGGCGGCTCGAAGGGAGGCTTCGTGACCCGCGTAGTGCCGTCCGACCCCGAGCAGCGGCGTGACGAGGGGCGTGCCCAGTACCAGACGCTCATGCGCGGGCTGCTAGACCTCACCGACAACCTTTCGGACGGCAAGACGGTACTGCCGGACAACGTCGTCGCGTACGACACAGCGGATCCGTACCTCGTGGTCGCGGCAGACAAGGGCACCGCGACCTTCTCGGACCTCGCGAACTCGATCTCGTCCGAGTACGGTTTCTGGCTCGACGACGCGTTCGCGTCCGGTGGTTCGAACGGCTACGACCCCAAGGTGGTCGGCATCACCGCACGGGGCGCGTGGGAGTGCGTGAAGCGTCACTTCCTCGAGAAGGGGAAGGATATCCAGAGCGAGCCGTTCAGCGTCGTGGGCATCGGCGACATGAGCGGCGACGTCTTCGGGAACGGCATGCTGCTCTCCGAGCAAATCCGCTTGATCGCGGCGTTCGACCACCGGCATATCTTCATCGATCCGGACCCCGATCCCGCGACGACATTTACCGAGCGGACGCGCGTGTTCGAGCTCGGGCGATCGAGCTGGGAGGACTATGACACGAGCCTGCTGAGCGAGGGCGGCATGATCGTGCCGCGCGGCTCAAAGGAGGTCGAGCTGACCCCGCAGGCCCGCCGTGCGCTCGGTTTGGCGGACAACGCTCCCGACGTCATGGAGGGGGAGGCCCTCATCCGCGCGCTGCTCAAGGCGCCCGCGGAACTACTCTGGAACGGTGGCATCGGTACATACGTGAAGTCGAGCTCCGAGAGCCACGCCGATGTCGGTGACACGTCGAACGATGAGGTGCGAATCGACGTTTCGGACCTCCGGTGCGAGGTCGTAGGCGAGGGCGGTAACCTCGGCTTCACGCAGCGAGCGCGTATCGAGTACGCGCTGAACGGCGGCCGCATCAACACGGACGCTCTCGACAACTCGGCCGGCGTCAACATGTCCGACTACGAGGTCAATCTCAAGATCCTGCTGGCGCCCGCGGTCGCGAGCGGCAGCATGAGCGACGACGGCCGCAACGAGCTTCTCCAAAAACTGACCCAGGACGTCGCGGAGCTCGTGCTCATGAACAACCGGACGCAGAGTCTCGCGATCTCCTTGGATGCACGGAGAGCAAAAGAAGGGGCTGACGACTTCCGCGATCTCATGTTCACGCTCGAGAAGACCGGTGAGTTGGACCGACTCTCCGAGTACCTGCCGACCGGCGACGTTCTCGACGAACGACGGGAGCGTGGGCAGACGTTGGCGCGCCCGGAGCTGTGCGTCTTGCTCGCCTATTCCAAGCTGTCCCTGATGAGCGGCTTGCTGCGCAGCGGCCTGCCGGACGATCCGGTGACCGAGAGCTATTTGCTCGGCTACTTCCCCCCGGCCGCGATGGTCGCGGCGGGGAGCGAGTACCTCGCGTCGCACCGTCTGCGTCGCGAGATCATCGCGAGCCAGCTCACGAACGATCTCGTCGACCTGATGGGGGCGACGTTCGTGCACCGCCTGGTCCGTGATACCGGTCGAAGCGCCGAGCAGATAGCGCGCGCTTGGCTGGTTGCCTCGCGGCTGGCCGACCACCGGGCGCTCCTGAGCGAGATGCGTGCTCAGAGCGCGATGAACTCACCTGTCACGCATCGCTGGCTGCTCGGCTTGGCCAGGGTGCTCGAGCGTACGGCTCGATGGGTTTTGAGCAACGTCGACGCGGACGTGTCGCCTGCGCGCATCGTCGACCAAAACCTCGAAGGACTAGCCACGCTCCGGAACTCGTTTGGTGCGATCGTCACCGGGCAAGACCGGGCGCTGTTCGAGGCCCGTGTGGATGAAATCCGAGAGGTCGGCGCAGACGAGGCCTTCTCTCAGCGGCTGATCACGCTCCGCTTCCTGGACCAACTACTCGAGATCCTCGAGATCGGACGCGAGACCAAGGCGGGCACCCTCGACACCGGCCGAATCTACTACGAGATCTCAGAAGCCTTCCACGTGCCCTGGTTACGCCGCAGTACGTTCGCGGCGGCGGGCGACGATCAGTGGGAGCGGCGTGCCGCACAGGATCTGTCAGCGGACCTGTCCCGAGCGCACAGGCGCCTCGTCTTCGCGGCCGTCACGAAGGCCACCGGAGCGGCGGATCCGGATCTGTCCAAGGCGACCGACGAGTTGCTGCGCTCCCACGCCCGTGACATCGGGCGCTTCATGGACCTCATCGAGGAACTCGAGGGCGAAGCAGCACCGGGATTGGCTGCGATCTCGGTGACCACGCGCGAATTGTCCGCGCTCGCCAATCGCCTTTCGTAAGCCGTATCGAGCGGCCCTAGAAGGGCCCCAACCGGAGCGAGAGCGTGAGCGTTGCGCCACGCAGATGTCCGGGACCGACCTGGGGGAGATCTTCGACGCCGTAGACCAGACGATAGCCGAGCTGAACCCGTAGCTCGGTGTAGCCGCGCAGGGCGAAAACGCCGACGACCTCAGGCTCTATGACGCCGAAGTTGTCCGCGGCGAGTTCGGTGCCGACGATGGGCAGGCTGACCTTGGCGCTGCCCGCACCCACGAGTAGGCGCAGCCCGATGCCGGTGACTCGCGCTTGCACGAGCCGGTACTCCGACTGCACACCCGCGTACGAGATCGCCAATTCGAGGTCGGACGCGCCCGCGACGCTTGAGATCCCCAGTGGCTTCGCCAGCGCCCACCCACCCCCTCCCAGCGACAAGGAGGTGCCGAAGAAGATCCGGGCGTCGCCGCCGACCATCCAGGCACCCCTGTTTCTGAGAGAGGTCCTCCTCGCGCCGACGGACACGACCGCCGTGGCGGCTGCTGACTCAGGCGGGGCGACCTGTCCCCGGACAGGCGCGCCGAAGGTCACGAGCGCGGTGAGGGTGAGGGTGAGGCAGAGGCCGTGAGGCATCCGGGAAGTGGGCTCCAGGTGGGTGGGATTAGCTTCGCGGAAGTTACAGGCGAGGGCGCAGGCGAGGGATGGACAGCGCAGCTCGTCCCCCGTGCCCGCGTTGGGGGTGAGCGAAGGAAAACATTGAAGCCACGACCGGAGTGTAGGATCTTAGTAAGGGTCCACGTAAGGGTCCACCAAACTGCAAAGGGAGTAGGTTGTCGAGGGGAAGTGCCCGCAACCCGGAGGCCAGCCCGCGCCGGAAGGCTGGGGGCTTCACGCTTCTGGAAATGGCGATCGTGTTGGTATTGGCCGCGCTCATGCTCGGCTTTGGCTCACTCTCGTTCAGCGGTTACTACCAACGAACCGCTGCGCGACGGGCCGCGCAGGTGTTCACGCAGGACCTGACTTTGGCGCGCGCGACCGCTGTACGCATCCGGGAATCCGTGGTGATCCGATTCAATGAATCCAGTCGATGGTACGTCGTTGAAACTCAGTCCGATTCGGTGGAGCTGACCAGTCGCCGATTCGGCGGTAGCGCCGATGTCGACTTGAGCGCTATCGATCTAGTACTGACCGGAGACTCTATCGTGTTCAACTCGAGAGGGATCGCCGACCTCAGCGGCGCTGGTGGCGCGCTCGGAACGGCAACGTTTTCTTCCGGGGCCACCGTGTACACCGTCTCGTTCAACAGCATGGGAGCGTCGAAAGTCGAGCAGACTTGAAGCAACAACCATGGTCCTCCACTCGCCGCCGCGGCGGTTTTACGCTCATCGAGGTGATGGGTGCGCTGCTCATCTTCTCGATGGGAGTCTTGATGGTGCTGCAGCTCAGCGCCGTCCTGGGGATCCAGATACGGTATGCGGCCGCTCAGTCGGAGATCGTCGTGCTCGCCAACGAACGTCTGGACTCCTTGGAAGCGACGCCATTCGACTCGATTTCGACGGGGACGGCTTCAGACACGACCGCGGTCCAGGGGTTTTCGTACCGGCGCGAGGCCGTGATCAGCGAGGTAACCCCCGTGTTGGTCGTGATTGTCGTAACGCTCTCGCCGCTCGACGGCAGCGCTCCGACGTATTCCGCGACCTCGTACACGTCCGCGGTCTGGTAGCGAGAGGTTCTACCGGCTTCACGCTCGTCGAAGCCATGATTGCGCTCATGCTCTCATCGGTCGTGATCATTCTGGTGAGCACGACGTTCCTGATTCAGAACCAGTACTACTCGACTCAGATCCTGGCGACCGGGGCCCACGACAACGCGAGAGCGGCGACCGAGCTCATGGCGAGCGAGATACGATCGGTCATGGAGTCTGGAATAAGGGTGGCGGGCAAGAAGACGCTCACGATCCGCACTCCGATGACGATGATGGTGGTCTGCGACATCGGCGCTGGCCACGCTACGATGTATTTCGATGGCGGAATCGTCGGGCTGGACACCGCCGAGGTCGGCGGAGCGGCGACTCGCGACACGCTCACGGGCGCGTGGACGTACGGGAACAGTAACTGGGCGGCCCTGAACCGTGGAGGTGGGAGCCCCAGCGTCGATTGCGCGGACAATGGAGCGGATACGGCATCTGTCGCATCGGACTTCCACCGTCTTCAGAAGGCCGAACTTTCGACTCTCTTTGGCGCTGATCCGGACGTGGGGGACGTCATCATCCTGTTCCGCGAGACGACCTTCAAGTTCCAGACCTCGGTCATGGACACGATGACGGTCGGGCTCTTCCGGCAGGCATACGGAGATAGCCTGATCGAGTACGCGACTGGAATGGACACGACGGCTCAGGTCCAATACCGGATCGGGACGAGCTATGGCGACACCGTGTTCTCCTTCTTGCTCGGCAACGTCGACGTCATTCGCATCGTAGCTGACGCTAGGAAGAAAGCCGAGACCGGTGGAGTGGACGATGTGATGTTCGGATGGTCGGTGAACATCGCCCTGAGGAATCTCCGTCAGAACGAGTAGCGCTAGCAGGCTCGCCAGCCGCGGAACCCGACCGACGCAACGGTTTACGGACAAAGCCAGTTCTTGCCAAGTGTGGAAGCCACTGACATGATGGGCCGCCCCCCCTTTTGGCCGGGCGGTGGGTGGAGCGTGTAATGGCACGAGTTCTTCAAGGTGACACCGGCTGATGCGACCGACCAACACTCGAAACCCTCAGTATTACCACAAGGTCGTCGACTGCCAGTGGGCATGTCCGGCGCACACCAACGTGCCGGAGTACATCCGCCTCATTGCGGAGGGGATGTACACCGAATCGTACATGCTGAACCGGGAGTCGAACGTCTTCCCCGGGATTCTGGGACGGACGTGCGACCGGCCCTGTGAGCCGGCGTGCCGACGGACGCGTGTCGAAGACGAACCGGTTGCCATCTGTCGCCTGAAGCGTGTCGCGGCCGATCTGCGCGGTGACGTCGATCACCTGCTACCGAAAGCGGCCCAGAGTAAGAACGGCAAGCGCATTGCGCTCATAGGGTCTGGCCCCGCTTCACTCACGGTGGCCAACGATCTCATGCCACTCGGTTACGAGTGCGTGATCTTCGAGGCGCTGCCCAAGGCCGGAGGCCTCATGCGCAGCAATATCCCGTCGTTCCGCCTGCCGGTCGGAGTGCTCGAGGAAGAGATCGACATGATCCTCGATATGGGAGTTGAGATCCGCTACGACCACCGCGTCGAATCACTCAAGGAAATGCTCGACACGGGCGAGTTTGACTCGATCTTCATCGGCACCGGCGCTCCGAAGGGCAAGGAGCTCGACATTCCGGGGCGCCAAGAGGCCGACGCCAACGTGCACATCGGGATCGACTGGCTCGAGTCCATCCACTTCGGCCACATCGATTCGGTAGGCGAACGCGTCTTGGTCATCGGCGTCGGGAACACCGCCATGGACTGTTGCCGGTCCTCCCGGCGGTTGGGCGGCAACGACATCAAGGTCATGGCTCGCAAGTCCCGTCCGTACTTCAAGGCGTCTCCGTGGGAGCTCGACGACGCCGAGGGCGAAGAGATCGAGATTCTGGTGAACCACTCGCCGCAGAAGTTCGTCGTCGAGGACGGCCGCCTGATGGGCATGGTCTTCGACCTCGTCGAGTGGGAAGAGGACGAGAACGGTCGACTCATCAGCAAGAAGCTCGGTGAGAAGTTCATCGAGGCCGACGACGTGATCCTCGCGATTGGGCAGGACAACGCGTTCCCGTGGATCGAGCGTGACATCGGTATCGAGTTCGGCGATTGGGACATGCCAGTCGTGGATCGCGCCACGTTCATGACCACCCGCGAGGGTGTCTTCGTCGGTGGAGACGCCGCATGGGGCCCCGAGAACATCATCTGGGCGGTCGAGCACGGACATCAAGCCGCGATCTCGATCCACCAGCACTGCCAGGGCGAGTCGGTCAGCGAGCGCCTCCCGTACGGCATGAACCTCGTCTCGACGAAGATGGGCTTGCACGAGTGGCGCTACTCGAACGACTACGATCCGAATCTGCGGACCGAGATGCGCTACCAGGATCTGGAGGCGCGGCTCGCAGACATGTTCGTGGAAGCCGAGCTGGGCTTCGACCTCAAAGAATCGGTGCGTGAGGTCGAGCGCTGCCTCAACTGCGACATTCAGACCGACTTCACGGCCAACCTGTGCATCGAGTGCGACGCGTGTATCGACGTCTGCCCGACTCACTGCCTCACGATGACCCACAACGGTGAAGAGGAAGAGGTCCGCCAGCGGCTCACGGCGGTGGCCGAGAATACGGAACAGGCGCTCTTTGCCTCCGAAGCCCTTCCCCAAACGGCGCGCATCATGTTCAAAGACGAGGACCTGTGCGTTCACTGCGGTCTGTGCGCGGAGCGATGCCCGACCGCCGCTTGGGACATGATGCAGTTCGACCTTCTCATCCCCTACGCGGGACAGGAACCTTGGCCCACGACAGCACTTACGGCGTCAACGACTTCGGCCTGAAGATCGCCACGGTCAACGGGACCGGGTCAGCCAGCGCGAACGGCCTGCTGCTGCAGGCCTTGTTCCGTATGGGCGTCCCCGTATCGGGTAAGAACGTGTTCCCGTCGAACATCCAGGGATTGCCCACATGGTATGAGATCCGCGTGAACGCGGACGGGTACACGGCACGCAGCCCCGACTTCCAGCTCGTGGTAGCGATGAACCCGGAGAGCTACGCGCGCGACATCGAGGAGGTCGTGTCCGGCGGTTGGATCCTATACGACAGCAGCCGCGAGCTGTCCGACGAGTTCAAGCGCGACGACGTCACGTTCCTCGGCGTGCCGTTCGCCGACCTGTGCGTCAGCCGTTTCAAGGGATCACGCACTCGCATCCTCATGAAGAACATCACCTACGTGGGTGCGCTCGCCGCGCTGCTCAACATCGACATGGACGTTGTGAAGGGGATGCTGCAGGAGAAGTTTGCGACCAAGCAGCACCTCATGGACGCGAACTTCATCGCGATCGAGCTCGGATACGAGTACGCTCAGGAGCACTTCGATTGTCCGCTCCCGATCCGGCTCGAGACCATGGACGCGACCAAGGACTGCGTCATGGTCACCGGCAACGCTGCGGCCGCTCTGGGGTGTGTCTACGCGGGTGCGACCGTCGGCGCCTGGTACCCGATCACGCCAGCGACGTCGGTCATGGACGGCTTCACCGAGTACTGCAATCGTTTCCGAGTCGACCCTGAGACCGGCAAGAAGAATTTCTGCATTCTGCAGGCGGAGGACGAGCTCGCCGCGGCGGGCATGGTCATCGGCGCGGGCTGGATGGGGGCGAGGGCGTTCACACCGACCGCCGGGCCGGGCCTCTCACTCATGACCGAGTTCATCGGCCTCGCATACTACGCCGAAGTCCCGAGCGTCTTCCTCGATATCCAGCGGACGGGGCCGTCCACAGGCATGCCGACGCGCACGCAACAGGGCGACCTGATGCTGTGTGCCTACGCATCCCACGGGGACACCAAGCACATCGTGCTGTTCCCGGCGGATCCGAGGGAGTGCTTCGAGTTCGCGGTCGCTGCCTTTGATCTCGCGGAGCGCTTCCAGACTCCGACGTTTTTCGTTTCGGATCTGGATATCGGAATGAACGACTGGATGATTCCGAAGCTCGAATGGGACGACGAGTTCGTGCCGGATCGAGGCAAGGTGCTCTCCGAAGAGGAGCTCGAGCAGGCAGAGCGGTTCTATCGATACCTGGACGTAGACGGCGACCACATCGCGGCGCGCACTCTTCCCGGCGTGCACCCGAAGGGTTCGTACTTCACGCGTGGCTCGGGCCACGACAAATACGGGCGCTACACTGAGGACTCGGACGCGTACGTCGAAGTCATGGATCGCTTGCTGAAGAAGGTCGAGTCGGCGGCCGAGGCCGTGCCCGCGCCGGAGGTGCGCTCGGTGGAGGGTGGCTCACGGCTGGGGCTCATCTCGATCGGCGGCTGCCACTGGGCCGTACTCGAGGCCCGGGACCAACTCATGCGGGACGGCGTCCAGGTCGACTATCTGCGCGTGCGAGGCTTTCCGTTCAGCGACATGGTCGAGCAGTTCGTGGACGACCACGATCTCGTCGTCGTGATCGAACAGAACCGCGACGAGCAGCTGAAGAAGTTGCTGCTGCTGGAGACGCGCTGCGTGAAGCAGAAGCTGGTGTCGGTCACAGACTATGGCGGGCACCCTCTGAGCAAGGGGCACGTGCTCGAGGGTGTCGCCCCCTACGTGGAAGCGCTCGCGGTGGAGGTCCCATGAGCTATATCACCAAGCCTGCGGCCAGGCACCCCAGACTCCCGACGAACGCGCTCGGGCTCACGGTTCGGGACTATGAAGGCTCCATGTCGACGCTGTGCGCCGGGTGCGGTCACGATTCCATCACCGCCGCACTCGTTCAGACCTTCTTCGAGCTGGACGTCGAGCCGCATCGTGTCGCGAAGCTGTCGGGGATCGGCTGCTCTTCGAAGACGCCGACCTATTTCCTGAGCGAGGCACACGGCTTCAACGGGGTGCATGGTCGCATGCCCGCGATCGCCGCCGGGGCGAACGCGGCGAACCGGGATCTCCTATGCGTCGGCATCTCGGGAGACGGCGATTCACTCTCCATCGGACTCGGCCAATTCTGCCACGCGATACGTAGGAACGTGAACATGCTGTACGTATTGGAGAACAACGGCGTGTACGGCCTCACCAAGGGCCAGTTCTCGGCATCGGCCGACATCGGCACCACCTCGAAGCGCGGCGAGGTGAACGAGCAGGGACCGATCGATCCGGTGAACCTAGCACTCTCGATCGGTGCGACCTTCGTGGCACGCTCGTTCTCGGGGGACAAAGCCCAGCTCGTGCCTATTCTCAAGGCCGGCCTGACGCACAACGGCTTCGCCTTCGTCGATGTCATTTCTCCGTGCGTGACGTTCAACGACCACCAGGGCTCGACGAAGAGCTATGCGCATACGCGCGACAACATGCACGAGGTCGTCGAGACCGACTTCGTTCCGCTGCGGGCCGAGATCAAGACCGACTACGCCGAAGGGTCCGTGCAGGCGGTCACGATGCACGACGGTAGCGTGGTCAAGCTGCGGAAGGTCACGGAGGAGTATGACTCCACCAACCGGGGTGGCGTGCTCGACTATCTGGGCGAGACCATGTTGCGAGGTGAAATCGCCACGGGTCTTCTCTACTTGGAGGAGGCTGGTGCGGACATGCACGGCTTCCGCGGCACCGTGGATCGGCCGCTGGTCGACGTCCCATACGAGGACCTCTGCCCCGGCGGCGCCGCACTCGAGGAGCTACAGAGGGAGTGGCGGTAGGCTGCTATCCCCTTGAGCAGCAAGGTCCCTACGAGAGCGCCGCGCGTGGGGCGTTGCGATGTTCCGATGGGCTAGCAGACCGTGGATAAAGTCCGGTCATCGCTGTTGTGTTAAATCAGGAGGACACGAGGGTTTTTGCAGCGAGGACGGCGATGGCGGTAGGCAAGCGGCCCGAGGCTCGGCAGGGCGAGATGTTCGTGGTGGCGAGCGAGATTCGGGCCTTGGACAACCCGTTCTACTGGGCCTTGAACGAGCTTCTGGCGAAAAGCGGGTTTGACGAGTTCGCGGAAGAGGCATGCCGTGAGTTCTACGCGGACAATCGGGGTCGGCCGGGGATTGCTCCCGGGGTGTATTTCCGAATGATGATGGTGGGCTACCTGGAAGGGATCGGCTCGGAGCGGGGCATTGCCTGGCGGTGTGGGGACTCGTTGTCGTTGCGTGAGTTTCTGGGATACGGGTGGGCGAAGAACCCGCCGGAGCATTCGACCCTGTCGAAGACGCGCAAGCGCCTGAGCGTGGAAGCGCACGCGGCGGTGTTCGGGCGGGTGCTGGAGCTGCTGAAGGGGTCGGGGTTGCTGAGCGGCAAGACGCTGGGCGTCGACTCGACGACGCTGGAGGCGAATGCGGCGATGCGCACGATCGTGCGGCGCGACGACGGGTTGGGCTACGATGAATGGCTGCAGCAGGTGGCCCGGGCGTCGGGGATCGAGACGCCGACGCGCAAGGATCTGACGACGCTGGACCGGAAGCGTCCGAAGAAGGGCTCGAACAAGGACTGGGTGCATCCGCACGACCCGGAGGCGCGGATCACGAAGATGAAGGACGGCAGGACGCGCCTGGCGCACAAGTTGGAGCAGGCGGTCGACATGGAGACCGGTGCGCTTGTGGCGGTGACGGTGCAGACGATGGACGGGGGAGATGTGGCGTCGCTGCCCAACACGCTGGACGAGGCAGAGCGGCAGCTGGAAGTAGTGCAGGCGCACCTATGCGGACATCGCGATCGACGCGGCGGTGACGATCCGCGTGGTCCTCCATCTTCCGCTTCGCCAGACCGAGGGCTTCCTCCGTTCGCTGCGCACCGACTGCGTACACTCGCTCCGAAGCGTCTGTCACCCAAGCGAGTCTGGCATGCCTCCGAGAAGCTGATCCAGGGTAGAATGAGATTCGGGCGTCGCGCTCACAATAACGTACGACGGCCGCCGAATCATCGGTCGAACCATCATCGACGATGTGCAATTCCCACCGGGGAAAGGTCTGCGCCACGACAGACTCGATCGTCTCGCCGACAAGGCCGCGTTGATGTACAGCCGAACGACAATCGAGACCTTTTGGCAAGGCTGGCCTCTGAACCGCGCCAGGGCGCGGTCCACGACTACATGAGGAACGTCTATGCCCTCCGTGGAAAAGCTCACGGCGCGACGCCTAGTGGAATGGCAGGACTGGAATTCGTTCGTCACCCCTGATCAGCGCAACTGATCAACCAACGCGTCCATGTCTGAATACGGAAGGTGGCGGCTGGCCGATTTCTTCCGAGCCAGCAAGAAGTTGCGGCAGTTGGGATCCGCGACCAGCGTCTCGGTGCGAACGAGCCCCTCCAATAGGATCTGGTAACAGTGGTATTGACCTGCCCCCAAGAGCGGGTACCACATCCTATGTTAGTCCCAGCACCTGTGGAGGGCCGTGAAGGACGGGCATCCTCAAGAACCAGGGCGACGGCTTAATCGCCTCAGGGGCCGGGGGAAAGCCGCCGCAGGCGCTGTGGGGTCGGACGGTATTGTACTCGCGCCTCCATTGCTCGACCAGCACGGCCGCCTCCGC
This sequence comes from Longimicrobiales bacterium, assembly GCA_965197725.1. Classification (GTDB taxonomy): domain Bacteria; phylum Gemmatimonadota; class Gemmatimonadetes; order Longimicrobiales; family Gaopeijiaceae; genus UBA1138. Next base: position 73,560 of record CBDANQ010000055.1, read on the forward strand.
CAACGAGTAGAAGATCTCCCCGTTCAACAGCTCGTCCCTGAGCTTGCCGTTGAAGCTCTCGTTGTAGCCGTTCTCCCACGGGCTGCCCGGCTCGATAAAGAGCGTCTCGACGCCCACGCGCCCCAACCACCGCCGCACGAGCTTCGCGGTGAACTCCGCTCCGTTGTCCGACCTCAGATACTCGGGAGGCCCGTGTCGGACGAACAGATCGGCCAGCACCTCGAGCACGTCGTGCGAGCGGATCTTGCGAGCCACCACGATCGCCAGGCACTCCCTCGTGTGCTCGTCCAGCACTGTCAGCAGCTTCAGCGCACGCCCGTCGTGCGTCCTCGAGGCCACGAAGTCGTACGACCAGACGTGCCCCGATACAGCGGCCTCAGCCGGATGCACGATCCGTCGTTGAGCCACAGCCGACCTCGCTTCGGCTGCCGCTGCGGGACCTTCAGCCCCTCCTGCCTCCAGATCCGCTCCACCCGCTTGTGGTGCACCCCCCAGCCCTCGATGCGGAGCATGTCCGTGACGCGTCGGTAGCCGTAGCGGCCGAATCGACTCGCGAGTCGCACGATATCACCTCGGAGCGCCCCCTCGTCACTCGCCACTTTCCTCGCCCGGCGCTGGGTCGTGCGTGGCTGCCCGAGCACCCGGCACGCTCTCCTCTCCGACGCCCCGAGCTGCTGACGTACACGCACCACACAACGTCGTCGGCGCTCGGGGCTCAGAAGTTTCCCTCGGCTGCTTCCTCCAGGATCAGCTTGTCCAGTGTCAAGTCCGCCACTGCTCGCTTCAGGCGCCCGTTCTCGCGCTCGAGCTCCTTCAGGCGCCGTGCCTGGCTCACCTTCATCCCGCCGTACTCCCGCCTCCACCGGTAGTACGTCTGCTCGGTGATGCCGAGCTCCCGGCTGATCAGCTTCACGGATTTGCCGCGGGCCAGACCGACCTCTGCCTCCCGCAGTGCAGTGATGATCTGCTCCGGAGTGGGTCGCTTCCTTCCCATCCTGACCTCCTCGCTGAAAAGCTTCAGACCAGCTCGATCCTAACATTGCACCTGGTCTCGTTTCAGGGGGTCAGGTCAGGCTTCTCCCTCGCTCGCCAGGAAGAGGACGAAGCTCCACGCCGATGACCCTCAGCACATATCCGAGCAAGCGCCAGCCGAATCCGAGCCGGAGGCGCGAACCGGTGGAACGGCCGGTCGACGGCTCAACACTGATCCGCGGGGCACGCCGCCGTCGAGCCGTCGAGCTCCTGGCCGTGGCCGCCCTCGCGGCATGCCTCACCTCATGTGAGGGCGTCCTAGACCTTAGACCCTCCTTGTGACGGACCGACTTCCGGGCCGTTCTGTCTTCGCCTGATGGCCGAGGGGCTCGCGGTTCCTTTACACCTCGCCTCACCACCCGGCTACGACTGGCTCGTGATCGTCGAGGCACCCGGTCTCGTCTTCGTGCTCGAAGGCACGAGCCTCCGCTCCGAGCCCTTTCTCGACCTCCGTAACGAGGTCCGTTATCCCGCCGAGCAGGGGCTGTTGGGGCTCGAGTTCGACCCGAACTTCGAGGCGAACGGGATCTTCTACGCGAACTACACCGACCTCGATGGCAACACCGGTCTGTCGCGCTTCCGCGTGGGTCCGGACCCCCGGCGGGCGGATCGCGCGACGGAGGAGCGGCTCTTCTCGATCCCGCCGCTGCTCGAGTTCCACAACGCCGGCAAGATCCAGCTCGGGCCCGACGGCTACATGTGGATCTCGACCGGCGACGGCTACGATCCCGTCACCGCGCAGGACCCGGCGAACCTACGCGGGAGCATCATCCGGATCGACGTGAACGGCGCATATCCTTACGGGATCCCGCCCGACAATCCGTTCGTGTCCGACCCGGAGGCGCTCCCGGAGATCTGGATGTACGGGTTAAGGAACCCGTGGCGCTTTCACATCGATCGGGAGGAAGGGCTGGCCTACATCACCGACGTGGGCCACCTCCGTCGCGAGGAGATTAACATCGTGCCGTGGAATTCACCGGGGACGAACTTCGGCTGGGCGGTCCTCGAGGGCTCGCTCTGCGTGCAGGAGGGATGCTCGGCCGAGGGCACCACCCTCCCGGCGCTCGAGTACGGTCACGACGAGGGGTGTGCGATCATCGGAGGCGTCGTCTATAGGGGGCGAATGTTCCCGGAGTTCGACGGTCACTACTTCTACGCTGACCACTGCGGGTTCGTGCGCAGCTTCCGCTACGAGGGCGGCGAGATCACGCTCGAGCGGCAATGGTGGACCGACGAGCTCGGCCAGATCATCGCGATCGCCGACGGACCGGGCGGGGAGCTGTGGCTGACGACGTTGGAGGGCCTCGTGTATCGGTTCGAGCCGAGGCCGGAAGACGCGGGTTTCTAGCCCTCCTCCCCCGCGGCCCACATCACGCCTCCGAGCAAGTGCTCGGCGAACAGCGGCTCGGCGTAGCTCTCCTAGGTGTGCCCCCCGGCGGTGTACCACGCGCGCCCGCCGTCGTATTCGTGGTACCAAGCGATCGGGTGGTCCTCGCCCATTTGCCCACCCTCGTACGTTTCCTCGCGCAACGTGAGGAGCACCTGCACCGACCCCCTGGGGTTCTGGTGGAAGTTGTACCACTCGTCTCGACGCAGCCATTCGGCCGGCAGATGGCGGGTCGATGAATGCGTCGCGTCCTCGACCACGATCGCGGCGTCCTGGATGGGCGGGTGCCCGAAGAAGTAGGCGCCCACGAGCTCTCCGTACCACGCCCAACCGTACTCGGTGTCGGTAGCGGAGTGCACCCCCACGAAACCACCACCAGCGCGAATGTATCCTTGGAACGCCGCCTGTTGTGTCTCGTTCAGCACGTCCTCGGAGGTATTGAGGAACACGACGACGGCGTAGCCGCTGAGGTTGTCGCCCGCGAACTCGCCCGGGTCCTCGGTGACGTCGACGCCGAAGCCTTCGGCCTCCGCGAGCTCACGAAACAGACTCTGACCGCTCTCGATAGAGGTGTGCCGGAAGCCGGTGGTCCTGGAGAAGACGAGGATGCGAAACGCATCGTCTCCGTCCGGGACGGTGGGGTCGGGGGAGTCACAACCGCTAGGAACGAACGATACGCCCAGCAACAGGCCGACCGTGGTGATGGCGCGGGCAAGCACTCGAGCACTTCTCTCCAGGTCGGCCATGTCGGACATGATCAATAACATGCGTCTAAGGCGCGTGGGGCCACAAGCGTCTTACACGAGCAGTGCAGCATTCTATCCGGGATAGTTAGGCGGTGCGAGTCAGACACGAAGACAGACTGTCGAGTTCCGCAGTCAGATACGGTGGTGTGTGATGAAACCCCACCAGGCAGCGTCCCAAGTAGTCGCCCGCGATACACGACCCGAGCCAACTCGAGCTAAGGGCGAGGGCGTGGGCGCTCTCGCCGGTGCTGCGGATGCTCAAGATGCCTCTAGCTCAGCCGTTCGGGCACTCCCGACTCCATTCCCGGTAGGGTCCGCTAGTTCGGCACCCGAGCGCCGCCGTCCATCACAACGTCGCCTGTGTTGGTAGACGCGCGCTGGACGCTGCCGCCCTCGCTGCGGTATCCGGTCACACGGTAGCGGATCTCCCCGGTCCGTGAGTCTCGGCTCTGAGTGATCGTGGGCATTCGAATTGCCCAGTCCTTCACGATCCAGGTTCCGTTCGGGAGGTCCACGAAGGTCACGTCGCCTCCGCCCTCGTGGCTCAGGCCGGGCAGCAGGTTCATATAGGTGAACTGCACCGACCGGAGCCGTGCGGTTGCAAGCTCGAGCCAGAGGACGCCCGCCACGTCAGTCAGCCGTCGCCCAGAGATCGGCTCGAAGACGAGCCCGATCAACAAGGTGCCGTCCCGTTCTTCGGTGGTGAGCTTGAAGCAATGCGTGTCGAGGAAGGCGTCCGAGAGCAGCACCTTGGCGTCAGGTGCCGAATACCGCCAGTCGCCTTCAGGAAGGATCTCGACGAATCCATTGGCGGCGAGCTCCCTGGGGTCCGCGGCTGTGAACGGCTGGGAGCCTAAGCCGCGGTGGACGTAGCGCCGCCCCGAGAGCACCCGTCGTCCGGTCCGGTCCAGCGTGCGCTCGAAGCGTATCCATACAAAGCGATACATTCCTCGGTCCGAGGTCCACGTGGCCGAGGCGAGCGCCTTGCGCACCTCCTCCCACACTGTCGCGGTCGCGAGCCCCTCCGCGGGCCGTACCTCGCAGCGGCGCCCAGCCCTTACGTCGAGTCCAGCCAGCTGGATCGGGCGTACCTTGCTGACGATCCGCTGCTCGACGCTCCTACCGGCCGGGACCTCTAGCGGATCGGTATCCATGCTTTCGTAGCCGATCCGTTCCACCCGTAGGACGTAGCGCCCGGGGTCCGGCACCGGGACCTGGAACCTGCCGTCGGACGCCGAGAGCACTCCGCCGACCCGGTTGCCGGCCAGATCGATGAGCAGGATCATAGCGCCCTCGATGGGAGCGCCCGTGCCTTCCGCGGTGACGAGCCCGCGCACCTGTTGCTGTGCTCCGAGGGGGGCGGACAGCAGGACGAGCGCCGGAACGAAGAGTGCAGCTAGCCCACTCATGCGGTAGCGGCCCTGGAGGGCTGCGCTCAGGCGGGTGACGAGATTGGAGGCGTCCAAGCGTCTAAGATGCGCCATAGTACTGCAAATCGCTAACCCTTACTCGTTCGCGGTCCTGGTGAACGTGAACGTGCCGAGTGGAGCGGCCGTGTCGAAGGGGCTCACGTGGACCCGGGATACGGCGATCGGTGGATCTGTAGCCTCGTTCGCTGACGTAAACGTGACACCGCTATCGGGCGGAGGTGAGGCGGAGCCTGTACGCTGGCAGGCGAGGCGGCCAACGAGGAACGGTTTGCACATGCTCGGTCCAAGAGATGATCATCAAATACGGCTACCTCAATGAAAGAATCTCGTAACTCAATTCGCCAGGCTAACACAGCGGACATCGGACCCCTCCGTGAGATCCTACTTGAAGCGGTTCGATGGCTTGAGGAAGAAGGCGAGCCGCTGTGGCGCGAAGAGGATTTCCCGGAAGAGGATTTGGCGAGGGACGTTCAGGACGGGCTTTACTTCCTGGCCGAGTGCGATGACATGGCAGTTGGCGTCGTCAAGTTTGAGCTGAGCGATGAATTGCATTGGCCCGACCTTCCCGAGGACGAGTCCGTTTTCCTGCATCGCTTGGCGGTTCGGAGAAGCCACGCGGGAGGCGAAGTCTCTTCCGCTATCCTTCGGTGGGCCTTGGATCGTGCAGCAAGCCTCGGTCGCCGCTACTTGAGGCTCGACTGTGCTAAGCGACCTAAGCTTCAGGCCGTGTATGAACGTTTCGGCTTTCGCTGGCACAGTGACCGCCAGGTGGGGCCGTGGCTCGTTGCTAGGTATGAATACCCAGTACAGTTGCCGCCCGGTGCAGGGGAGTCAGGTACTTCAAGCTAGGACCCTGTGGTGTTCGTCCCTCCGGTCCATGCCCAGAAGAATTGTTCGCAATCTGGTGCTCTGAGCCGCATGTTACGAGCTGGACACCCCATATCCTCTCACCCGCCTGAACGCGGTTTCCAACATGTAGGTTGCCCTCACTACGCAATGGAGGAGCCCAAAATGAACGGGAGCAAACTTATCCGCGGAGGCCTGGCTGCCGGTGTGGTTTCGTTCCTTTTCTCGGGTCTGTGGCATGTGGCCTTGCTGGGCGATTTCTATGAATCGGCGACCGCCGGCATGCGCGAGCCAAGCCTCTTCTGGTCCATTGGCCTCGGATACTTGGTGCTTGGACTGATCATGGCCTACATGTTTCCCAAGATGTATACGAAGGGCTTCGAAGGGCACACGCCGCTGGGCGAGGGGGTGAAATTCGGGGCCGTCATCGGTCTCCTTTGGTGGCTCCCGACGAACCTCGTGCTGTATGGAGTAACCGAGAGTCCCTTCTCGTTGGTCATCGTCGATTCAGCCTGGCACGTGGTCGAGGAAGCCCTCGGCGGGGCAGCGCTTGGCCTAGTAAGCGGCCCGCAGGTTGAGGGCGACGGTTGAGGATTAGGAAGCATCAATAGGGCGGGAGGAGGCGATAGCTGAGGTGGCCCCGGGCCGATCAGCCAGGTGGCTGTTCGTCAGTGTCTTGACCGCCCGAGGCGCACCCGAACCGACTTCTGGACGAGCCCACACCTCCGCGGTGGCGTGGTTCGTTGTCCATGGGATTGGTCGCATGGGGGAGGCCTAGGGGAGTGGCCGGCGGCGGGCGCTGCTATCGGTACTGCGGGCTGGGGGGCCATAATAAGTGCGATCCGCGGTAGCCCGACCATATACAGATTTGGTCTTTGGACGCCACCTGGCCCGGTCCTCTGGATCTTAGACAAGCTGAGCGGAGGTCTCGACCGAATAGCTGGCTTCCGTGGACTCCGAAACACTCCCTACGTCATCGGTCGGCGCACGTGATCAATGCAGATGTCGACCTCCGCTGATTCTCCAGGTCCGGGCTCGAGCCCCCCAAGAGGGGAAGGGCGCTCCGGGTTTTTCCACGCCGTGGGATGGCTGGGGTCGGTAAGCGCGTTCGCGTTCATGTCGGGGCTCGTCAGGCAGAAGGTCTTCGCCGTGTTCCTGGGACCGGCGGGGTTGGGGGTCCTGGCGCTGGCTACCAGCGCACTCGATCTGCTCGCCACCGCCACGCGTCTTGGCTTGCCCACCGGACTTCTTCGCGAGGTCAGCACCCACATTGGGAGCGGAAAGCCCGGCACAGCGCGGGCGGCGTACCGCGTGGGTACCTCGTTTGGCCTCGCGCTGGCCGCCACTGTGATGCTGATCGTGATCGTCTGGGCACCCTGGTTCGAGCGGGTCGCCTTCCGGGGAGAGCTTCCCGCGTGGGCGGTGCCCGTTCTTGCCATCGCGGTGCCCTTCCTCCTTGCGAGCCAGTTCTTCGAGACAGGGCTTGCCGCGGTCGGGCGGATCCGGCGCCTCGCCTTCTCGAAATTATTGGTCATTGGGCTCAGCCTGGCCGTCACAGTCTGGCTGGTCGTCGCCTACGGCCTTGCCGGAGCCATCATCCAGATCGCCGCTATCGCGCTGGTGGGTTTCCTGGTTCCCGGGGTGGCTCTGTGGGGCGCCAGGATACGTGAGCCTGCCACTCGCATCACCCGCGAGCTCTCCTCGGGGGTCCTCCGAAGGATCATGGGCGTGGGTCTGGCGGAGGGCGCCAACCACCTCGTCCGGACGTGGAACGCTTGGTTCTTTCGATGGATGGTGGTCGGAGCCTTGGGCGCCACCGCCAACGGCCTTCTGCAGGGGGTGATGGGCCTTTCGAGCCAGTACTCATCCGCTGTGATGGGTGGGATTTTCGTGTACCTCCTACCCCGCCTGTCGGCGGCGGCGCAGGACGCGGACAGGTTCGGACGAGAGTTGGCAGACGCGGTGCAGAAAACGCTGGTCATCGTCATACCGATTTCCATCCTACTCATGGGCTTGCGCGGTTGGATCGTTCCGGTGCTGTGGAGCGACGAGTTCGACGGAATGGTGCCGCTCCTTGCCCTCTCGATCCCGGCTGACGTGCTCCTGATCCTCTCGCGTGTGCTCCAGCTGGCGTTGATGGCTGCCGGCCGTATCAGGGTGTACCTGATCCACACCATCGGCACCCAGATAGTCCATCTGGCGTTGTTCCGCTGGGGACTGTCGGTCGGCGAACTGGAGGGGGCGCTGTATGGCCATCTGACGTACGCGCTTGTGACGCTGGTGACGGCGATGGCGATTTTGAGCCCCCGGGGAGGGAAGGGGTCCCGCTCGTTCAACGTTGCGCTGCCTCTGACCATCGGGCTGCTGTCCTCTCTGTTGGTGGGGCTCCTGCCAGAGTCCCGCGAGCAGAATAGCGACGAGCGGCCCGCTCCAGCCCGTCGGTGGGCTGTACTTCCTCTCGCCCGTCGACCGTAGTGGGCTCCTGTTCTGGCGCTCTGGAAGCCCATGAGCGGCTTACCGATGGTGAACCGCGATTACTGCCAGATTCTGGACCGCCTCCTCGACACGGACGTGCGGTTCGCGGTCATTCGGGGGCACTGGTGGCTCCTGGGAGACGAGGACAGGCTGGCGGACATCGACCTTCTGGTCGCTCCCGAGGACATACCGCGATTCCACGCCACCCTCTCCCATGCGGGTTTCTGGCGGTGGGAGCACGCGACGGCCTACACGGACAAGTGGACGACTGTGACACTGCCTGGCCTCCGGTCCATGGCGCTGGATCGGAGGGTCGCTGCTCACCCCGACGGGATGGTCGTGGGGAGACTGTCGGTGGGCGAGGTTCTCGAACGCGTGGAGGAAGGCCCAGGAGGGTACCCGATCCTTCATCCGGACGACGAGTTCTGGGCCCTGTTTCTCCACGTTGTTGTTACCCGAAGTCCCGAGGAACGGGAGGCGTACCGCCCCATCCTAGATCGACTCCATGCCACGGGACGGGTGCTGCCTTTCACGCCGGGTGCTGATCCGGGCTGGGCCCTCGCCGACCTCCGCGGCTCCCGCCAGGAGCTCATGCGAAAGTTGGAGGTGGAGTGGTCCGCGCCACCCCTTACACGCCCACCGCGCGTGGGGTGTACCGTCGCCCTCGTGGGCCCTGACGGCAGTGGGAAGAGCACTCTCATCAGAACCCTCGAGGAGCATCTGCCCTACACGCGCCGCGTGTACATGGGGCTGCGGGACTTCGTGCTTCCCACCACCCGGTTCTTCTACTGGCGGGTGGCCAGACGTGAGGAGCTCGAGCCCGCGGGCCCGGCTGCTTCAGAGCCGAGAGAGCCAGAAAAGTCGGGCGAGCGGGCGCGCGGAGGGCGAAGCGCACTCCGCCGCATCGGCTATGGCCTTTACATGCTGAACCACCACCTGGAGTTCTTGGCGAAGTTCGGCTGGGGCTACTTTTGGGCGCGTCGCGGCCGGGTCGTGTTCTTCGATCGCTTCGTCTACGACGCGATGGAGTTGCCCACCGATTCGTTCGAAGGGACAATCCGCGGTCGGCTGCTCGACTCTTTTCCCCGGCCGGACCTCCTCGTGCTCCTGAGACCACCCATAGAGGTGATGCTGGAGCGCAAACAGGAGCGCCCCCGGGAGTTCTACGAGCGCTACTACAGTTCGTACGATGAGCGCCTGACCACCATGAAGGGCCGACTCCGGGTCCTCACACTGGACACCTCGGAATCGCTGGAGGCTTGCGCGCGCAAGGTCATCGTCGAGGTCCAACAGATGAGGAGTCGTGTCATCTTCCCGGACCACGCGGAAGAGACTTGATGCCGATGGCCGCACGGAGTGAGACCGGGAGCCGGGCGGGGAATCTCGCTATCCTCCTGGATCCCGTGCCGGGTGGCGTCTTCTGGGACTGTGGGTGCGGCACCGGCGTCCTCGCTCTCAGGCTCGCCCAGTCGGGAGCGACCGTGATCGCCACCGACTCAGAGTTCGAGAACACCCGGCAGGCGGAGTCGACGCTGAGGATGGTTGGCACCGGTGCCAGCGTGAGCGTGATGCACCTCGCGGACCCCACCACCGCGCCGGTGGAGGTCGCGAGTCTCGATGGAGTGGCGTTGCGTGGATCCGCGCCCGGGGGCAGCTCGGCTCCTTCCGATGACCTCCTCGCGTTCCTGCGGGAGCGCCTCCGGCCTGGTGGCAGGCTGCTCGTGGGCTTCGATCATCCCGCACGCCGACGAGAGGCGGGGGTGTACCACATGCGGGTAGACACGATGGCGGGCCGCCTTCGCCGAATCGGCTTCGGAGCCGTGGAGCGCTACGCGGTCTTTCCGAGCCTGTCGGAGCCGGAGCGCGTGGCCTCCCTGGACCACCGAGAGGCGCTCCTGACTGCGACCGAGACGAGTCATGCCCGCGTACTGCGCTCTATCGCGGGTGTGGGGAAGGTCGTGCCGGCGTTTTGGCGGCTCGTTCGCTTCACGGTGCCCGCCTACGGCCTCGTGGGGATTCGATGACGGGGAGGGTCCGAGAAGAGGTATGCCGGATCCTGGGCATCGCGCCCGCCCGGTTCGGCTTCGTGGCGGCCAGCGGGAATCTCCAGCCTCACTCGGCGCAGGTGGTGTCGGTGTTTGATGGAGGGATGATCGTCGGTTATGTCAAGCTAGCCCGGTCCGGCAGCGGGAAGTTTTACCTCCGCCGGGAATGCTTGGTGACGCGATGGCTTGAGAGCGCGTATCCCGAGTCCGGGGCGGTCACGCCGCCTGTGCCCCTCGAGTCAGCGCCCTTGGGAGGACTGCTCTATGTGGACGCGGGCCGGCCGGTAGGTCAAACCGAAGCGAAGGCGTGGCTGGCCCGGTTCCAGCGGGTCACCGGGCGGGTCGCGGAATCCGGCGCCGTCCGAAGGGCCACCGTAACCTGGAAGGCCTCTTCATCCCTGCTTCCTGAGTCGTTGTCTGTTGCGTGCGCCGAGGCTCGTGGACTGCTCATGGATGCCGCGGGTGAAGAGAGAGTCAGCGTCGTCGTTCGGCACGGGGACGTGGCTCCAGGGAACGTGCTGGACTCGGGGATGGCGATCGACTGGGTCCACTTTCGTAAGTGTTCCCTTCCAGAGTACGACCTCCTATACCTGGCCCTGGCGGAGTACGGAGTGTTATCGGTGGGTCCGTCGGAGCCGGACGGCCTGCCCTCGGCGTCAGAGATAAACGAGTGGCTCGCCGAGGTCGTGGGCGAGAGTGCGGATCCCGAGATCCGCTGGGCGGGGATCGTGCTCTCGGCGCGGGAGCTGGCCCATCAGTCCGCGGTCCGGGCAGCCCTTGGAGTGGCCTACGGTGCTCCTCCGGTGGAGCACGTCCAGCGGCGCCTACGACGCGTCGCTTCCGCGGCGGCCGAGGCGTTCCGTCTCATGACGCGGCGCCGACACGGGAGTAACTCTAGTAGGCGCTAGCTACACCGAGCCCAGGTGAACTCTTCGGCTCTGGAGAGCGCAGCGACCGCTAGCCTAGCATTGTTTGGACACCATGAACTCAGGAGGTCGTATCGGACACAGACAGGCATCGCCTCGCCCGAAACGTCCGGAAGGGATCAGTTCGTGAAATTCTTCTGCAAATAGTAGCGCCGAGAACCCGGGGGGTAGTCCTCCTGCACACCGAACACTGAATAACCGTTGCGCTGGTAGAACGGCAGAGCCTGGAACTCGAACGTGTCCAGAACGGCACGAGTGCAGCCGACCTCTCGCGCTTCAGCCTCTGCCTGTCGAAGCAATTGAGTGCCCAGGCCAGCTCCTCTCAGGGGCTCATCCAACCAAAGTATATCGACCAAGAGCCAGCCCCACGACTGTCTCCCGAGCAAACCACCGCGCACGACGCCATCAGAGTCGCGCAGGATGAGTTGGACCTTCCTGAAGTGCGATGGCCCGGCGTGACCTTCATTGAACGCATGCAAACCGGCGTGAATTATGTTAGCAGCGGCCTGATCAGGCTCTTCCGAGGAAGTGATTACGTATGGAATCATGAAGCTGACTCTGGGGGCTCCTCGATTGGTTCCGCTTACACGCTCGGCGGGACGAAGCCGTCACAGAGCACGGCGGAGCCGTCCGTCACATCGAGCCGAAGCCCCACGACCGCATGGTATTCCGGCGAGTGGTACCATCCCTTCGCCTCGTCACGATCCTTGAACTTGAGGACGACGGTGCGGGTGTCTTCTGTCGTGCCATCCATGACCTCGATGTTCTCGTCGATGACGGGGATCTCCGGGGCATAGGGCCCGAGGGTCTCGACTGCCTTGGGCACGTAGTCGTTGTTCAGCTTATCGGCGTCGAGCACCTTGTGGCGAAAGATGAAGTAGGCAGCCATGATCAGCTCCTTGTTCAAGAGGTCCTAGGCCCGGGCCGGCGAGCGGGACGTCCCCACCCGACACCTTGGGTCGTCAGCTGAGTTCTAAGACCCAGCAGTCGTCCAACCAGATCGAACCAATACTGCGAACCGAGGGCGACGGCACCAGCGGTGACGAGATACCCGACAATTGGCCACGTGGCTTGACTCACATCAGTCCCGAGAAACCCCTGCCGCAAGATCGCGACGCTGTCCAGTTCCACGGCCCAGGCGGTGAGCAAACCGAATCCGAAAAGGGCGAGCTGAACCGACCTCCGGTACTGGCGTTTCGTCCCTCGCATCGCTTCGTCGAACCAATGCTGAACTCGCCCTAGCTGAATTTCGCCGCCGCGATAGGAGAACGGCGAGTCCTTACCGACGAGTTCTTCGGGCAAGCTGCTGGTAGACGCAAGCGTCGCAAACGCCTGGGCGAACGTCTGCGAGTCGATGAAGTCGACGGATACAGGGTTCGCTCGTCGCCGAGACGATCTCGCTGAGCCTGAGTCTTCGAGAGCCAATCGGCTGTAGGCACGAACCGCCGTTGGGCGAAGGAACCCCATCTGCTGGAGCGACCGCACCGTCGGGAGGCGATAGAAGTCGTCGGTCCCGGATCCCAGCAGTGCCCGGATCACGTTGGCCATGATCCGACCACGAACCCTGAGCAGTTGAAACGTCACCTCTACGATCGCCGATCCCGCCACGCTGAGCACCACGTACCCCACACCCAGGACGATTAAAGCTTCCAGCGGGTCGGCCACTACGAGCTCTACGTTCTGAGCTTGAAAGAGCGAACTCGCCAGCCCTTCAACAAAAGAGATCATGTCGTTGCTTCCTCGTCATCGATGAACGTCCCGTCCCATGGCTCGAATGGCCCGTTGTGCCGACGCGCATAGGCCGAAACGATGTAAGGAAGCGGTACTGCCACGGCGATGCCTTCCGCGACCTTCCCGTCATGGTGGAGTCCTACCCCCTCGCCGGTTTCTTCACTGTACCAGAGCGCTCCTGAGTCCCCGCCACGGCATATGGCTGAGGCATCTCCATCCAACTGTTCCAAGAAGACGGCCATGGGCAACCTCCGGAAGTTGTCCACCTTGGTGACCCGTGCGTGGGTGACGTCGGTAGATCGCCCGGACTTGGTCAGCACTTCGTTGACCCGCGGGGAGCGGAAGGCGGTCACGATGGCTCCGGTTCCCATCTGCTCAATAGCGCAGTCGAAGCCGGGGGCGACCCTCGCGAGGGCGGAGTCGGACCGCCTGTTCACCCACTCGATGTGGGCGACGACCCGTCCGTTTCCGTCCTCCTGCCCAGGCTGCATGACCTCCCTGCCCAGCGGATTACCACTTCCTAGCACGTGCCGAGCAGTGAGAAAAAACAGGTGATCCGCACTATCGACGACGAATAATCCGAGGGTGCCGGCGTCGCCGTCACTCAAACTGATCGAGATCCCCGGCCGCACCGGGTGGACCTCCGTGACCCGATCGGCAGGCGGTGGGGTGGGCACGTCGTTGGGGTCAGGCATCAGAATGAGGGAAGCGCGGCGATGGTCACGAAGCCCGTACCATAGGTGTGCGCCCGCGCGTGCGCACCACTGAACTCCTTTGTGCGGCCCGAAAAGAGATATCCGAGTCCGAGCCTCCAGATCGCCCCGAACGGAACGGAAATCACGGCTCCGGTTTGGAATTCCGCGATCGCTCTATTGACCTGTGACCAGGCCAGCTCGTAGGGGTTGCTCTTGAACTGGCCCTGCAAGAGCGCGTTGTAGAGCACCCCTCGCCCGTTCACGTTGACGAAGCCGTAGAGCTCGAAACGGTTCTTCGGGCTAACGCCCCCTCCGGTGGCTTGTCCGATCGTCGACCCGGGGGAACCGTCGAAGTCCCAGAACTCAGAGCTCAACCAACCGAATCGACCTCGAAGACCCGCGGCAGCGCCCGTATGATACCCCGCCAGACCCTCCACCCACGTAGTGACCTCGAAGTGGCGTCGCTGGTAGGGTAGAAGATGACCGCACGGCTGGTTATCACCGAAGCTACAGGAGGTGAGGCGACGCTCGTACTGAATCTTGAATAGAACGGTCGGCTCGCCACCGTCGGAGATCTCGTTGTGCCAACCGAGTGGCACTACGCTCGAGTTGTGCTCATGAATCCACGTCTGGATCGACGCCGAGACTCCAGCCCCCAGGAGACCGAGAACAACTTCGGCCCGGATCGCGACGGGATAGTACTCGTAGTCGCCGTCTGGGCCCGGCTCGTGACGCTCATGGATAGGGACCACGACTCGCCGGCTCGAGAGTCCGAAGATCGAACCGTAGGGTCGGTCACCGATCACAGGATCTACGCTCCCGAGCGAGTCGGGTGTGAAGCCGGAGCCTACCAAATAGAGCTCGTGCTTCGTGAGAAATATCTCGGTCATTTCAGGGACAGCGAAGCCGAGCACTAAGCGATTCGGCCATACGGCGAACACCGATAACATGGCACCGGTTCAACCCGATTCCGGCGCCCATGGTGTAGTTACGATCCATGTTGCGCCATGGGTCGAGCAGGTCCTGATCCGTGAAGATCGAGACTCCTGTGAAGCTTCGCTCACCGATGGAGTGCCGGTATCTGCCCCCGCCCTGGGCAGACAATGGGGCTGCGAAAACAAGGAGCGCGACCGCACCTAACAAATTCCGAATCCCAGTGGTGCCCATGTTAGGATGCAGCGCCTTCGAGACACTCCATTTCTGTCTTGAGCATCTCCACCTGCATCCCGGCAATATCGTCACCGAGGAACAACTCTACGATGTAGCTCGGGGTCAGACGGTACCAGCTGTCATCCGAGGCTCGCACGCACCGCGATTCTCCGACCGGGAAGTCACTCGCATCGAAAACCACCGTGCCGTTCGATGATACCTCGAAGTCCCGCAGTGTGTTGTCCTTGATGACGCCCATACGAACGCTCAGCGGGAGCGCTGGGAAATCCGTACGCCGCCGTTCGTGTACGACGAACGATCATGATCCGAATACTCTGCTCCGAATCAGCTCCAGTGACGCGCCCAGATCTTCGCGAGCCTTCGTGATCTCAATTTGATTCCTCTCCAGCTCGCTCAACCCAGCGGTCAGGAGCATCTGTATTCCTTCCGTCTGCGAGGTCATATCAGCAGCGTTCGTGTTCAGATCCCGTACTTTGGCCTCCGCCGCCTCGATGCGTACAAGCGAACTCCCCAAAGCTCCAGCCTGCCGAATCAACTCCTCGAGTTGGGCTGAAGACATCTGACTTTGCAGGGTCAGCTGCGTGTTCTGAGCGGCCACCAGCGACTCGAGCTCTTGTTGAATCTGTTGGAGGCTGTAGAGTCTGGTCCTTCCCTCGGGGATGATCGTCTTGACCAGTTCATCTTGCGCGTCCAGAAGGTCGCGCCGGACATCGTATCCAAAGAAGCCCGCCACGCCGACGAGCAAGGTCACCGGCACAAAGAGTAATCGAAGGGCTTTCATGGACACTAAGTAGGCGACGTAAGCCTGGGCGTCCGCATCCATCTTGGGAGGGGCTAGGGTCTCCGTCGGTTCAGTCGGCACCATGGCTCTTATCTCTCTGCGCAATGTCGTCACAGAACCTAAGTGGCACTCCATGACGCGTGGTGGAGTCCCCGCATCCTTGCATCTTGACGCGATCTACAAATGCGAGGACAGAATAGGCTTATCGATACGCCTACTCAACTCGCCTAGATCTCTTTCTTGGCTTAGCTACGAAACGGTGTGCGTATCCGCTGCTTGTTAGCCCACTCAGGCTGCGGTGGAGTCACCTGACATTCGAGACAGGTTTGGGCTGAGACTCTAGACACCCCACCCGTCGCTGCCGGCATTTCTCGTGCTATCCCACCAGAAAAGGCCGATTCCGATTAGAAGAGGGATCACCGGCCAGGGCGGGGCTCCGTAGAAGACAATGGCGAGCGAGGTTCCTGCCAAGGCCAGCGCAGGGGTAAGGAACCTGCGGAAAGTGTCCTCAGACATGATCGCGTCGTCCTGTTCGAGTTATGGCCTCCCCGGCGGAGAGGGACATCCGTCGCACGTCCTTCTATGGTTAGAACGTTCAACGGGTTACGTCGTGCACAGGAGCTCAGCGCGACAGGATGTAGAAGAACTGGAATGTCCGTAACGTCTCCGACCGGAGGAGTGTATTTAACCACAGCACTTCGGGCTCTCAGAAAGGTTCCCGAGGACGACTCCCGGGGGTCGTACCTTCCACTTCGGGGGTTCTGATGCCGAGTCCAGCAGCTCAGCCCCGAATCCGCCCGTCGGTCGTTGAGCCTGCGATCTTCCTGGACGGGGTACGGATGAGGGGCCTTGGCCAGGCCCTGGAGGTCCTGAGGCAAATCCCTGCGTCCGACGTCAAAGACATCCAAGTCCTCCGCGGTCCGGCTGCGGCATTCATTCAGGGATCGGCCAATGGGGCCATTCTTATAGAGACGAAGTTTGGTCTGGACGGCGGCGAATAGGTTGGTTTCGAAGCCCTCACCGGGATAGGAAAAGAGATGAAGAAATTTGTATTGAATATGGAATCCATCACTGGTTACAACGTCATCGAGGCCGAGAGTCTTGATGCTGCCGAGAAACTTGCCCGAGACAATCCGTTCATCGCGAGCATTCGAATCTACGAAGTGAGGTCGCAGTAGATCGCCGTCTGGGGGGACTACCCCGCAACCCCTGCGACCCGCGCGCCCTCCGCGGCGTCGGAAGGCCGCGATTTTCTGGCCGCCTCCACCACTATTGCGACCTGCGCCGGCATCGTCGCCTCGATCGACTCGAACGTGTCGTTGTCCCCCATCATGGCAGCATCGTGTAGTCCCCTCGTGAGATCGATGAATTTGTCGACCTCTCTCCGGAGTTCCGGATAATGGCGCTCATCCTTCACGAAGGGATGGGCGGCGGACCAGATCGCCAGTAGAACGAAGCCGAACCCCAGCGCCACACCGAGAGGACGGCGGAAGTCATCCTCGCCGAAGTAGAAGACAACACTGGTGAAGGCGGCAGTCATTCCCGTGAGGCTCGCCAACAGCGGCACTCGGGCTGCCAGCCTCCGTGCAAGGGAATCGTTAGTGTTCATTCTTGGTACCCTGGGTTAGGAAATATCAGTTCGCTTGGCAGGCCTATGGGGGGCCGCCACCTCTACCACCACCACCACCACCACCACCGCCGCCGCCCGTAGGCACACAAGCGATAGCTCCGCTTTCGACGGATGGAGAAAAATTCATGGCTACGTCGCCGCTGAACACCGCACACTGGTACTTGTTGTTCGCCTTGTGCGTGCCCCGGGCTGTCCAACCTTCGGCCGTCGCCACCATGGTGAGGATTACATCGGGGCTCGGGGAGTATTCCTCCAGGAGAGGTGTGGCCTGGGCGTAGGTGTAGTTGTCGGAGAAGAAGAGTTCCTGGGCGTAGGAGATGTTTCTCAAGTCGGAAAGGATCGTGGCGATGTAGGCCTTCTCTTTCGCGCCGTTGTATTTTGCGATAGAGATGCTCGCGAGAATACCGAGTACGGTGACCACGACTACGAGCTCGATCAGCGTAAAGCCCGTCGTGCTGGACAGCTTCAACTTTCGCTCGGTTGCCGCGGTTAAGTCCGGCAAAGTGATTCCCCTTGTCGGCAAGTTTTCCTCCATCTCGGCAGAGCTGTAACACTTGCCCTGTCCCCCGGGGGGCGGCTAGGGCCCATTCCATGCCGTTTCGCATCGGCTGAAGGTTTCAACATAATCTGATTATTTCCAAGACATGTTCCAAAGCGACTGCAGGAGCTTCATGGTTGGTTGTCGGTGCAGCTATGGGCTCAGTTTCGTTATCGCCGAAGCCTGAGCAGACGACTCAATGGATAAGCTGGACGACGTTCTGGACACGGGTCTCGACTTGGTGTTTTGCGGAACAGCGGCGAGCGCTGCGTCTGCCATGCAAAGCCGTTACTACGCGGGACCCGGTAATCGCTTTTGGACGATCCTTTGGGATACATCACTCACCGATCGGCTCCTCGCTCCCTCCGAATACCGATCTCTCTTGAATTACGGCATCGGGCTGACGGACATTGTTAAGGATCAGGCAGGCGCGGACTCGGACATCGAGTTCGGTCGTCGAGGCGAGCGGTTTCGGAAACGCATTGAGCCGTACTCGCCACGCTACCTATGCTTCAACGGGAAAAGGGCGGCGATGGAGGCTATGGGTCGAAAGCAGGTCCGCTATGGCCTGCAGGCCGAGTCCTTCGGATCGACTCGAATATTCATTGCTCCGTCCACGAGTGCGGCGGCTAAGCGCTGGTGGGACGGACGCTTCTGGAGCGAACTCGCGGCTCTCGTCGGCCGTGATGGCCTTTAGTTCAGAGCGCCTGTCTCAGAAGCTTGTCGAGATGCATCGGATGGGGTCATATGCCAGCACGGATTCGTCGGAACAAAAAAATAGGTTTATCGCAAATGCTGAAGGAGCGAGCGCCCGAGCTCCGTCCCCTCCCCCCCCGAGGGTAGCTCTTGTCGTCCCTTGATCGCAGATTGGTATGATGCCCTGTTCTCATGGTTGCGTTCTGAATCCCGTGAAGCGGTGACCAATATTCCGGACGACGGGTCCAAGGTGCCTGCGTCGGCGGTGCCGACCGAGGCGCTGTACCAAGCACTCTTCGAGGCTTCCCACGACGCCGTATGCGTGGCGGAGCGCGGCGGGCGCTTGGTCGAAGTCAACACGGCGATGCTTCAGATTTTTGGCGCAACACGCGAGGGCATACTGGAGCTGAACGTCGCTCAGTTGTTCGC
>CBDANQ010000056.1:0-102695 GCA_965197725.1 Longimicrobiales bacterium
TTCTCGAAGAGCTGGAAGAGCGGTAGCCCGACCGCTGTGGGCCGCGATCCCCTTGACCCCGCACCGGTGTGCGGAGTGTAGGTGAGGGCGGATCGGTGCGGTTCCGAATGACGGGAGGACGATGTGAAGGATTCGATGAAGGCCGTCACGGGCGGCTTCTAACGCGTGTACCTTCTAGTGACTCGCCACCGAACGAGTTGGGTGGCGGGAGACGCACGAGGCCCAAGTCCGAATCGGCACGAAGATGCGCATCCTAGTCGTGGAAGACGACAAGAAGGTGGCGAGCTTCCTAGAGAAGGGGCTCCGGGAAGAGGGCTATTCCCTTGACGTGGCTCACAACGGTGACGACGCGCTCCTCAAGGCACACGTGCACGACTACGACTTGCTCGTCCTCGATGTCATGCTGCCCGGCAAGTCTGGTCTAGAGATCGTCCGGGAGCTCCGCGGGAGGGAGCGCCAGGTGCCGGTACTCATGCTGACCGCTCGCGATGCCCGCGAGGACGTCGTCATGGGTCTGGACGCCGGAGCGGACGACTACCTCACAAAGCCGTTCGGCTTCGACGAGCTCCTGGCTCGCATCCGCGCGCTGTTACGCCGGGGCGGCGCCTCACGACCGGATCGGCTTCTGTATGACGATGTCGAGCTCGACCGCGTGAAGCATGCGGCACATCGCAACGGTGAGAGACTGGACCTAACTCCCAAGGAGTTCCAGCTCCTGGAGTTCTTCCTCCTGAATCCGGAGCGGGTGGTTCGGAGAACGGAGCTACTCGAGAAGGTGTGGGACCTGCACTTTGACCCGATGAGCAACGTCGTTGACGTCCATGTCGGGCATCTCCGCCAGAAGCTACGCGCCGACGAGGACGACGAGCTTCTTCATACCGTGCGGGGGGTCGGCTACGTCTTTCGCAGAGCGGTCCCGAATGAAGCGGTCGTTCCGGGTCCAGCTGGCACTGAGGGCCACCGGCGTCATGGCGCTGGGCGCTCGGGGGCCGTCTCCATTGCCAGCGTTCTCGCGCTCGGCGCGATTCTCGACCGGGGATCGACGCCACGATTCTCAACGTAGCGGCGATTCAGACCGCGTCGCTGACCGACGCCGCCTCGGGCGAGATGCACTTCCACGAATGGGAACTTACTCCCGACGAGGCGGCTTCAGTGCGAGAGCTGGGTGCGCTATGCTCAGGTCTGGCAGGCCGACGGCGTGAGTCTGTTACGCAGCCAGTATATGACCCAAGATCTCCCACTCGACGCCGAGCACCTCAGCCGGGCGGAGGAGGGAGAACTCGTATGGACCAGATCGCAGTTCGCCGGCGGTCGAATTCGGACGCTCTACTATCCGCTCAGCCGGCTCGGGCCGGCGCACGACGGGCACGTGCTTCAGGTCGCAGCCCTGCTTGACGGGCGCGACGCCATGCTCGCTCGGGTGAGCGTTTTCCTCGCGCTCCTGTCTCTGACGGTGACGGCCGGGACCTTCGCGGGGTCGTGGTGGCTAGCAGACCGGGCCGTGCGCCCGGTCCACGAGGTGATCGACCAGGCCGAGGACGTCGGCGCACGGTCCCTGGATCGGCGCATCCAAGCGCATGCGGCTACCCGTGAGTACCACCGGCTGGTGGACGTACTCAACAAGATGCTCGGCCGCATCCAGGGGGCGTTTGAGGCACAGCGCCGCTTCACGGCGGATGCGAGCCACGAGCTACGCTCGCCGCTCACGGTGATGCGAGGTGAGCTCGAACTGGCGCTTCGGAGGGACCGGGATCGTGAGGAGTACCGGCGCGTGCTCGGCAGCACGCTTGAAGAGGTCGTGCGTCTGTCGTGGATCACGGAGAACCTGCTGATCCTCGCGCGCTCGGACGCCGGCTCTCTCGAGGCGCGCCGCGAGCCCGTCGAGGTCGTGGGCATAGTCGCGCGTGTGCTCGAGAGGCTCGAGCCACAGACGACGGCCAAAGAACTCCGGGTTCGCTTCGTTCACGACGGTGACACCGACACGGAGGCGGACCCAGGCCTCCTGGGTCAGGTCGTGTGGAACCTGGCGGAGAACGCGCTGAAGTTCACTCCTGGAGGCGGCGAGATCGGCGTCCTCGTGAAGCGTACCGAGGCCGACGTCACGATCGAAGTGACAGACTCGGGGCCGGGCTTCCCGGATGTGGGAAGACGATCAAGTGTTTGCACGATTCTTCCGAGCGGATCAGGCACGGACCCACGACGACGAGGCGAGTGGGACGGGGCTCGGACTCGCGATCGTCAAGGCCGCGACGGAGGCGCACGCGGGTGAGGTCAGCGTCGAGAACCTCGAGCAGGGCGGCGCGCGCGTCACGGTGACACTGCCTCGGGCGCATTCAGGCGTCACATCGACCCAGGAAGGAGGCACATCATGAGGCCGTCGCCGCCGGCATGCAGGCGGGTGACTTCGATTCGCTCGACACACTCTTTGCCAGGTCAACGGAGACGTCGCGTTCGGCTCGTCATCGTGGTCAGCTCTCGCCTCTATGCGTCAGTAGATGAGTCGCACACCGAACCCAAGTCGAAAGCTACCGGAGTCCAGCTCACCAGGGCAGAGGGTCACCGGTGCCCCTCCTTCCTACCCACTTTAGATCGACGTAGGGGGCGAACTTCCGTCGGACCTCGTATCGGCTCCTTACGCCCAGCTCGATCGTGCGCAACCCCTTTCGCCTCGCCAGATCGGCGTCGTCTATCAGAAGCGCATCTAGCTGGAGCGTAGGCTGGAGGACCAGGCGCTGGGTGAGGAAGAGATCGGTCTCGGCCCCGAGCCGGAGGCCTCGGTCGTCCGTCGTCGCTCACGAGCCCCAACGCTTCCACTCTGAACCAATACGGAGCCAAGCCCATGACTCCGAATGCCAGGTATGCCTGGGAGACCGGCTCGACCTCCTGTCGATACCCGACGACGACGTCCCAGAAGCGGCGGGCGTAGTGGCCGTAGAGCACCATAAGCTCCGCGTCCCCGAAGGCACCGTCGAGTCGCTCACCGTCGGTGCTCCACCAGATGCGATCGAAATCGGTTCCGAACCACCCACTGGCTTCCCAGGTCCCCACCGTCGGTCCTGAAGAGCGGGAGGCGTGCAAGTCGAGCTGCGAGAAGTGGAAGATGGCGTTGTCCAGCTCCTGGGCGGTAAGGCCAGGGGCCGCGCCGAGCGCCCCGAGGACCATGAGGAGGCCGGCACGTCGACTCACGAATCCGCCTCCGCGTCGGCCGTCCGGTCGGCTACCTCGACTCGGGCGAACATCCCCGTCATCATGTGGAAAAGCAGGTGACAGTGGAACGCCCAGGGCCCGGCCTCCTCGAAACTGATGTCCGCTTCCACCGTTTCGAACGGCGGCACGCTAATCGTGTGCTTTCGTGGCGCGTGCGAGGGGTCCTGTCCGTTCTGCAGCTCCATGAACACCCCATGCAGATGCATCGGGTGCTCCATCATCGTCTCGTTCACGAACCGAAACCGTACACGCTCCCCGACACGCAGCCGAATGGATCGGATCGGGACAGCTTCTTGTCGTTGAGCGTCCAGAAGTACCGTTCCATGTCACCGGTGAGGCGGAAGACCACGTCACTGTCGGGCTCGCGAACGTCGGCGTTCGGGGTCAGTGAACGGAGGTGGGAGTACTCGAGCTTCGGGTGCACCGTGGGCGCAGCGGACCTCACGGCGTGATCCAGCAGGGGGGCGGTGTCCGCCGGCATGTCCATACCGGCCATCGCCATGTCCTGGCCATCCATGCGCATCGTCCGCAAGGGCCGTGGACTCATCGGTGGGATCGTAGCCTCTGCACCCTCACGTTCCGCGAGGGTTCCCCGGGCGTAGCCACTCCGGTCCAACGTTTGCGCGAAGATCGTATAGGCCTGGCTGGCCTCTGGCTCAACCACGACGTCGTACGTCTCCGCGACCGCTATCTGGAGCTCCTCGACCGTGACAGGCTCGACGTCTTGACCGTCGGCCTGGACAACGGTCATGGGGAGACCGGGGATCTTCAGATCGAAGTAGGTCATCGCTGACGCGTTGATGATCCGCAGGCGTACTCGCTCGCCGGCGCAGAAGAGCCCCGTCCAGTTCTCGTCCGCAGTCTGCCCGTTGAGAAGAAAGGTGTACGTGGCGCCCGTCACGTCCGCGATGTCGGTTGGGTCCATTCGCATGCGCCCCCACATGTCCCGATCGCGGATCGTGGCTCCTGCGTCATCGAAAAGGTCCCTGAAGAACCGCGGTAGGGTCCGCTTCCCATAGTTGTAGTAGCCACCGTTCCCTTTGAGGTTACGAAGGACCTCCATCGGATGCTCGTCCGTCCAGTCCGAGAGTACGATCACGTGCTCTCGGTCGAACTCGACCGGATCGTCACCCGCCGGCTCGATGACGATAGGGGCATACACGCCCTGCTGCTCCTGCCCCCCCGAATGGCTGTGGTACCAGTACGTCCCGCTCTGTCGGACCCGGAAGCGATAGGTGAAAGTCTCACCGGGTCCGATCCCCGCGAAGCTGAAGCCCGGAACGCCGTCCATGTCGAATGGCACGAGGAGCCCGTGCCAGTGCAACGACGTCTCCTCATCAAGGTTGTTTGTGACGCGGAGGATCACCTCCTGGCCCTCCTTGAATCTGAGGAGCGGGCCGGGGATCATGCCATTGATCGAGCGGGCTTCGGCTGAGTCACCGCTGAACGATACCCCGAGTCGGCCCACCGCGAGGTCGTACTCCGCAGCCTCGAGGGGACCGCCGCCCGCGGGTTCGAGGGCCGCCCAGAGCGTCCGGGGCTGGAGGCCGATACCTGAAAGCACGCTGAGGCCGGCGGACATCTTGAGAAACTCGCGCCGGTCGATGCGAGCGGTTTCGGTAGAGACCGTCAGAGAATGTGACGCGCTTGAACGTACGGCCATCGAGCGCCGGCTCCCGGGAGGTGGAATGCGACACGAGAAGGTCCAAGCATGAGGCCGCAATGGTGAATAGACCGTGAAACGAAGATGAAGGAGTCTTCACGAGCCCCGCTTCGCGTCGGGAGAGCGAGAGTACGACACACCCAAGGGGTTCGTCCGTGCGGTGGCGATGAACGAGACCGTCATCCATGCCGGACCGTCACCGAGTGCCGTGATCTACGCTCTTGGGGACGGGGGATCTGTCTTCAGTTCGGAGCCATGCATCAACGCCGGGGGGCTTCAGGTCCGGCCCTTCAACCACTCGCGAAAGACCTCCTGCGAGCGGACAGGCGCCGCGCCGTCTCCGGGTTGTACGTGTGTGTTGTCCAGCGTGGCGTTGAGGACCCTGGCCTTCCGATTATCGGCCAGTTGGATGTCGATGAGCTGCCGCAGCTCCGCCTTCACATCGGGATCGTAGATGGGGAAGGCCACCTCGATCCGGCGACTGAGGTTGCGCTTCATCCAGTCCGCGGAAGCCAGGTACATCTTTTCCTCTCCACCGGCGTGGAAGATGTAGATGCGGGCGTGCTCCAGATAACGATCCAGAATGCTCCGCCCGGTGATGTTCTCACTTTGGCCCGGCAGCCCGGTCGCGAGGCGGAAGATCCCACGGACGATGAGCTGGATGGGCACCCCGGCTTTCGAGGCCTTGTACAGCTTCTTGATGATCTTCGTGTCCTCGAGACTGTTCATCTTGAGGATCATTCCGGAGGGCTTGCCCGCCCTGGCCGCTTTGGCTTCGGCCTTGATGAGGTCATAGAACCCCGACCGCATCGTACTCGGGGCCACAAGGAGGTGCTTCGGCATGAGCTCCTCGATCTCTCCCGCCAGAAACCTGAATACCTCGCGGACGTCCCGGGTCAGACGCTCGTCGGTCGTAAGCAGCCCGTGGTCGGCGTACAGGCCCGCGGTTTTCTCGTTCAGGTTTCCGGTGGCCAGATAGGCATAGAGTCGATGCCGGTCGCCTTCGCGGCGCCTCGCCATGGCGAGCTTGGCGTGCACCTTCAGGCCCGGAATGCTGTACATCGTGTTCACGCCGGCGGCTTCCATACGGTCCGCCCATTCGAGATTCGTCGCTTCATCGAATCGCGCCTGAACCTCCATGAAGACGTTTACCTTCTTGCCGGCCGCCGCCGCTTTGAGCAGTGCGGTAAGCACTGCCGAGTCCTTGGCGACGCGATAGACGGTCAGCCACATCTCGTCCACGTCAGGATCGCCGGCGGCCTCGTCCAGGAAGCGCACCACGGGGTCGAAGGGCTGGTACGGGAAGTGGGCGATCCGGTCCTTCTCCCGCATCAACACGAAGATGGAGGGGGCGCCGTGCAGGACGGGGTGCGGGATGGGCTCCCATCTAGGGAACGACAGGTCGTCCCGGTCGAAGCGCGGAAACCCGAAGAAGTCACTGAGATTGTGGTATCGCCCACCCGCGATGAAGTCGTGGTCGGAAAGGGACAGCCATTCCTTCAGGCGGGAAATAACGTCTTGAGAAGCCTCCTTGTCGTACAGGAACCGGCTCGGAAGCCCCGTCTCACGCTTCCCCAGGCTCTTTCGGATCGCCTCCACCAGGGTTACGCCGAGTTCATCCTCGTCCTCCAGGTAGAGGTCGGCGTCCCGCGTGAGCTTCACCGCGAAGGAGTCCCCCACGTGCTGGTCGGGGAAGAGCGCGGGGAGGTTGTAGCGGATGACATCGTCCAGGTACATGACCAGGTTCCTCCCGTCATCTGCGGGAAGGACCACGAATCGGTCGACCGGCGGGCTCGGAACTCGAACCAGGGCGTACCGCGGCCGTTCTTCCGCGGTGCCCTGGCCCCTGGACCAGAGCTCCACGACCAAGTAGATGCCCCCGTTCTCCAAGGCCGGCGTGCCGGGGTCCGACTCCAAGACAACGGTCCCAAGGTGGCGCTGAACTTCGCGATGAAAAAACTCCGCCAGGAACTCGCCCTGGGCAGACGAGACGGAGTCGTCTCGAATCAGAAAGATCCCGTTGGATTCCAGGAGCGGCAGCACCTCGCCCCGCAGGAGCCGGCCGTACTCTTCCTGTTGATTGAACACGGTGCGCTGGAGCTCGTGCAGGAGCCGGCGCGGACTGAACCCGAGGTTTTTCGTGTCGGCATCGCCGAGGCGCAGCAGCTTCCTGAGGGACGCCACCCGCACGCTGAACCATTCATCGAGATTCGAGGAAAAGATCGCGCAGAAGAGCAAGCGCTCCAGCGGGGGCACCGTCGGGTCCGCAGCCTCTTGGAGAACCCGGTCACTGAAGGCCAACCAACTCACTTCCCGGTCGATGAACTTGTAGTCGGAAGAGGGCATCCGTTTTCCTGATGTCGAGTCGAGACATTCACACGCAAGCCGCCCGCAGCGTATGTTACATCGCTTCAGGTGACAACCTGATGCAGTCGCTCGGTCCGCGGTTCCACCCAGTTGGACCCGTCGGCCGTCACTGCCCCGTGGACTCCACGTGCATCACCAGGGAGGCGAAGAAATGGTGAGCAGGAGCGCACTGTTGTTCTCATCCGCCGTATCTCTCGGCCTCGTGGCCGCGACTCAGCTTCCGCCGACGCTGACGGAGCGGTATGACCTGGAGAACCGGTCCGCCCGACTCAGCCTACCCCATCGCCTGGACGAGGTGTCGGGGCTCGCCGTCACGGATGATGGGCGTGTCTTCACGCACGGAGATGAACGCGCCGCCATCTACGAGTTGGATCCTGCTGAAGGGAAGATCCTCAAGAGATTCTCTCTCGGCGTGCCCGTGCTTTCCGGTGACTTCGAGGGAATCGCCGTCGCCGATGAGCGGTTCTTCCTGATCAGCAGCCAAGGCCTTCTCCTGGAGTTCCGTGAGGGCGCTGATGAGGAGTCGGTATCGTTCCGTGGGGTCGATACGGGCCTCATGTCTCGCTGCGAAGTGGAGGGCCTGGCCTTCGAGCCCGCCACGCAGGCCCTCTTGGCCGCGTGCAAGACGGTTCCGAGGCGGGACCGAGGGTTCATCGTTCTCTACCGCATTCGGCTGTCGCATCTCTCGGCGGAGGCTGAAGCTATTCGGGTGCCGCTGGTCGATCTCGAGGCGGTGGGGCTCGCTCCCCGCTTCGCGCCGTCGGGCGTGGAGGCAGACCCCGACACCGGCACGCTGATCCTGATCTCGGCCCGCGACGAAGCGATCCTGGAGATCACGCCCTCCGGGGAGGTCGTCGCCGGCTTCCGCTTCGGATCGCGTCGACATCCTCAGGCGGAGGGCATCGGATTCCTGCCGGATGGCACACTGCTTCTGTCGGACGAACGCCAGTCGAACAGGGCTCACATCACGGCCTATTCGCGCCGTCCAGCGCCTCCAGGAAACGCTCTAGAAGGGTGATAGGAAAGGGGGGTGGGCCGCCACCCGTGCTGTCGCACGGGTCGCGGAGCTTCGAAGGCATAGCCGTCGCGGGCACCGCCGCCGAAGGCGGTGGTCCGAGGAGCTCCAACGACGGAGATGGGGCCGTGCCATCGCAACCCACAGATCCGTATGTTCATGTCGCACGCGGTGTTGAGCACATGGCCGCTCTTCGTCACGCGATGTCGTTGGCCGCTCTCGTCTTCGGCGTAAAGAACGTACGCGAGAGCTGACCCGCCCAGGGATTGGCGCTCCAACTGCCCTATCGACGCGGGAGGCGCGGAAATCTCCCTTCCACCGATTCCGGCGTGGCGGTACCATTATTGAGGATCTTCCGCGCCATTTGGTCCCCTACTCACAGCCAGAACGACGGAACCATGGCCCCCGAGCTGTCGCACCAAGTCTCCAACCCCGAGCGAGACCTAAGGACGCTGGGCTGGCACGGTGATCGAGTCTGGTACCGCAACGTGAAGCTTCGGGAGTTGTGGTGAGCGACGGGGCGAGGGTCGCGATCCTCGGAGTCGGCAATCTCGGGAGGGCGTTGGCGACTGGTTGGGTACGTGCTCGACTGTTCACGGCTGCCGAAATCACGCTCACCCGGCGCGACTCAGCCAAGCTCGGAGACCTGGCCCAGTCGGGTCATCCCGTCGGGTCTGACAATGCTTCTGCCGTTCGGGACTCGGACGTGATCGTACTGGCGGTGCAGCCGCAGCAACTGCACGCGCTCCTTGAAGAAATCCGAGGGGCGCTGGACGCGGAACGGCATCGTCTGATCTCTGTGGTCTCCGGGGTCTCGATCCGCCAGATCCGCGACGCGCTCGGTGGGACGGTGCCCCTGGTGCGTGCGATGCCGAACACGGCGGTCTCCATCGGCGAGTCGATGACCTGCCTCTGCTCCGCCGGCGGCGACAGCGCGCCGCTCGCCCAAGCGTCCGAGCTTTTCGAATCTGTGGGCCGCACGCTCGTGATCGAAGAGGAGATGATGGTACCGGCCACCGCACTGTGCGCGTGCGGGGTGGCGTTCTTCCTCCGATGCGTGCGGGCAGCCTCACAGGGAGGCATCGAGATCGGCTTTCACCCGGAAGAGGCACTGCTACTCGCCGCCCAGACCGCCAAAGGCGCCGCCGCGCTCGGCCTCAGGGAGGACTCGCACCCCGAGGGCGAGATCGACCGGGTTACGACGCCGCGGGGCTGCACGATCGCCGGCCTGAACGAGATGGAGCATCAAGGTCTCAGTTCGGCGATGATCCGCGGCATTACGGTTTCGGCCAAGGCGGCGGAGGGGCTGTACCGTTCGAGTGACTGAGAAACTTTACACCGACTTCGACGCGGCATTCTCGGAGGGCTGATCTCGTTCGGACTCTGATTCCATCGCCGCTGAGCAGTGTGCGCAGCGCCGCGCTTCTTGCGGCCGCGCTCGCAGTGAGCGTGTACGCCAACTCGTTGGTGAACCGATTCGCGTACGACGACGCGCGGATCATCCTCGACAACACGGAGCTGCACTCGCTCGAAACGTTGCCCGGCGCGGTCTTCAAGCCGTACTGGCACGGCAACGACGGGGAGCTCGAGCTGGGTCTGTGGCGCCCGACCACCACTCTGCTGCTGGGCCTCGAATACGCGGTGGCCGGGGAGAATCCCGCGCTCTATCACGCCGTGAACGTCGTTGGGCACGGTTTGGTCACGCTGCTCGTGGTGCTGGTGCTCGCCCATCTGCTAGCGGTACCGATCGCCTTTGCCGCAGGGTTGCTCTTCGCGGTGCACCCGGTGCACGTCGAGGCGGTGTCGAACGTGGTGGGTGGCGCGGAAGTCGTGGCTACGGGGTTCTTCCTCCTTGCCTTATTGGTCCATCTGCGCGGGCCGTCGTCGTGGTCGCGCGCGCTCGCGGTCGCGGCACTCTACGGTCTGGCGTTCGGAGCGAAAGAAGGCGCCGTGACGCTGCCTGGCGTGATCTTCCTCGTGGATGCGGCGCGTCGTCGCCTGGGCGTCGCCGACCTACCCGCGTACGTGCGTGAGCACCGGCGAGGTTATGCGGCTCTGGCAGTGGTCGCGGCAGTCATGCTCACGGCCCGCGCGCAGATCCTGGGGTTTGTCGCGAATCCAGAAGTCGCGCCCGGCGCCCGCTTGCTGCTCGAGATCCCGCGAGTCTGGACGCTCGCGGAGGTATGGACGCACTACGCGCGCTTGCTGGTCTTTCCGCTCGACCTCGCCTCGGACTACACGCCCGCCGTCATCCCGATATCGACAGGGTTTCATGCGCTGAACACGATCGGGCTGTTGCTCGCGTTGCTCATCTTCGTAGGTGCGCTCTTCAGTTGGCGGCAAGGGGAGATGGCTCCGAGTTCCTCCTCGGCGCGGGTCTTCGGCTTCGGCGTGCTCTGGTTCGCGATCACCGTGTCGCCGGTGTCCCACGTCTTCTTCGTCGCGGGCGTTCTGCTGGGCGAACGCACGCTCTACCTGCCGTCCGTTGGCGCGGTGGTGATCCTCGCGTGGCTCCTCGTGTCCCTCGCGCGCCGGCGGCGGGAGGTGGGGCTGACCGCGCTTACGCTCGTCGTCGCGCTGATGGGATGGCGCTCCTGGACGCGCACGCCCACATGGCTCGACGACGCTACGATGTTCGAGACGCTGATCTCCGACTACCCGCACTCGGGCCGTTCCCAGTGGCTCATGGGCGACATCTACATGACCCAAGGCCGTCAGAGTGAGGCGCTGCGCGCGTACCGCGAGGCGATCCCGAATCTGGGGGCGCACTACGGCCTCACGACGCAGATCGGGCGTAAGCTGCTTGCGGCGGGGAATCTTCGGGGAGCGGAGGGGCTGCTTCGGCAGGCGTGGAGCGAGGCACCCGAGGTCGCCAGTGCGCCCGCCCTTTTGGGTGTGCTCTACTCGCAAATGGGCGACGCGGAGCGGACCGAGCAGGCGCTCATCGCGGCGCTGGAGCTGCAGCCCGGCAACGGCGTGAGCCACCACCTGATGTCGTGGGCGCTGAGTGAACAGGGGCTTTGGGCCGAAGCAGCCGACGCGCGACGCCGCGTGATCGAACTCGGGGAAGATGTCTGGCAGCAGTGGACGTGGCTCGCGGATCTCCTGGCTCGCGCCGGTGACTTGGATGCAGCGCGCGCGGCTTTGCAATCTGCACGCGAGCGCGCCGGCACCGACGAGGAAAGGACCCAGATCGACTCGCTCGCCGTCCAGATGATGAGCCTCGACTCGATCGGGGCTGGGCTCTACTAGCCCGCGTCCATCTGTGCGAGGACCTGTTGCAACGAGTCGCGGAGCGAATTGTGCTCCAGGATGACATTCCGGCACGACGTGTCCGCCGCGCGTAGCTGGCGCTCGCGTGCTCCCCAGGCGTCGACCGAGTCGTTGTACGCGGTAAAGGTCTCCAGATACGCTTGATACTGCTCCAGCGCCACGCCGCGGGCGTCGAGGTCTTCGAAGCTATCGACGCGGGCACGCATCGAGTGCAGCCGGGCATCGAATGCGTTCAGCTCGCCTTCCCCGCTTGCGAGCGAGCGCCGACAGCGGTCGGCGGTGATCCGGGCTCGATACAGGTTGTCGCGCAGGCGTGCGATCTCGTCCGAGAGGCGCTGCTGTTCGAGGATGCGTTGTCCACCCGAGTAGACGATGGTGATGGTGCCGAGCGCCAGCCCAACACCGATAGCGACCTTCACTGCCTGGTTCACCGTCGCGGCTCCCCCGAACGGCTCGTCACTGCCCCGCCACCGTGAAGCTGAACATCATGCCCCCGTGCAGATGCTCAGCAATATGGAAGTGGAGCATCCACTCCCCCCGGGTTGGACATCCCGACAAGGACGTCCATGTCGAGCCGACGGGCACAATCGCCCTCCATTGGCCTGCAAGGGCCGCTAATTCCCAGGAAGGTGCTCCTTCGGAAACTTCGCTACCACGGTGTAGATCGGGTCGACGATGTTGGCGACCGTGTTCTCGCCGAGTTGCCCGACGAGCATGTACGCGTCCCACTTCCCGAAGCCATAGTCGGCAACGAGCCACTCTATCAACTCGACGTGCGCCAAGCGGAAGGCATCGATGAGTGGTCGCGCGCTGCCGGCGACCATGATGTGCGTGTCGTCCTCGAAGCGCGGCCACGCGATCGTCTGGTTCTTGATGAGATCGATGCGCAGCGTGACGTCCATCGACGTCTCAAGGCCGGTGCCGTTCACCTCGCCCTCGCCCTGCCTCGCGTGCCCGTCCCCGAAATAGAAGTAGGCGCCGTCGTTGAAGATGGGCAGATAGACTGTCGTGCCCTCGCGCACCTCCGGTGCATCCATGTTGCCGCCGAAGTTGCCGGGCCAGAGGCCGGTGAACGCCTCGCCGTTTGCCGGTGCCACCGAGAGCCGGCCGAGCATCGGCCTCAACTCGACAGTGATCTGGCTCATCTCCGAGGCGGGGAGATCGACTGTGCCGGTCAGCGCGTCGGTGTTGAGCCTCCACTCGTACCGGCGTGCGTCGATCGGGTCGTTGAGCAAGCGCAGCCGACTGTCGGTGGCGAGGCCTCCGAAGTCGGTGTAGAGCTGAGCGCCCGCGAGGTTGTGATTCGGTCGCACGCGGATCACGTCGATGACCAAGATGTCGTTGGTGGTCGCGCCCTCGATGAAGAAGGGGCCGACCTCACCGGGGAAGGGCCCGCCGCCCGGATCGTAGTACGCGCCGTGGTTGGTCCGGGAGATGAGCACGGTGCCGGGCTGAATCGTGCGACCGGTTCGCGGACGGCGACGGTCGCATGCCCCACGGTCGGCTCGAAGCGGAGCGTGTCTTGAGCCGCGGCGGGCACGCTGGCGAACATGGTGGCGGCGATCAGAAGCGTGGAGCGAATACGCACGGTGAAGTCCTCCGTCCAGGCTGATTGGCGAGTCGCTCAATCTGAGGACTGTGGACGTGTGATGCGAGACGGGCCCACCGTGCGACCTACGGCCTCCACGCGTATCCCAGCTTGAGGAAGAACGGCCGCCCACGATGGCCCGGAAGCGCATCGACCCCTCGATGCGCTCGGAATAGGCTTCGACGAGCTGCCGCGAAGTGAGTGTACCAGCCAGCATCGCCTCGTGTGGATCGGCGATGGTGAGCTCAATGAACTCGGCCCACGGGCGACTTGAGCCTACGCACCCGGAGGGTTGAGGAGCGCGCACGCGGTCAGCCCGAGACCCAGCCTGGCCATGAGTCGGAAGCGCCGGCTCCCGGTGGATCGTGTGTCGGGACTCATGCGTGACTCTTCGCCTCGGCCAGTTCCCGCGCCCGGCGCCAGATCGCGTCGAACATGGGTTCGGTGAGCTTGCCTGTGAACGTGTTTTGCTGACTCGGATGATACGAGGCGAGCACCGTGGCCACCCCGAGCTCGACTTCCGCGCCGTGCCCGAAGCGCGGACGAGGGCGCGGCACCGGAGCGCCCCGATCCGCGAGGATCCGCAGAGTCTGGGCGTACGCGAAGCCGCCGAGCGTTACCACCACTGTGACGTACCTCATCACATCGAGCTCATGATCGAGCCAAGGCCTACAGGCGTCGCGTTCACCCGGGTCGGGCTTGTTGGCGGGCGGGGCGCAGCGCACCACGGCGGTGACGAAGACGCCGCTCAGCTCGAGACCATCGGACCGGTCGGTCGATTCCGGTTGGTTTGCGAAGCCCGCCCGATGCAGCGCTCGGTAGAGCCAATCTCCCGCCCGGTCACCGGTGAACATTCGCCCCGTGCGGTTGGCGCCGTGGGCAGCGGGGGCGAGGCCCACGATTAGCACGCGCGCATCCGAGTCGCCGAACGCGGGCACGGGGCGACCCCAGTACTCGTCGTTGCGGAACGAAGCTCGCTTCTCTCGTGAGACTTGCTCCCGCCATGCGACGAGCCTCGGGCATTTCCTACAGTCGATCACCCGCGCTTGCAGCGCCGCCATGGCACCCCTGGTCATCGGCCGCAGATATCTCCGGCTGGCTGCGGACGCGAAAGGCTAGGGCTGCAACGCGTTCGCGGACCCGATGCGAAGGCCACGTTCATGGCCCGTCCTCGCTCTCGAGCCACGCCGACCACCACAGCTCCGCCAACATGTCCGCACCCGCGGCGAGGCGCCGGGCGGCGAAGTCGCGCGTCGCTACCTGTACCGGGGCTTCGGGATCGAAGCCGATGTCACGGTCGAGGCGATATAGCTCGGCGACGTGAGTGTGCGACTCCTCGAGGTAGGCCCAGACGGCGGCACGGGCCGCTCCCGCGACGGAAGGGGGCGAGCCCTGCCTTGCCTGACCGTCCACGTCCGCTTGCGCGAGGTGCGCCTCCACGAAACCGCTCTCGAATCGTGCGTGGAACGAGCGATCGTCCGTATATCCCTCAGGATTTGGCGCGCCGGCCGACCAGCCGTTGAAGTGGATTGTCGTATGGTGCGGCTGGGACGCATCGGTGACGTAGTGCCCGAGGATGCCTGCGTCGTTGAGGATGCGCGCCTCGATCCACTTCTTCTGCTGGACATCGTCTTCGGAGCGCCACCTCTGCCACTCGGTGACGATCCGTTGGTAGACTTCGACGATGCGGTACGGCAGGAAGCCGCCGTCGCGCTCCGGCTTCTCGAGCCCGGCGTCGTGGAGCGCCTTCAGGAAATTGAATCGGTCCGGCGCGTCCAGAGCCCCGTTTGGGACGTTCTCCAGATGGATGTAGTGGTCGTGCCTCCAGGCCTGGTCCATCTCCCGGAGGTCGAAGTTCCGCCAGCGATCGGGTTCGGAGTCGAGGTAGACCAACTGGTCCGCGGCGCCTCGGAAGAACGCGGGCATGGCGGCGGGCAGCACGTCCGCAGCGGTCCGAGCCGCCATCTCGTGACCGACTGACCCCCAGCGCGGTGGCGTGGGGTCATCTGTGGTGCCGCCGCCGGTGAGCAGTGCGGTTACGGTGAGCAAAGGGTGGAGCATCGTGCTTCCTCGGACTGTGCTAGAAGTGAGTTTTGCTGGCGATTCGTGAGCACACCTTCGTCTGTCAGGAGCGCGCGACGATCACCGTAGCCATCGTCGAGGCGTTGGGAGCTCGTCGGCCACGGGGCGCGCGGAAAACGAAAGTCGTCACAGACGTGGTGCGTGAGGATACACGACTGCTAGAATACTGGTCAATTAGGCCGCCGCCCCCTCCATTCAGCTTCCCATGGAAGCAACCTAATGCCGATGCACCGCCTGTCCGATATGACTTGGGAGGAGGTCCACGACACGGACCGTGTTCACGCCGTGGCGATCCTGCCTGTCCGGCGCGGCCGCGGCCGCGGGTCCGGATGGATCGCGGGTCGTGTTCGTGGACATCACCAGGCGCGCAGCGGCCGGCCGTCTCACCGACGAGTTTCGGACCGGTGCCTGTCACGCCGGACAGTTCGAGGGTAGCAGTGGTCCTGGCCGAGTCGCCGTCGCTGGTGCGTTCAGACGTTTCCGCAGAGATCGAACCGAACCCCGCGTCGCTCTCCGACGCGATCCGGGACGGGAGGTCGACGTTCGGCGAGGCCGGCGGTCCTCGTGCCTAATTCGGCTGGCCGGCTCGGGCGACGGCGGAGGAAGACCGCGAAACGATCCGTGTTCTAGGGGATCTGCTCGCCGAAGCGGTCGTCGCCGGAGAGGAGGCCGAGGCTTGAAGCTGACTGGAAAGACCGCTGTCATCACGGGTGGTGGTCGGGGAGTGGGGGCCGCAGCGGCGTATGCGCTTGGCGCCGCGGGTGCGACAGTGGCGGTCGCCGCGCGCAACGAGCAGCAAGTCGTCGACGTAGCGGCTCAACTCCGGTCCCGTGGCTACGAGGCGTTCGCGTTCCGCTGCGACGTGACCGACCCCCACCAGGTGCGAGATCTCGCGCTCTCGTCGGTCGAGACGATGGGGAGGGTCGACATCCTCATCAACAACGCGGGCACCGTGACGTCGAACCCGTTGCATGGCGTGAAGCTGACCGAGTGGGATCACGTCATGGCGGTCAACGCCACCAGCACCTTTCTGTGTACGCAGGCGATGTATCCCGGAATGGTGGAACGGGGGTGGGGACGTGTCGTGAACGTCGCCGCCATCGTTGGAATCGTCGGGGGCCGGGACCTCTCGGCGTACTCCGCGGCCAAGCACGCGGTCGTCGGATTCACGAAGGCGATTGCCATGGAGGCCGAGGGCACGGGGGTCACCGTGAATGCGGTGTGCCCCGGCTACGTGGATACGCCGCTGACGGACGAAACGGTCGCGCGCAGGATGCAGCGTACGGGACAGACGTGGCACGGAGCGATGGCCGCGATCCTCGAGGAGGCTGGTCAGCCGCGGTGGATCCGCGCGGACGAAGTCGCCGAGGCGATCATGCCTCTGCTCGACGACGACGCGAGCGAGACGAACGGCCAACTGATCGTGATCGACGGGAAGGACGGTCCGTGACTCCACGCTTCGAATTCCGTTTTGGGGGCGAGTAGCGCCTCACCCCACCGCGGTGTACAGCGGATGCACGTACATCGCGTACATGCCGAGCATGACGCCGCCCAGTCGCTTGCCGACCGAGTCCCGACGAAACGCAAGCGAGAATCGTGCTCCCTGGCTCCACACGTGGATGTCGCCGAATGAGCCAGAGAAACTTCTTGGTCGTCGCTCGGCGCCCGTTCGCATATTCGACGGAGACCTTATCCAGGTCCGCGTCGTCGAGCGAGCCTCCAGCCTGCCGGATGTATTCGCTCAGCCCCATGCCGGGCTCGAACACCGCCCTCGTCTCGAAGGCCACGCTGCCGCGGATCCCGACCGTAGGATCGTACTCCGGGACCAGGATCTGATCACCTGCCCGCAGGAGGAGGTCATCGGGCCCTCCGGGACGTTCGATCGCGCGACCCAGATCGATGCCGACCACCAGGGAATCGCGGATGAGCCTCGCTCCGGACACATACGCCTGGGGAGAAAGCCCCCCGACTGGACGCATGATGTCGGAGAGCCGCTCGTTTCGTCGTTGCACGGCGTAGGCGCCGGGGAAGCCGACCTGCCCCGAGACATAGACCGTTATGGGCGCAACGTAGCCCGGTCGCTCGCGGACGAAGAGCCGATCCCCCACCTCCAGGGGCACGTCGGCCGCGCTCAGCGGCGGTCTCGTATCGGTCGATCCGTTGTCGTTGTCCGAGAGCGCGGGACTCGGAATCAGCCCACTCAGACGGATCGGAATCGCCACGGATACCGTGTCCCTGCGGTCGAGCGTCACTCGGGCGCGTGAGACCTCAGCCTCGGTCGCGAGCGCCCCTTCGACCAGGCCCCCCGCCACCAGGATCAGGTCCTCAGCCGTCATTCCGCGGGCATACCGGTACCGTCCAGGATTCCTGACCAACCCCGCCACGCGAACGGAGTCACTGACCACCAGCGAGTCCATGGAGAATACCACTACCGAGTCTCTGTCGAGCAGCGCCAGGTCCTGTGTGCCGCCCAACGCGGGGTCCGTCGCGATGCGCAACAGGGTGACGCCAGCCGAGTCGAGCCGGGGTCTGTACACGTGGACCGCGGAAAGATAGGCGTCTTCCCGGAGCTCAGCCTGTTCGAGAATAGCCCGGGCTGTCAGTCCCTTGACGAGCTGGTAGCGCCCGGGAAAGTGGACCGCACCGGCAACCGCTACGCGGTTCCGTTGTTCCTCGATGGTGGCGGGGACGAAGATCTCGTCACCCGCGATGAGTTCCACGTCAGGGGGGTCGCCCAGGTCATCGACGAGCGACCCGGCGTCGACCGTCACGATGACTCGATCCGTCCCGGGACTGCGCTCGGCAAACGGCAGCAGTCGCTCAACGCGCACCGCGCGCGCATGCGCGGTGGGAAGCATGCCGCCTGAGAAGCCGATGACGTCTCGCAGTCCTTCCCGTTCGAGCACTTCATAGATGGCTGGGCGCCGGAGCTCCCCACGGACCGCGACCTGACCCCCGGCAGGAGGCACGAACACGATGTCGCCGTGCTCGAGCCGGATGTCATCCGAGGCGTCGCCGCGCAGGAGGTAGTCGTATAGGTCCACTTGACGCACCTCCTGGCCACCACGGCGCACCCGCTACCCGGCGGAACGATCCCAGCTCTGTCGGACCACCCGCTGCCTGCAGCGCTGCGAAGACGGTCGAGACGGAGCTCACCACGTAGGAGCCAGGGCTCTCCACATCGCCGATCACGAACACTTGGTTGGCTCTCAATCGGCCCAGCGAGACGTCGAAGAACGTGGTGGCGCCACCCCCCTTCCGTATTCCCGAGTAGACTTCGGAGAGTCGCCTGAACAACGATTCCCTCAGCTGATCGAGCGTCTGACCGTTCACGAACAGCTGTCCGACGTCGGGGATGAACACGGATCCCTGGCGAGTGACACCAAGATTGGTGTACGCCAGCTCAACGTCCCCGTCAACACCAGGATCAGTTGGTCTCCCGGTCCCAGCCGGTAGTCGTCGCCCACCGGACCTGTCACGACCGGGCTGAAGCGGGTGGTCCGGCGCCGAAATACGTCCAGCCCAAAAACGGACAAGACGGAGTCGGGAAGCGCCTCCAACGAGTCGGCTGCGAGCGCGAGTGAATCCAGTGCGAGCGAGTCCAGCGGGAAGTAGTCCACGCCCAGCTCCAAGATGCCCACGGCCCCCAGTGCCTCCAGGAATCCCTGCTCAGCTTCCGGTAGTTCGCCCCCAACTCCTTCCATGCTATCGAAGTAGCGATCCGCGAGCCCCGGATCATAGCCGAGCTGCTGCAAGCGGGAACGCACCTGCTCCCGGGACATCCCGGACTCCCTCAGGCGCCGCAACACCTCCTCTTGTGAGATCTGGCCCGATCGCAGCTGCTGCAGTGCTTCCAACTCCTCTCGTGTCGGAACCTGAGCGGACACCCGGGCAGGGCCGGCCGACAGCGCTACCACAAAAAGTGGAAGAAGGGCAGAGGAGTGCTTCGGCGGTTTCACGATAGCCCGGGAAGCAGGAGAGATCTGGACAAACAGGCCCCCGCGAGTGAGCGGGGGAACATCTGGCGCTAAGCTCTGGCGCTAAGCTAGGGAGTTCGATGGTTCCGGCAAAGGGTTTGTCGAGCGTGCTCGCGCATCGGGCCGGGGCTGGTCCTACCCTACCGGAACCGCCACGTCGATCGTGGCCACGTCGCCCAAGCGAAGCTCGCCACCCTGGACCACGGAGCCATGAGCGCCACCGCCCCCGTGCAGGCCGAGCGCGTCCCGCAGTCCGGAGCACTGCTCGTCCATTAGCTCACAGGGACGGGTTTCGCCCCGGATGCGGATCTTCACGTCTCCGAGCGTGAGCACCTGGTCGCGGCTGTCTTCGAGCCGGATCCCGCTGACCATGATGTTGGCGCGGCGCATTCTGGGAGCCGAGTCGGGCAGCTCGGACCGGATGCGATCGAATACCTCCTTCTCGATCACCGTGACCTGACGGGTCGCCCCAAAGTTGGCGTCGCCCACGAGGCCCTTGCCCTCGACGAGCGTCGCCTGATTCGAAGTGTCCATCAACCCGCCTCGCGCACGCTTCCTCCAGATCGCTTCCACCTTCCCGCTCATCGTGCTCCTCCAGGCGGTCATGAGTGGTGCTAGTGCGTCAGAGTGATGCTACGTTGAAGATCTATGCACTGACTCGCCACCCCCGGAGCTCCCCTGGCCCTGCGCCTACAGATCGAGCTGGTTTACGATCCCGGATGTCCGAACGTCGGGCTGGCCCGCGACGTGCTCGCTTCCGCGTGTCGTCATGCCAAGATCCCGGCTGTATGGACCGAGTGGAGCAGCGAGGATCCCGTGTGTCCCGAGCACGTGCACAACCTGGGGTCGCCGACCATCCTAGTGAACGGAGAGGACGTCGCGCCAGGGCCCCACCCATGGGCGCCCCGAGAGCAGGGCGCTGGGCCGCGATGCCGCGTCTACCGGGACGGGGACGCGCTCGTGCCTGCGCCGCCGCTGGAGCGTGTCAACGAGGCGATCGAGCGCGCGCTGGGACCGGAGGTCGTGTAGCACCCGGACTCAGGATCAGTAGCCGTGCCACAGGCCACTAGTCGTCGTGGTGCAGCTCGTACTCCCGTTGCGTGTACGCGGCCTCCCGCGCCTGGGTCTTATCGCGCTTCTTCGCGGCGCGCATGCTCCGGGCCTTGCGTGCCTCGGAGTGCACGCGGGGGTTGGAGAGGAGGCGCGTCACATCTCCGCTCTGGCATGCCGGGCAGGTTGCGTCGTCCGTATGCTTGCGCAGGAACGCCTCGAACTCGTGCGTGCACGCGCCGCATGTGTAGTCGTAGATCGGCATGCTAATGGCTCCGATCCGCGGTGACCGGCTTCGTCGACGCACTTGCTACGGTCGCGAGCAGGAGAAGGGCGAGGACGGGGATTAGGCGAGTCGGACGCATTGCTTTGATCCTCCGTGCGGTGTTCTCTAGTGGAACCCCAAAACTGGAGCACCGACCCTGAAGGCGAAAGCCGGTGCGGCGCCGGCCCTCCACGGGTGCGGCGCCCAAGCGCCCTCGTCGATCCATACTTGCACCACTTCGCGAGGCGGGCTGTGGCGCGTGCACGGGACGCTCCTGGACACACCAGATACACCTAGTGAGCCCAGCCGTCCGCGTGCGATGCGCTGCATCAGGTCGGTCGGGAGGTGCGCCGCGTCAGGGAAGACCCCGAGCGGGTTGCCGCCGAACGTCCGGTCGGTGAAGACGTCGAGCGTATGGAATGGGAGTTGCATGTGAGTGCATCCGAACGGATGGGGCAGAGGCTCCGCCGGCGGGGTGGCGTGACACCGGCCGGAGTCCCCAACCTGTCTTCCACGCCCCCACACCGGCAACCGGAGCGCCCGAGTGCGCACGATCGGAGTCATATCGGATACGCACGGCCTACTCAGAGAGGAGGCTCTGCATGCGCTGGCGGGGAGCGACCTGATTATCCATGCGGGCGATGTAGGGAAGCCGGAGATCCTCGAGCGCCTCAGCGAGATCGCCCCGGTTCGAGCCGTCTACGGCAATACCGATTGGGGGGAGCTGAGGGAGGCACTGCCCGGCACCGACATCGTCGACCTGGGCACGCTCGGGCCACTCGCATATGTGCTGCACATTTTCGATACGCTCGATCTGGACCCAGTCGCGGCGGGGTTCCGGGTCGTGATCTTTGGGCACACCCACCAGCCGCTCATCCGCGAACTCGAAGGCGTGCTCTATCTGAATCCGGGGAGTGCGGGGCCGCGGCGTCCCGATCTGCCGGTCACCGTGGCACGTGTGACTGTGGAGGGGAAGGCCGTGCGGGCGGAGATCGTGGATCTGGCGGTGGGGCAGGAGGGGCGCTGAAGCGGCTTGCCCGCCCATCGCACCGCGGTGGCATTGTGTGTACTGGCGAGCGAGGTTGAGTCGGGGCTCCCTACGTACACGAAGCGTACGCTATCGTGGGTCGAGTCCGGTCCTCAGACACCTTCGGAACACGGCTAGGACGTATGCGTCCCGGATGTGGACCGAACGTACGAGGAGGCGGCACTGGCGAACGGGGGTGACTCGTTCCAGGCCCCCGTCCAAGAGGGCGACCCGGACTGGCGGTGCGGGGTCAAGATCCCGGAAGGAATACCTGGTGGTTCTCGACGCGGGTGGGGGACTACGTGTCTGCCTTCTCTCCCACCCATCATCCGCTGGGAACCTATTTCTTCCACGGACTGCTAGAAGGCTGTTGAAGAAGTACAGCGTGCCACCCCAACCCACAGAGGCGTACGATCATATCAGCCATGGTGTTGGGCACATGGCGGTTGCGCGGCCCATTGTACTTCTTCAACAGCCTTCTAGCGGAGGTGGATAGAGGCTAGCGGGACGCCGGCAGCCCAGGCAGGCTTCTGGGATCCACGCTTGTGGAGCCGTAGCGCACGACCCAATGCAGGTGGGGTCCGGTCACCCGACCGGTAGCGCCGACGCGCCCGATTGGCGTGCCAGCCTCGACGGTGTCACCGGGTGCGACGAGTTGCTCGCTCAGGTGGAAGTAGCCGCTCAGCAGACCGCCACCGTGGTTGAGGTAGACAATGTTGCCCGCGAGCAGGAACTCGTCGACGAGTGCGACGACGCCCCGAGACACGGCCATCACGGTGTCGCCGGGCTCGCCGTCCAGGTCCAAGCCCATGTGGCGGCTCGAGACCTGTCCGTTGAACACTCGGCCGTCGCCGAAGCCGCTCGTCACGCGAGCGTCGCGGGGTACCACTAGGTCATCCGTCCAGAGCCGTGGCGTGCGATGCGCCAGCCGCGAGAGCTCCGCGGCCCGAGCGCGGTCGCGCGCGAGGCGTGCCTGCTGTGCCGAGTCCAGTGGACGTCCGAGCGCGGGAGCGACCGTGAGTCGCTCGTGTCGGTACTGCCCTGCGGAGACGGTGACGGTGGGCGACAGCGCCTCTTCTCGCCCATCGCGGTAAACGACGGTGATGCCGACCGGCACGCTCCCCTCGGCTCCGATGGGGACCGCGGCCAAGCTCTCGAAGTCGCCACCCTCGGTTCGCCCGAAGTGGAGGGCCTCGCCGGCAGCGCTTCCTCGGACCGACGAGACCGGCTCGTAGGCCCTCGGTGTGACCCGGACTACGAACAGCTGGCCCTGGCCAGGCTGCTCAGGTGTCCAGGAAACGCGTGGCGTAGCTGGTGGGGCGGCGACCATGTTGAAGCCAGACACCGCCATCTGCATCGACAGCGACGCTACGCACCCTCGCATGAGGCGTAGGCCGGGAAATTTCATTCGTGGCCTTGGTGGCGCGTGACCCACGTCGCCCGCGTTTCAGGGATCGATGTATCTATTGAACCTGGGGACGACCGGGAGCTCCGACTCGGCA
This sequence comes from Longimicrobiales bacterium, assembly GCA_965197725.1. Lineage (GTDB taxonomy): Bacteria > Gemmatimonadota > Gemmatimonadetes > Longimicrobiales > Gaopeijiaceae > UBA1138. Next base: position 23,017 of record CBDANQ010000056.1, read on the forward strand.
CAACTCCTCGGTGAATAGCGGGGATTGAGTTCCCTCCTCTTATCCAGACTTGTCGGAACATTGTAAGCACTGCTGACCGTTCACGCGGGTACACGAGCTCTAACGTCCACCCTTCGGCACGATTCAGCTGGCGTTTCAACGCGGCCGCGCCGCGTTTGGGGAGCGCTCGGACCAGGGCAATACGATCTTCCTGAAGGGGACGTGGGTGTTCTGAGCGGGAGCCCCCCGAGGGCCGGATTCCGTTAACTTTCTCGGTTGAACACGCGAACGATCCGCTCCAGCGCGCCGCCGACTATCTCTGGCGCGCCGCAGGTATATGATGCCCATTCGCAACATCGCGATCATCGCGCATGTCGATCACGGAAAGACCACATTGGTCGACCAGATGCTGGTTCAGGCCGGAGTCTTCCGAGAGAACCAGGTCGTGCAGGAGCGGGTGATGGACTCCAACCCGCTCGAGCGTGAGCGGGGGATCACCATCCTAGCGAAGAACACCGCCGTGCAATGGAACGACGTGAAGGTCAACATCGTCGACACTCCGGGCCACGCCGACTTCGGCGGCGAAGTCGAGCGCATCCTTCGCATGGTCGACGGAGTAGTCCTGCTCGTCGATGCGGCCGAGGGGCCGATGCCCCAGACTCGCTTCGTCACCCGCAAAGCGCTGGAGCTCGGCATTCTGCCGCTCGTGGTCATCAACAAGGTCGACCGCCGCGATGCGCGGCCGCACGAAGTGCACGACGAGGTGCTCGAGCTCTTCATGGACCTCGAGGCCACGGACGTGCAACTCGACGCGCCGTTCCTCTATGCGGTGGGTCGCGACGGGTGGGCTGCCCAAGAGGCGGATGCCGCGGGCGGGGACCTTACGCCGCTCTTCGAGAAGATCGTTTCGCATTTCCCGGCTCCCTCCGTCGATCCGGAGGGACCCTTCCAGATGCTCGTTTCCACGCTCGACTACTCCTCCTACATTGGGCGCATCGCCATCGGGCGCATCGAGCGTGGCACCGTGCGCGTCGGCGAACGCGTCGCGCTGCTCGACCTCGGCGCCGTCGGCATGGTGGAGGACTCGGCTCAGGCGGAAGAGGCCAAGGTCTCCAAGCTGTTCACGTTCACCGGACTCGAGCGGGTGGACGTCGGCGAAGCGTGCGCGGGGGATATCGTAGCTCTGGCCGGGCTCGAGGGCGTCGAGATCGGCAAGACCCTGACGGACCCTGAGCATCGGGAGCGTTTGCTGGGCATCGCGGTCGAGGAGCCGACGCTTTCGGTCGACTTCACCGTGAACGACTCGCCCTTTGCGGGGCGGTTGGGAAAGTTCGTGACGACCCGCCAGGTACGGGAGCGGCTCTACAAGGAGCTTGAGCGAAACGTCTCCCTGCGCGTCGAGGACACCGAACAGCCGGACGCGTTCACCGTGAGCGGTCGCGGCGAGCTGCACCTCACGATCCTCATGGAGACGATGCGCCGCGAAGGGTACGAGTTCCAGGTCTCGCGGCCCCGTGTCATCACTCGGAGGGACGACACGGGTCAGCTCCAGGAGCCGTACGAGGAGGCCGTTGTCGAGGTCCCCTCCGACATGGTCGGAACGGTCATCGAGAAGCTCGGCTCTCGCAAAGGCGAGATGACCGAAATGAGGCCGATGGGCGACTCGGGTACGACCCGGCTGCGCTTCCGCGTGCCCGCACGCGGACTCTTCGGGTACCGCTCCGAGTTTCTCACGGACACGCGCGGTGAGGGTATCCTGCACCACCAGTTCCACGACTGGGGAAACTGGGCCGGACCGCTCAAGGGCCGCTCCCGTGGTGTGCTCGTCGCGGATCGGCTCGGCAAGTCGGTGGGCTTCGCGCTCTTCAACCTGCAGGAGCGCGCGACGATGTTCGTCGCGCCGGGCGCGGAGTGCTACGCCGGCATGATCGTGGGGGAGAACTCAAGGACCGACGACATGGACGTGAACGTGAGCAAGGAGAAGAAGCTCACGAACATGCGCACTACGGCATCGGACGAGAACATCAAGCTGGAGCCGTCACGCCAGATCACGCTCGAGCTCGCGCTCGAGTTCATCGAGGACGATGAGCTCATCGAGGTCACCCCAGACGGCATCCGCCTGCGCAAGCGGGTTCTGGATTCGATCCCGCGAAAGAAGGCAGCGAAAGCGGCGAACCAATCGGCGTAGCTCCTAGCCGGGACGGCTCAGGCGCGACGGTCGTTAGCCACCTCGATCGTCCAGTCCGACAGCATGCAGCCCTCGCCGGGGCCACATCGTCGGAATATGTTCCCCGAGGCGCTCAGTTCCAGTTCAGTTCCAGTGTAGGGAATCCCCCGCCACCGGCACATGCGGCTCAGCGCTGGTCCTCTCGCCGGAACAGCACTTCCCTGAATGCTACGTCCTCCGCCGCCAGCGCGAAGACCGTGCACGGCAGGCCGGACGTTCGTCTCCTGAGTTGCTCATAGTACGCTGTGAAGTCGTCCACTTGGTCGGGTGCGGCCATGCCCATGATGATCAGGTCCGCTCCCCGGGATGAGTCGTGCAGCAGGTCGAATGGGCTCCGCTCGCCGCTCACCAGAACTTCGGTCTGAAGGCCGGTGCGCGTCCGTTCCAGCATGTCGGTGAGGTTGCGCCGGGCGTCCTCTGCCGCAGCCTCACTAGGGATCACCATCTTCAGCCGGATGTCCGCCTCACGCCACGCCAGGCTCGTCTTCAGCAGATACCCGAGAATCATGAGGAGCGCCCCGTTGCCCTGCAGTCCACCCCACCAGATGTCGACCCGTCTGCGGTCGCCAACACCCACCCTATCCGCGTCCCGCACGATGACGACGTTCCGCTTGGACTGCCAGACATGCTCGATCATGGTGCAATACCGTGGCCGGTGTTCGCTCTCCTCCGAATCGCCGAGAAGGATCGTATTCGGGACCAACGGCCCGAGGCCGTAGGCTTCCATGAGAAGCTCGGTTCCGGCGAAAGGATCCTCAGCGAAAATGACCCGCACGAGGCCGTTGATGCCCCGTTTGCCCAGGTAGTCCTGGATCTTTCTCTCCATGGCTCGCTTCCGGTCGTGCGTCACGGACGTGTCGCGGAGAATGGTCGCGATGGAGAGGAGCCCCTTGTTGTGATGGGAGAAGTCGGCCGCCAGCTCGATGAGGTGCCAGCGGCGAGTCGGCGCACCGGACAGCACGAGAAAGTGGGGCCGCCAGTTGCGGGGGTCTTCCGAGAGCCGGCCGAGACGGAGGAGGCCCGCTCGTGTGATCATCATCAGGATACCCTGGCGCACATCGCCCCAGGCTGCCTGCATTCCGCGGCGCTCCAGCCACACGAACACCCCTAGCACGAACACGCCCGCCACCACCGTCGCTGCCGGGTTGATGAGGAACATCACCGAAGCGCACCCCGCCGCGCCGGCCAAGGAAAAGATCCAGTGCACGCTCAGCCGGGGGCGAAACGAGGGGCTTCCCAGAAAGCGCTCGATGCCAGCCGCGACGTTCAGGACCCCATAGGTGGTGAGGAAGAACATGGTGAGGATCGGCGCGATCATGTTCAGGTCACCGAACCACACGGCCACCAGCGCGATGCCCAGCGTCAACGCGGTGCCAACGCGCGGGCTGTCGTCCTCGCCGCTGCCCTTACCCAGCCACGAGAGCCACCGCGGTAGGATACCGTCTCGGGCCAGAGCCTGGAGCACGCGGGGTGCGCCCAGAATGCTGCCAACGGCGCTGCTCAGGGTCGCGCCCCAGACGCCGAGTAGGATCGCATTGCCCCACAGCGAGATCCTCCGCATGACCAGGGGATCGCTCACCAAACTTTGGGTGTCGACGCGCAGCGCCAGCATCACCGGCAGGGTCATGTAAATGAGGTATCCGACGCCGATGGCCAGGAACGTTCCCTTGGGGATGGCGCGGCTGGGGTCCTCTAGGTCGCCGGACATGTTCACTCCGGCCATAATTCCCGTGACCGCGGGGAAGAAAACCGCGAAGACCACCCAAAAGCTCTCGGGCTGCGCCAGTGACGAAGGGCCCAGCCCCTGTGGCTCGACCCCCTCCAGCCCGCTCCCGAACGTCAGAGAAAGCAGCGACAGCGCGATGACCGCCATGATCACGTACTGCGCCCGGATGGCGGCCCGCGCGGAGAGGATGGCCAGCGTTGCGACGGCCAGCGTCGTGACGACGCCCACGAGTCGGGCGTTCAAGGACGGGAACGCGCCCGTCACCGATTCGGCGAAGCCCACGGTGTAGAGCGCGACGGAGAGCCCCTGGGCGAGGTACAGAGGAATCCCCACGGCGCCGCCGGTCTCGATGCCCAGGGACCGGCTGATCATGTAGTAGGCGCCACCGGTACGGACCCGTTGGTCCGTGGCGATGGCACCCACGGACAGCGCCGTGAGCAGGGTGATGGATGTTGCCAGGGTGACGATGATGAACGTCCCCCCCAACCCCACCTGGCCCACGACCCACCCGAAGCGCAGGTACATGATCACGCCGAGGATCGTCAGGATTGACGGCGTGAATACGCCTCCGAACATCCCCAGGCCGCCTTTGCGTCCAGGGGTGACTTCTGCTTGACCCGGCGGTGTGCGAGCGTTTTGCCCGTTTGTGGGTCGGTCAGCCATAGGTGGTATTCTCTGGGTCCAGAACCAACGGATCAAGTCGAACTCGGCCACCGTTGCCGCACCGGGGCGTGCCCCGTACGATCGCGGGCATGGGCACACGACTGACGTGCAGGATGAAATGGGCCCCGAATCGCGGGGCGCTCCGTTTCGTCACTTCGGCGGTCACTACGGGGCTGCTCAGTGTCTTGGTTTCGGTTCGCGCGGACGCGCAGGTCAACTGGTCTCCGGTCACGGACGGATTTCCGCGCACTGCCGCGGAGCTGAACGATTTCGCTGTGCACACCGGGCATGCGGAGATGTGGGAGTATCTGGAGGCGTTGCGCGGCGCGAGCACCAGCATGCGACTCGGTACGTACGGCGAGACCTGGGAAGGCCGCGACCTCGCATATGCGGTGTTCAGTCGGCCGGCCGTGAGCGAACCGTTGGAGGCCTCGGTGCTGGCACGGCCCATCGTCGTTCTCGCGGCCAATGTGCACGGTGATGAGCGAACCTTCCGCGAAGGACTTCTCGTGCTCATGCGGGATTTCTCCACGCCAGGAACGGAGGCGTACGAGCTGCTCGACGACGTGACCGTGGTCGTTGCCCCCCAGATCAACCCGGACGGCTCTGAGGCGAGCGTGCTCGGCACGCGCGGCAACGCCTGGGGCGTCGACCTCAACCGCGACTACGTGAAGCTCGAGCAACCGGCCATCGCACACTACGTGGGCAACCTGATCAGTGAGTGGCGGCCCCACATGTTCGTCGACGGCCATGACGGTGGCGCTCGCCCGTACAACCTCAACTATCAGTGTCCGAGCCACGTGGATCCCGCGCTGGAGCTCACCCTCCTCTGCGACCAGGAGATATTCCCGGCGATCGACGCCAAGCTCGCAACGGAAGGCTACACATCGTGGTACTACACTGCGGGCGATGAGACGGAGTGGCGGGTCGGAGGTTCCCTGGCGCGGATCGGTCGGAACTACGGCGGCTTCGTGAACTCCGTCGGGATTCTCATCGAGGCTCCGACACAGACCCTCGAGGTCGGAGCCCGCGCAGGTTATCTCGGCTACCTCGCCGTCGTCCAGTTCGCTGCGGAGCACGCGGATCGCCTCATGGGCGTGGTCGCTGACGCGCGCGCCGAAACGATCGAGATGGGCGCGGCTCCGCGAGGTGACGTCACGGTCGAGATGATGTACACGGCCGAAGAGTACCCGGTCAGCTACGAGCTCGTGCGGAACGGTGGTCGGGGTACGGACCCCAACGGGCCCGTCGAAAGCGTGCACATCACCGGCGCGCGGCTCATGAAGAAGCCGGTCGCGACCAAGACCCGTAAGCGCCCGTGGGCGTACCTACTACCGCGCTTTGCGGTCGATGCGGTCGCGATGCTGCGCCGGCACGGCATCGCGGTCGAAAGGCTTACCGAGCCTGCCGAGTTGCGGGTCGATGCCTACGCGGTGGCCGGAGTGACCTATGAGGAGGCGTTCAACCCCGCAGCCACGACGGTGGTCGAGGTCGGTGACGTCGTTACCCAGGAGCGCCTGTTTTCGACGGGCACGTACGTAGTCCCGACTGCGCAGTCCCTGGGGCGACTCGTGGCGCACATGCTGGAGGTCGAGACCCGGGACAACGTCGTCTATTGGAACACTATGGACGCGTGGATTCCGCGCTCACCTGTCGTGCCGATCTTCAAGCTGATGACGCCGACGCCGTTGTCGACGCGGGAGGTGGGCGGCGAGCAGCTGACACGAGGGGGAACCCATTCGGATTTGGAGGCTGAGAAGCGATGTTTACCGCGCTCAGTCGGCTGGCCGGCCGGGCGATTTCATAGCCGGAAAGAGATGAACCAGGAACGTTTCGACAGCGCGTCGACCCTATGAACGCTACCTCGAAGGCGTCAAGAACCGTGAACACGTTGCCCGTCATCGCGCGCCTGGCGGATGAGGCTGGCCGGGACTTGCGCGTTGTGTCACGGGATGAGAATCCGGACCTCATGGACGGACATTTGACAAACGGGCGGAGTCGTTCGATTCCGGTTGTCATCGTCTACGATGAGAACTTCGACGAGGTCGGCTGGTGGGGCCCGCGGCCGAGTGAGATCCAGGCGTGGGTGATGGAGGAAGGACTCGGCGTTCCATCTCCTGAGCGGTACAAGGCCGTGCGACGGTGGTACGCCCAGGACCATGGCCGGACCACGCTTCGGGAGTTGCTCGACGTATTCCGGACCGCCGCTTGAGCACGAGAACCTCGCCTCGTCCGACCGGCGCCCGGCGGGCGGGCCTCTTCCTTCTCGCCTTCGGCTCGGGCTTCGCGGTACTGACCATCGAAATCGCCGGGGCGCGCCTCATTGCACCCGTGTTCGGCCTCTCGGCGGTGCCCTGGACCGCGGTGATCGGTGTGATCCTCGCGGCGCTTGCGGTCGGGAATCATCTCGGCGGCCGGCTGGCCGACGGAGGCAAGGTCCCCCTCTCCTGGGTTCTGGTGGCGTCGGCGGCCACCGCGGCTCTCCCGATTTTTGGAAGCGGCGTCCCATGGGTGGCCCGTGACCTTCTCGGCTTCGTTCCTGGTGCCCTCGCGAGTGCCGTGATCCTTTTCGCGCCGGCGGTTCTCTGCCTCGGAGCCGTGGTGCCGTATCTCGTCCAGGCCGACACCAGAAGCCTCGGCAATGTGGGCCGACGTGCCGGTGACGTGAGCGCAGCCGCCACTGCGGGCTCGATCACGGGCACGTTCATGACGGGCTTCGTTCTGCTGCCCGCGTTTCCTCTTCCAGTGCTTCTCGCGATCACGGCTGTCGCGCTGTTGGCGTTGGCAGCGCTGTCTGGAGTAATCCTCGGGAAGCGTGTCCCGTCGCAGGTGATCGTGCTGGTGGCGATCTTGATGGGCGTGCTGGGCCTAGCTGGCGGCCAGCGCGCACCTGGCACCCTGCATCGGCAGCAGACGCTGTATGCGTCCGTGTCGGTCACTGAATGGGTTGGGCGTGACGATCGAATCGTGCGCGCGCTCTGGCAGAATGGCGACTCCTCTTCGGTCGAGTTCGTCGACACCGGCGATCCGGCCCACGAGTACGTGGATGCCAGTGGCTTGCTGCTCGAGCCTGTCATCGACCGTGTGCAGTCGATGCTGGTTCTGGGGGGAGCCGCGTTGTCGCTGCCGGTCGCGTTCAGTCGCTGGAGGCCCGACATGCGCATCGACGTCGTGGAGATCGATCCTGTCGTGACCGAGCTGGCCGAGCGGTACTTCGCCTACGGCCGAGACGACTATCCCAACATCCGGGTCGTGCACGATGATGCTCGCGTACATGTGCGCGACTCGGACGAGCGGTATGATCTGATCTATCTCGACGTCTACGACCACCTGCTCACGGTGCCGTGGACGATGGTCACGGTCGAGGCGCTCACGGAAATGGCGGATCACCTCGAACCGGACGGCCTCTTCGTGGCGAACGTGCTCTCGCCGCTTGCCGGGCCCGGCCTAGCGTTCGTCGAGCGGTTTCAGGCGACGTTGGACGAGGTGTTCCCCGCGTGGGTGATCTATCCGGCGACTCCGGATCAGGCGGCCGAGGCGACGCAGAACCTCGTAGTAATCGGGGGTCTCGATCCGCAGGCGCTCCCTGACGTCGACTGGCCACCGGCGGACACGGGACCCGCGGGCCGGCCGCTCACCGACGCGTGGGCGCCGGTGGAATACCTGCAAGCCAAGGTCTTCCTGGCAGGTCTTGCTTGGGACTGACTTCAATGCCGCTGATTTTCAAGGACGGCGTACCGGCGAACACGCATCCCTTCAACGTCGTCGAAGTGCCGGAGGACTTCGTCGAGTCCGCCGACCAAGTGACGCGGCCTCCGCTGTACGAAGTGCACATGCGAATGGCCGAGGAGGTCGCGAAACGCTCGACGCGTGCTCGTCTAGGTGTTGGCACTGTTCTGATGGATGCCGACCTCGAACACGTCGTCTCGATCGGGTACAACGGCACCGCGCGCGGATGCCCGAATCGGTGTGGCTCGGACGAAATGGCGATGTGCGGTTGCATCCATTCGGAGATGAACCCGCTTGTGAAGTCACCCGGTGAGATGCGGGGCAAGGTGGCGTTCATCACCGCGAGTCCCTGCGAGTGGCGCTAATAGCGAATCAGCGCCTGGAAAACATCTGCCGTCCCATTAGCTTCAGCCCTTCCGGCTCCGTTGCACAATGTACGATGCGCCCGTTGCACGTGGAGAGTCCCCGTGAATCAGACCGTCGCCGCGGGCGCAGATACGCCCTTTGGTCGCTTTTTTCTTCCCGGTCCCACGGAAGTCCGCGCGGAGGTCCTCGAGGCTCAGACGCGCGCGATGATCGGGCACCGCGGGCCAGGCATCCAAGAGTTGGTGGGCGAGCTTCAGGCTGGTCTCAAGAAAGTCTTCGTCACCGACCGCCCTGTCTTCATCTCGAGCTCTTCGGCATCGGGCCTCATGGAGGCTGCCGTCCGCAATGGCACATCCGGCAAGGTGCTATCGCTCGTGAATGGCGCGTTCAGCCAGCGCTTTGCCGACATCGCCCGAGCGTGCTGTCTCGACGTCGACGAGGTAGCGGTTCCGTGGGGCGAGGCGCATGACCCAGCTGCCGTGGCCTCCGCGCTGGCGGGCGGCGGATACGACGCGATTACCGTGGTTCATTCCGAGACGTCGACGGGTGTGCTCAACGACCTTCCGGCGATCTCGAGCGTCGTCGCAAAACACGCCGACACGCTCCTTCTCGTCGACTCGGTCACTGGATGCGGGGGCGCCGAGCTGCTCACCGATGCATGGGCCTTGGACTTCGTGTTGACGGGCTCCCAGAAGGCGCTGGCACTCCCACCCGGCCTTTCGTTCGCAGTGGCATCCGAGGCGATGATGGAGCGTTCGGCCTCAGTCACGGGGAAGGGGCAGTATTTCGACCTCGTCACATTCGCGAAGAACCTGGACAAATTGCAGACCCCTACGACGCCTGCGCTCTCGACCATGTATGCGCTTCAGGTCCAGCTCGGGCGGATCGCCGACGAGACGATCGAGGGCCGGTGGGCCCGCCACTCCGCTATGGCTGAGCGCACACATGCCTGGGTCGACGACATGCGCACCGACGGCGTGCAATTGCAGGTGATGGCGCCCGAGGGGCACCGGTCGCCCACAGTGACTGCCGTGTCTCTCCCCGAGGGGATTGGCGGCCCACGCATCGTGAGCGCGATGAAGGAGCGCGGTTGGGTCATTGGCGGCGGGTACGGAAAGCTCAAGGAGACCGGCATTCGCATCGGCCATATGGGCGACCACACCGTCGAGGAGCTGAACGAGCTTCTGACTGTCCTTACGGAGGTGATGCGATGAGCGGCGAGTTCAGAGTCCTCATCACGGACAAGGTTTCTGACACAGGATTGGCGCCACTTCGCGGCGATCCGCGATTCGACCTGATCAAGATCGACGATTCGTCCGATCCCGCGTTCATTGAAGCTCTGCCCACGGTCCACGGGCTCGTCGTGCGTAGCGCCACCAAGGTACGCGCCGAGATGCTCGAGAAGGCCACGGAGCTCCGTGTAGTCGGACGCGCCGGTGTCGGCGTGGACAATATCGACCTGGAGGCCGCGACGGCCCGGGGCGTCGCCGTGCTCAATGCGCCGGCCGGCAACACCGTTTCGGCGGCGGAGCTCACGATGGCGCTGATACTCTCCATGGTGCGGCGAGTCGCCGCGGCGGATGCCTGGGTCCGGCAAGGCGAGTGGGGGCGGTCCCGTTTCAAGGGCGCGGAGTTGCGGGGGAGGGTTCTGGGACTGATCGGCGCGGGCCGTATCGGCAGCGAGGTGGCGAAGCGGTGCCGCGCGTTCGGCATGCGGGTGCTCGCGTACGACCCCTACCTCACGGACGAGCGCGCCGAGGGCTTGAGGGTTGAGCGCGCGACGCTCGACGGCGTCATCGAGGGAGCGGACGTGCTCTCGCTGCACGTGCCGCTAACGGAAGAAACGCGCGGCATGATCGACGCCACCGCCCTATCACGCATGAAGAGAGGGTCTTTCCTGGTGAACGTCGCTCGGGGTGGCGTGGTGGACGAGGCCGCGCTCGCAGCGTCGCTCGCCGAGGGGCACATGGGAGGAGCGGCTCTCGATGTCTACGGCAACGAACCGCTGGAGGAGGGCAGCCCCCTCCGCGATGCCCCCAACCTCGTCCTGACGCCCCACTTGGGTGCCTCGACTGCCGAGGCTCAGGAGCTCGTTGCGACCGAGATCGCGGAGGCGGTCCGCGCCGCGCTCGCCGAGGGGGACCTCACCAGGGCGCTCAACGCCCCAGCGATCGGTGGCGAGGCGCTGAGAGCGTTGGCACCACTCTTCGATCTGGGGCGTCGACTCGGACGACTCGGGTGTGCCCTCGCGCGAGGCGGCCTCGAAGGTGTCGAGATCCGGTATGCCGGAGAGTCCGAGGAGGCGCTGCGGCCCCTCTCCGCGTACGTGCTCATGGGCCTGCTCGAAAACATCCTCGGGGAGGACCGGGTCAACTTCGTGAGCGCCGCGCACATGGCGCAGCAGCGCGGCATCAATGTTTCGAGGGCTCAGCTAGCGCGCCGCACCAACTACACGGAATTCGTCGAAATCGTGGTCAAGGCGGAGCGAGGCGACCTGCGCTTCGCCGGGGCTCTGTTGGGGAAAACGCATTCGCGGATCGTACGCATCGGTGAGTTCCACGTCGATATCGTGCCCGAAGGAACGCTCATCGTGCTAAGGAACCACGACGTGCCGGGTGTGATCGGGCGCGTGGGGACGCTCCTGGGTGATCACGGGATCAACATTGCCGAGTACCACCAAGCTCGTCAGGCGAAGGGCGGCGATGCTTTGGCGGCCGTCGCGGTGGATGGGGACGTCGATGCGGCTGTGCGAGATGCCCTGCTGGAGCTCGACGAGGTCTCGGAGGCTGTGGTAGTGCGTCTGGAGTAGCGACGCCTATGTTGAGGACCCCGCCCCCGAAAGAGGGCCCAAGCCCCGCTCACGAACCGATGCTTAGCGACCTCCAAGAAAAGAAGCTGACGCGCTACTTCCAGGTCTACGATATTGACGACGACGGTCAGATCGCGGCTTCGGATTTCGAGCGCGTGATCGAGAACGTGCGAATCCTGCGGGGAGCGTCGGAAAACTCTCCGGCCGGCAACGGCCTACGCAGCGCGTTCATGAGCTTTTGGGCCGCTTTGAGTGACTCCGCCGACAGTGATCGAGACGGGGGCATCGACTTGGACGAGTGGCTCGCTTACTGGCAGGTCGCGCTCGCGGAACCAGCGGGCTTCCGGCGCCGCCCCGTTGGCGATGATGCCCAGCGCCACCGAAGCCCGAGCCGCGCGCCAGCGGGCGTCCACGTCGCCGGGGGCGTGTTGGAGCCAGCCCTCCATCAGTCGAAGGGACTCCGCGGCGTCACCCGCCCAATAAGCCCGGTCGGCCCGCTCCACCACGCTGGGCGACGCCGACAGCTCGAAGAGCGTGACGGGCGGAGCCTGAGCGAAGGCGCGAGTACCGTGGCCAAGCGCCAACGCGGCGAGGGCGCACGAGCGCAAGGTCCTGAGCCAGCGGAGGGAGAGGTGCACGCTCGGATCCAACATGGGGAATCGACCTGGGACCGTATTGTTCCCGCGTGTGCGCTGTGCGTCAACCTCGACACGCTGCGCACGAGTCATCCTATTGGCGCGTCCGGCCCCGGTCACTAGCATGGTCCGGCGTCGTCCCCGCGAGGTGGAACGACGCTAGTCTCGACCGGCCCATGACGGTTCTGTGGAGGACACGCCATGCTGGAAGTGATCGATCACGGTTCCATACGCGAGCTTCGGATCGCGCATCCTCCCGTGAACGCTTTGCGGCCTCAGGTTCTGGCGACCCTGAGGGAGGCCCTCGACGCCGCACGGATCGACGGAGCCGGTGCCGTGGTGATCTCGGGAGCGCCTGGCTTCTTTTCCGCGGGCCTCGACGTGCCCTTCATGCTCGAGGGGGGCGACGCCGCCGCCATCGCGACCTTCGAGGAGCTGTTCGCCCTGAGAACCGCGCTCGTAGTGTCCGACCTGCCGGTTGCCGCTGCCATCACCGGCCACAGTCCTGCAGGTGGAGCCGTACTTGCGATCTGTTGCGATTATCGCGTAATGGCGGAGGGTAAGTACAAGAGTGGGCTCAATGAGGTTCAGGTGGGTCTGCCCGTCTCCCCGGTGCTCCAAGCGAACCTCCGTCGCCTGGTCGGACCTCACAACGCGGAGCGAATGTGCGTGGAGGGTCGTCTGCTCTCCCCTGAGGCGGCCCTCGAGATCGGGCTCGTGGACCGCGTCGTGCCGATGGACGAGGTGGTGGCCACCGCGCTGGAGTGGTGTGAGAAGCTGCTCGCCGCACCCTCGCGTGCGATGCTGCGCACGCGCGCCGTCGCCCGCGCCGATCTCGTCAGCCTGTACACTGACCCGGAACGCCCGGGCCCCGAAGAGTTCATCGAGGCGTGGTCCAGCGAGGAAACCCAGGCCACGATGCGTGCTCTGGTGGCGCGCCTCAAGACCAAGGGCTAGCCGGGGCGCGCATCGGGAGGAGACGAGGCACTTCATCGGGTCTACGTGGTCTGCTGCCACGATTCGGGCCTCGATGGACGGCCGAAAGGAAGGTGCGGCGCGACCTCCGCTTCGTGCCACCCAAGTCGGTCCTGGATCCCCGTCACTTGGACGGGTCGGCAGACTCGAACGCCTCACTGAGTAGGCGCCTGACGAGCCGCCGCGCGCCGGCCATGTCACCCATCCGCACGAGTTCGAGTGCCTTGGAGTCCACTATGCGATACCAAAGGGCCCTTCGGGGCTCGAACGCGGGCAGCCGGTCGGCCACCTCTTCCCGAAGATCGCCCAGGAGCTCCAGCAGATGTCCGTACTCCGGTCCTACGATCTCGGCCAGTTGCTCTCGAAGACGGACCGCCAGCGCGGGCCCCTTGCCCGCCGTCGAGATGGCGATCGTGAGATCCCCACTTCGATGGATGGACGGAGCGATAAAGTGGCAATGAGGGACGTCGTCCACGGCGTTTAGAAGGACCTTCTCCTGCTGCGCCTCCTCCCATATCGGCGCATTGAAGGCCGGGTCGACGCTGCACGAGATGGCCAGGAAGACCCCGCGGAGGTCCCCAGCCCGGTAGGATCGGCCGATCCACGCTACGCCGCCATGCTCGATCAACCGCGCGAGACCCGCCGTCACGGCTGGGCTCACCACTTTTACCCGGGCGCCGGCCTCCAGCAGTGCCACGACCTTTTTCTCGGCTTCGGCGTTACCGCCGATCACCAGACTCTGTCGATTCCGCAGGTCCAGGTAAACCGGATAGAAAGCACTCATTTCCGCCTCCGGGTATTCCAACCGGGCGCCAAGATCACGGAGTTGACCCTGGCACGAGGGTACCGAATGGCACCATAGTCGGCGGCAAGCTACGCTGAGCCGTTCGAGGTCGCACTCGAACCCCCGTCACGCGTGCCGCATCGGAGCGTATGCCACTACCCGAGAGCAGCCCCGCAGCCCCGCATCGATTTTCCGACGGACTCCACCGCCTCATGTACCGCCTGGTCGCGCTCGGTGGGTGCGGGTCCAGGAAGGCGTACTGCGGCGGATTTTCGACCTTCACCATCGTAAGCCCAACAGGTGGAGCTACGAAACCAGCCCATACGAGCGCGAGCGCTGCGCCGCGATCCTGCGCGCCATCGGACCGGGTTGGCACGAGCGGGTGCTCGAGGTCGGTTGCTCCGAGGGAGTATTCATCCGAGCGTTGGCTTCGGATGATCGCGTGGGCACGGGCACAGCGGCGGACGTCTCCCCGAGGGCGCTAGAAACAGCTCGACGCCGCTGCGAGGGCCTGTCCAACATTTCGTTCGTCGCGGGCAGTGTCGTGAACGCGGCGTCGCCGGGGCCCTTCGACCTCATCGTCGGCGCGCTCGGAGTCACCTACGCGACGTGGAGCCGCTGACCCAGTACGCACGGACCACCGACCCTTCGGCAACACCGCCGACCGGCCAAGCAACCTCGACTCGAAGGTTGGAGCCGGTTCCGGCAGGAAGGCCCAACCGCAAGCCGACGCCCACCGCGGACTCCCAGCCGGTGTCGGCGCTGAACGGTGCGGTGCCAGCCCATCCACGTCCGACGTCGCCGAAGACCGTAAAGCCGACATCCGCCGCAGGCCCTACCGGTCGAGGATTCCAGCGCTCCTCGAACCGTATCACGAGCAGCTGGCTGACCGGCTTCTCGTTATCGACGAAACCCCGCACACCCGCGACCCCACCCAGCCTGAGCTGGAACACCTCGTCGGCCCGCCACCCGCCACGATAGCGAAGCTCGGCGGCAAGCGTGTGCGCGGCGGCGGCCAAGTAGAGACGGACGTCCGCACGAGCCGAGAGATCGCGTAGCCGATCGCCGCCTTCGGCGACGCGGTCCACGCGGCGGCCCTCCGCCGAAATCCTCGTCTGCGCGGTGAACGGTCCACGGGTCAAACCAGCGAAGGCCTGGACGCCTCCATATGTGTCCAGCGACGCTCCGTCCCAGGTGGCGAACGTGCGGCCGAGCGTCAGCGTGAGTTCGGTCCCTGTAGCGATGTCCTGCACACCGCTCACGAGGTCGATCCCCCCATGGGGACGAAACGTGAGATTTCGCACCCCCAACCGAACGCCGACGCGCGCGTAGGACGGCGGGGAAGCCTGGGACTCCAGTTGATTGGCCAACGAGTCCGGGGCGGGGACGGGATCGTCGAAGTCGTGCGCGAACGCCGCGGTCGGAGTACCGACGACGCGCCGTCGCAGCAGGCGAAACTCGCCTCCGAGCAGTAGCAAGGACCCCGGCTCGCCCCACCGACGAAGGAACGTCGCCTCGAATCGCCGATCCTCGAGCGGTAGCAGTACGTGCGAGTACGCTTTGGTGTCGTCCGTGAGGTACGCGTGCTCGTGGTCCCTCGTAATGGCTCGGACACCCACGGAGACACGACCTTCCTCTCCGACGAACGGGTATGAGAATACGGAGTTGAAAAACTGACCGGTCCGGGTGGTGCCCCCCCCGACGGATGCGTCGAGACGGGTGCTGAGGAAGGATGTGGTGCCGAACCGCGCGCCCAGGTCGCGACGCTCTTGGAAGCGGCGCCAGCTGACTACGCCGTAGAGTCCCCGGCCGAGCAGGTTCCGTTCGCTCGCGAACGCCCCCTCGAAGCGGAGTTCGTTCTCGATCGAGAGGTTCAGCCCCGCGCGCGTGCTCCATTCGTCCCAGGTCTCGACCACTACTACTCGGGCCCCGTCCGCCCCTGTGTTCGCCGTGACACGCGCGCGCGCCACGAAGTCCAACTCGCGCACGAGGCGTTCCGACTCCTCGAGAGCATCGAGTTCGAAACAGTCCCCCTCGCTGACGACAATCTCGGCACGGATCCGGTCCGGACGCGTCGAGACGTGGAGCGAGTTGGCGAGCCGGTACGCCCACGGGAAGCGTGCGTGCTCGACCGCTTCGGGTCCGTAGATCGAGTGGCTGCGGATCTCCACCCGGGCGACCACGCCGGAAGGGCATGCCGCCTCTGCCTGACCCGCGACCAGACCGGGGCCGAGAGCCGTCAGCGCGAATGTGGCGCCCCCGACCCAGGTGCTGCGGGTTGTCCGTGGCGGCCGTGTCGAAGCGGACATTGTGCCGGTGATTAGGGTCGAGGTGGCGTCTGGCGAGGTTACCAGGCCTGCGTACGGAGGCGTGCTCGCCTACCTTGCGGCCTCCGCGCTGGTGTTGACACGTTGGTGAAGCCCCGTGACCTGTCAATGGCCCCTCACCCAGCCTCCGCCCGGTAGGCTCCCTTGCCTGTCAACGGCCATCGAAAGCTGCACAGGTCTGGCCATCGAAAATTGCACACTTGGCGGAGGTGACGAGCCTCTAGTTCGTCGTTTTCTCCTTTGCTCTTGCTCTCTTTCTCTTCGGGGGTGAAGGGCTCGACTCCGCAGGAGGCGAGTGGAGGATCTTGGAGAGGTCGGTGTGCTTGCGCATCCGGTAGCTGCTGCCGCGGATGTTGACGATATGGCAGTGATGCAGCAGGCGATCGATGAGCGCAGCGGCCATGACCTCGTCGCCCAAGATCTGGCCCCACTCCTCGAAGCCTTTATTGGAGGTCAGCACAGTGGATGCGCGCTCATAGCGCCGGTTGATGAGTTGGAAGAAGAGCATTGCGCCGGTCTGGCTGACCGGCAGGTAGCCGATCTCGTCGATGACCAGGAGCGAAGGATAGGTGAGGATCTTGAGGCGGCGTCCCAGCTGGCCGGTGGTCTTGGCTTCTTCGAGCGAGGTGATGAGGTCGGCCAGAGCGCCGTAGTAGACTCTGCGCCCGCTCTGAGCCGCGGCAATGGCGAGGCTGATCGCGAGATGCGTCTTGCCGACGCCCGGAGGGCCGAGGAAGATCACGTTCTCCTTACGCTCCAAGAAGCCGAGCTCGTGGAGCGAGTCGATCTGCTCGCGCTTGATCGAGGGCTGGAAGCTGAAGTCGAAGTCGTCGAGGGTCTTGATGCCCGGTAGCCGGCTCGAGCGCATCGCAGCCTGAAGGCGGCGGTTGTTGCGCAGCGTGATCTGGGCACCGAGGAGTTGCTCGATGGCCTCCGAGGCCGTCACGCCTCCGCCATCGACCCCGGTGAGGACGTCGTCGATGGCCTCCAGCGCACCGGGCATCTTGAGATCGGCGAGCTGGGCTCGGATCCGGTCACGGCGAGAGCGAGCGGCAGCCTTCATCGGTCCCCTCCCGCGATCTGGGCATAGGCCGTGAGGGGACGTCGCTCGACGTGGATGGCCGGCAAGGACGTCGTGCCGGGTGAGGAGCGATCCGGAGGCAGGACGAGGGGGTGATACGGGCGAGTCGCCAAGGGCTCGAGGAGCAGTCGTTCACGCTCGAAGCGATCGAGGGGCCGCTCCTTCAGCGTTCCGTGGCTGCGCACCTTGGCTTCCGTCTCAAGCCAATGAAGGGCCTGCGCGTTGAGATCGTCGTCCGACGTGAAGGTGCGCCCGTAGAAGAAGCTCTCCCTGAGGTAGCGGATCGGCCGCTCCACCTTGCCCTTGGTCTGAGCCCGATAGGGTCGGCACGCGCGGATCCTGAAGTTCCAGTGGTAGGCGTAGCGCATGAACTCCGGGTTCTCGACGAGGGCACCATCGTCGTATCGACCGTCCTCGATGACGACCGCCTTCATTTGGTCGAACAGAAGCTCTGAGGGCACGCCGCCGAAGTAGGAAAACGAAGACTCCAGGCCATGCATCAGGGCCTTCATGGTCTGCCGGGTGTAGAACTGAACCCACAGCAGCCTCGAGTAGCCCAGCACGACGATTAGTGCGTAACGCTTGCCCCACGGTAGCCGGAAGTGGGCGAAGTCCACCTGGCCCTGACGCCCAGGCGCCGTCTCGAAGCGCACGACCGGCTCCTCTGGGGGTCGAGGCCGGACCTTGCGTACATAGCGCTTCACTTGGTTGTAACTGCCCGGGTAGCCAGCGGCCCGGACCTCCTTGAAGAGCCGTACAGCCGTGAGCTTCGGGTACTCCTTGAGACGCGTGTCGATCAACGGCTTGTACGGATCCAGCTTCGACGGCATCAGACATCTCGGACCGTACCCGACACGCTCTTCGTCCAACTCCCGGTCCAGTTGACCGGTCTCTATCCAGTGGTACACGGTACGGCGACTGACCCCCAGATCCCGGGCGATCACCGCCTTGTTCATCCCCTGCTCGAGGTAATGACGGAGCAGCACGCGCTTCTCCCTTCCGATCATTGCACCTCCACGTTCTCGGTGGAGGCGCCAAGTGAGTGGATCGGCCGGAAGATCGCTCGGGGTGGTGCCTACATCCCCACTCTCCCGCCCGCTAGGTCAAAGCGCCAAGTGTGCAATTTTCGATGGCCACATGTGTGCAATATTGGAAGGCCGCTAACACTTGCCCCAGGATCTCCGCTCTATCGTCGCGAAATGCCAGCTCGGGTGGTTCGCCGTATTGCTGGTAGGCTGGACGGCGCTGCTGCTCGCGTTCCCTTTGGATCCCGACTACACCGCCGGCGAGCTCCTGGACCACCTCACATCATGGCGTGAGACCGGCGTTCTCTATCCGACGCTCGGGGACGGTGGCCCACAGCGCGTGCTCAACTACCCCCCGCTCGTACTAATTCTCGCGCGCGGGTTCACGACGCTCGGCGCGCCGGCCCTCCTCGCGGGGCGGCTGGTCAATGCGTTCGGGATCGCTCTCGTCGTCGCGGCGCTGGCTGGCTGGCTGCGAGCGCGCGGCGTAAGGGAGACGGCGCTCATCGGTACGGTCGGTCTGCTCGGCGCCAGTGTCCCCGTCATATACGGAGCGGGGCAGTTCCACATCGAAATATGGGCCGCCGGATTGACGATTGGGGGCTTTGCGCTGGCGGATCGAGGTCGTTCCGGCGGTGTGCTGTTCGCGGCGGGCACCCTCCTGGCCGCGGCTTGTTTCGCAAACCACACACAGGTCGTTCCGGCGCTCGTCGCGCTGACCTGGCTCTGGCAACAGCGTCGGTCGGGGCGTGGACTCGTGCTGGCTGGCTTTGCGTTGGCTGGAGCCGTCGGGGCGGCCTCGATGTCGATCGCATGGGGAAGCGAAGTGTGGCGACACCTCATCGTCTACACGTCCGGCACGTACTCGCTCGCGAACCTGGGATTCCAGCTCGCAAGCCACGCAGCCCCGTGGGCGATTCTGCTCGGCATCGCGGCCTGGGCGGGTATCCATGGCCGCACTGGCTCCGCCTCCGACCTCGCGTGGTGGTACTGGTGTGGGGCGCTGCTGTCGTCGGTTTCCGCCATTCGAGACGGGAGCGGTTACCCGTACTTCCTAGATCTCCACCTGGCGACGGTCGTGCTCGCGGGGCCCGTCGTGTTCGGTCCGCCCGGTACTGAGTTCCGTCGCGTGGTGGTGCCGTGGCTGGTCGCTCTTCAGGTGATCGGCGCGAACATCGGTGCGGGCACGCTCGTAGTCGTGAACTTGGAAAGGCTCCGAGAGCGCTCACGTGAGCTGGCATCGGTATGCGCGGCGTTGCCATAGGAGGGGCCGGTACTCGTCGAAGAGGCTGGGCTTGCGTGGGCATGCGGGCGTCGCCCTGAGCTGCATCCGTTCATCATGGCCTCGCTTGCGCGCCGCGGGCTATGGGACGCCTCGGCGTTCGAGGACGACGTGCGTGCCGGCGAGTACTCCGTGGCGGTCGTTCCGTTCGACCCTCGCGGGCCGGTGCCCCAGACACAGCGTGATCGCTGGACGGAGCCGGTGCTCGCAGCGTTCGCGCAGGCGAGGGTGGTGGAGACGTACCCGTCCGGATGGCGTGTACTGCGTTGGTGAACTCGCGCTGCGTGAGTTCGAGCACCCCGCGCTGCTTTTCGTTCGAGAGGTCGTTGCGCTGGATGCCACCGTAGTTCGACCGCACCAGAACGCCGACCTTATAGCCGCCCAGGGTGTCCTAAAGCCGAACAGTGTCGAAGAGCATGAAGCCCAACAGGAGCGGGTGGTAGAGCAGCGACGCAAAGAAGACGTTCCGGGCGCGGTCGTCGGTCAGGTCCCTGGCGGCGCTGGCCCCGGTGAACATGAAGCCGGCACCGAGCGCGGTCGCTCCCACAGCGTAGATCATGCCGGTGTAACCGAGGTACGTCGGGATCCAACTCACAGGTATCAGTAATCCGGTCGCCAACACCATGTGGAATCCGATCACCCTGGCCCCGCCCCCAGGGATCAGCTTGAAACCGACGCGCGCGTAGTCTTCCCTCAGCATCCAGGCCAGACCGAGCACGTGCGGCAGCTGCCAGAGGTATCCGATGGCGAACAGCGCCAGACCACCCCGATCGATCGCGCCGGTCGCGGCGGTCCACCCGATCAGCATCGGCGACGCACCGGGCACCGCTCCCGTGAGGGTGGCCGCGTACGACTGCGTCTTGAGCGGCGTATATACGGCGTGATATATCAACGCACTCGTAGCCGCGATCGCCGCTGGAAGAGCACCGACGGCAAGCGCCAGGTAGATCAGGCCACCCAAGAGTAGCGCGATGCTGAAGAGGAACGCCTCTGTCGGCTCGAGACGCTTCGAGGGAAGCGGCCGTCCACGTGTACGGACCATCATCGCGTCGTAGTCGCGCTCGGCGGACTGGTTCAGCGAGAGCGCACCCGCGGTTGCGATACCGGTACCGAGTATCGTGTGGATCGCGGGGAGCAAAGCGAGAGATCCTCCGGACGCCACGTAGGCGCTCGCACCAGCCGTGATCATCACGTACCCGGTGATGCCGGGCTTGGTCAGCTCGTAGAAGGCCCGTGCACGGGAAGCGCCCTCGGTCGTATTCTCGTTCGTCGCTTGGTCCAGGCGGAGGAGCACAGCACCGATCGGAAGCACCGTAAGAACCGCCGCCGGCCCCTGCTCGGAGCCGCCGGTGTGTTCACGTGCACGGAAGTTGACCGAGGCCTATTCGGTCCGCAACGCCGGCACTCCGGGCAGCAACAGGCGGAGTAGAGCACGCGCGGCGAGAGGGGGGCGGTGGGGACTCAACGGCTGGGCCTCAGCGTTCCGTCGTCGTCGGCAGGCCTTCCCAGAGGCGATCCATCTCCTCGCGAGCCGCCTTCACGCCGGTCACGCCTTCGGGCGTGATCTCGAAATACCGCTTGGACTTGCCCCCGCGCACGGGCGTGGGGTCAGCGAGGCGTGAGCGGAGAAAGCCCTTCTTTTCCAGCCGGACGAGCGTCACGTAGATCGCACCCTGTGCTACCGTCCGCTCGGTGCGCGCCTCCAGCTCGTCGCGTACGGAAGCGCCGTAAGCAATGTCGCGTAGCCGCCACACCGCCAGCAAGACCTGCTGCTCGAAGTCGCTTGGGTTCGTACCTGCCACCTGTTGAGCCTCCCGAAAAGTGTTGATCGGCGGGGCCATCCGGCGCCCTCATTATACATACGAAGTAGTTAATATATGTGCGGGTCAGCGCATCCGGAAACACCTCTCCGGTGTGGTTGGTAGTATGTGGGGCTAGTGACCCCAGCAGACGTCTTCTCAGCATGAGCCTGTATCACGACTCCACGGTCGAGGACCGTAGACGCCACGAGCGCCGCATCTGGCGCACGGGGTTGTGGCTGTCCGTGCTCTTCCACCTGCTGATCGTTTTTGGGTCGCGCGCCATGGACATTCCCCTTTCGCCATTCGCTGCTGCCGGGCCACGAGCGGGTGACAACCGGGCCGCGAGGGGCTCTTTGCAGGCGCTGAATTTGCGCTCACCGCCATCGGCGCCGATCGTGCAGCCTCCGATCCCGATCCCGGCCGACGTCGAGATGGAGCCGGTTATGTTCGAACAGGGAGTCGTGATGGATCCGGCGTCGGTTCTGGGCGACGAGCCGGGCCTCACCGAAGGCCTCGGCCTGGCAAACGGCGACGGGAAAGGCGACGGCGGCGACTCGGACGAGGGCTTCTTCCGGCTGCGACCCCCGGTTCCCCGCGGCGTGATCATTCCCCCCAACCACGATAGCTTGCGGGGCACCGCGGTCCAGGTTTGGGTCTTCGTTAACGAGCGCGGAAGGGTCATCGCCGACTCCACGCGTCTCGATCCGCCCACGCGCAGCCGTGACCTGAACCGTCAGCTCATCCGCGAGGCCTCCGAGTGGATGTTTCGTCCGGCCGTTCAGGAAGGGAAGGCTGTCGCGTCGTGGTACCCCTATCGGATTATCGGGTAGGGGGGTGCGGCGGCTGACCTCCTATCCGTTTTTCAGCGAGTACCATCCGTTTTCTCCGGAATCTCCGGGGCGATGAGCGGTTCGAGGCTCTGCTGGAGCGAACGCGGCAGGAATGGGAGCACTTCGAGCTGTGGGAGCGAGCAGGCTTGGCCTGACGACGACCCCCCTCGGCCGTTCACCGGATCACGTGCTGGTAGCCCTCGACGTACCGACGGGCGATCTCCTGCCAGTCGTACTCGCCACGGATGAGCGCCAGTGCGTTTGCGCCGCGGCGTCTTCGTTCTGTCTCATTCGTCAACGCATCGTGCAGTGTCGCCGCCAGAGAATCCAGGTCGTCGACTTCGCAAAGCCAGCCGTTCGCACGCGGTCCGGTATCGACCACGAAATCGAGGGGCCCGCCGCTTCGGGTCGCGATCACTGGAACTCCAGTTGCCATCGCCTCGAGGTAGACCTGGCCAAACGGTTCGTTGTAGGACGGCGCAACCAGGACATCGGCGAGGTTGAGTCCCTCGGAGAGAACATCGTGCGGTAGCCACCCGCAGAAGAACACGTTCCGCAAGTCGAGGGAGCGGACAACCGTGTGAGGATGTTCGCCTTCCCATTCACCCGGCATCCCTCCCCAGACGAGCAGGTTGAACGGGGGATGATTGCTGCTGCCGAACGATGGGTTGACTCGCGAGACGGCCCTGAGCAGGAGCGGAACGCGTTTGAACTCGAGGAAGCGACCAACGAATAAGGCCAGCGGCTTCAAGTTGCCTGATTCGTCCCTCAACCTCTCGGTATCGGACTGGTCGTAGCGCACGTTCCCCGGGACACCGCCTTCGTCCCAGCCCTGCGGCTCCTCTACCAGGATCTTCTGCAGAAATCTCCATCTTTCATTTGCGGACCCATCCAGCGGCCGGAACAGAGACGTGTCCACGCCATTCGGGATCGTGCTGATGTGCTGCTCGTCGATCGCAAGGCGTGCGATCGCCCGTTCACGAATGTCCGGGCTGATCGCGGCAAAGTGGTTCGTTGTGTCGACCGCGTCGGTGAGGATGCCACGCCCAAACTGGCCCAGCTCATCTGGACTGCCAAACTCCTCACTCAGCTCATCGAGACGCTCCAGCATCTTGAGCTCCGTCCCATGCAGCTGTGTCAGCTTGGGCACCGAGGGGAAGAGTCGCGCCGCGGCGACATGCGCATGAGTGAGATGGTGCAGGTGGAGGAGGTCGGGCTGGAAGCGTTCCCTCACGTCCTGGAACACACCGGTCCAGCACCGCAACAAAGCCTCGTATTCGGCGCCCGTGAGCTTGTAGAAAACACGGTCGGGTACACCGGATTTGTCTTCATAACTAGGGTGAAAGGGGACCTCCCACTTGTCGGACAGCGGATCTTCACCCTGCTCGAATCCGTGCCACGCATCGGTATAGTCGACCAAGGTCAGGGGGATTCCCTTGAAGAACACGTTGGCGTTGTGTTGCGGGTCGCCGTCGCGCAGCGTGCCCGTGATCAGACGCACTTCGTGGCCCAGCTCGATCAGGGCGCGCGACAGATAGCGCGCCACCTGTGCGCTCCCGCCCCTGGGATAGTAGATGAGGCTCATCAGGATCTTCATGACGCCCTGCTTGCCGAATCTTCAGCCTTCATGTCCGGAATCCCAGCGCCGAGAGGTACGTGACGTTGTCCGGATCCAGCTCGCGCGCACGATCCAGATCGGATGTCGAAGATCGCGGCCGGCGACAGCTCCCGGTCGTAGGTCTCGGCCCAGAGGTGCTCGTCCGGCTCCGCGTCGATGAGCTGGAACGTAATGCGAACCACGCTCCCGGCTCGCCGCACGGTACCCTCGCCGATGAAGCTGACGCCGAGCTTCCAGGCGATCTCCGTGACGTTCTGTGTCGGGTCAGCGTAGCCCCGGCGTGAACACCCCGGTGTTCGCGTCGACGTCAGCTCGTAGTAGCGGTGCTGCGGCCTGTGCTCGATTTTGGGTTCGGGGGCCTGGGTTCCACCCACGAGAAATCTCAGTCGATGACAGAATCCTGGATCGCCGAGGCCGAGGCTCTGCGCGAGCTTCGTCCGCGCCATCTGCTGTTCCTGTGCGTGGCGAACTCTGCCCGCAGCCAGCTCGCTGAGGGCATCGCGCGCAGTCTCGCGCCCGAGCACCTGAAAATCTCATCGGCGGGGTCTGTACCGACGTCGGTGCGGCCCCAGGCGATTGAGGCGTTGCGAGAGATCGGCATCGACATTTCACACTACACTTCGACCGGCCTGGGCGAAGTGGAGCGGCCGGTGGACGCGGTCATCACGCTGTGCGCCGACGAAGTGTGTCCGGTGTGGCTCGAGCACGCGTGGCGAGCGCATTGGGGGCTGCCGGACCCAGCGGACCTGGAAGGCACCGAGGAAGAGAAGCTCGATGCGTTCCGCTCAGTACGCGAAGTGCTGCGGCGTCGGCTCGCCGTCGTATTCGCCCCGGGGAGAGTGTAGCTTCTCCCCATGATCAGCCAGAACCCACGGCCCGGGAAACGCATCCTCTGGGTCGACGACGAGATCGGCCTTCTCAAGCCACACCTGCTCTTCCTCCAGGCGCGTGGCTACCACGTCGACGCCATCTCCAACGGGGACGACGCGCTCGAGCTACTGATCGAGAACTCCTATGACCTGGTTCTGCTCGACGAACAGATGCCCGGACGTCGGGGGCTCGAGGTGCTGGAGATCATGAGGCGTCAGGATCCCCACCAGCGCGTGGTGATGGTCACGAAGTCCGAAGAGGACCACACGATGACCGAGGCGATCGGGCGGCGTGTGGAGGACTACCTCGTGAAGCCGGCGAGCCCCCGACAAGTGCTCTCGGTGGTGACGCGCATTCTCGAAGGCTCGTCGATCCGGCAGCAGCAGGCAGCGCAGGATTTCGCGGCTCGCTTCGGCCGACTCGCCATGCTCCAGCAGGAAGCCGATGCGCCCGACGACTGGGTGAAGGTCTTTACCGAGCTGGTGGACTGGCACATCCGGTTGGAGCAGGCGGGCGAGACCGGGCTGCTCGATACGGTCCGTTCGCTCATGGACGACCTGAGGCGGGACTTCGGCATGTGGGTCACCCGCCATTACGCGCGATGGATGGAGGACGCGGAGGACCGGCCGCGTCTGTCGGTCGACCTGGTTCGGGAGTTTTTGGTCCCGCGGCTCGGTTCGGACCCCGTGTATTTCGTGGTGCTCGACTGCATGCGGCTCGATCAATGGAGGGCGATCTCGCCGCTGCTCGCGCAGTATTTCGACTTGGAGGAGACGTACCACTATTCGATTCTGCCGACTGCGACTCCCTACGCGCGAAACGCGATCTTCAGCGGGCAGTATCCGGACGAGATCGCCAAGAAGCGTCCGGAGTGGTGGGACGCGACGGATGACGAGGGCAGCCTCAACGCGTTCGAGGACACATTGCTGGTCGAGCAGCTCAAACGACTCACGGGGCGGGACGTACCGGTTCACTATGAGAAGATCTTCTCGGACCGGCACAGTGATCAGGTCCGCGCTCGGGTCAATTCAGCGCTCAAGACACCGGGTACCGTCATCGCGCTCGTCTTCAACTTCGTGGACCTCATGACCCATGGTCGGTCGGAGTCCCCGATCCTCATGGAGGTCGCCCGCGACGAGGCGGCGTTGAGGGACCTGACGCGAGCGTGGTTCCAGCGTTCCACGGCCTTCGCGGTTCTCAAGGAGGCCGCGCTTCGGGGCCACGAGGTGATCATGACGACTGATCATGGCTCGATTCTCTGCCAGCACCCGAGCACGGTTTTCGCGAGGCGCGATGCGACGAAGAATCTCCGCTACAAGTTCGGCCAGGATCTGCGTGCCGAGGTGTCGACGACCGCGTACACGATCAGGGACGAGAAGCATCTGCGACTGCCGGCGGGCCGCCTCGGCATGACCTACCTCATCGCGCTCGAGGACTACTTCTTCGTCTATCCGACGAAGCTTCGGGAGTACCAGGCGCGCTACCGAAACTCGTTTCTCCACGGCGGCATCAGCCCGGAGGAAATGATCGTCCCGGTCGTGAGTCTCACACCGAGGCAATGAAGGCCGAAGCGCTCGCGTCGCTTGCGGCTTCTCCGTACCGTCGCGTCCTGTCGTATCTGAGACCGCACTCGGGCGTGCTATTCGTGGCCATCGTCGCGACCGCCCTCTTCGCGGTACTCGACGCATCGGTCTACCTCCTGCTCATCCCTTTCATCGAAGCACTCTTCGTAAGCGGAGGCGGTCCGCGCTCCGCGGGCGAGTCGCTCATGGAGAGGTTGCTCGACGGCACCGTCTACCGGTGGGTCGACCTGTCGGGAGATCCGCTCGCGGCGATCGCACGCATCATCATTCTGATCCTGCTCGTCTTCGCGGTGAAGAACTTCTTCCACTTCACGCGCACCTATCTGGTCGCGCGGGCGGAGCAGGGGATCAACCGAGATCTGCGCAACGAAGTGTATGACCATCTCGTCGAGCTCGACCTGACCTTCTTCAGTCGCGTGCGCATGGGTCAGATCGTGAGCCGCCTCACGACCGAGGTCGAGCAGATGCGAACGCTCGTGACCGCCGAGTCTTCCAAGCTCGTATCGGCGGTCTTCGAGTTTGCGGTGGCGGTCGTCTTCATGGTCTTGATCTCGTGGCAACTTACGCTCGCGGCGTTTGTCGTGATTCCCGGGGCGATGATCATCTGGGGTCCGTTGGTGAACGTGCTGAGGCGGCGGGATCGGCGCGTGCTGCACCTGGGCGGGGAGGTTGCCGCGCATGTGCAGGAGACGCTCACCGGCATCCGGCTGGTGAAGTCTTCGTCTGCGGAGCAGCGCGAGAAGCAGCGCTTCCGGGGTCTGACCGGGGACTACTTCAGGCACTTTCTGCGAGCCGAATTCGCACGTGCGCTCGCCGCTCCGATGACAGAAATGATGGCTGCGTCCGGCACAGTGATCCTGCTCTGGTTCGGTGCTCGGCTCGTCGTGGCGGGCGATCTCACAGGGGCGCTGTTCATCGGATTTCTCGGACTTTCGATGAAACTGTATTCGCCCGTGAAGAACGTGGCCAAGTTCCCGGCCACCGCCCAGCCGGGTCTCGTTGCG
The DNA here is from genome assembly GCA_965197725.1 of Longimicrobiales bacterium. Lineage (GTDB taxonomy): Bacteria > Gemmatimonadota > Gemmatimonadetes > Longimicrobiales > Gaopeijiaceae > UBA1138. The sequence goes on from CBDANQ010000056.1 coordinate 50,332, forward strand.
GCGGAGCGCGTGTTCGAGTTCCTCGATGCACCGGTCGAGATCGAGAACGCGCCCGGTGCCCAGAGGCTGGAAAAGTTCGGATCCGTGATCGCGTTCGAGGACGTTTCGTTCGCGTATCGCGAAGGTGAGCCCGTTCTCCGCGATGTGTCCTTGAGCGTCGAACGCGGCGATGTAGTCGCGCTCGTCGGACCCAGTGGAGCCGGCAAGACGACGCTCGTCGACTTGCTCGGACGCTTCTTCGAGGTCGGCTCGGGTCGCATCACCATCGACGGGGTCGACGTCCGCGATGTGCGGGTGGCGGACTTACGAGCGCTTATGGGCCTGGTGTCTCAGGAAACGGTTCTCTTCCACGACTCCGTGCGCGCGAACATTGCCTACGGGCGCCCGGAGGCGTCACAAGCGGACATCGAGGCCGCGGCGATCGCGGCCCACGCGCACGCGTTCATCGCCGAGATGCCTTATGCATACGATACCCTCGTGGGCGAATGCGGGGTGGAGGTCTCGGGCGGCCAGCGACAGCGCATCGCGATCGCCCGGGCTCTGTTGCGCGACCCACCGATCCTCGTCTTCGATGAGGCAACCAGCTCGTTGGATACCACGTCGGAACGCCTCATTCAGGACGCGATCAAGCGGCTCATGGACGGCCGCACGGTCTTCGTGATCGCGCACAGGCTCTCGACCGTGCAGCGCGCGGACCAGATTCTGGTGATGGACCGCGGACGCATTGTCGAGCGGGGAGACCACGCGACTCTCCTCGCCCAGGCCGGGCTGTACCGCCGCCTGTACGACCTCCAGTTCGACGCGGGGGCCTTGGCTAGCAGCACGTGACCGCGAAACCCGTCCGGCATCGCTTGCAGTACGGAGCCTTCAAGCTGGTCACCGCGCTCTTCTTCGTGGTGCCCGAGAGGGGCGCTATTGCGCTTGCGGCCTTCTTGGGCTGGCTGGCGGGCAGCGTGCTACGGATTCGGCGAACGGTGGTCGACGAGCATCTCGTGCTTGCGTTCCGCGACCGACCTCGCGGCTGGAGGGATCACGTGGCGCGCGCCAGCTATATGCACCTCGCTCGCGAGTGGATGGCCACGTTCCGGCTCACCCGACTGGGTCGGGACAAGATTCTCGCCCGCACGAACATGGTCGGCTTCGACGCGTTCCGGAGGGCGGTCGAGGAGGGGAAGGGCGTGGTGCTCATGACCGGACACTTGGGGAACTGGGAGTTCTGTGCGGCGGGCTTCACCGCGAGGGGTATTCCCCTGGACGCGGTCGCGAAGAGCATGGCCAATTCGGAGTTCGGCGCCGCGTTGCTCGAGGCGCGCGAGCGGATTGGGATGGGCGTCATAGACGTGGACGAGGCGCCGCGGGGGGTGCTGCGAAGTCTACGCGCGGGGCGGGTCGTAGCGATGCTGGCCGATCAGAACGCCCATCGCGGCGGAATTTTCGTGCCGTTCTTCGGGAGGCTCGCGTCGACGGCGCGGGGTCCGGCTGTCTTCGCGCTCCGCGCCGGCGCTCCGATGTTCTTGGGCATCCCACTTCGTGATCCGGGTTGGAAGCAGAAGTACACGGTCGAGCTGCGCCGTATCGACTTCCAGCCGTCCGGCCGCCTCGATGCGGACGTGCAGGCGCTGACCGCGGTACACACGGCGGCGCTGGAGCAGGCCATAGGGGAGGCTCCGGAGCAGTACTTCTGGCAGCACAAGCGCTGGAAAATGCGCCCTGAGGGGGAGCCACTGTCGGAGTGATGGAACTTTGGAACTCAGGAACCGCGCTGGTGCCTCCCGGTATAAGCCGTCGATCGGTGCCACGGACTCCGTGCACCTGCCGCGGCTAGGTTGATCCCTCACGGCGATTACGGGCCCGTGATCTACGTCTGCATCCCAGCGCACAACGAAGCCTCGACGGTCGGCGTCCTTCTGTGGAAGGTGCGTCGCGTTATGGGCGAATTCGATCGGGACTACCGGATCGTCGTGCACGACGATGCGTCCTCGGACGATACCCAGGCGGTGCTCGAGCGCTACAGACTGGCGGTACCGCTCACGGTCCTCGAGTCCGTCGAGCAGATCGGCTACAGCGCCTCGGTGGAGAAGCTGCTCCGTCACGTCGTGAAGGAGGCGTCCTACCCAAAGCGTGATTGTGCGGTCGTGCTGCAGGGGGACTTCACAGAAGATCCCGAGGACATCGTGGGACTCGTAAGGGTGCTCGAGGGCGGGGCCGACATCGTCGCGGGAGCCATGGAGGAGGGTGCTTGCCCGCTGCCGCGCGCGGTCCGCCTGGTTCGCGCGTTTTCGCGCGCGCTTCTGCCCGCCGTGGTCGCGCGGGCGCCCGTGTCAGACCCTCTGAGCGGCTTGCGCGCCTACCGGGTGATCGTGCTGAAAAAGGCGCTGCGCGATCGCCCAGTGGAGGAGCCGCTCTTGGAGTCGGAGGGGTGGGCCTCGAACGTAGAGTTGCTCGGCAGGCTCGCGCCCCACGCACGCCGCATCGCTGAGTCGCCGCTCGGACTCCGCTATGACCTACGGCTACGCGAGTCGCGCTTCAGGCCTTGGAAGACCTTCATGGATCTGGCCCGCCTGCGCGGGGGAACTCTGTGGTCTTCGCTCGGCACGGAAACGGCATGAGTACCGTCGCGCCGCGCGGCAGGTGGGCTGTGCTCGGTGGCCTCGCACTGTCCGCACTCGTTGGTCCGGCGTCGCTGCTCTCACAAGAGCCCGAGGATGCGCGGGACTCCGCGGCGATTCTCGACAGTCTCGCCGCCCAGTACCCGACGAACGATCTCGCTGCCGCCGCCCCATTCGGGCCCGGGGAGAAGATGCTGTACCGGGTCGAGATCGGTTGGTTCGACGTTGGCGAAGGCCATATCACGGTCGAGGCGCTCGACAGCGTGCGCGGCAACAGCACCTACCGCGCGACGATGGAGATCGACGCCGGCATGCTGGGGCTCAAGGTGCACGACATCTACACGACGTTCTTCGACGTGAGCACGCTGCAGAGCTGGCGGTTCTTGCGTGAGATGAACCAGGTGAGCTACCACGCCACGCGCCACTACGAGCTCTATCCCGAAGAGGGCATCTGGGACAACGAGGACAAGGAAGAGGGGGAGAACGACAAGTCCGGTCCGCTCGGCTCGTCTCTCCCGCTCGACGAGATCGCCTTCATCTACTTCCTGCGCCAGATGGAGCTCGAGGTGGGCAAGACCTACACGATGTCGCGCTACTTCAAGGAAGACGGGAACCCGGTCGAAATCCGCGCGCTGCGCAAAGAACGGAAAGAGGTCGACGGTGGCGTGTTCGACTGCATCGTGGTGCAGCCGATCATCCAAACGTCCGGCTTGTTCGCCGAGGGTGGCGAGGCGGAAATCTACCTCAGCGACGACGACCGTCGGCTGATGGTGTACATGAAGAGCAACCTCCAGGGGTTTCCGGGGGCGCTGGAATTGTACCTCAAGGAGTATCACCCGGGCGTGCCGCTGAACGCCGATTCGAGAGTGGCGGCTGCGGAGGCGAGGGAAGCCCGAGCGCAGGCCGCCGTCGGTCGGTGACGGGAGAGCCAGGTCGAGGCTCGATTCATCTCCGCGGCAGGTCGTTTTGGCCGTCGACAGTGGCCCTGGTCCGATGGGGATGAGACGGATCCGGACCAAGATGGTCTGGCTGCTCGTCCTCCCGTTTCTCTGGTTTGCGCAGCCCACGACAGGACGGCTCGCGGTTGGCGCCGCGCTTGCCGCGGTGGGCCTGTTGATCCGCGGCTGGGCCGCGGGAACCATCCGCAAGGACGAGGACCTTACGACATCGGGACCGTACGCATATACACGGAATCCGCTGTACGTCGGCAGCTTTTTCGTCGGGCTCGGTGTGACGCTCGCTGGGGGGCACTGGATCTGGCCCGCGCTCTTCTTTGCCTTCTATCTCGGCGCGTACCGGCGCACGATGTCCGGAGAGACCGAGCTGCTCACCGAGCTCTTCGGTGATCGCTTCGTGCACTACGCCGAGAATGTGCCGGCGCTGCTGCCTAGGCTGACCCGGTATCGACCGGATCAGCTCGACGTTGAGGGCGGGTTCCGCGTGAGCCGGTACAAGCGCAACAACGAATGGGAAGCTCTGCTCGGCGCCGGCGCCGCTCTCGCGTTTCTCGCGACGAAACGCATGTGGTTCGGCTGAGCTGCCGCTACACCCGTACGTATCGCTCCATCGCTAGCGACACTTTCTCCAACACGGCATCTACAGTGATGCGTTCCATGCCGTCCCGATACGTCGACATGATGGGGTATTGCTCACCAGGATACTCGGCGTACCCGTCCACTATCAGATCCTCGAAGGCGCCATACGGTCCCGAGCGCTTCGGGTTCGTGTAGCCGTACAGCCCAACGACCGGCGTGTCGAGCGCGCGGCCGATGTGCAGTGGCCCGGTATCCGGGCTGACGAGCAGCGCGCTGCCCTCGAGGATCCACACGAGCTTTCTGAGATCGTCGCCGAGTGCGTCGACGACGCTCGCACCGGTCGCCCGGAGCACCTCGTCGGCCATGTGCCGCTCCACCGGTGAGGGTCCGCCGACGATGACCGGCCGCAGGCCGTGCTCGCTCTCGATCCGCTCCAGCATGCGTGCATAACCGTCGGCGCTCCAGTTCTTCTCGAGCTTGCTCGTGCCCAGCACCACCGCGCAGGCCGGACGGTCGAGCTCGGTGAAGAAGTCGGTCTGTGCCGCGCGCTCCTCCCCGGAAAGGCGGAGGTCCCACTCCAACGGCTCGGGGTCGACACCCAAGTACTCCAAGAACTCGAAGTACTGATCCTGAACGTGGCGTTGGCCCCTGGCAGGGATGCGCCGGTCCGTGAAGAGCCACTGCGCGTCCCGCGCGCGCGCGCGGTCAAAACCGAGCTTAACGTCAGCGCTCGCGATCGCCGCGATCACGCCCGCCTTGAAGTAAACCTGCAGGCCGATGAGCAGATCGAAGTGGCGTCCGGCCATCGCGCGCCGGAGGTCGAGGAAGGCTCTCAACCCTTCCATACCGCGTCGGCGGCGGAAGATGACGAAGTCGTCGATCGCCGCATGGCCCTGAACGAGTTGGTGCGGAACCGGCTGAATCACCCACGTGATGCGGCACTCGGGACACGCACGCTTGAGGGCGTTCGCGACCGGCAGCACGCGTACCGCGTCGCCGAGCGCCGAGAGCATCACGATGCACACCTCGCGAGGTGGCGGCCCCGACCAGGCAGAAGTCACGAACTCTCCCCGAAGCCGTCACGAAGCGCTCGCCAACATCCATCCGATAGTTCGACGGCGTGCCGATCAGCGAGCCTTCGCAGGGATCGCTCGAGCCGCTCACGCATGAAGTCGTGGGGGCCGGGCGCCGCCTGTGGCAGGATGTTGCAGCGATCCAGGTCGATCACATGCGCCTCAGTCTCTCCGAGGTGAACGCGAAGGAGGATGTTGCCGGCGTTGACGTCCGGATGCAGGACGCGCGTGTCCTCCAGCTTGCGGACGACCTTCCCCGCAATGTGGAGGGCCGTCTCGACATCGAGCTGGCTATCTCTGTTCCCGAAGAGGAGGTCTCGGAGACTTTTCGCGTCCGGGATGAATTCGGTCGCCAGGTCGGCTCGATAGAACATGCCGGCGGAATAGGTAGCCCCGGCCACGACCGCCGGGGTCGGAACTCCCCGTTTCCGGGCTTCCGCGCTCGCTTTCAGCTCGCGGATCGGACGGCTGTCCCCCGCGGCTAGATATCGGTCGTCCAGGTACCGTGCCACCGCCCCGCCCCTACGGTAGTGGCGCACCGCCCAGTGGTCCCGGCGGTCGGGGCCGGGCGTGGGGGCCGGAACCGCGTGGACCGTGCCGCGGCCGGTGAAGGACACTACGTGGTCATGTCCAGCTGCCCACCCGTGCAGAGTGTTCCCCCCTGCGAGGGTCGCCGCGAGCCAGTCCGCACCCGCAGACCACACGAAGCCCTCCGAGTCGATGCCGGAGCGGGCCTCGTATCCCTCCGCGCCACGGAGGGTCACGCCTCCGCGGCCTCGGCGGAAACCTCGATGAGGAAGATCCCAGGGCCCTGGAGCGTCTGTCCCTTCACCTTGACGCGGAACGTGTACTGTCCGGTATGCGGAAAGACGACGTCCTCCAGGGGCATGATGAGTTGGCTTCGCGGCGGCGGGTGGCCTGGCGCCTGCGCCTGTACCTCGGTCTCGCCTTCGACCGTGAGTGAGACGTTGCCCTCGTCGTCCTCCAGGTCTGCCTTGAACAGATACCGGCCCTGGTCGGCCTTATCCCATTCGAGCACGAGCACGAGGACCAACTGGTCCTGCTGAGCCGGAAAGCCTGGCGCGGAGAGGTCGCTGTAGACGCCGCGCAAGTCGATCTTCCCCTCAGGGGTCGTACGCGCGTCGTCGCAGATCGCGGCAAAACGGATTTGAGCGCTCATGATCCAGAGGACTCTTCAGGAGCGACGCCCCACCCCCCCCCGCCAGGCGACCGGATACTGATCACATCGCCCGCGCTGACTGAGAATGTCGCTTTTCCGGGAAGGCGCTCCTCCACCCCGTCACGGATGAGGACGTTCTCGCCTGGCACGCCGTCTTCACCCCCGTAAGCGCCGGCCGGACCGACGGTCCGTCGTTCGCACAGGAGCGCCACGCGCGCTGGGCCCAGCAGCATGAGGTCGCGCCTCAGGCCGTCCCCACCTCGGTGGAGCCCCGCCCCGCCCGAGCCCCTCCGGATGCCGTATTGGGTCACGCGGTAGGGATATGCGTGCTCGAGCGCCTCGATGGGCGTGTTGAGCGAGTTGGACATATGGCAGTGCACTCCGGAGAGGCCGGCCCCCGTCGGGCCCGCGCCCATGCCTCCACCCACCGTTTCGTAGTATGCGAAGGCTTCACCGGTGCGGGGGTCGACGCCACCCACGGTGGTGTTGTTCATCGTGCCTTGAGACAGCGCCGGCATGTGCTCGGGAAGCACGAGCCCGAAGGCCCGCATGAGCACGTCAGTGATGCGCTGACTCGTCTCGACGTTGCCAGCTGCGACCGATGCCGGTGGCAGCGCGTTTACGAGGGAAGCTTCGGGCAGCTCCATCGTGACCGCGGACATCGAGCCGCCACCCGCCGGGAGCGGCTCACCGAGCAACGCCTCGACGACGCACCGGACGACATAGCGGGCGGCCGAAGAGGTGATCGCGGCGACCGCGTTGATGCCGCCGGGCACCTGGGGTGACGTCCCGGTGAAGTCGATGTCGAGCCTAGGGCCTTGGACGGTCAGCACGGCCTTGATCGGGACCGGTCCCGAGCCGAAGCCGTCATCTTCCATGAAGTCCTCGGCCTCGTACCGCCCATCGGGAATCTTCTCGAGCCCGGCCTCGACCAGGCGATCGGCATACTCAATGAGCGCGTCCATGGCGGCGAGGGTTTCGTCGACCCCGCGCCGGTGCGCGATCTCGAGCAGCCGGGTCGAACCCGCGTGCAGCGCGCCGAGCTGAGCGTCGAGGTCCCCAGCGCGCTCCACGGGCGTGCGTACATTGGCGAGCACCGTCTTCCTGAGGTCGTCGTTCAAGACACCCGCGCGGTACAGTCTCACCGGAGGGATGCGAATGCCCTCCTCGAAGATCTCCCTCGCGAGTGGCATCGAGCCCGGTGTGGAGCCACCGACGTCACTGTGATGCGCGCGCGAGGCGACGTAACCGAGCAGGCGGGCCTGGGGGCCGTGGACCGCGGAGATGAGCGTGATATCGGGCAGGTGCGTCCCGCCCCGGAACGGATCGTTGACACATACCACGTCGCCCGGGTCCAGGCCCCCGAGCTCCTCGAGGGCCGCCTCGACGCTCATCGGCATCGCACCGAGGTGCACCGGCATGTGGTCGCCCACCGAGACCGCGGACCCGGCCGGATTGAAGAGCGCGCACGAGTAATCCTGGCGCTCTTTGATGTTCGGCGAGAACGAGGCGCGTTTCAGGGCGGCGCCCATTTCTTCCGCCAAGGCAGTGAAGAGATGGCGGAAGACTTCGAGTTCGACCGCGTCGGACGCCGAGCGTGTGAACACGTGTAATAGCCTGGGTTTGGTCGTCAAGGTGAGCGTGGTTACGTTATAAGGCTAATGAAGAAACCTAGCGAATGAAGGCCACAAAACGGCGCGCGGAATACGCGCTCATGAAACGATAAGCGGAGGCTGGTTTGGCAAAGGAGAAACTCATGGAACGGGCACGCGACGAGCTGTTTAGCCACATCAACCGTTGCGGCGTCCTGCAGGCCGAAGATGACGACAAGAAACATTGGATGGATGAGACCATCGACTACATCAGCGAGCGTTACCCCGATCTGACCGATGGCGATTTGACGGGTCTCCGCGAGATCGGAATCCGATTCTGCCAGCCAGCCATCGCGCATGGCGCCGGCAGTGCTTCGAAAAAGCTGGACGACGCAACCGTGGTATAACGCCGGTTCGCGAACTTCATGTAGGGGCGCGGGGAGCCTACGGGGCCTCCCGTGCCCCCTTTTTTGGGGAGCCTCTGACCTTCAATACGTTCGTGCTCGCCCGCGACCGGGAACCCTCCAAAAACCTGGCCTTCTTGGGTGGCGAGGAGTTGGCTTCCCGCATATACTTCCGCCCGCTCGTCGCTGGATTTCCCGATGAGGGCGCCTTGGGCACTAGGGGCACGAGGACTTCGCTTAACTCTTCGAGCTGGCCTAATGGTTGATGCGTTGCCGATAGACGACCAGAAGCAGGTGCTGAAACAGTACTATGCCGGCACCCAGATGGATTCCCCGAACGGGGGCTTCCTCATGCTACTCGGAATCCGACCTGGCCAGGCTGGCACCGCAGTGGGCTTGCTGGAGTGCAGCGTGTCGTCGCTCCGCTACCAAATCGTGATCCCCAAGGCCACGAGGGCTGAGCGCAAGAAGATCAAGAACGCACTGGATGCCGGCGACGATCCCGACTGTCCGCGCCATGGCCCTGGTACGCGCCTCGTCAGGGCAGGGAAGAACTTCGTCTGCAACTCCTGCGGAGTGGCTTACGCCCGCGTATAGCCATTAGATTGCCCTAGAGATCTCTCATTCGCGTCGACCTGCGGCGGTCGGCAAGGAGCTTCCTACATGCCCGACCGATTCCTCAGTTCAGAGGAATACGACGAGCAGGCGCACAAGCTCTACAACGACGGTGACTATGACGGGGCCCTCGAGATGCTAAAAGAGGGCCTCTCATTATATCCCACCGCCGTAGAGCTGTACGTCGGCCTGGGATATGCACGATTGGCAAGAGAGGAGTACGCTTGGGCTCGGAAGGCCTTCGAGCAGGCGGTCGTCTTGGATGGCGCCCACGAAGATGCCTTGGTCGGCCTCGGCGAAACCTTGCTCCGTTTCGGTGAGCAAGAGCACGCGCTGAGGCTCTTCGATGAAGTCGCCGCCATGGGGTACAATGACGACATCGAGCTCATGCTCACGATGGGGCGTGCGCTGTACCGCGAGGCGCTCTATGCCCAGTGCCGGGATGTCTTCGCGAAGGCCGCCGCGGCCCGACCCGATAGCGCGGACCCCGCCGCCTCGCTCGGCTATGCGCTGCATCGCCTCGGCGACGATGTCGGCGCGGGTCGCCAGATTCGGAGGGCGCTACGCCTCGACCCCGACCTGCACGAGGCGCGGGTCTATCTCGGTCACCTCTTGTACGATCGGGGGGACTGGGAAGGCGCGCTGCGCGAGCTCGAGCGTGTGCCCCCGCACGAGCACTGGGACGCGTTGGCCGTGTGGAGGCTCTTGGAGCTGAAGCGCGCGCTGTGGCATCTGGACGCGGGTGACCCGCGGCTGTCGCCTTGGGAGCTGCGTCTTCGGGAGCTCGAAGATCTCGACGACCCGATCGATCGGCTCTTGGCCGAGGTCGAGTCACGGATGCGAGGCGCGCAGCCCGGTGCCTACTTCGATCCCAGCCAGCTGGAACTCTTCGAGCGCAGCCAGTCGGGAGAGTCGGAGGGCCGACACGTCGTGCGGCTCACGGACGGACACCAGATGCGTGGGACCTGGTATGAAATTGTTCGACAGATGAGAGACCAGGCGGGTTTTTCGCATGAGACGATTGCGCACTACATGCGTCGACTCGCGGAGCGCTGGCATGAGCAGAGTGGTGTGGAGATCCCGTTCGCCGACCCCGAGTCGTTCCTGAGAGCCGCCGTCGAGGCGGGCTTGGTGCGGCTGGAGGTCGAATCGGAGGAGTGATGGGCGAGACCGAAGAGGTACTCTCGAGATTCTATGGCGCACTCGTCGACGAGATATGTGCGCAACGCCCCGACTACCTCACGGCGCCGTTCACGGTCGCGGAGATCTACCAGAACCTCGTTCCGTACGGTTCGCACCGTGACCGCATCGGTGTGCAGATGAACGGTGACTACGAAAACGCTCTGCTGCGTCTGCTCGCAGGGGAGGGCGGCTACCTGATCCTCGAGTCCGAGACGGCGCTCCGAAACCTTCGCGAGGAGCTCGAGTCCTCGAACCCCAACACCGGCGCGTACCGCGAGTACGCCGCTGTAGACGTGCGCCTCAATTCCGACGGGCTCGCCGGACAGGCGGTCACTTCCCACGAGGTCCCCGTGGACGATCCGACCCTGCACGAGCCGGATGGCGATGTCGACCCGGGCATTCTCGGCACCGCCGGGGCCGAGTCGGCCCAGGAAGCGTCGGAGTTCGAGTCCGACCACGAACCGCAGCCCTCTTGCCGCTCGTGCCGGGCCGATCTCCCGGAGAGGGGCACGCTGAACTTCTGCCCGTTCTGCGGCACGGACGTGCACCTCGTGACCTGCCCGGCGTGCGGCGCGGAGTTGGAGCCGGAATGGAGATTCTGCGCGGCCTGCGGCACCGAGGTCCACGCTTGACGGAAGCGCTCCATCAGAGGCCCTTTCTTCTTGCGCTCCTGATCGTGGCCGCCGGCACGTCCTGTCAGGTGGACCCCGAGTTGCAGCCGGATGAAGTGCTGCGCTCTGAACTCGGATTGACTGATCGTGACGAGGTTCACCGCGTGGTCATCACGGGAGGGGACGTCGAGCTGGCCGCGCCGCGGGCCACCACGATTCAGCCCGGAGCCTACCTGGAGTTCGTGACCGGCGACTGGTTCGTGCATGAGATCATCTTCGAACTCGACTCGTTGCCACCGGACGCTCGGGCGTTCTTGGAGAGCACCGACCAGGTCGCGTCACCTCCGCTACTGCGGTTGGACAGCAGGTACGTGGTGAGCTTCGAGGGTTGCCCCCCCGGCCGGTATCCGTTCGTCCTGGAGGGCAGTGGCGCCGCCGGACGTGGGGTGGTGGTGGTCCAAGTGAGACCTTAAGCTCCGAGCCTTCTAGGAACTTCTTCCGCGTGTAGATGCCTAGAGTTGCGCTCATTCCCGGAGACGGTATCGGCGTCGAAGTCGTGCGCGAAGCTCGCCGCCTGTTGGAGGCGTTGAACGCGCCCGAAGGTCTCGGCTTGGAGCTGGTCGACTGGGACCTCGGTGCGGAGCGGTACCTGCGTGAGGGTGTCACGATCACGGACGAGGAGTTTGCAGGAACAACGGACGAGGTCGCGATCGGGGAAGACGTGAACACGCGAAAGGGGGTGGCGGGGATCATCCCAGGACGGAACGCGCTGGTCGAGCCCGTGCACGGATCTGCTCCGGACATTGCGGGCAGGGGGACGGCGAACCCCATTGGGGCCATTCGTTGCGTTTCGCTCATGCTCGACCACTTTGGTCATTCTGACCTTCCACGGACTGCTAGAGTTGCGCTCATTCCCGGAGACGGTATCGGCGTCGAAGTCGTGCGCGAAGCTCGCCGCCTGTTGGAGGCGTTGAACGCGCCCGAAGGTCTCGGCTTGGAGCTGGTCGACTGGGACCTCGGTGCGGAGCGGTACCTGCGTGAGGGTGTCACGATCACGGACGAGGAGTTTGCAGGAACAACGGACGAGGTCGCGATCGGGGAAGACGTGAACACGCGAAAGGGGGTGGCGGGGATCATCCCAGGACGGAACGCGCTGGTCGAGCCCGTGCACGGATCTGCTCCGGACATTGCGGGCAGGGGGACGGCGAACCCCATTGGGGCCATTCGTTGCGTTTCGCTCATGCTCGACCACTTTGGTCATTCTGACCTTGGGGAGCGTGTGGAGGCTGCGGTTGCCGCTTCGGTTGAAGCGGGGAGAACTACGCCCGACCTGGGGGGGAAGCACTCGACGGAAGATGTCGGCCAGTGGATTATCGCGCATGTCGCCGGGGTCCATGCCGCGAGCGATTAGAAGCGAACTAGAACAGGCGGAATCCGATATGGCGGAACGACGCACGATCGGTCAGATACTGATGAGCCTCGGGAAGATCGACGAGAAGGACGTCAACAAGGCCCTCGAGTACCAGAGGGACAACGGCGGCTACTTCGGTGAGGCGCTCCTGGGGTGTGGTTTCGTATCGGCGGACGAGCTCGAGTGGGGGCTCGCGTCCCAGTTCGACCTCCCGTACGTGTTCCCCGACGCCGATTAGATCGACCCGGAAGCCGCCGCGCTGGTTTCGCCCGAGTGGGCACTGGCGCACCTGACGCTTCCCATCTTGAAGACCGGCGACACGCTCACGGTCATCGTCGAGTCGCCCATCAAGACCGTGGCGGTCGATGATTTGCAAGCGCGCACTGACCTCAACATCGAACTGGCGCTGGCTTCGGCAGCGAAAATTCGGGAGTTGATCCGGCAGGTGTACGCGCGCGGCACGGCCGCCGAGGAGGCACGGCGTCCTTCACCGGTCTCGCTCACCGACGGGATGGGTCTCGCGCTCGAAGCCGGGTCGGGAAGGTTCGGTATCTCGACTCGGGGTCACCGCGCCTGGTTCTGGTGGGATGACGTCGGCACTATTCGGCGGCGTCCGCTCGAAGGGCTGTGGGAGGCCGAGTTGGCCCAGCTCGTCGACCCGGCCCCCATGGAACAAGTGAAGGGTCAGATTCGCGTAACGTTCGAGGGCGGACTGAGCAGGGCGGGAATCGTCACCCCGGTCGAGGTTCGGTACCTCTCGGATGAATCGGGTTTCGAGTTCCTGTTCCGGCCCCAGGAGGAGCGGTCCGCACTTCAGGATCGCTTCCAGGAGCCCAGCCCGGGCATACTCTCCGAGATCAGGCTTCTGGCACGGTCGGGTTCGGCGCGTTTTGTCGTGACGTCCGATCCGATTGAGCTAGGCCACGAGATTCTGCCCCACCTGCCTAACCTCCTGCTCGATCCCTCCTGGCGCAGCATCTACATCAACGCGCAGGACCAGGACGCGGCCGAGGAGGCGTTCAGCATGAAGATGCCGACCGACCCGGAGCAATGGGCGAGTGAGCTGGAGACGCTACGCGCCTTCCACTTCGATGTCGTGACCGTCGACCTCACCGGTAACCAGGCCGACTGGGCAGGGAGTGCGTTGGACATCGCGTCTGTCGCATTCCTGCTTTGGCCGGCGAGCCAGGATCGACGTCCGGCGTACGAAGCCGGGATCCGCTGGGAGATGCACATCGCTCGAGAGGAAGGCGGTCACGTCGAGCGGTCGCTCGAGCCCCTGCACGCGTGAGACACGAGACCTACTGAAGCGCACGGAGAAACCGTCACATGGCGCAAATCGATCAATTCTTGAAGGTGCTCGTCGAGCAGGGGGGCTCGGACCTCCACCTCACGGTCGGTGCTCCTCCCATCATCCGAGTTCATGGTCACATGCAGCGGCTGAAATTCCGCGAGCTGACCGGCAAGGACATGGAGAGCCTCGTCTACGAGATCATGGACGAGGAATGGCGTATGCGCTTCCTCGACAACATGGACTATGACTTCGCGTACGAGATCCAGGAATTGGCACGCTTCAGAGTGAACGTCTTCTGGCAGCGGAAGGGTCTCGCGACGGTCATGCGGACCATCCCCTCCGAGATCCTAACCTTTGACGATCTCGGCCTACCGGAGGTAGTTCGGAGGTTCTGCATGCTGACCAAGGGGCTGGTGCTGGTCACGAGCCCGACGGGCTCAGGCAAGAGCACGACTCTGGCCGCGATGGTCGATTGGATCAACGATGAGCGCGCGGATCATATCCTGACGATCGAAGACCCGATCGAGTTTACGCATCCGAACAAGAAGTGCCTCGTGAACCAGCGCGAAATCACCACGAACACCAAGAGCTTCGCGAACGCGCTGAGGGCTGCGTTACGTGAGGACCCGGACGTCATTCTCGTCGGTGAGATGCGCGACCGGGAGACGATCGAGCTCGGCATCACCGCGGCTGAGACCGGTCACTTGGTATTCGGAACGCTGCATACTTCATCCGCCCCGAAGACCGTCGACCGCCTCATCGACGTCTTTCCGGCAGATGAGCAAGAGCAGATCCGCGCGATGCTGGCGGAGTCGCTCAAGGGAGTGATCGCACAGATCTTGTTGAAGACCAAGGATGGCAAGGGCCGGCGTGCCGCCTTGGAGATCATGGTAGGCACCAATGCCGTATCGAACCTCGTCCGTGAAAACAAGATCCACCAGATTCCGTCCATGATCCAAACGGGAAAGAAGGATGGAATGCAGCTTCTGGATCAGCACATCCTCGAGTTCCTGATGTCGGGGGTCATTTCGGCGGAAGAGGCGTACATGAAATGCAACAACAAGTCTGCGTTCAAGCAGTATCTCGACGAGCCGCCCTCGACAGAGTTCGTTTGATTCTCTGACGGCCTCGGCATGATCCCCACGCATGTGTCGGACCTCGAGAAGATGATTGTCGAGTCCGAGCGGCAGCGCGCTGAAGTCGATGGGGTCCTCGCTTCTCTCTCGGCTGAGCAGGCTCTCTGGCGGCCGAATGAGCGGAAGTGGTCGGTCCTCGGGCACGTGGCGCACCTGTGCCTTCTGAACGAGCCGTATGTCGAGGCCATGCGGGCGTGCATCACGAGGTCCCACGAGGCGGGGCGCCTCTCTGACGGCCCGTACCGTCATCCATGGTTCGGGCGCTGGCTCACAAACGTCATGGAGCCGCCGCCAAAGCGGCGCATGGGAACCGCCAAGGCGATGGTTCCGCACCCGAAGCTCGACGGGTCCGAAGTGGGCCCGAAGTTCGCGCGCGTTCAAGGCGATCTTGCCCAGCTGATGGAGGACGCGCGTGGCGTCGACCTGGGCAGGGCACGATTTTCTTCACCGTTTGCGTGGTTCGTGCGGCTCTCGCTCGGCACCGGTCTCTCCGTCGTTCTCGCGCACAATCGCCGACACGTCTGGCTGGCGGGTGAGGTCATGGACTGGAACGGATTTCCTGAGAGGTGATCGGAAAGGGGGGCGGCCCAGCCCCCTTTCCGATCACCCCTGTAGACCCCCGGAGACATCTGACGGCGTGAACCGGCGGCGCCCTCGGGGGGTAGTTTGTGGTCCGCTGGTTTTCCGAATCTGATCCCGGCTCGAACGGAGGCCCAATGCCAACCCAAGGCCACGCTTGCGACGTCGTCGTTCTCTCCGGCAAGCGAACGGGGTTTGGCACTTTCGGCGGATCGCTCAAGGACTTCACGGCCACCGATCTCGGTGTGATCTCGAGTACTGCCGCGATCGCGGCGGCGGGCATCTCGGCGGACAAGGTCGATCACACGTTCTTCGGCAACGCGCTGCAGACCTCTGCCGACGCGATCTACCTGGCGCGTCACGTAGCGCTGCGCGCCGGCGTTCCGCAGGAGAAGGGTGCGCTTACCGTGAATCGCCTGTGTGGCTCTGGGTTCGAGGCGATCGTTCAGGGCACGAAGGAGATCATCCTCGGGGAGGCTGACGTCTGCCTCACCGGCGGTACCGAGTCGATGAGCCAAGCCCCCCACGTGGTGCGCGGCGCCCGTTTCGGCAACCTCCGACTCGGGCCAGCCGGCAGGCAGTTCGAGGACCTTCTCTGGGAGTCCCTGCTCGACACGCATTGCGACCTGACCATGGCGCAGACCGCCGAGGAGCTGGCGGACCGCTACGAGGTGTCACGGGAAGAAGTCGACCGCGTCGCCGTGGGCTCTCAGCAGCGCGCCAAAGCCGCCTGGGATGCCGGCCACTTCGACGCGGAGATCACCCCCGTCACCATCAAGACTCGAAAGAGTGAAGTCACGTACGCGGCAGACGAGCACATGCGTCCCGAGACGGGGCTGGAGGCGCTCGGCGCGCTACGCCCGTACTTCAAGAAAGACGGCTTGGTCACTGCTGGGAACGCGAGCGGCATTGGTGACGGCGCGGCGAGCGCCGTTCTCGCGAGCGCCGAGTGGGCGGAGGCCCACGGTGTGCGCCCCCTTGGCCGGATCGTGTCGTGGGGCTTCGTCGGTGTCGAGCCGCAGGTGATGGGCATCGGACCCGCGCCCGCGTCCCGTCTTGCGCTGGAGAAGGCAGGAATGTCGTTGGAGGACATGGACCTCGTCGAAGTGAACGAGGCGTTTGCCGCGCAGTACAAGTCGGTCGAGAAGGAGCTCGGCCTCGATGCGCAGAAGACGAACGTGAACGGCGGCGCGATCGCGATCACGCATCCGCTGGCGGCTTCCGGTGCGCGGATCACGATCCACCTGCTCCACGAGCTACGTCGTCGTGGCGGCAAGTTCGGGCTTGGTTCGGCGTGCATCGGCGGGGGTCAGGGCGGCGCGGTCGTCGTCGAGGCCTTCTAGCACGGGCTGCTAGGCCTCGAGGGGGAGTATGACCGACCAGTCCGGTAAGGGTCTCACCCGACGCGAGTTCGAGGCGGTCATCGGCCGCGCGGTGGAGCTGTCGTCGTCGGATGCGGACAACGGTGACGGAGATCTCTCCGAGGCCGAGCTCTTCCGCATCGCCGGGGAGGTTGGCCTCAGCGGCATGCACGTGCGGCAGGCGCTGGACGAGGTGCGATCGGACTTGGCCTTCGGCAGGCCGCTGGACCGATGGTTCGGGCCGCAGTTCATCCGGGTTGCTCGGGTGGTCCCCGGGAACCACTCGGAGCTGTCCAAGCGCTTGGACGACTTCCTGGTGGGCACGCAGCTGCTGCAGTCAGTGCGCAGGGGAAGCGAAGTCCTGCTGTATCGTCCCGCCGTCGACTGGGCGTCACAGATCGCCCGTGCTGCGAGCTCTCAGTCGCGGAAGTACTATATCGCGTCCGCGAAGTCGGTCGAGGTACAGCTGCAACAGCTTGAGGAGGGCAGGTCGCGCGTCGAGATCGTGGTCGATCCTGGTACGCGTGGGGACAGCGTGGGAAGTGCGGTCGTGTTCGGTGGACTCGGCGGTGTGACGTCCGGGACCTTTGCGGGATGGGCGCTCTCGACTCTCACGCCGGTCGCTTTGGCGGTAGGCGTCGGGATGCTCGTGGGCGGTACTGTCACGGGTGGCATCACGTACCTGACGGGCGCGTCGGCCAAGAAGAAGTTGCTGGACGTAAGGACCGAGCTCGAGGGCATACTCGACACCCTGGAACTCGGGCGTTCGCTCGACCCGCCCCCGGCGGCCTGGCGCCGCTGGGTCAAGCGCCATTTCCACGGGGTAGCCCGCGACGTGATGAGGTCGGACGATGCGAACGACGCCTGAACCGGCGCCCCCGCAACCGAAACGGAGATAGAATTGGACATCAGCAGGGTCGGCGTAGTCGGCTGTGGCCTCATGGGCGGCGGCATCGCGGAGGTCGCTGCGAAGAGTGGCTTCGACGTAATCGTTCGTGACGTGACATACGAGCTGCTCGAGAAGGGAGAGGCGCGCATTCGCAAGTCGATGGAGCGTGCCGTCCAGAAGGAAAAGCTCACTGCCGAGGACAGCGACGCGGCGCTGGGGCGCCTCAGTCTTACCACGAAGGTGGCTGACCTTCAGAACTGCGACATCGTGATCGAGGCGATCGTCGAGGAGCTGGAGGCAAAAAACGCTCTGTTCGGCGAACTCGATGGCCTGTGCGGTGGAGGCACCATCTTCGCGTCGAACACGAGCTCGCTCACCATCACCGATTTGGCCGCGGCGACATCGCGCGCCGACCGCTTCGTGGGCATGCACTTCTTCAATCCGGTACCGGTCATGAAGCTCGTGGAGGTGGTCCGAACGATCGCCACCAGCGACGCTACGTTCGACCGTGCCTTCGCGTTTTCAAAGGCGCTCGGCAAGGCGCCTGTCGCGGCGAAGGACAACTCGGGTTTCATCGTGAACCTGCTGCTGGTGCCGTACATGCTCGACGCAATCCGGCAGCTGGAGCGGGGCGTCGCCGGCGTAGAGGACATTGATACTGCGATGGCGCTCGGGTGTGGATACCCTATGGGTCCGTTCGTGCTCTGTGACTTCGTGGGCCTCGACACGCTGAACATGATCGGCGAGATCATGTACGAGGAGTATCGTGAGGCGCGCTATGCTCCCCCTCCACTTCTCAAGAGGATCGTGGCGATGGGGCGATTCGGTCGTAAGAGTGGAATGGGCTTCTATGACTGGTCGGGAGACAAACCCGCCCCTCTTCCGTTGTAGCGAGGTCCGCACGCTGGGCGAAAACAACTGGCGCGATGAGAGGGGTCGGCTGCACTATAGGAGGTGGGCCCGACTCATCGGCCCCGGCATCAACGCATCGGGGGGGGACTGCCGATGATCGTCGCACTACTCTCAGATCCGTATGTCAGGACCGTTGTTCGGCATGCCGCACGTCCAGACAAGGACGTGGTGTTCGATCCGGTCCTTGCGACGTCAGCGCTCGAATGGGGTGTCCCACGCCTCTTGATCCGCTCGGGCGTGAGGGCGCGGCCGTTCACCGGCATTCGTTCGGATCTCCCGATTCTTACGCTAGACCGAGCCTTGATGAGAGGCTGGGAGGTGGACCGCCTGGGCCGGGAGGTGCAGGCCCCACGCCTCGAGTACCTCACCACGCGTCTGCGCAACGTCATCGACAAGAACGATCACGGCGTGTCCTGGGTGGACAGGGGGCCCTGGCCGACCTGAGCAAAGCGGCGGGGACCCCCCTGCCGGGTCTGCTCCGTGCTTTTGGACGTCGCGTTCTCGAGTTCCCGACGCATTATCACGACCTGCCCGCGATGGCTCGGGCATGCCACCTGAGCAGGGGGGCGTTGAAGGCGAGATTCCGCAGGCGCGGCTTGGAGTCGCCGTACACGTACCTGCGGTGGTTCAGAGTGATGGCCGTAGCGAACCTGTTGTCCGATCACGAGGTCACCGTCGCACAGGCGGCGTACAGGCTCGGCTTCACATCGGATGGCAACCTGTGCCGCGCGATGGTCTCAGTGACTGGACTCAGGCCGACTGACGTGCGCACCGTCCGGGGGTGGAACCATCTGCTTATCACGTTCGCGCGGACATGCCTGACCGGGTCGTCGCTCCACGCGTGGGAAGGGTTGGACGAACTCTTCGAGCAGCGCGCCGCATAGGAGTGCCGTGCGGCCGGCTCAGGCTGCCCTAGCGCCTGTTCCGACGCTGGCGCCTGCGCTCGCGACGAATCGCCGCTTCACGCTTCCGCTTACGCTGGGCGCTCGGCTTCTCATAGTACCGACGCTTGCGCAGTTCGGAGTAAAGGCCAGAACGCTGCACCTTACGCTTGAAGCGCCGCAGTGCGCGGTCGAGGCTCTCGTTATCCTGGACGACCACTTCCAAGACGATCACGCTCCTCAGGCATTGGATTTGAACAATACAAAACTTAAAAAGCTAAATGTGGGGCTCGGATCGCACAACGGGCTTCGGGCCCCCACGCTTGCTACGGGAGTCGTCCCTCCCGATGGAGCGTGTGGGTGTATAGGCGGTACGCTTCGGCGTGCGCCAGAAAGTCTTGGGCCCAGGTCTCGAAGTCGGGAAGCGGCAGCAACCCTTCGATATGGTCGACGACCATCATCGCGAACTGAACCCGGTCCTTGGTGCGGAAGTCGATGCTCTCGCCAGCGAGGATTGGGTCGACCGCATGCTCGAAGTCCGTCAGCTCGACCAGGCAGATGAAGTGCGAGACCTGGTCCAGGCGGTAGGAAGTGTAGAGCGATCGAAGTTCCTCGAGCTCTTCACGTTTCGGAGGGACGCATCGTCGGCCGCCCAATCACCGGCGATTTCCTGGGCGTTCTCCCTGAGAAGCGCCCGGAACTGTCCCCTGAGGGGCGGGCTGCCATTCCCGTTTCGTCGGCTCGTGTGCAGGGCGGAATCCAGCAATCCCGTCAGGAGAGGGCGGCCCAGCCCGCGAGCCTTGTGGTGGATCTCGGCTTCCGAGTCTTCGATGAAGATGTCGGCGGTCCGAACCTCGTCCTCTTCGGCGTCTCCATGTCCTGGCCGGAACGAGAAGTAGCCGTGCCACAGCCCCTCTTCTTCCACGAACGTGACAAGGAAACACGCCCACGATTGGCCATCATTCTCGATGAACGCGACCGAGCGCCTACGTTCGTTGAGTATCGTCATGAAGGATGGGCTGGTACGTTGCGGTTGGCGGTCCGGAGCCGGCTTAATATCCCTATGGCCGTCCCAAGATGATCGGGGTGCCTGGACTGAGCAAGGCGTGATCCGGAACCTGCCAATCACCAGCGAGACTTTTTCCTTGCGGTGGCCGTAAACAGATTGTTATCCTTGGTACCGATCGTGAAGATCAGATCCCACGAAAGCGTTGTGCGCGTTAGGGAGTTGTCCCGACTCGACTCAGTCGAACCCGGCCCTCGGCCGGGTTTCTTTTCCGGAAAAGGCGCGTCCGTGCCCATGGGGTCGGGCGCGAACGAGACCAAGCAATGGATTCGAGCACGCAGACCCACGCCCGCCCCGAGGCGATGGGGGATGTTCCCGGGATCTGTGAGCTTCCGCTCACTCGCGCGATTGTGCAATACAGGGACGTTCATGAGATGGACGCTTCCGGGGGTCGCATCGAGGACATCGGGCTCGCGCTCGTTGTCGAGAGCCGCTACGCTGCTTCCGCCGAGGTCATAGACCTCGGGAGCGGTCGCGTGAAAGTCCTCGATCTCAGTACCGAGCTCGTGGTTCTGGACTGGGTCTACGAGCCGACCTTGGACCACGTCACGTGCCTGATTACCGCGACCGCGGCCACTCGGGACGAAAGCCCACTTCGTCAGTACTCGTTCAAGCTCGGGCTTCGCATCCTCGAGCGGGTGGGTTTCGGCCCGCTCACACGCCCGACCTTTCTGCGGATCGGGTACCGGGATATTTGCCGCGACCTGGACCTGCACGAGGGCACGTCGATCCGGATTGTCCTCGGGCCTGGGCGACTCACCCGAGTACATCTGGACTACGATGCCTGTGCGCTTGTCTTCAAGACGGCATTCAGTGAGCCCGTCGGTCCGCTCGAGCATGCTCTCTCGGAAGCCTTTCCGAGCGCCGAGGTATGTCGCTTCGAGCCGGTGTGGGACGCTGACTCGATCCAGTACCGCGTGCGGCTTCCTCTGCCGACTTCCTTCCGAGAGGCCCGCACGAGTCTCGCGACGATGCGCCGGGGGCTCGTCTCGATAATGGCCCGCTTCGAGCCGGACCGTTTAAGGTCGGTCGAGCACGTGGTGGACGCTTTTGGTGAACGCGAGACGCTCGGTGGTCTCCGTGTTCAGGAGTCGATGGTCGAGGCGGTGACACTGGCACGGTCGGCGACGGGTTCGCTCGTAGTCCACTAAGAGGGATGTTGTCGCCGGGGCACCGGCGGCCGAGGCCCCGTGGCGACCGTGGACGTGCGCACGGCCCGTTACGCGATTCACGCCACTTTCGGTCGTTGGGCGAGGGTCCGGCGTGGCGAGGGTACGCCGCGTTCCAGAATCAGGACTCGGAGCGGCCATACCGAACCGCGATGATCTTCAGGGCGACCGACCCTGCGGTACCGCTGGAGAGCTTCATCGGCTTCGCAAAAGCAGCCCTACCAGCGTTTCTCCGCTCTACCCTCCCGAGCCAGATTTTTCATAAAAATTCTTGCCGGTCGACTGTCTGTGAGTGAGAAGTTCGGATCTCCAAACGCTGTGAGCCACTTGCACTTCCGTGACCCGTACGCTGTGGAGTATAAGCTGTGACGAAGCTCGGGAACAGTTGGTTACGAAAAATGGCTAAATCGTAAGTCATTGCAGGGAAACACTTTACGGGTCACGTGTTTTCTTGTGGCCCGGTCAACAAAGGGGTTGCGTACCCCTGACAGGTGACTTACTGTGGTAAACACCATCGATGATGTTGGCGGCCCCCGATCGAACCATCTTCGATGTCCTCCCGCTATGAGCGGGACTCGGAAAAGTGTGCTTTTTCATCCTGCTGCCGTGGGTGAGGTGTGTCTATGTGGGAGACGTGTTCCGTACAGCTCAATGTGCGCTTGCCACGCGACATCGCCGCTCAGGCAGAAGAGGTCCAGAAGGCGGATCCCGAGTTTCTGAGCCGCGTGGTCTTGTACGGTCTGACCCGGCGCTCCATATACCAGCACCTCCGTGAGCAGAGCGAGACCGAGCCGCCTCAAGAGGTCCAGGAGACGCCCCAGGCGTTTCCTAAGAGCTTGCGCTTCCAAGCCCTCCGATCCATACCTTTTGGCGCGATCGAGCCGGACGTAACCGATCGCGCCCGGCGTAGCCGGGGGGCTTCTTCACGTCCAGCGGGAGCGTCACCGTGGACGCGGGTCAACAGGGCTCCGAAGAGCCGCCAGAGGTCCTGCGCGCCAAGTATGTCGACTACTGCTCGGCGCAGGTCGCGGATCTCCTCCTCTATCTGAGCCCGGATGAGATCTACTTGCTCGCCCAACGGGCCTATCGCGAAGAGGGCGGAGACGAGGAACTGACCTACGTCCAGATGGTTCGCATCGCCACCGACTGGCTGTCCCGCAAGATCTCGCTCCCGCCTTTCGACACGTGGCTAGTCGACTACAAGGCTCACCCCGACAGGTATGAAGAGTATTTCCTGGGCCTCTGGGAATCCGAGACCGAGGTGCCTGTAGACAGCTAGGATCACTAGAAGGGCAGATCGTCGTCCGCGTCCCGTGGCTGGCGGCTGACCGCCCTCCCCACCACCTCCGCCGCCGAACCCTCGACCTCCGCCTCCTGCGCTCCGGTCGCCACCCCCTCCCGACGAGCCGAGCATCACCATCTCGTTGACAACGATGTCGGTCCAGTACTTGGTCCCGCCCTCGCCTTGGGTCTGGGAATACTCGATGCGGCCTTCCACATAGAGCCGGTCACCCTTCTTCACCCATTGCTCGACGATGTCGACCAGGCGTCCGAAAAAGGTCAGCCGGTGCCACTCGGTCTTCTCCTGCTGCTGACCGGAGCGGTCGGACCAGGACCGGTTCGTCGCCACGGAAAGCTTGGCCACGCGCGCGCCTGATGAAGTCGCTCGGATCTCCGGGTCGTTACCGACGTTTCCGATCAACATCACCTTGTTCAGGGACCGGCTCATGTACGCTCCTACTTCGGGCCTCTCGCCCGAGTCAGACAGGGAAAGTTGCGGGCGCGGTGCGGACGTGTGCGGCACCCGAATCGCGCGGATCAGCGCGCAAAGATAAGGGCTGGGATGGCGTTTTTCCATCGCCCCTCAAGGCGCTATCTTGCTCAGTTCCGACACGTGCACGCGCTCTAGAAAGGACCGCCCGGGGCATGGCCGATCTGACGTACATCCGAGTCGAACACGATGCCGAGATCGCGGTAATTTCCATCGATCGGCGGGACAAACTCAACGCGCTCAACGCCGAGGTGGTCGCCGAGCTAGGGCAGGTTTTCGAGAGCCTGAGGGAGGACGACAGCGTACGCGGGGTGATCGTGACGGGGGCGGGTGAAAAGGCGTTCGTCGCGGGAGCGGATATCGGTGAGCTCGCGAAGACGGACTCGATCTCGGGGGTTCGAGTCAGCCGGGACGGCCAGAATGTCTTCATGGCGATCGAGCGTTTCCCGAAGCCCGTGCTCGCAGCGGTCGGAGGCTTTGCGCTAGGGGGAGGCTGCGAACTCGCCTTGGCATGCCACCTCCGCATCGCGAGCGAGAACGCCCGCTTCGGTCTACCCGAAGTTGGTCTCGGTATCATTCCAGGCTACGGAGGAACCATCCGGCTTTCCCGCCTCGTGGGTCTTGGCCGGGCGATCGAACTCACGCTCACCGGGGAGATGGTTGGCGCGGAACGCGCCGAACAGATTGGGCTCGTGTCCGCCGTCGTGCCCCGCGAGTCGTTGCTCGACGACGCCAAGGAGTTCATGCGTAGGATCACCAAGAACGGACCCATCGCGATTCGCCTGGCGCTGGAGTCGATCTACAGAGCGCTCGACACCACGACGTCGGATGCTCTCGTCTTCGAGTCCTCCCTCTTCGGTCTTCTCGCCTCGACGGAGGACATGAAGGAGGGCACGGCGGCGTTCATGGAGAAGCGGAAAGCGGACTTCAAGGGACGCTGAAATCCGTTAAATTCTGGTATGTATTCTGGGACTCTCCCAACCCCTGGTCCGTGCGTCTGAGTGGGCTCGCAATTCGCCACTTCCGAAACCTCGGAAGTCAGGATGTGGAACTCCCGTCCGAGGGTGTCGCGTTGATCGGTGACAACGCTCAGGGCAAGTCCAATTTCCTCGAGGCGATCTACTACCTCGAGACGTTCCGGTCCTTCCGAGGTGCTCGCGACGAACAACTCGTGGCGTTCCACCAGGGTGTTTTTAGGGTCGCCGGCACCTTGGAGGAGACAGGCGCGGACGGGTCATCGGAGGTCGCAGCGGCCTTCGAGAAGAAAGGAAAGCGGAAGAAGGTTTCCCTCGACGGCGCGGAGCCCGATCGCATGGGCGACGCGCTGGGGCGCCTCGCAGCGGTGATCTTCTCCGCTGCCGACGTGGAGCTCGTGAGCGGAGGCGCCTCGGAGCGCCGGCGCTTTCTCGACATCGTGCTTTCCCTCAGCGAGCCCGGGTACCTCACGGCGCTCCAGGACTACCGAAAGATTCTGGTGCGCCGCAACGCTTCGCTCAAGGATGGGCAGCCCGGTTCGGTCGTCGTGGCGTGGGACAAGGGACTCGCCAGGAGCGGGGCGGAGGTGATGCGAGCCAGGCGGAACTTGATCGAGCAGCGGCGCGGGGCGTTCCGGGACTATTACCGGGAGGTCTCGGACGGTCTCGCTGCGCAAATGACGTATCGGCCGAGCGTGACGCTCGACACCGCCGTTTCCGAAGAAGAGATCGCGGCTGCCTTCCGCGATGCCCTCGCGGAAGCAAGCGAGCGCGAGCGGAGAATGGGAACAACGGTAGTCGGCCCGCACCGGGATGATCTCCTCCTTCGCTTGGGGGACCATGCGAACGGCCTTGACCTGCGCGCGTACAGCTCGGGCGGGCAGCGCCGCACGGCTGCGCTCGCGCTCCGGCTCGTCGAGGCCAGGACGATCCGGGAGACTCGCCAGCGAAGGCCTTTGATCCTCCTGGACGACGTCTTCGCGGAGTTGGACAGCGGGCGGGGCGAACGAGTGCTTGCGCTGATGGAGAAGGAAGAGATGGGGCAAATCGTGCTGACGTCGCCGAAGGAGGCCGACGTGAAGATCCGGAAGGACTCGCTGCCCCGTTGGCGCATCGAAGCAGGGAGGATCACCGCGTGATGGCCGAGGGACCGGTTCGGGTCGACTCGGTGCTTGCGGCCGTTCTCGAGAAGCACGGGGTGAGGGAACAGGTCGAGCGCATGAGCGTGCTCGACCTCTGGCCCGAGCTCGTCGGCGAGCACGTTGCGCATGTGACCAGGGCGAAAGGTGTGTCCGAGGCGACGCTGTTCGTCGAGGTACGCACCAGTGCGTGGCTGATGGAGCTGAACATCATGAAGGGGGAGTTCCTTGCGAAGGTGAACGAGCACCTCGGGGATGTCCCACTGGAACGTATTGTTTTCGTGCTGGCGGAAACTATCTAGCAGCGCGAGTACCGAGATCAGCACTCACGGAGCGGACATGGCGAAGAGCAAGAAATCGAAAGCTGCGGAGTATACCGCAGGGCAGATCCAGGTCCTCAAGGGTCTGGAGGCGGTGCGGAAGCGGCCGGGCATGTACGTCGGCTCGACATCGGCGCGCGGCCTACATCACCTCGTATACGAGGTCGTCGACAACTCCATCGACGAGGCGATGGCCGGTCACTGTTCAGCCGTGGCGGTCACGATTCACGAGGACAACTCCGTCTCGGTCGACGACGACGGGCGAGGCATCCCGGTCGACATCCACCCCACCGAGAAGGTGCCGGGTGTCGAGCTCGCCATGACGGTCCTGCACGCAGGCGGCAAGTTCGACAAAGACACCTACAAGGTCTCCGGCGGACTGCACGGCGTCGGAGTGAGCGTGGTGAACGCACTCTCGGCCTTCCTCGAAGTCGAGATCCGCCGTGGTGGCAAGTCGTACCACCAGCGCTACGAGCGGGGGCTGAAGGTCAAGGAGCTGGAGGAGACCGGCAAGGCGAAGGGTACCGGTACCAGAGTCTGGTTCAAGCCGGACGACGAGATCTTCACCGAGCTCGAGTATTCGCTCGAGGTGCTTTCGAACCGCGTGCGTGAGATGGCCTTCCTCAACAAGGGCCTCACGATCACGCTCACCGACGAACGGAATGATGGCACGACGGAGGACTATCAGTACGAGGGCGGAATCGCCGAGTACGTGGAGTTCTTGCGCGGCAGCCGCACGGCGCTGCACGAAAAAGTGTGCTACTTCGAGACGTCGAAGCCCGAGGCGGAGATCGAGCTGGCGCTCCAGTACGACCAGGGCTTCAGCGAGAATACCCACACCTTCGTGAACAACATCAATACGCACGAAGGTGGCATGCACCTGACAGGGTTGAAGGCGGCGCTGACCCGCACGATCAACGACTACGCTCGCCGTAACAAGATCTTCAAGAAGGACGAGAGCCTCTCGGGCGACGACGTCCGCGAGGGTCTCACCTGCGTTCTCAGCATCCGGGTCATGGAACCTCAGTTCGAGGGTCAGACCAAGACCAAGCTGGGCAATAGCGAGGTGCGCGGTGCCGTGGAGGCGTCGGTCAACGAGCATCTGTCGATCTTCCTCGACGAGAACCCCAAGGCCGGCAGGGCTATCATCGAGAAGTCGCTGCAGGCGGCGCGGGCTCGCGAGGCTGCGCGTAAGGCACGGGATCTCGCGCGTAAGAAGAGCGCGCTCGAGGGTGGCGTGCTCCCGGGCAAGCTCGCGGACTGCTCGATTTCTGATCCTTCGCTTTGCGAGCTCTACCTGGTCGAGGGGGACTCTGCGGGCGGTAGCGCGAAGCAGGGCCGTGACCGTGCGTTCCAGGCGATCCTTCCGCTCAAAGGGAAGATCCTCAACGTGGAGCGCGCGCGTATCGACAAGATCCTCTCCAACGAGGAAATCCGCGCAATGATCACCGCGATCGGCGCGGGAATCCGCGAGGAGTTCGATCTCGAGTCGGCACGCTATCACAAGGTCGTGATCATGACGGACGCTGATGTCGACGGTGCGCATATCCGCACACTTCTTCTCACGTTCTTCTTCCGTCAGATGCGGGAGCTCATCGAGGCGGGGTACGTCTACATCGCGCAGCCGCCTCTATACCGCGTGCACAAGGGTAAATCCGACTTCTATGCATACTCCGACCAAGAACGAGACGTGTACCTCAAGCGTCTCGGGGGCAAGAACGGGGAAGCGAAAGGCGTGACCACCCAGCGCTACAAGGGTCTCGGGGAGATGAATCCGGACCAGCTCTGGAAGACCACCATGGACCCCGAGGCGCGAACGATCCTACAGGTCCAGATCGAGGACGCGGCGATCGCTTCCAACTTGTTCGACCGGCTCATGGGTGACGAGGTGGCGCCGCGGCGCCAGTTCATCGAGAAGAACGCGAGGTACGTGAAGAACCTGGACGTTTGAGGCGTCGTTGCCGTAGTGGGGGTTACGACCTGGGGTGGCCTGAAGGTTGGGCTCGAGGGAGTACGGAGTCAGACTCAGAATCTCCGACTAGTCGCGACGACGGCGCGTGGGAGTGTGGCCCGACGAAGTCCCCTTTTCCGATCCGACCGTGCTCATGTTCGGCAACGAGACCGCCGGTCTCGGTCACAAGGTCGCCGAGCTCTGTGACACCAGCGCGTCCATCCCGATGAGCGGGTCGGCTTCCTCGCTGAATGTGGCGAGCGCCGCGACGGCTATTCTCTACGAAGCGAGGCGGCAAGCGGCGGGTCGCCTCATGACAGCGTGGGTGGCCGCCTAGCCTGTGGCGTCCGACCGTCTGGAAGTGCACGCTGACCGGATACACACTTAGATGGAGCAAGAAGGGCGTGGATGGTTCCGGCAAGTGCACCATCGCGGTCTCGCCGAGGGAAGCGATCGGAGTCCATGGGGTTCCTCTATCGCCTTCCCGCGACGGAGAAAGCGGCGCTCGATGTCGTCGAAGGGCTCGGAACGGGATACGACGAGGTCTGGGTGACAGTGGAAGCAACGGCTGGCGACGGCAGGCGCGCAACAGGATCCCGACGCGAATCGTGAAGCCAGGAACCGGGCTGCCATCCCCTGTGGGGAGCAGCCCTGATCATGCGTTGATCTCAAGCGCCTTCCAAGCCGCGATGATCGCGGCCTCGCGCGGTCGACGACCAGGGCAACATCTGGGGAGCCTCCGTCGGCGATCGAACCGTTGGAAGTGGGTTAGGAACTGAGCATCAGGCCGTCCACCATTACCGATCGAGGAGCGACCGAGTGACCCTAGATCCGCAAGCCCAGTTCATACTCGACCTCGCGGAGAGGAGCACCCGCCCACTGCTCGAGACCCTCGATCCACCAGCGGCGCGGATTCAATACGCTGAGATGGTCGCCGTGGTCTCGGGAGATCCTCCGAGGGGAGTGGTGACGGAGGACAGTACGATTCCCGGCCCCGGTGGCGAGCTTGGGACGCGGCTCTATCGCCCGCAGGATGCCGAAGGTCCGCTCCCGATCCTCATCTATTTCCACGGCGGCGGGTACGTGATCGGCGATCGGGATACACACGATGTCCCTTGTTGTCGGCTGTCTCTGGGCGCGGCCTGCCTCGTGGTGTCCGTCGACTATAGGCTCGCCCCCGAGCATCCGTTCCCGGCGCCGGTCGAGGATGCCTGGGCGGTCACCCGTTGGGTGGTGGATCATGCGACAGCACTCGGTGGGGACCCTGCTCGTGTGGCGGTTGGCGGCGACAGCGCGGGCGGCAATCTGGCGGCGATCGTCTGCCACATGGCGAAGCGGGACGGCGCCCCGCAACTGGCGTACCAACTCCTCATCTATCCGAACACGGACCTCACAGGCAGCATGCCTTCGCACAAGGCGTTGGGAAAGGGCTACCGGCTTACGACCGAACTCATGGACTGGTTCATGAACCACTACTTCAGCCAGGGCGGGGATCGGGGTCAGCTCATCGCCTCGCCGATCTTCGCCGATGACTTCGCGCATCTTCCCCCGGCCTTCATTCTCACAGCGGGATACGACCCTTTGAAGGACGAAGGAAGCGCCTATGCCGACAAGCTGCGTGAGGCTGGGGTCGAGACTGAGTTCGTCGAGTACGAGGGGATGATCCACGGGTTCATCACGATGGGGGGGGCTGGTGGACGCGACGACCGAGGCGCTCGAGAAGTGCGGCGCGGCGCTCCGTAAGGCGTTCGCGTAGGCTCCGCAAGTGGCCAGATCCGAGTCCCGAGCTAGGGAGGGACGTATCGATACGCCTGATCGTCGATACTCCCACGAGGAGTTCGCGCTCATTCTGCAGCGAGCGTCATAGCTGCAGGACAAAGCGGATTGTGCTGCTGCCCAGTCGCCCCTTTCCTGCGCGCAAGCAACCAAACTGGCCAAACCATGACAATTCGCTCCAGTCGAGCTTCAGACCGCGAGGAGCTGGTCCGGATGCGGACGGCGCCGTGGCCGGATTCCGAGCCGTACGAGATCGATGCCGTTCTTCGTGATTTGCCGTCGGACTCGACCTAGCGGGGCGATAGCTCCCGACGCAGGAGGTGCCGTGGCGCTCGGCCTAGCAGAAGCCCGTGGGTTGCTAGACCACCAGAGCGGTCTGGGAGCGCTCCACGAGACGGGAGTCGCCGAGGCGCTCTGCGTGGAGTTCGAAGTCGGGAGTCGCCCCCAGCCAGCGGAGATCGTCCACCGCGCTGAAGAGGCGCGCGTCCGTTCTGAGTGTTGCGAGATCCTTGAAGAGCAGCGCCAGGTCACGGCGATCCCCGAGCACGGAGTCCGGAAAGCTCTCGATGGGGCCGTGCCGGTTCAGAAGCCGTGAAGCCGTGACTCGACCGATGCGGGAAATGCCCGGGAAGCCGTCGGCAGCGTCACCGACGAGGGCGAGGACGTCGGGTATCAAGGTCGGCTCGACCCCGAACTTTTCACGCACGGCGTCAGCGTTGCGGACCTGGTTCGCTCTGCGGTCCACCTGGACGACGCGGTCGCCTCGCACGCACTGCGCCAGGTCCTTGTCGGGGGTCCAGATGGAGGACCCTCTCCACGCTTTCGTCCGCCGAGGCGAGATGCGCGGCTGACGCTAGGGCATCGTCGGCCTCTAGCTCGATCATGGGCCACACGGCTACGCCCATCGCAGCGAGCGCTTCTTCCAGCGGATGGAACTGGACCAGGAGCGCCGGATCGATGCCCTCTCCGGTCTTGTAGTCAGCCCACAGACCGTTGCGGAACGACTCGATGACGTGGTCGGTCGCCACACCGATGTGGGTTGCTCCCTTCTCGATCATCTGCAACACGGAGTGCAGGACACCGTTGACCGCCGCGAGGGGCCGGTCCTCACCCTTGCTGAAGCGGCGAATACCATAGAACTGGCGAAACAGCTCGTACGTGCCATCTATCAAGTGAACGATCATGTTGCAGTATAGGGGCTATCGAATCCCGGACCCACCGATGGTGCGCCAATGAAAACTCGAGCCGTTTCCCGACACGTCGTCCTCGGACTTTCCATGGTGGGCGCGGCCTTCAATGCAGGGTTCCTAGAGCGTTCAGGCGCGCCGGCTCACCGATGAACAAAGCTGGGCTCCGACCGTGGGGCCGAGCGGTCGACGCTCGACGAAAAATCTAAGTCTTCAAGATGGCGCCGACCTCAGTGCACCAGTACGTCCTTCGGCGTGGCCACTCGGGTTCCAGGGTGCGGGAACTGGTTGCGGGCCAGCCCACCGATCGTCGATTATGGTCGGTAGCTCTTTCCTGCTCCGTCCCCTTGATCGCTCGGCCGCTTACGATATCCTGGATTCGACACTGGCCTCGGGGCAGGCCCAATCCTTGCTAACCACCGTTCCGTGGCCATGCAGCGCCCCATCCCCTCGACGATACCGGCCGCCTCGCGGAGCTCGGCCGTCGTGCGAGGTCTCCGCCGATCGCGGAGGCGACGTCGCGGCGCTATACTGGGCGTCCGAGCTGCTTGGTGAAGCGCCTACCATGTGGAGAGAACGATGACTACGTCGCCGGCCGAGGCCTATGAGGAGCTCACCGAAGTGTGGGCGGGCCGAGAGTCGCTCGTGGGCATGCAGGAGGCACGGCGCTTCCTGCGGGGGACGAGGTAACCAACAGTCGCAATGGACGGGACTTCCTTCTCTCAACTGTGGAAATACAGTCGTCGGCACGGCCTGAGCCGGCGTCGGTTCGTTCGCCTACTCATTGCGGGTGGAACCGCTTCAGTCCTGAACGCCTGTGAGCGCGGCGAGGGAGCAGGCCGAGCGGGCGAGGGAATAGGGCAGGCTTCGGCTTCGCCCGGAGCTGACAGACCGTGGATAAAGGACCCGACTCCCTTCATCCTCCAGCCCACGAACCTTGAGACTCCCCTGAGCAAGCTCGAAGGGCTGCTCACACCAAACGAATTGTTTTTCGTCCGCAATCACGCTCGGACGCCAATCGTCGATGTGTCCTCGTATCGACTCCGAATCGAGGGCGACGCGATACCGGAGCCGCTCGAGCTTTCCTTGGCGGAGCTGCGGGAAATGCCCAGCCGTTCCATCGTGGCATACTTGGAGTGCGCCGGGAACTGGCGGAGGTTTTTCGGAAGCGTGCTGGGGGAGACCGCTCGCGGTGGCCCCTGGGGTACGGGAGCTGTGGGGTGCGCGACCTGGACGGGCGTGCCCCTTCGTGAGGTACTGGCAAGGGTGGCCGCTGGCTCCGATGCGGTGGATGTCCTGCTCACCGGCGCCGACGACGTGGAGTTCAACCGACCCATGCCGATCGACAAGGCGCTAGACCCCGATACGATTCTCGCCTACGAGATGAACGGGGTCGATCTTCCGCCTGATCATGGGTATCCGCTCCGGGCGGTAGTCCCGGGCTGGGTGGCCAGCAGCAGCGTGAAGTGGTTGAAGCGAATCGTAGTCTCGACGGAGACGCTGTGGGTCCGTACGAACACGAGCGCGTATGTTCTGATTGGCGACGAGTGGCCCCCGGAGAGGTATGCGCCAGCTGAAGGCGGGCCAGTGACGACCCAGACCATAAAGAGCGCGCTAGCGTTGGACTGGCCGGCCGGAGTCGCTGCCGGTCGGCAAGTATTCAGAGGCTTCGCCCATTCGCCCAACGCCGTCGTTGAGAAGGTGGAGTGGAGGCTCGATGAGGAGGAGGAGTGGCGGGACGCGAGGCTCGTTTCCCCCTCGATCGAGTACGCGTGGCGACGCTTCGAGTTCGAGTGGGAGGCGAGTGCGGGGTCGCACGTCATCCGTACACGGGCGACCGACACGGCCGGAAACACGCAACCCGATGAGGTTCCGTTCAACGAGGCGGGATACCTCCTAAACATCCCGCTCCCTCATCCGGTCGAAGTGGCGTAGCACCCCGTGGCTGTTTGACAATGCTCTGGCGGGCGTGGGCGGTCGTGCTGGTCACCCTTTCGGCTGCTCTGGCGGGATGCGGGCGAGAGCCGTCACCTCATGAGCAGAACGCCCAAGGCGTCGCCGTCTGGGAAACCTACTGCCAGGCATGTCACACCCAAGGAGCGATCGGAACACGCCTTACGCTGTCGGGACTCGCGTCGTACGGGTCCCCCGCGCGCTTGGTGGACTACACACGATTGGCGATGCCATATGGGATGGGCGGCGCGCTCACAGATGACGAGTACCGCGCCGTGGTAGCCTACCTGCTCCATGAGCACGGCCTTCTCCCCGCGAACATGGCCGTGGGGCCCGCAAGCGCGGACACCTTCCAGTCAGAGAACTAACTCACTTCGCTCCCCTCTCGCTCTAAAGGCGGCCGGGCTTCCGCGGCGCAGGTGGTGGGATCTCAGACTGAGCCCGTGTCGGCCTGGACCTTACTTGCGCGTATCGAGAGCGATCCTGACGTTCAGCCCCTTCTCGTCGGAACCTCCCGCATCGGAAGACCCGGAGAGCCGAACATGATCTCGGAGATCGCCTTGATGTTGCGCGCGCCGTAGCGGAAGGGAATCACGAGGCGAAGAGGCGCACCGTTGGTCGGTGGAATCGGCTCGTCGTTCAGGAGCCACGCGAGCAGGACCTGGGGATGCCTCATGGTCGGCATCTCCTCGTCGATATAGTAGCCGTCGTGTGAGATCAGACGGCAGTAGTGAGCCGGCGGCTGCACGCCGATCATGTCCGCAAAGTCGTCGAAGCGAACGCCCGTCCACTTCACGATGCCCGTCGGCTGCGGCGCGCCGCACTGTAGGAGGGTCGTATAGGAGTGGCGGGGCAAATCCTCCAGATCATTGAAGCGCAGGGTGCCACGCATCCGGGCGAACCCGCGCGAGTCGAGTCGGACCTGCAGGTTGCGGTAGTCGTAGTCGATCTCGGGGGGTTGCCGATTGGTATAGCGCCAGATCACACCCGTGATCTCTCCCGCCGCCTGGGGCGGGTGCTCCGGCGCCGACCCGTCGGGGTTGAGTGGCAGGTCGGCGCGTTGACGGAGCTCACCCGCCACGAGTCGGTCCGGCCATTCCTGCTGAGGCAGAGCTTGAGCTAGCACCGTGTCCGGCCGGACCACTCCCATCGACAGGCCAGCCACCGCCGTCCCAGAGACCTTGATCGCGTCACGTCGAGAGAGCTTCATGGTTACACCCCCCATTACCACAGAGTCGTCACGGTGTCAGCCAGCGCGGCAAGCTAGAGCGAGACAGGAAGCGGGGCAAGTTGACCTGGGAGGCCCCGCGGCCCGCTCGATCCTCCTCAGCCGCTCCTTGATTTCGCGGAGTTGACGGAGGATCATGTGTGTCTGCCGTGCGGATCCCGACGGCGGCCCGACGGCTGAACCGCAACCCATGCGCTGGGGACTGCGGACGTGACCCGAAAAGACAGGCTGTGGGTTCGCGGACGGGAGGGAGCACAGCCTCATAGCGATCGGCCAACAGGCGGTCCTTTTTCATCATGATGTGGGACTCGACCGCTACGACGGAGACGTACCAGGGAGGGCGGTACCTGAGTGCCCCATTGCCGGACGAGGACGGCTGGACGACGATCGACTTCAACCGCGCGTACAACGCGCCCTGCGTCTTCACGGCCTTTTCCGTGTGCGCGCTCCCACCCCGCGGGAACTGGCTCGAGCTCCGCGTGACAGCGGGCGAGCAGCGGCCGGAGACGCCCACTCACTGAGTCCGTAGTGCCAGCACGCAGCGCCTTGCCGTTCACGGCGCGGCCGGGCACACTGCAGCGCAGCCCGTATGGGTACGCGCTCTACGAGCGAAACGACTCGACTGCTAAACCGAGAGTCTGGCGGATCCCACGTCTCGGACGTAAACCACTTCATCGAGGACCCCGTCCTCCAGAGGGGAGATAATTAGCGGTGAAGCCCCCAGTACTCGAGAAGCAGTTGGGGCTATGGGATGTCTATGCCATTGCCACGGGCGCAACCCTCAGCTCGGGCTTCTTTCTCCTCCCGGGGCTCGCGGCGGCTGGGGCTGGGTCGGCGATGCCGCTCTCGTATCTACTCGCCGCGCTGATCCTCCTACCCGGGCTCTTCAGCATGGTGGAGCTCGCGACCGCCATGCCCAGGGCCGGTGGCATATACTATTTCCTGGACCGGAGCATGGGTCCGCTCGTAGGGGCGATAGGCGGATTCGGCACTTGGATCGCCGTCATCCTGAAGTGCGCATTCGCTCTTATCGGAGTCGGCGCGTACCTGGAACTTTTCCTCCCGGGTCTAGAGATGGGCTCGATCGCGGGGGGGTTCGCCGTGTTCTTCGGTGGGCTCAACTACTTCGGGGCAAAGAAGAGCGGGTCTTTTCAGGTCCTGCTTCTGATCGGGCTCCTGATCCTAACTCTTGTGGTTTTGTGGCTTTGGCGTGCTTCAACTCGAGGTGGGCAACTTCAGCGGCTTCTTCGAGTCGGGCAGTGCTGGGATCGTCAGCACCGCCGGGCTGGTGATCGTCAGCTACATGGGATTGACGACGGTGGCCAGTCTTGCCGAGGAGGTGAAAAACCCGGAGCGCAACCTGCCCCTGGGGATGTTCCTCGCTTTTGGGAGCATCATCACGATCTACGTCGTCGGCACGTCGGTGATGGTCGGTGTCGTGGGTGTGGATACGCTACGCCAAGGGGGCGGGGTGCTCACGCCGGTCGCCATGGTGGCCGAAGTTCTCGCGGGTCCGTGGGGCGCCCTCATCATGACGGTGGCCGCGGTATTGGCCTTCTCATCCGTCGCAAATGCTGGCATCCTCGCGGCGTCCCGCTACCCGCTTGCCATGGGGAGAGACAAGCTGCTGCCTGGTCTGTTCAGCCATGTCGGAGGGCGGGGAACGCCAACCGTCAGCATCGCGGTCACCGTGGCGGTGATTCTGCTTTCGGTCACCCTTTTCGATCCCACCGGGATCGCGAAGCTGGCCAGCGCGTTTCAGATGGTACTGTTCGCCCTCGCCTGCCTTGCGGTGATCGTGATGCGGGAGAGTCGGATCGACTCGTACGATCCCGGCTTCCGCTCCCCGCTGTACCCGGCCGTACAGATCCTCGGCGTTCTCGGTCCATTCTGGATGATCGTGACCATGGGGATCCTACCGACGCTCTTCACGGGCGGATTGATCGTCTTCGGCGCGATGTGGTACACCTACTACGCTCGCGACAAGCTCAGCCGGGAGGGCGCGATCTTCCACATTTTCGAACGGCTGGGACGTCAGCGATACGAGGGACTGGACCGGGAACTTCGCGAGATCATGAAGGAACGGGGGCCACGCGAGGCCGACCCGTTCGACGAGCTCCTCACGCATGCCAGTCTGCTCGATCTGGCAGGGCCCGTCGCTTTCGAAGAGCTGGCGAACCAGGCATCTGATCAGCTGGCTTTGGACTTGCCCGTGACGGCGAGCCAACTGTGCGAGGCATTCCTCCTGGGCACGCGCACGGGGGCCACCCCGGTCTCGCACGGCGCTGCTCTACCGCACATGCGATCGGAGCTGCTGGATCGCTCCTACATTCTGCTGGCCAGAGTGCGTGAGGGGGTTCGCTTCGAGAGCGGACCAGGTGGCGTGGAGCGCGCTCCGGAGGAAGCGATTCGAGCGGTCTTCTTTCTGGTGAGTCCTGAGGCGGACGCGGGGCAGCACCTGCGGATTCTGGCACGTATTGCTCGCCGTGTGGATCAGGACAGCTTCATGCCCGAGTGGCTCGGCGCGGAGAGCGACGAGCAGCTCAAGGAGGCTCTGTTCCGATACGAGCGGATCCTCGTGATGATGCTCGGGGGTGACCAGGCCAGCTCCGCCCTGATCGGCCTCCAACTGCACGAGGTATCACTCCCCGACGGCACCCTCATCGCGATGATCCGTCGTGACGATGAACTGGTCATTCCGAAGGGTGATACATCGCTCCTCGCCGGCGATCGCCTCACTGTAATCGGACGGCCAGAGGGGATCAGTGCGCTCCGCGATCGCTACGGCGTAGCTGTACGGTAGACGGGCTGAGGTGACGACGAGCCTTTCCCGGATGGTCCCGCAACTTGCTGGTCTCTACGGACCTCCTCCCGAGCCGTTCCCGACGGAGCCGTTCGAGCTCGTGCTGTGGGAGAGCATCGCCCATCTGGCAGATGACGAGCGACGCGCCCAGAAGCGAGTGCGGCGATGGATCTAAGGCAGCGTTGGATGCCCTTTACCGCGTTCGGGTTGCCATGGGTCGTCTGGGGGAGGTCCGGGACGCGATCGAGGAGGGTACGACCACCGCCATTGTCGCAACCGGCGGCGTCGAAGAGAGCGGCGTGGTGGCCGCCAGGTCGGCCAGTTCCTTCGTCCACACGGTATGAGCGTGGATTCGCAGGGCAACATCTACGTGGGTGAGGCCTCCTCTTCGTCGTGGCGCTGCCGGCGATGCCGCTCTTCGGCGCCACGACGATCACGCTTTCCGCGGCCGTGACGGCGTACCTAGCGCGGCGGGCGATTAGATTAGAGGGGAGCCCAGTGCCGTTTCGCCCAAGTTGGGCTAAGATGGTGTCTACGGTTCACCGACTCTCATGGATAGGAGCCTCTCATGTTCCGTCGAATGTCTGTTGTACTCGTCGCGGTCATGCTCGCCGTACCTCTGAGCATGCAAGGGCAGACGCAGATGCGCGTAGACCGCAGCACGAGCGCCGCCGATCCGGACGATGTGCCCGACGTCACCCTCGAGGCCATGGGCAGTTCGTTTACGGTGGGCACTGGTCCCGCGGCGGTCGTGTGGGATCCCAGCAACACCGCCAGTGGTGAGTACGACCTGAAGGGAACGTTCAGGCTCGAGGCGCCGAGCGATCACACGAACTACTATGGCCTCGTCTTCGGCGCCAGCGAGCTCGACAACTCCAACCAGAACTATCTGTATTTTCTCGTTGCCCAGGACGGGTCGTTCATCGTGAAGCATCGTGCGAACAACGACGCGGTTGATGACATCGTCGGCCGCACCCCGCACGATGCGGTGGCCACGCCCGGCGATGACGGCAAGGCGGTCAACGAGCTCGAAGTGCGGGTCGGAGCTGACGAGCTGACGTTCGTCGTCAACGGCACCGTGGTTCACACGCAGGCGCGCACCGGCATGGCGTCGCGCACGAGCGGGATCTTCGGCGTTCGCGTGAACCACCGGATGCCTGGCGTCACTGTCGAAGGGCTCGGCGTCTCGCACTAGCAGGCACGCGAGGTCTCACGGGATCGGGTCGCCGCGGATGTCGGGAAATCGCGCGCACAGGTCGGAGCGCGGAAGAATTGATCAACGCCGTGGCCGACTCAGAGACACGTGTCCCCGCCTGCTTCGAACTGGACCGCTACTTCGGTAGCAAGGCACTGCCTGCCATCCAGGAAGGACTCGCGCACGGCAACTGGCTGGTCCGGAAGTGGAGCGGGATGTTCCTCGACCACTACGCGGACGCCAAGCGTCCTCGCTCCAAGGAGACCTCCATGATGAGATCGACCTCGTTTCGCGTGTTCGCCAGAGTATCGCGTACGCACGTGCGAACGAGGGGGTGCCGCCTTGCAGCGGGTTAGCTAGGGTGATTCCCGCTCCGAATCCTCTTCAGCGCTTCCTCGATCACCAGGGGGTGGTGGTCCTGGACGGTGGTCTCGCGACCGAGTTGGAACGCCGAGGCGCGGTGCTCGACTCCGCACTCTGGTCGGCGAAACTGCTCCTGGACGATCCAGCCGCGCTGGCTGAAGTCCACCGCTCCTTTTTGGAGGCGGGCGCCGACTGCATCGCGACCGCGACCTACCAGGCGAGCTTCGAGGGCTTCGAGGGCATGGGCGTGCGCCGTGACGAGGCGGAGCGGCTCATGCTCGGGTCCGTGGCGCTGGCCACCCGGGCGGTTGACGATTTTTGGTCAATTCGCGAAAACCGAGCGCTTCGACTTCGGCCGCTGGTCGCAGCGAGCCTCGGACCCTACGGGGCGTTTCTCGCGGACGGGTCGGAGTACATTGGGCGCTACGGCGTGGGGCGCGCCGTGCTCGAACGATTCCATCGGGACCGTCTGAACCTCATGGCTTCGTCCGCGGCGGACCTGGTCGCTTTCGAGACGATTCCTTCGTTTGCCGAGGCCGAGGTCATCGTGCAGATCCTCGCTGACACCCCGGAGGTGTGGGCGTGGCTCAGCTTCAGCTGCCGAGACGGAGAGCACCTCAGCGACGGGACTCCGATCCGGGACGTCGTGGCCGCATGTGTGGAAGCAGACCGAATTGCTGCGTTCGGAGTGAACTGTACGCCGCCGCGCTTCGTGGCCAAGCTGATCTCCGAGATCCGCGCCGAGACGGGGCTGCCGGTGGCCGTCTATCCGAATTCGGGCGAAGCGTACGACGCGGCGTCGAAGAGTCGGAGCAGCGGCTCGGCCAGCACGGGGCTCCCCGGGACGGAGTTCGGTGGCGGGAAGCATGGTGGGACCCGTGGCGCCTGGGGCGACGCCGCAGCCGAGTGGGTCGAAGCAGGCGCCAGCCTCGTCGGAGGCTGCTGCCGTGTGACCGCCTCGGACATCTCCGGCGTGCGCAGCCGAGTGGTTTCGGTCGGGTAAAGCGCGACGTAGGCTGCATGTTCTTCGTCGAACCGTTCGCCAAGTCGTTCCGTTACAGAACCAGTACGCTAGCCCCGGGGGTCTATCACCCGGCCCTGGAAGAGAACGGTTCCCGTCCGGTGGTCCCGGATGAAGAAGTAGAACGGTCGGTCCACGATGAACGGAATCGGCGGGGGCGCTTCCCACTCTTCTGCCTCGCCCAGGGTCATGTCCGCGGTGGCTGCGGCCGCCTCCGTACCCTCCTCATCGATCTTCACCCACGCTTGGTGAATCACTTCCGAGATCACGAGGGGTTCGCTAGTAGGCGTCAGACCGCTGAAATCCGAGACCCTCGAATCGAACGCGTCTCGCATGCCGAGTGCTTGAAGAAGCTCGCCTAGCGGACTCGCGAAGCGCAGCTCGAGTTTCGGGAGTCTGAGATCAAGATCCTGCTGGCTCATGCCGGAATCGGTACGCGCCAGAAACTCCGTGGAAAGCGAGGCCTCCACCTCGTCGAAGCGTCGGTGACCCCTCGCCCAGATACGGTATCCATCATCGATATTCTCCCCTGGATCGTGGAGCTATTGTAGAGGCCTCCCTACGTTTAGCGACACCCACCATGGCCACAGACCTACCGTTCGACTCCACCGTGCCTGATCCCCGGCTGGTCTTCGAGACGCTGGCCGAGCTCCGCGAGCGGCCGCCGCCGGACGATCCCTCGTCCGTGGGGTGCGTGGTCGCGATCGTGGCGATTGTTGCGTTCGTCTTCATGCCCGTCATCTCCCGCAGTCCGGGTCTGAACTCCACCGTGCTGTTCGGCATCGGCGCGGCGCTGCTCGCCGTGGCGATCGTGGGGGGGCTCGTCGGCATCTTCGGCGGTGGCTTCGCCTCGGGTGCGATCAGCACGGATGTCGAAGAGGCGATCGGCCAGCTGCTCGGGGCTTTCCCGGACGGAGACCCCGCCGTGATACGCGAGGCGGCGCTGCGCATCCTCGAGGGATCGACCGTCACGACCGGACCGACGACGGTCGCAACCTTCGACCGTAACGAGGTGGCGAGCCGCCTTGGTGATGCGCTGCCGTACGTGATCGCGGTCGAGCGTCTGCTGCTGGGGCGCCGCGAGATCTACCCGGTCTTCACACTCCGCCCTCGATCGTCACCCGAATGATCTTCGTCAGCTCCCCGAATTCGGCGTCCAGGTAGTCGTTGCCCCGCGCCTGCGCCATCGCCGCGTACGGGCCTGAGCCCCTGGGCGGGCCGTCACCGTATGCGGCGTAGAAGGCGTCGACCACCTCCATGCCCTCGATAACCTCACCGATGGGGGAGAAGCCTTGTTCGTCGAGCTCCGCGTTGTCCCGATAATTGACGAAGATCTCGGTCGTACGCGTGTGCAGACCGCCCTTCGCGAAGGTGACGCGGCCCCGGCTATTCGTCTCCACGACGGGATCGTCGACGATGAACTGCGTCTTCCAGGCCTGGCTGACGTACGGATCCGCGTTGATCCCGAACTGCGCCATGAAGCCGTCCATGACGCGGTACACGCGCGAGTCGTCGAAGAAACCGTTCTTGGCGAGGTTGTAGAAGCGATCGACACCCAGGGGTGCCCAGTCGCGGTGCAGCTCGATGACGAACTCACCGTCGCTCGTCTCGAAACGCGCTCGGAACGTCGCTGGCGCGGTCTCGGTGAACCGAGCAGGCCGAAGCAGTGGGTTTGCGGGCTGGCGCGGCTCGGCATCGTCGGCGTTGCCTCCGCACATCGCCACAAGCGGGGGAAGAAGGATGAGCGAGCAGAAGGCGCGGGCGAATCTACGGGTCACATGGGGCTCCTGGTTGGTACGTGCAACTCTCCATGTGCGCCGGAGAACGAGCCGCGTCAAGGCACAAACCTTGCGGCCGGCGGAGCGTCTTGGGATGCTATGCGTCCCGCTGCGGACCCGACCCTGAGTGATCCGTCATGATCGACCTGAGAAGCGATACCGTCACGAAGCCAAGCGAAGCGATGCGCGCCGCGATGGCGGCGGCCGAGGTAGGCGACGACGTGTACGGAGACGATCCGACGGTGAAGGCGTTGGAGGCGCGCACCGCAGAGCTGCTGGGCAAGGAGGACGCGGTCTTCGTGCCGACCGGCAGCATGTCGAATCAGATCGCGATCCGGACGCACACCGAACCCGGCGATCTCGTGCTCATCGACCAGGCCGCACACATCATCCGAGCGGAAGGGGGCGCCGCGGCTGCACTCAGCGGTGTGACGATGAAGCCGCTCGCGGGCGCCGGTGGGATATTCAGCACGGACGACGTAGACGCGTCTTTGGAGCGGGACCATCCGTTCAACCCTTCGACGCTCAGCCCACACCCGAGCCTGCTGTGCGTGGAGAACACTCACAACGGAGGTGGGGGCGCGGTGTGGCCGCTCGCGGATGTGCAGGAGGTCTGCGAAGCAGCTGGGCGTCACGCGCTCGCGACGCACTTGGACGGAGCCCGTCTGTGGCACGCGACGGCAGCTTCGGGTATTTCTGAACGAGACTATGCGGCGCCGTTCGACACCGTGAATGTGTGCTTCAGCAAGGCGCTCGGCGCGCCGGTGGGCTCGGCGCTCGCTGGCCCGAGAGAGTTGATCACGCGCGCTCGGCGCTTCAAGCAGCAGTTCGGTGGCGGGTTCCGGCAGGCGGGCATCATCGCTGCGGGCGCGCTGCACGCACTCGAGCACCACCGCGAGAGTCTAGCTCAGGACGTCGAGCACGCCCGGCTGCTCGCGGAGGGGCTCGCTGGCATCGATGGCATGAGCGTCGACCTCTCTTCCGTGCAGTCCAACATCGTGCGCTTCGAGATCACGGTGATGGATGCTGGCCTGTTCGCCACGTCCTGCCATGAGCGTGGTGTCCACATGCTGCCCAACGGCGAGCACGGCATGCGCGCCGTGACGCACCGCGACGTGAGTCGAGACGACGTCGTCACGGCCCTCGAGCTGATGGCGGCGGTCCTCGCAGCCGAAGCGGCCGAGGTCACGGAAGGCATATGACATGAGGAGGCTCTTCCTGTTGCTCTTCGGGGCCTTCTCGGTGCTCGGCGCCCTCGCGATCGGCGCGCTGTGGATCGACGAAGTGGGGGAAGATCGCGCGGACGCGCGCAGGCTGTCAGAGCGTAGCCACTTCGCTCCGACGGATACCGCCAAGATGGGCCTCATGCCCAGCGAGCTGCGCGAATCGTCCGGACTCGGGATCAGCCGGACCCATCCCGGCGTCATCTGGACGCATAACGACTCGGGCGATCAGCCGCGCCTGTATGCGATCGACTCGAACGCGACGCTCCTGGCGACCTTCGATGTCGAGGGTGCGGGTGCGCGGGACTGGGAGGCGATGGAGTTGGGCCCCTGTCCCGGGCCGGGTGACGGGTCTTGCCTCTACATGGCGGACTTCGGGGACAACAGCTTCGCCCGGGAGTCGGTGACGATTTACATCATCGAGGAGCCGGACCCAGCCGCGGGGGACGGCGGGGTCGCTGCGCTGGGGGCGGTGTCGTTCTTCTATCCAGACGGTCCGCACGATGCTGAGGCTCTCGCGATGACGGCGAACGGGGGCCTTATAGTCGTTACGAAGGAACGGCGCGGGGCACCGTGGCTCTTCCAGATCTCAGCGGCGGACGTGGCCTCTGCGGTCGGGCACGGGGAGCCCCTCACGCTCGCCCCCGGCCACCGACTGCCGATCGAGCTTCGCTCGTGGCGCGACCAGACTACCGGAGCCTCACTCAACTGGAGAGGAGACGTGCTCGCGGTGCGGACCTACTCGGAGATCTACTTCTTTCGCTGGCCGGTCTCCGACAAGCCGGAGCAGGTGGCCGAAACCTGCTTTCTGGGTGACTTGGAGCGGCAGGGGGAGGCGATCGCCTTCAGGGAGGACGGGCAACTCATGCTGACCAGCGAGACGGTGACTCGGAGGCCGGGGTACCTACAAACAGTGCGGTGTACCGGCGCCGGGGCATAGCCTGACCACACGGTGACCTACGAGCTGGTCCGTCATGCGAGCACTGCGATGATGTAGCGGGCGGTCGACATCTGCTCGCTCCGGTCGAGAGACTTGTGCGGCGGCTTCGGAAGATAGACCCTGCTGCTTCCAGGCAGCTAGGAGATCGGACGGTGGAAATGGTCGGAGAAACGCGGACGGAACGGGCTACGCTTGGCGGCGGGTGTTTTTGGTGCCTCGAAGCCGTATTCGAGCTGGTGGAGGGTGTCAGCCTGGTGAAGTCCGGGTACGTGGGCGGTTCGGTGCCGAACCCGACGTACGAGCAGGTGTGCACCGGCACCACCGGACACGCCGAAATCGTGCAGGTCGACTTCGACCCCGAAGTCATCTCTTACGGTGAACTGCTCGAGATCTTCTTCGGCGTGCACGACCCGACTTCGCTCAACCGGCAGGGCAACGATGTCGGCACGCAGTACCGCTCCGCCATCTTCTACGAAGATAAAGCGCAGCGCGATATCGCGCTCGAGGTGATCAGGGAACTCGACCGTGACGGCCCCTCCGATAGCCCGATCGTCACGACGGTGGAGCCGCTCGCTTCCTTCTATCCTGCGGAGGAGTACCACGACGAGTATTTCCGGAGGAACGGAGAGCAGCCGTATTGCCGGGTCGTCGTGGCGCCCAAGGTCGGGAAGTTCCGCCGGCGATTCGCCCATCGGATGAAGTCCGGGAGCGGGGAGTCAGGCGGCGCTTAGGCTGTGCTGGCGCCTGACAAGCCAAGTGGCAGAACGGTTTTTGGGGAACGCCGGGGTGCTTCGACTTCGGATGGTTGCATACAGCGCGATTGATGCGGAACTTCCTTCTTCGCCCGGGGCTATGGGCAACAAGAACCTGTCCGACAGTCTCCCCCAGTGTAGGAGAGTAGACGCATGGCCAAGCCCGACGGGCCCCTCGTGAGAAAGTGGAGGGATCTCGCCGAGGAGGGCTACCTGTACGCG
This sequence comes from Longimicrobiales bacterium, assembly GCA_965197725.1. Lineage (GTDB taxonomy): Bacteria > Gemmatimonadota > Gemmatimonadetes > Longimicrobiales > Gaopeijiaceae > UBA1138. The sequence continues at coordinate 94,427 of CBDANQ010000056.1, forward strand.
GAGATCTCGCGGAGGTATCCGCCGTTCTCGGTGGATCAGGTACGCCACTATTGCCTGGGACACACGGGACGGAAGGTCGGTGGCCCGATCCAGAGAGTGGATCGGTGGTACGGATCGAACGTGTGGCTCCGCGGGGCGGAACTCCCCGCATGCCGAGCTGACAGAGAAGCAGGCCCGAAGAGTCCTGGACGACTGGGACGAGAAGGCCGACAGATGGCGCAAGTCCGGAGCCGATTGGGCTCGGAAGCTGGGCGTATCGCCCAGCACCATCTACATGCTTCGGCGTGGCGAGACGTGGAAGTTTCTCGAGCATCCCAATCAGGGACGGAAGCCGAAGAAGGCGCGTAAGAAGCGCTCGAAGTAGCTCGGTTCCACCTCGTTGAGCGCCCCGGTCCGCCGAGTGGCGGGCCCGGGTACTTGCGTCTCACTATCACGCGTTCACCATGCCGTCCGGGTTGAGCGACGGCGCACGCGCTCTACTCCGAGCTGCCCTCCCCTTCGCTTTCCTCAGCCTCTGGCTCCTCCTTGAGCGGGGCTAGTCGGCTAGGCTCCGCAAGCTACGCCACCCGCCGGCCACGCCGAGCCGTCGCTGCTTCCGACCAGCCGAGGAGCGGCTAGTCGCGCGACCCCGACTCCCAGCCGAAGCGCTGCAGGAAGGCCCGATCGGCGTCCTTCCAGATCTCTTCGAGGCGTGCCATGGCGTCCGCCGCCGCGGCATCCTCTCCCGCTGCGGTCGCGGCCGTGGATAGGCCGACCAGCGAGTTGGTGCGCCCCGGCGTGAATTCGAGCGCTTTCCGGAAAACGTGCGCTGCCTCCGCGGGACGATCACTCATCAGGTAGACCGCGCCGAGCAACTCGTGCGGTGGTTGCAGGCTCGCCGGAGGACCGAACTCGATCGGAAGGGTCTCTTCCAGCGCGGCCGCCTCAGTGAGCAGTCCAATAGCCTGATCCGCGTCCCCACCGTCGAAGGCGATGAGCGCGGCCAACTCCATGTGGGCGATGCGTAACCGCGGATTCTGGGCGGTGGTGCGGGAGCCCAGCTTGATGAGCATCGCCTGCGCGATATCGCGATCCCCATTCCTGATGGCCGCGATGCCCGTGATGAAGTCGTAGCCGGGGTGATCTACGTCCGCGCTCAAGCGTTCCGCTGCATCCCAGTCGCCCAGGTCGAGTACGTGACGGGCGCGCATGTTCACGAAATAGTCCACCTCGCCGCGGTCAGCTCCCGAGAGTACCCGCTCTCGACACTCCGCTACGCCCCGCTCGGCGTGGTCGATCTTGCCCTGTTGCAGCCAACCGTAGTGGAGCCACGACGTGTAGTGCCCACACGGGTTCGAGGGCTGGCCGAGCTCGGCGTTGCGACCGTTCTGGACGTCGCGCGCACGGACGTTCGCCGCCACGACGTCGTCCCACATGCCCGACGCAATGAAGATGTGTGACGTCATGTGCTGGGCATGTCCGGCATCGGGCGCGACTCCCGAGTAGGCACGAGCGGCCGGCAGACCCAGAGGCGCGTGCACGGGGTCGTCGAACGAGTGGATGATGTAGTGCACCGCGCCAGGGTGATTCGGATTCAGACCGACGATCGGCTGCGCCACCGCGGCAGCTCGCATGTACGTCGAGAAGTCTCGCTCGCCGTCCGTGCTTCCGAGAATCGCGAGCGAGTAGAACGCGCGCGCCTCGAGGTCGTCGGGATACGTGTTCATGAGCCGCTCCATGGCCCCCATGTAGGCGACGTCGCGTTCAGCCTTGGTGCCCTCTCCGTACAGCACGTCGAGCGCCGCGAGATACGCCGCTTCGCGCTGGGTGGGAGCCCTTGACTGACGCGCTTGAGCACTCACCGCATATCGCCCGAGCGCGGCCAGTGCGGCCGGCTTGTCCTGTTGCCGCCAGAGCGGGTGGTTGTACGTCATCGCCTCGCCCCAGTATGCCAAGGCGAACTCCGGATCGATCTCCTGGGCCTTCCTGAACTCGGTCGCGGCATCACCGAACTCGAAGGAGTGGAGGAGTAGCACGCCGTCTAGGAACGAAGCCTGCGCTTCGGGCGACCCCGAGTTCTGGAAGTCCAGGAATCCGAGGCGCCGCTCCTGGGCGAGCAGATCGTCGCGCCCGGCGAGCAAGACGCCGAGGGCTAGCGCGAAGGCGGGAAGGATCGAGGTCTTCATAGTCATACTCCGAGCGGCTCAGCCAACGATCATGCGACTGCGTGCATCCAACCGTTCATCTCGAGCGCTCGGCGCGCAAGGTTTCCCTGGTCGCCTTGCCTCGCGGGGCCTCCGACAGGCATCCTCTAGATCACGATTGGAGGTGGATGTGGAGCTACATGTCGGTACGAGCGGTTTCAGCTACAAGGAGTGGAAGGGCACCTTCTACCCCGAAGATCTGCCCAACAAGGACATGCTCTCCTACTACGGGGAGCGCTTGGGGGCAGTCGAGATCAACAACACGTTCTATCGCCTGCCGAAGACATCGGTGCTGGAGAGCTGGGCCAAGCAGGTGCCGGACGGCTTCCGGTTCTCGATCAAGGCGTCGCGCAAGATCACCCACTTCACGCGCCTCAAAGCCGGGTCGCAGGATCCGACTGAGTACTTGTTGTCCACGCTCGGCTCTCTTGGGGATCGCCTGGGCGTGTTGCTCTTCCAGCTGCCTCCGAACTTCAAGAAGGACATCGAACGCTTCTCCGGATTCCTGGGGATGCTACCGGAGGGGACCCCCGCCGCTTGGGAGTTTCGCCACGAGAGCTGGTACGACGACGAAGTGTATGATCTGCTGCGTGACCGCGCGCAGGCGTTGGTTGGCGCGGATACAGAAGAGTCGGGAGACGACGAGCCCATCTTGCACACAGCCCCCTGGGGATACCTGCGCTTACGCAGGCCCACGTACGACGATGGCGACCTCGAGCGCTGGGCCCGGAGTGTGGCTGCCCAGGAGTGGGAACACGCCTTTATCTTCTTCAAGCATGAGGACGGGGGTGCCGGTCCCCCAAATGGCAGACCGCTTCGCGAGGATAGCCGGTGAGGAGACGTCCTGAGTCGAAACCAGGTGGACAGGCCCTCGGGGCGCCTTTAGTATCGAGCGCCCTTGTCGCGAGGGCATGACTCTCTCGCACCCACGTCGAGCTCAAAGCCCGACGTGGTTTTTGCCGCTCTGGAGTTTAGATGATCTCAGTTGAGGGCGTTACGAAGCGATATGGAGGGATCACCGCTGTCGACGACCTGAGCTTTACGGTCGACCGCGGGGAGGTGGTTGGCTTCCTCGGTCCTAATGGAGCCGGTAAGACCACCACCATGCGCATGATCACCGGCACGCTGCAGCCGGACGAGGGGGCAGTGCTCTTCGACGGCGCACCAATCGCGGACAACCTCACCGAGGCGAAGCACCGCGTCGGCTATCTGCCCGAGTCGAACCCGCTCTATGACGAGATGCTCGTCGCCGAGTACCTCGAGCACGTCGCGGAGCTGCGTGGGCTTGCCCTGGACGGGGCGCGCTCGGGCATTGCGGACGCCGTCGACGAGACCGGCGTGAGCGAGGTCTTCTACCGTCCCATCGGAGAGTGTTCGAAGGGCTATCGGCAGCGTATCGGTCTGGCGGGAGCGATCCTGCACAGACCCGAGGTGCTGATCCTCGACGAGCCGACCGAGGGGCTCGACCCGAACCAGCGCGTGGAGATCCGCCGTTTGGTGGGGAGCCTCGGCCGCGAGCGCACCGTGCTGTTGAGCACGCACGTGATGCAGGAGGTCGAGGGGACCTGCTCGCGGCTCGTCATTCTCAACGAGGGTCGACTGGCCGCCGATGGAAGCGTGGAGGAGTTGCTCGCCACCCTGGCCGGAGCCGTGCGCTACGTGGTCGAGGCCGAGGGCTCGGGGGTCGCCGACGCGCTTGCGGGGCTGCCCGGGAGCTCCGGTCACTCCTGTGAGGAGGTGAACGGTCGTGTGCGCGTGGTGCTCGACGCTCGCGGTGAGGAGGATCTGAGGCCTCGCATCTTCGAGCTCGCGCGGGATAGCAGCTGGACGCTGTGGGAGCTCCATCGCGAGCGGGGGAGCCTGGAGGAGGTCTTCCGGAATCTGACGTCGGATATCGCGCACACCGAGAGCGAGGTGGACGCATGATGCGGGGCATCTGGACGGTCGCGCGGCGTGAGCTGCGTGGGTACTTCGATCAGCCGACGGCGTACGTCTTGGTCGTGGCCTTCCTGGGCCTGTCGCTCTTCCTCGCGTTCCGCACGATGTATGCGTCGGGGGTCGCCACCATGCGGCCCCTCTTCGACCTGCTGCCGTTGCTCTTCGCGGTCTTCGTACCGGCGGCGACCATGGGCGCGGTGGCGGAAGAGCGCCGTGGCAAGACCCTCGAATGGCTCATGGCGCAGCCACTCTCCGAGAGAGAGCTAGTGCTCGGCAAGTTCTTCGGCAACTGGGCGTTCGTGCTCATCGCTTTGGTCGGTACGATGCCGACGTCGATCGGTGTGTTGATGGTCTCCGAAGCGGATGCGGGCATCGTCATCGCACAGTACCTGGGGGCTGTGCTCCTGGTGGGGCAGTTCGTGGCGCTTGGCCTCTGGGCGTCCAGCATCACGCGCGATCAGATCACGGCGTTCATTGTCGCGGCCGCGCTGAGCTTCGCGCTCTTTCTGATTGGCCTGCCGGTCGTACAGATCGGGCTTCCACCGTCGATTTCCGGCGCTCTCGCCCGGCTCTCGGTACTCGGCCATTTCGAGAACGTCGCACGAGGCGTGGTCGATCTTCGTGACGTGCTCTACTTCGTGTCCACGACGGGGCTCTTCTTGATGCTCGCCGTCGGCGCGGTCAGCCGGGAGCGCCTGAGCCCGGAGCGGGACGAGTTCAGGCGACTCCGGGTCGGTTCGGCGGTCGTTGCCGCGCTAGTGATCGCGCTGAACTTGCTCGGAAGTCACGTGCGTGGTCGCCTCGACCTCACCGCGGGGAACCTGTACACGCTCGCGGACGGTTCCCGGGAGTTGCTCGGGGAGTTGGACGACCTCGTGCGGATCAAGCTGTTCGCGTCAGCCGAGCTGCCCCCGGAGCTCCAACTCCAGCTCCGGGACGTGCGAGACCTGCTCGCCGACATGCGTCGCGCGTCCAACGAAAACCTCGTCGTTACCGACGTGGATCCGGACGACAACGAGGACGCGGCGGGCGAGGCCTCCGAGTTCGGGATCTTCCCGGTCGAGTTCAACGTGTTGCGCGACGATGAATTCCAGATCCGGCGTGGCTATTACGGCCTGGCCATCGTGTACGCCGACGAACAGGAGGTCATACCGATCATCGTGCGTTCGGACGACCTGGAATTCCGGATCGCGTCGGCGATCTACCGCATGACGAACGAGAGCAGGGCCGGGGTCGCGTTCGTTCAGGGGTTCGGGGCCAAGACCGCTGCGCAGATTCCGGGGCTTCAACAGAGCCTCGCGGACCGGTACGACTTCCGTTCGGTAGACATCTCGGGTGACTCGGCGGCGGCGATCTCCCGGGACTCGACCGAGGTGATCGTGGTCGCGGGGCCCATGCAGATGCTGGACAGCGTGGCGGTTCAGCGGGTTCAAGACTTCGTCGATGCGGGTGGTGCTGCGCTGCTGCTGCTGGAGGCCATCGAGATGAACCCGACCACTGCCCAGACCATGCCAATTCGTTCGGGCCTCGAGCCTATGCTGGAGGAGAACGGGATCGGGTTTACGGGCAGCCTGCTGATAGATCTTCAGTCGAGCGAGCGCGTAAATCTGGGACAGCGCGGCCTATTCAGCGTGATCGCACCCTATCCATTGTGGCCGATCACGGTTCCCGGGTCGGATCACGCGATCACGGGTGGGCTCAACTCCCTGACGGTTGCGTGGGCCACAGCGCTCGACATTCAGGATTCCACGCGCGTGACTCCTCTCTGGACCACTACGGCAGCCGGGGCTGTACAGGGCCCCATGGCGCCGATGATGCCCGACCAGGACTGGAATCGCGCGCCGGAGGAGCTCGGGGTCCGCACGGTCGCCGTCGCTGTCACACCGGCCGAAGGCGAGAGCTCCGGCCGTTTGGTCGTGGTGGGCGACGCTACGTTCGCTGAAGCCCAGTTCCTGCAGTCGAACGCCTCGAACCTGGTCTTCCTCGCAAACGCGATCGATTGGCTCGCCCAGGACGAGGCGCTGATCCGCATCCGCTCGAAGAATCGTACGCCGCCGAACCTGGTATTTCAGTCCGACTTCACGCGCTCGTTCCTGAAGTGGGGCAATCTCATCGGGATTCCGCTCGCCTTCGTGCTCTTCGGCACGGTCCGAATCAGCGGGTGCCGACGCAGGGCGGAAGCCCGCTGGGGAGGGATCGTGGCATGAGCGAACGCACGCTGAAGCAGCTCGTCGGGGCGCTTGTCCTGGTCGTGGCCATGTGGTCGATCGCGACGCTGCTGTCGAGCGGCGGCGGTGGCGTGCCGAGCACTGCCGGAGAGATCGCGGCGGTCTTCGACGGCGTGTCGGAGGCTAGCGTGACCGAGGTTCGCATGATCGGTGCGTCCGGCGAGGTCGTGTTGGCGGGAGGCGCGGGCGCCTGGACCGTCAACGACCTCCGTGCCGACTCGGGAACGGTTACCCGATTTTGGAACGTGGTCACCGGGCTCGGCGTGGGCGACCTCGTCGCGAGCAACCCCGCTAACCACGGTCGCATGGGTGTCGCTGACGGCAGTGCGGCGACGCTCGAAATCGACGTGGGTGGGGAGACGCGTGTGCTTGTGGTCGGGGACCAAGGCCCTCGCTTCGGCACGGCGTACGTGCGGCTGCCAAGGCAGAACGAAGTCTATGTGGCCGAAGCAGATCTGCGCTCGCATGTCCAGCGCCAATTAGCGGACTGGCAGAACAGAGTGGTGGTTCGGATCGATACGAGCGCGGTCGCGCGGGTTGAGATCGAGCGGGACGGCGAGCCGTACGTGCTCGTGCGTGGCGACAGTCTGTGGACTTTCGAGGGAGGCGCCAAGACGAACAGCAACACCGCGACGGGGGTGATCTCCGAGCTCGCGAACCTCATCGCCGCCGGGATCCTCGTCGAGGCCGATTCGCTCGCGCAGGCCGGGCGCGGTGGAGGGACCGTCGCGCTCGACGCGGCCGGGAACGTGCTCGTGGAGGTGACGATCGGAGCCGGCACCTCGGAGCGGTGGGTGAGGGCCTCCGGAGACGACGTGATCTACCGGTTGGCTTCGTTCCGCATCGACCGGATCACGCCGACCAGGGAGCGGATGGAGCCGAGCTCGTAATCCTCAGCCCGCCAGCTCGATGCCGAGCCACTCGGCGGCCCGGTCACGGCTGCGTGAGTCATCACCAAGCGCTCGGGCTCGCCGAATGAAATGCTGGCTGCCGCACGCGAGGTGAAGAGCGCGATGGAGGTGCCGGATGTGTCCACGGCGACGGCAACCAGCGTATCGGGGTCGGGGACCTGGCCTCGCCGCCAGCGACAAACCTGAGGTGGAGCGACATCGAGAACGTCAGTCGCGGGGAACTCGGAACGGGTTCAGGAGGGACGGGAGACAGCCCGGTGCGCGCCTGCCACCGCCGGATGCGTTGTCGTCGTCCTCGGTGCCCGGCTCTTCCTCACCGAAGATGTACTGGACGTCGAGGGTCTCCCCGCAGACGGACGTGAACCTCAGCCGCACCTTGAAGCGGGCCCAGTGCGCTGCCGGCGTCGGAGGAGGCGTCGGCGACTCGTCCGACTCGATCTCGACCGATCTGGGTGCGTCGGTCTCGGGGTGACGGTCGCCGAAGCGATGGGTGAAGAGTCGCGGTTGTAGGTCCGTCAGGAGAAGCTCGTCGACCAGTCCGGGTCGCCCGTCGAGTGGTGGATTCCGCGTCCACACGCAGTCCAGGACCTCCCACGACCCCAACGCGGATCTCAGTCCGCACTCGTGCTCGACACGGAGGCGGCAACTCACGAGCCACATGTCGCCTTGTTGGCGGTACGTAGGCTCGCCCTCCACGTGGAGCGAAGGCGTACGCTCGAGGCGCGTCTGGCCGCGGCAGCACTCCTCGTGTTCGTCGGTCCAGGGCACCCACTCGACGGGACTCGAGATGGGCTCCTCTTCGCGAGGTTCCTCCCTGTCTCTCAGGAGGTCCGCCCACAGCCGCGGGAGCAGTCTTCGGGCATCGCGTTGTCCTTGGGTTAGCCGGCGTCGAACGATACGCCGTGGGCCAGCGGCAGCTCGGTCCTGCTGAACCGGAGAGAATCTCGTGCTTCGTCACGATCGGAGCGTCCTGACCAAGCGAACGTTTCCGCGCCCGAACAGCTTCTGC
>CBDANQ010000057.1:0-128546 GCA_965197725.1 Longimicrobiales bacterium
GGAGGGCTCTTGGCGTCTAGCCCGGAACCTGCCGGGGCACAGCCAAGAGTACCGGTTGTGCAGGTGGGTGTTGAAACGGAGAATTGTGCGGAGGGGACAGGCGCGCTGAAGCGCTGCTGGTCACCGGCTGATCCAGCACCCGCCCCTGGCAATCGAAGTGCCTCTCTGGGAGTGCAGTGCGGGATCGCTTAGAATCGCGGGCCTATTGGCCGCATCAGACTGTGAGTACGACGCAGGGAGCCGATTCACAATTGGGCAGGGCAGGGATTCGCTGAGGCGTGGTTCGCTATCGACCGTGGTTGATGCAAGAATGGGCAGACTATCTGGGCTGGCTCAGGGCCGGTGAGGAGACGGAGGCCCGGTAGGAGATGTGACGGGCACGGCGCCGGGTGGCGAAGCACGGCGGCCATGAGGACCGATGCCAACGGCGGAGATTGACCCCCCCTGCACTGGGCACCTCCAGACGATCAAGCGCGCCTTTCCTGGCGCAACGAGATCGACGCCACTGAGAACGGAGCAGCGGGAATCGCCATTCTGCTGGCCCGTCGGTTGCTGGGCCTTATGGTGACAAGCCGGTCTCGGCACGGCACCGGCTTCGACTACTGGCTGGGCAGAGACATCGACGGACCCCCGATGCAGCACGAAGTCCGTTTGGAGGTGTCAGGTATTCGCAGTGGGTCATCCGCCGATGTGGCCCGGCGGATAGGGCAGAAGCTGGACCAGATGCAACGCGGCGACGTCCGGCTACGCAATCGTAGTGGAATTCGGGCGTCCAACCGCTGCGGTGGCTGTACGATGAATGAATCGCGTGCCGCTCATGATCGGGCGATGGACCTGGCGTTCCTTGCGAACCGATCCAAGGCCGTCGGCGATTTGGGCGAAGCCAACCGACTGTACGAAGAGGCCTTGGAAAGCGAGCTGGCCGCACTCCGCACCCTCCGTCACCCGACCGCCATAACCTCCGCCATAATGCATCGGAGTGCCGCTTGGCTGGCCTTGGAGTGCAAGAAGAACCGGCTCGCCGAGAAGCTTGCATCCACCGCGCTTGCGGGGGACCCGCCACCCGGGGTTGCGGAAGAACTGCGGGAAGTCTGGGAGCAAGCCAACTTCCACCGCCACCTGCGGGCTCAAGGCATTGGTCTCAGTGAGGACGAGATTCAGATGACCTTGTCGGGCCCGGGGGTCGGCTCCGGCGTCACCGAATGGGTGGGGTACCGGACGCGTGTGGATGACACCCTGCGATTGTACGCCCGCTCTGGAACTCGGTGGTGTCCGTGCAGGGCGAGCGACACGGCGATGCCGTGACGCTGACGGAAATCGCTGCGGAATGAATGGATGACTTCGCGAGATGGGTTTGAGATGAGGATCTGGACCCTCATCGAAGACTGGCTTCCGATCGAGACGATTGGGTGCGAGTCCATGCGGGAGCGGGGAGCGTTGAGTGCGCTTCCGCCCCTTCTACGTCCTCCAAGTCTGGTGGGCGCGGCGGCCGCTGCTTGCCAGCCGGGCTGTGGAGTTCAGAACATATCTTCTTATTTCATCGCTATCAAACATGCATCCGTCTAGGCCGCGAGCCCCGGTAAACTTACAGTCCATAATATTCTCCGCGTCACGAAAATCCGCATTCTCAAAAGACGCATCCTCGAAAGACGTGCCCCCAAGGTCCGCTCCCTTGAACGGTGGATTGTATGTCGGTATAAAGGTTCTTTGTCCGTCGCCCATATCTTCCCATTCCCCCATCTCTTCCGGAGGTTTATCCGACCATTCAATATGGGCTCCCCGAAACAATGCGCCACCCAATTGAGCATTCGCAAAGTTGCAATCCTGAAACGAAGCAAAGATGATTCCTAGTCCGGAAAAGGGATTGAGCTTTGAAAATATGACGTTCCGGCAGTCCAAGTCAGAAAAATCTACCTCCTCCAACTTCACAATGCCTCTACCATCCATAGTGTACCAGCTACCATCATAGAATGTCGAACCCGCGATTCTTGTTATACCGTGACCCCGGAACGAGAAATGGCTTATTTCTATGCCGTTGAAATCAATCTCAGTCCGCCCCAATCGGTTCAGCCTTCTCACCGCGCCGGCAATTCGATGCCGAGCTTCTTCGGAATTCCATTTCTTGAAATCGTCTATCAAATCCATCTGCCGGGAAATTTCAAGTCGACGGTCCCTGATGAAAACAAATAGAGCGATGATGATTCCAAACACGATAATATCCATCACTGCTCCAATGGCCTCGACAAATATGCCTTGGTACATATCGCTGAATTCTTCATACCAGCTGCCAAGGACGTAAAGACATCCTACGGAGATAACGGCAAGCACTATTGCGAACCAAATCGGCTCAAGCCAAAGTCTGAGCCAGCGCGCTCCTTGAACAATCATTCGACGCCTTGCTCTGAACACCAACGGCCTGCTCCGCCAATACTTCCCCAAGGGTACCGATCTCTCCGCCCACTCACAGGACGACCTCAATGCCGTGGTTGCCTTCGACAAACCCTCGGATGGATGAAACCGTGTGAAGTCTTCGCCAAGACCGTTGCGTTCACCATTTGAGACCGCCGGGGGAAACCGAATATGACCCCATCCCGATCCTGAGGCCCCGACCCCGTGATCAGGACCACGCCCGGGAACGGCCCCCGTCCCCTCAGGCAGCGTCAGCGTGCCCTCCAGGTGGATTTCCCCGTTCTCGAACGACACCTCTTCGACACCGTACGCGATCGGCTCCTCGGCCTCGGGCTCTCCGGCATCGGCCCGCGAGACAGAGAATGTGGTCGTCAAGGCTCCCTGCTTAAATTCGCCCTCGATCATGTCGCCCTCATGGGCTCCGTCCCATACGGCGAGCCCGCGGATCGGGCCATCGAGTTCGAAATGCACGCGGCCGTCGACGTAGGAGACGGCGATGAGCGGCAGGCCCACCTCGCCCTGCGCCGGGATATCCATCGTGGCGGAAAGCACGCCGTCGGCCTGCTCGAAGGTGACCGAGAACCGGAACTCTCCCCCGGGCAGGGCCACGGCTCCCGCCCATTCCCCCTCGATGCTCCCCCGGCTCTCGGGATCCGGCTCCTGCGCCAGAGCCGGAGAGGAGATCACACACCCGGCCGCCATAATCATTCTCAGGACCATGGTCAGTTCTCCTCGACCTGTACGGCAGATCCGTAAACGACGATCTCCGCCGACCCCCCCATGACGTAGGAGGTCGAGAAGCGGACGCAGAGGATCGCGTTGGCGCCGAACGCCGCCGCTTCACTCTCCATGCGATCGATCGCCTGTTCGCGCGCTTCGGCCATCATCTTCGTGTACTCCTGGATCTCGCCCCCCACGATGGTCTTCAGGCCGGCGAGAATGTCGCGCCCCAAGTGGCGCGCCCGGATCGTGCTGCCGCGCACCAGGCCGAATTCCTCTACAATCCGGTATCCGGCGAGGTCGTTTCGGGAAGTGAGGATCATCGGACCTCATCCTTGTACGGGTCATTTTTCTGCATGAACAGCCGTTCGCGAACGACCGAGACGAACAGGATCACAAAGCCGGCGATGAGCGCGAGCAGGCCCCAACGAACGTAGGCAGGCATCGTCGTGTCCTGAATCAACTCACTGACGGCGATCCAGAGTGCCCACGTCCCCGCGGTGATCGTTCCGAGCGAGACCAGGACCCAGCCGATGCCGCGTTCGAGCCGTCGATAGACGTGTTCCCAGTAGGTGTCCCAGGTCTCCTCCGGGGGTTTAAACGGAGTCATGGTATCGGTGACCTCCTTTAGGCGATGAAACGTCTCCAGTTCCTCGTGAAGATCCGGGTTCCCCTCGAGCGCCGACTCGAGTTCGCGGCGTCCCTGTCCCGAAATCTCCTGATCTACTTCGGCCATCATCAGATGGCGCACCCGCTCGTCGCCGGGCGGGGTCACGTTGCTCTCACTCATCGGCCGCACCTCCCTCCTAGTGGGGCGGGGTTCTCGCCGTTTCGATCTCGTGCGCGAGGAACCGCCGCGCCCGATAGAGCCGAGACATCACCGTTCCGATGGGAATTCCCAGCAATTCGGCGATCTCCCGGTAGCGCAGTTCCTCAAACTCTCGCAGGACGAGCGTCTCCCGTTCCCGGGCCGGCAGGCGTTCGATGGCCTCGCCGACCTGTTCGCGCAGTTCGGCGCGCTCCACCGCCTGATCGGGGCGGAGAGGGCGCCGGCCCATCGTCGTATCGGTAAGCCAACTGCCCGCCTTCTCCAGTTTCAGGCGGCGTGACTGCTGATCCCGTGTCTGGTTGAAACAGAGTCGTCGGATGATCCGGTACAGCCAGGGAAAGAAGGGACGTTCGGGGTCGATCCTGGCGCGCGCGCCGAACGCCTTGGCGAAAGCCTCCTGAGATAGGTCCAGCGCGTCGTCGTGGTTCCCCACGAGGCCGAGCGCGGAATAGTAGGCACGCTGCATGTATCGTGTGACGAGTGCGCCGAAGGCCGCACGGTCGCCACGCTGCGCGCGGACAACGAGCATGCGGTCGGTTACCTCCGAGGTGTTCAATGTTGACTTCCCATTGTCGCAGGCACCCGTTTAGACCGTGTTGAGCTATCGTACACTACGGTTTACACGCAGCCGCGACCTTTATTCAGGATTCGTCGATCCGGTTCCCGCTGTTTGATTCCCGCCGATTGGGATCTCTCAGGCGCGAACGCTCCGTCGGCTCTCCAGAGCCTTCCTGAGTTGTCCCTCGTCGGCCCTCTGATAGCATCTGAGCACCGTGTGTGGGTTTTTCCATCCGCCGAGCTCGCAGAGCACCTTGAGCGGCTGGTCCATGAGGTCCGTCGCGAACTTCCGCCGGAGCGAGTGCCAGCCGCGTCCGCGCTTGGGCTCCAGCCCCGCGAGCGTCTGCGCCCTGCTCCAAAACCGGTACGCCCAGCCCCGGCCCATGCACCGGGAGGGATCTCTCCCAGCGGGCAGCACCGGAGCGTCTCCTGTCCCGGTGTCCATCCGTCACGCCTCATCCAAGGCGGCAATCGCCTCGGCCGTCACCGGCGTCCGGTGCTCGTAGCCCGTCTTCTCGTGCTTCGCTCTCCACCGGATGGTCTTGCCCTCGAAGTCGATGTCCGACCAGCAGAGTACGGATGGGCCAGATCACGGCAAGAAACCACGTAAGTTCATACAGGACTGCACGATCTGCCGTTCTTGCCTGGACACGCAGTCTCTTCGCACCGCACCGAAAAAACGGGAAAACCGCAGCAAATGGCGGGGCTTCGGCGGGGGTTACGGCTACTCACGAATGGACGCCTCCGCCGCTACGGAACGCCGTTGCCAGCCACCGCTCGCTCGTTCTGGCTGCTAATTGCTAAGAGATGTCCCGGGACCCTAGGTTTCGCCAAGACGAGCCGGCTCGCTCTCAGGCCGGATCGCCCGGAGAGAGTCACTGCCGTATGACGCAAGGAATGGGGAATGACGAGCTGTCAGTAGGATCACCTGGAACACTCGGCCAACGGTACGTCCATGGGGCTGGTGAATGGCTGTTGACTACTCGATGAGGATCTCCCGGCTGACCATCGATAAGCTGGGGGTCAAGCTCTACGACAAGGTGTCCGCCGTCATCGCCGCGTGAGTTATCACTTGTGGTATGCAGGTCACGTCTGGCGATGGAATCATGTCGGCAACGCGGACGTGGTAGGCCCAGGTCACTGAGCGTCGCCACGGCTTGCCGCGGTCTGTTGGCGGATCCACGCATCCACCTCCTTCTCGATCCAGCCGACAGTACACACCGGCTCGGGGAAGCTCCCCTCGGTCACCTGCAGGCAGATCACCCACTGGGCCTCCCCTTCCATCGTATCTCCCGTGAGGGCCCCGAAGTGCTCACTGCGGACATCTCCTAGCCGGAACACCACCGCCGCTTCCGCATCGTCCTGACTGACCTCGCCGTCCACGATCCTGTGGTCGATAAACTCCCGTTCGTAGGTCGGGGTTCCGTCCGCGGATCGGCATCGCAACACGTCGGCCTCGGTCTGCGATCCCGTGAACTCGTGGCCCGTCTGCACGATGAAGAAGCCGCCCGAGGTTTGGCATATTCCGATGTCCGACGTCAGCACCCACTCGAACCGCCATGTGCCCCCAACCTGCGGGGTCTCCGGTGCGGTCGGGGTGCAAGCCCCCAGGACTAGGACCGCGAGCAATGGGCAGACCCCCCTTAGCTCATAACGGCAGTTGCGCCTACCGAAGAGAACCCCGCCTGCCGGGACAGGGCGGGGGCCTGCCCTCAAAGTCATTCGATGTACTCTGCTGGTTCTGTGCGCAGGGCGGCCATGTACTCGGCCGCGAGATCCAGCAGCCGCAGGAACTCGGCATCGGACGAACCGTCATCCCGGGAGTTGATCGCTTGACCCGGAATACCAGGGTCCCTACGCTCCAGTCTACGGCGGTGGCGCCGGGCTCCATGAATATGGAAGTTGATCCCGTGTCACAACATCGCGTGATAATCCTCATCTTCTTACTGGTGCTCCCCGGATGTTCTCTTGTCTTTGTAGACGGCCCGCCCCAAGTTCGCCTCGGAGCAGAAGCTCCTCCGGTGTCGCCATGCACGTCGTCAATGACCCTGCCCAACTGGGATCTGGCCGCCGGGGCGTTGAGCGGTGCGTTGGGCATTTTCCTGTTCATCGATAACGAACAGGGCTTCGTCCTTAGCTCGCGGGACGTAGCACCGTGCTCGTACCCGGAGCTATCTGGATGGGCTCAGGGATCTGGGGGCGCGGCAAGGTCAACCGCTGCCGTGATTTCCTCGCCACGCCCGTACAGGCTGCTCGACCGCCTGCGCCACGAAGCTGGTTCCAGCCCGGCACAAAGTTGACACCGCTTCGCTAGGCCACCAGTTCGCGGTATTCGAGCTTGCCCGTGTTGACAATCCTGCGGAGCGTGTCGCGGAAGATGTAGGGGTTTTCGCGGTTGTTGAACCGCCCTCCAGCTCTTCCAGGTAGCGGTCCATGTGCTTCGTGCTCATCTTGTGGAACGTCCCGACGATGGAGCGCTTGAACAGGCTCCACACGCCCTCGATGCTGTTGGTGTGGACGTCGCCGATGACCCATTCCTCGGCCGAGTGGTTGACCGTCTCGTGGCGCGTATCCTCGTCACCGATCCCGATGTAGCTCTTGAGATCGTCAGTATAGATGGCTTCGGCTTCGTCCTTTACGGTGCGGCGTACAAACTCGTGGAGCGTGTCCTTGCGGATGTTCGGGACGCGCTCAATACGGACGCGGCCACCGCGTTCGATGGCCCCTGCGACCTAAGTGCTTGCTGTCGCGCCAGTTCTTGCCCCGACTCCAGTTGGACTTTCGGGGTGCGGATCTGAGGGAATCCAACCCTCGGGACGTGAATTTCACGGGGGTTGACCTCCGCGGAGCGAATTTGTCCGGTGCTTATGCCGCAGGTTCAAGTCTGTCCCGTACAGGATTGTCTGATGCTAACCTATCGGGCGCTCGTCTATATGCTGCGGATCTGCCGGCCGCGTCCCGTACCGATCATAGTGCCCGGCGGCGCCTCGAGAGCGCCGGCGCCCTCAGCCGGGCATCGCGACCCCCCCCTCGAGACGATGCCGCAGTGGGCTTGGTTTCCGGTCAATCGCCCGTTTGGTCCCTGGCTCTCCGAAGTCTCTCTTGCATGAGCTGGTGCCGTAACCGGCGGACCACATGAGCTGTGGTCTCTCCGGCCTGCGCCGCCGCCCAGAGGTCATCGAGGTCCTCTTGAGCGAGAAGCGCAACGCCGTCGCGATCGGCCTTTTCCACCTCGGCCTTCGACAGCGCCGCATGCGGATTGCCGTCGCGAGGACCGGGATCACTTCGCTGTCGCGAAGTTTGCTACGCATGTCTGCGGACCGGGCTATGAGCTTGCTCAGTTTTGCCTTTGCGTCCGGCGGCCCGACCGTGCACTCGATGGCCAGGATGACGGAAGAGGCCGGATCATGAGCCAGGCTGTCGACGGCGTCCCCCAGCCCACTCTGCGTGTAGAGCGGGTCCACATGGAAGCCGAGGAAGAGGAACAGCAGACCCACGGCCTCCCCGAACTCCGTCGCCTTGTGCCATCTTTCCGGCCGCAGATGCTCAAGGAACCGGCGAAGGCCCGGGTCCACGACGTTGTGTGTTCTCATCCGGACGTTGGAGCCCGCTCCGGCCAAGGGCACGGACACGCAGTCCACGCATCTGCCGCCGACGAGAATGAAGAGCGTGGCGGCCGCGTCACCCTTCCGAATCGGAATGTCCAACCGCGAGCGGAGAGCACCATCCTCATGTGCCCATTCGCGCTCGCCGAGCCTGGCCGAGTCGTGACGGGGAGGGTCTCCGGTGGCGACCACGGTCCAGACCAGCTCCGCCTTCTCGACAAAAATGTCCGCAGCGGCCCGCAGGGCGACGCTCATGCGGTCGGGCGAAGAGGCTACTTTCCCGCGATCAAAGCGCACGGCTAGCGGGGCGATCAGGTCAACGACGGTAATGTTGCCTTGGACTTCCAGTGCCCGGGGTCGCGCGCAGAATCTTCGCACGAGGTCCGAAAGCCCATCGTAGGCGTTGGGTCCACTTCGAATCACGTTGTCCAGATCCAAGGGATCAGGAACAGCCTGCCCCACAATCTGCCAAATCGAGGAACCATGGCCCACGAGGGCGTGACAGCTCCAAGGGTCGTACTCCGCACTCCGATACGATGCGGAGAGCTCGCTGAAGACGCATCTCATATCCATTGCGGGTTGACCCGACCCGTCGAGGTATTGGACGGAGGAGCGCCCCAGCTTCGCCGCACCGCTGACGATTCCATGCACCACGCCGGGCAGGTCCGCAATCGGAAGGACGACCTGCCACGCGCGGACGGCTGGGCGATTCACCGGCAAGAACCTGGGAACCGACCGAGCGGGGCGGTGGTCCAGGAATCCACGGGTCACGAGGTTCACCCAGCGACGGCCACAACGGACGGCGCAGACACGCAGGTCGATGGACTGCCAGAACCCGGAGCCATTCACCAGGTCGACAAAGCGATCCGCATCTTCCTCGGTTGAGCGTCGGCGCTGTTCCTGAGACAAGAGTTCTCCGTGGCGCTAGGCAGGGTTTCGGTCCATCCCGGTGGACATCGTCAACCTAACGCCATCCCATCCGACGGTTGGTGGGAGCACAGGGTTGTTGCAGTCTGGCCGGGGTTGGCTGCCGCCCCCCCTTGATCCCCCGGCGCGTGGCGAAGCGCGCCGAGACGCGGAACCCCGGTCAGGGGCCCGCGCCCTCCCCGGTGTCGGTCGGGTTGCCCGTCCTGTGCCGCACGTAGCTCTCGAGTACGCGGTTCATCCGCGTCTGGTAGCCCGTTCCTGGAGCCTTGAAATAGGCCAGCACAGAGCGCTTGATGCGCATGGTGATCTGGTCGGTGCGATCAGGCTCGACGAGCTCCGCCCGGTCCCAGAACTCTTCGTCCAGTTCGGGGATATCGCTGAAGTCGATGCTTTCGTCCTCCACGGCCGCGATCTGCTCGGGAGTGAGGGGCCTATCGTAGCGTCCACTCATGGTAGACTCTCCTTTCCTTGCGCGATGCCGGGCGGGCAGAGATCAGACGGATACGCCCATGGCGCTCGGTGTGAGCGACCACGATCAACGCTCCGGGCTCCACCCGGCCAATGCTGATGTGGCGCTCCTCGCCGTAGTCCCGGCGACGATCAGGCGACGTTGTGACCGGCCCCTCGAAGATTCGCCTGGCGGTGTCGAATCCGATGCCATGCTTGCGGATGTTGGTCTGATCCTTGGCCTCGTCCCACTCGAATTCCATCGGTGGATTATACATATAAATTGTAGTTACATCAACAGGGTATACGGCGATTCTCGCCTTGTCGGATCATGCGCACGACGGCTTGGCACTGCGTGAGATACGTGGCCAGTTGGCTCCACACGCCAGCGAACGCCAAGGGAAAGGGCCTTGGCGGCGTTGAAGAGCCGCGGGCTGGTAGTGGCCACGGGTCGCCGTCTCGTGGCGCGGTCGAGACGTGCGCCAGTTCTCTGCCTCTGGCGAAACACTGGCGCGGATCAGCCCGCTCTGCGCTGTCGATTGACGGCGGCGTTCTCTTATAAATCCGCTAACGTCGATTAGCGGAGGCGCTGGGGCCGATCCACTGGCACGAGAGGGAAGGTAATGCGCAAAGACGCCGGCGTTGCGAACAGCGAAACGGCGACTTCAACGCCCCCAGGGCCGCATGTCCGCCGGGTTGTTGACGCAGCCCAGGAGTCGCACAGCGCCATCACGCGCCGCAACTACCTCGCCGCTTTGGCCAAGCGCGAGGGTCTCGGCTTCATTCCCGCGTTGCCGGAGACAGTGGAAGCGTACCTCGCCGAGGGGGCCGACAACGGCCTGTCGCCCGCATCGCTCCGCTTGGACCGCCCCGCGATTCGCTACCATCACACCGCAGCCGGACACGCGAACCCGGCCGATAACGAGGAATGCGCTAGGTGCTGCGCGGACTCACCCGCCGGGCGGCGCACGAGGGTCCCACCCCGAGGCAGGCGGCGAAGACCATGCCGCCCGCCACGAGCGAGGCCGTCGCGTTCCAAACCGCGACCGCGAGCGTCACGCCCAGCAGGAAGAGCCGCCGCTCCACGCCCAGCACCGTGAGCAGACGGTTCAGCGCCGCATAGCCTGCCAGCGCCGGAGGCCCCGCATCAGAAGAGCCACGACAGGAAGTTCACCGCGCCCACCGCCATCCCGATCCCGAAGATGATCCCGGCCAGCGTGCGCTTGCTCCGGCCCTCGCCGAATGCGAACATCAGTCCGCCCACCACGATCGCGATCAGCGACAGCCCGCGAGCTCAACCGGATCGCCGGGGGGAAGCGCCCCTGGGCCGACCACACGTAAATCGTGCTCCGCGCCAGGCCCGTCTGGGCCTGCACCTCCGAAACCCGCAGGAAACGGGTCGTTGGTCTCGTTCTCATTTCTTTCGGTTTCCCGGTCATCGCTCTGCCTTCCCTCGTTCTCCTCGCCCGCGTCGCGGACCTTATCCTGGGCCCCGACGTCCCAGAGGATCTCGAACCGTCCAGATTGTGCAGCACCGAACAGCTCGGCCAACTCGTTGTGGCGTTTGGCGTCCATTGGTCCATGGCTCGTGACCGCTTCGACGAGAAGAAGCCAGTTCTTCTCGCGGAAATACAGCACGACATCTGGCATCTTCCCGCGCCTATCGACGGTGACACCGAGCTCTGCGAGGCGCTCTTCTTCGAAGCACCCGATCTTGTCTCCCGTATCGCCCACGTAGATGACCTCGGCCCCGGGCGCGAAGCGCGGGGCGAACGAAGTGAGGATGTCACTGATGAGTTTGCTATGGGCGCCCGGCGTGAGCGCCACTGCCCGGTCCTTGGCCACCTTGACCGGGATCATCTGCATTGCGCGATCCTGCGCCCATTTCGCCGAGAGCGGGGTTCGTATTTCGAGCCACTTCTCAACCGCGGCATCCCACTGGGGCGTGTCGAAGGCCTCAATCACACTCAAGGCTTCCTCGCTGATCTGATAACAGGCATTTGGGCTGTTGACGGGACGAGCGGGATCGTCGGGATTGTACCGCGCGATGCCGGCTTCCACGAACTGGTGCATGGTCTGACGCCGAAACGTCTCGCGCGTGTTCGGCGCGTATTCCCGGCCGTAATGCTCCCGGGTGTAGTCCATGATCGGAGTAATCCCCATGAGTGGCCGCCGGAGTCGATTCCACGCACCGGAGGGCCTGAGGTCAACCAGCGCGAGGAGTGTCAAACCTGAGCGGTCGTTCTGCTGGCCGCGTGGCATCCCGAGCGCCTTCAAGATCGCCATCGCCTCGTCTATCTTGCGCCGTGCCGTCAGCGGGTTTTCATCACGTGCCATGTGTGCGATCTCCCCCTCGATGATTGTATCGATCGCCTGCTGTGATAGCGTAGGAACATCGTGTTGTCTTCCGAGCCGTTCGAGGGTTGCGCGATCCGGGTAGCGCAACCACCGCAGGTCGGTTGCGTTGACCTGGGTATGCCCGTTGAACTGCCTGAAGTAGCGGTCCACCAGGCTGCAACTGAGGAAGAGGGAGAGTCCTCCGGCCAGATCCTCGGGCATTCCTTCGCGACTCACATGAAAGACGTTGAGATGGTTCTCGAAGCCGACGAGCTCACAGGGAAGGTCCGAGCCGTAGACGAAGGCCACGATGCGCCGCCGCTCCTCCTTGGAAGTGAATCGCCGCACGACGACGTAGCTGCCCTTGTTCGCCCACAGCCATTTTCGGCTGGCGTCGGATATGCGGATGGCGTTCGGTTTCCGCATGACCCTCGGCCAGGAGACACTCCCACCCTTGAAATGGGCTGGATAGAGAAGCGGCACCGCCCCGGTCTCCGGCTCCGCGCGCAGGTCGTCCTTTAGACGGAAGTCGACAACAGGTCCGGTGGACACCTCGACGCCGAGATTCCCAAGGCTCGCCGTGAAATGGGCCATGCGGTCGATGATGCCCTGTTCGATGCCATCCGCGGCGATATGCACGAAGCGGTCGGGATCACCATCGCGGATCACTGAACTCAAGCGAACCGTTCGCTGCGTGAGGTCCTCGGCGGTGCACATGCCCTGTGTTGGGTCGTTTTCCAACGCGCCCCCGCCACTCGTCGTGATCGTCACATCACGTGCGGGGCCGCCCTTGACCGCATGGACGATGATGTTCTCCTGAAGCACGTCATCGTCCTTGAACGCGTGATTGCGCCTTTCGAACACGTGGATGTGGCGCAGACGCATCATCGAGAAGAACTGTTGCCGGAAAGCTTGAAATAGGGACCATTGCAGAAGGAACGGGGGACGATGGCAACCATCTCGCCGCCTTCGCGCAGGCGTTTCGCCGCCACGCACATGAACCCGGTGTAGAGATTCGATGTTTCGAGACCCGCGTTGCGCAAGGCCTCGCGGTGCGCCGAACCCGCTTTGATCTTCCGGTAGGGTGGATTGAGGATGGCCTGGGTGAAGCCAACGTCATCGCTGGTGTCGTCGCCGAAAAGCTCCGACTGGTGCGCGACGCCGTGCTCGACAATGAAGTCCTTGTCGAGGAGCCGGCTGGTTGCGCTGATCCGCGCCTGCTCGCATCGCGCCTCAGCGTGCTGAAGCGTGTCGGAGAGATAGCCCGACAACACCGCATCGATCTCGTAGCAGACGAATTCCACCGAGCGCGGGCCAGCCGTCTCCGCGCAAAGCCGTTCGGCGAGCGCGGCCGTCAGAGATCCGACCCCCGCCCCCGGATCGAGGACACGCAGTTCTCCATGTGTTTCTGAGGACAGGCTCGCCATGAACCGGCTGATCGGGACTGGTGTCATGTACTGGCCGAGCGCGGCGCGGCTCTTGGCGTCAAGCTTCAGCGAGGCATCCCTTCAGCCACGACCCAGCGCTCCCCATACGGCTTAGCTCCACCCCTGCCTCTCGGTCTCCTCAATGTGGTTCGCAGGTTCGCCCTCAAAAGGATAGACCTGCTCCCTTTTCCAGTCCTCGACAACCAATGCGGCGGCGGCGGCCCTCTCCCTGAAGTGGTCACGGAGTTTTCCCCTAGCGGCTTCGACTAGGGGCGCAAGAGCCGGGTTGAAATCCTCAAGAGAGAGGAGATTCTCCTCGTCAAGCTCGCGGACGAGATCGGATTTTAGATAGGCAATAAATTGAAATCCAGGCGCTTGAATCCCCGGCGTTGTCCGGTCGAGGGCGAACCCGGCTCGATCACAAAGGAAGAGAGAGCGTTCCACTTGAATCCGCCACTCTACCACGGTGAGCTGAGCCGTGACCTCACCGTGATCCTCAGTGTGGACCGGTCCTACGAGGTAGTCAGCTACATGATCCTCTACAGCCGAAGGATCGAGCTGGATTCCGTCGTATTGAACCTTCACCCCGGCGTATTCCCGCAAGTAGCTTGCAAGCTGCTCGGTTACTGCCTGAATCGCTTCGGGTCCCTCGAGGCTCCGGAACTGCTTGCTGACTCCATCGATGACGACCTCGGTTCCCGTTTTCCGGTCCACTACCGATTGGCCTGAAACTCGAAAGTGTGCGAGATCGTCGACCGAGCCTTCTATCCTGAACTCACTTACCGTTCCGTCTCCAGCCGCCCGAGTGATCCACGTAATTCGGTGGCCCAATGAGAAAGCACGGAACCGGCCCTTTCCGGCTCGCCCGTGTAGGATTCGACCGTCCCGCCTGGTACGATCCGCACCACGTTTCCAGGAACCGCCAAGCTTTCGGAAGGCTTCTACGGCCTCGTCGTAATCCATGCCGACGCCATTGTCGATGACACGGATGGAAGAAATCACGCCCAGGGAATTCTTTTCGAGGATCACCTTCACGACGGTGGCGTCAGCATCCAACCCGTTCTGGCTGTCACCGAGCTCGTGTGGAACGAATGGGCCGCTTCACAGCTGTCATCCGCTGAAGGTGATCGGGCTGGACTAGAACGTCGAAAGTTTTCATCGATTTCAGTTCGTGAGGGGCGAAAAGGCCAATCCTTGCGAAGCAGATGCTGGCCGCTCAAGCTTACTTCTTCCGGTTGAGGCGGAGCCTGTCAACCCCGATGAGACACTTGGGGAATCAATTAGAGAGCAATCTCTCCTGTGTCGTGAGGGAGGGGGTTGGAGGATTGATCCAGACGGCCTCCGGGAGCGTTTGGGCTTCGGCTCACCGGAGACGAAGCGGTCGGGATGAGCGGCCCAGGCCTCGCGTAGCACGGCCTGCCTGCCGGCGATGACCTGATCTGCATTCCCGAAGTGGACCTGTTCGGGGGTCAGCATCGAGATACCACCATGGCGGTGCTCGGCGTTGTAGCAGCGGAAGAACGAGCGACAGAAGGTCTTGGCCTGGCCCTGATCCTGGAACCGTCCGGGAAACGAGGGATGGTACTTCAAGGTCTTGAACTGGGCCTCGGAGAACGGATTGTCATCCGACACCTGAGGTCGGCTCAGCGAGCGGGTCACCCCGAGATCGGCGAGGAGCTGAGCCGTGCATTGGCTCGTCATCGGAGCTCCTCGATCCGAGTGCAAGGTCAGGACCTGGGGCTGGACGCCATGCTTCAGGCAACTCTGCTGGATCAGGCGCCCGGCCAAGGCCGAGCTCTCCCGATCCGCCACCATCCATCCCACGATGTAGCGGCTGAAGATGTCCATGATGACGTAGAGGTAGAAGTAGCTCCACTTCCTCGGCCCCAGCAGCCGTGTGATATCCCAGGACCAGACCTGGCCCGGGCCCGTCGCCATCAACTCGGGTTTCTGGTATTCGGGATGACTCCGCTGCGCTCGGCGCTCTCGAACTGGCACTTGGGAGGCCAGAACGCGATACATCGTACGTTCGCTGCACAGGTAGACGTCTTCGTCGAGCAGGGTCGCCACAACCTCGGCCGGGGACCGGTCCACGAATCGCTCCGAACACAGCGTGTCGAAGACCTTGTCTCGTTCCTTCTCGCTCAAGGCACGGGCTGGGCACGGGCTGGGCACGGGCTGGGGTCGGGCGGGGCTGCTGATGCCCGGTCGATGGCCTCCGACGACGATAGAACGTGGCTCGGGCGACCCTGAGCGCAGTGCACGCGGGCCTTACCCCTACGTACGTGGCCAGCGCCTCGGCCGCCTTCACGAGTTCGTCCCGTCCTCGAGGCTCAATCCCAGCAGCCCGGCAACTTTTCCCTGGACGTCGATGATCAGGCGCGCCTTCTCGAGTTCCTTCTCCAGGCGAGTGTTCTCGCGCTCCAGCTTGCGCACTTTCCCCTCCAGCGGATTCCGTTCGCTCGGCTTTCGACCTCGTCTCTTCGACAGCGCTCTCAGCGACCCGCTCCGCACCGCCTTGCGCCATGTCGTCAGGTGCGACGAGTACAAGCCCTCCCGTCGCAGGAGTCGCCCTACCTCTCCCGGCTCCGTGCACCGGTCCGCTTCTTCGACGACCCGCAGCTTGTACGACGGACTAAACCGTCGGCGCGTCGGCTTATCTACCACCTCCGCGTCCGGAGCAGCTGCCGCGCTTCGCTTACCCTCCCAGGTTAGTGGGGCGATTCCATTCTCTTCCATTCTCTCTCGGTGTCTCGGCATCCTCGGTTTCTCTGCCTTCGCCCTACTCTAATTCTTTACTCGCTCCGTGTCTCACCTAAGTTGGCAGAGAGGGCAGCAGGTGCTGCTGTTATTCAAGGTCGGAGGTTCTGCCGAACCGATCGAGACTGAGTGGGGTGTTTTGCCGGGTCATGACGGGGAAGGCACCACCCACATTGCTCTCGCGATCGAGGCCGGGGACTTGAGCGCATGGGAGGCGTGGTTTGCGGACAAGGATGTGGAAATCGAAAGCAAGGTTGTATGGGACGAGGGTGGCGAGAGCGTGTACTTTCGGGACCTGGATGGGCACCTGCTGGAACTCGTGACTCCCGGTGCCTGGGCGACGTACTGAGCCCTCCCCCAGATTGATCGCCCAGTAGAATCGCGAACCCGTTAGAGAGCGGTCCAGGAATTGCGAGTCGGCTGAGCGTGCCATGGATGGAGCTCCGGGCCGGGGAAGTACTTGGTTGGTCACCCACCACAGTGGTCGATGCTTCGAGGGGTGCGGCGGCCACGCCTTCCGTACGTGTCATCCTTCTGCCCTCCATCCACTGACTGGAGTCCGGTTGCCACGTTGGCGCCGGCGTGTTGTCGGCAAGGAACGAGGCGGATCAGCCGTCCCGCCAACGGGTAGGCGAGGGCTCGATCTCTCTCGGGGAGCACACACGGCATGACGGAGAACCTGGTCACACACCGCTGCACCACGCTCGTGCTCGGAAGCGGTGTCGCCGGTCTGACCTACTCCCTGGACGCGGCCCGCCATGGCTCGGTCCTCATCCTGACGAAGAAATTTCGGCGCGATTCCTCCACGAACTACGCGCAGGGCGGGCTGGCCGCGGTTCTCGATCCGTCGGATTCCTTCGATCTTCATACGGCCGACACGCTCGAGGCCGGTGCGGAACTCTGTCGACCGGACGTGGTGGAGGCGGTGGTCCGCCAGGGTCCCGGCCTGGTCCGCAACCTCATGGAGCTCGGAGCGGCCTTCGCCCACGACGGTCCTGACGGCCTCGACCTGGGCATGGAAGGGGGACACAGCGAACGCCGCATCGTGCACGCCAGAGACCGCACTGGCCACGAGATCGAGACCACGCTGCTCGCCGCGGTGGCGGCGCATCCGGACATCTCGGTGCTGGAGCACCACTTCGCGCTCGACCTCTGGGTAGCGGCGGACCCCCAGAGCGGCAGCCGGCGCTGTTACGGGGCGTCGTTCCTGGACCAGGAGACCGGCACGATGGGACTGGTCCGCGCGGACCGTACCATGCTGGCCACCGGCGGCTGCGGTAAGGTATATCTCTACACGTCGAACCCGGACATCGCCACGGCGGACGGGGTTGCCATGGCGGCCAGGGCGGGATGCTCGCTGGCCAACATGGAGATGGTCCAGTTCCACCCCACCTGTCTCCACCATCCCGCGGCCCGGACGTTCCTGATCTCGGAGACGGTGCGCGGAGAGGGGGCGGTGCTCCGCAACCTGGTCGGCAAGGACTTCATGCGGGATCGCCATCCCCGTGGCTCCCTGGCGCCCCGCGACGTGGTCGCCCGCGAGAGCGACCGCGAGATGAAGCGGCGGGGTGAAAAATACGTCCTGCTGGACCATCGGAGAGGAGCGCTTCCGGGAGTGCTTCCCGGCCATCTCTGCGCGGCTCGCCGAGCTCGACATCGTGGCGGGCAGGGACCCCATTCCGGTGGTGCCAGCCGCGCACTACATGTGCGGCGGCGTAGCCGTGGACTTGGACGGCCGTACGGAGATCGCCGGTCTTTTCGCCGCTGGGGAGGTGGCGTTCACGGGCGTTCACGGAGCCAACCGTCTGGCCTCCAACTCCCTGCTCGAGGCGTCGGTCCTGGCGCAGAGGGCGGGAGCCGTGGAACCCGAGGAGCTCCCGCCCGGAGAGCCTCCTCCACCCCCCTTCCCCGGCACCGACCCTCCCTCGCCGGACCAGGGAGTGATCCTCGATCACGAGTGGGACGCGGTGCGCGCCCTGATGTGGGACTACGTGGGCCTGGTGCGCTCCCGAGAGAGGTTGGATCGGGCCGTGAGCCGGCTGGAGCTGATGCGGGAATGGTCGGAGGATCTGTACGGGAGGAGCGCGCCTTCCTCGGACCTCGCCGAGCTGCGTAACATCGCCCTGGCCGGACTGCTCATGGCCACCTCCGCACTCGAACGAGAGGAGAGTCGTGGGCTGCACACGCGCCTGGACTTCCCGGCCGTCGACCGCGTCCCGCGCGAGTCCTGGACCCGATTGACGGAGTACAGCGTGAAGGTGACGCTCCGACCGCTACCGGCGCCCTCGTCTGGAAACACTTCGGTATCGGGCCCATAGGGCCTACTCCAGCCCCTCCAACTCCTCCGCCACACCAAGGAGGTGCGCAGGTCGCAGATTCCGGGGCTGAAGAGAGGGGTTCCCGCGGCCCGAGGTCAGTCCCATGAGCGGCCCAGCTGCACGTTGTCGATGAGCCGCACCCCGTCGATCACCACCGCGCCGAGCCTCCGGTCGTCCATCTCCTCCACGTAGTCCACCTCGAAGCCCAGGTCCTCCAGCTCTCTCCGAACCTCCGCCGCCTCGGCGCCGTCCCGCAGGACCTCCGGAAAGCGTGCCGCACGCTCCCGGGCTTCCGGAGAGAGCAGCGCGTTGCGGGAGCTCATCGCCAGGCCGTCCTCATGACGAACGATGGGGCAGCCCACGATCTCAACGTCCATGAAGAAGGCCGCCGCCATGCCCCGCACGAGCTGCAACTGCTGGAAGTCCTTCTCACCGAAGTACGCCCTGCGCGGCCCGACGACGTTCAAGAGTCGCATCACGACGGTCAGCACGCCGTCGAAGTGACCCGGCCGGTGGGCGCCGCACAGCTTGGTGCTGAAGTCGTTTTCGCTCACCCGAAAGCGGTAATCGTCCGGGTACATCATGGCGGACGTAGGCAGCAGGACGTAGTCCGCACCCAGGTTCGACAGGAACTCACGGTCGGCCTCGATGTCACGGGGGTAGGTCTCCAGGTCGGCTGCATCGTTGAACTGGGTGGGGTTCACGAACAGAGTCACAACCGTCGCGGCGTTATCGATCAGGCTGCGCTCCACGAGTGATAGATGCCCGGCGTGCAGCGCCCCCATGGTCGGGACGAGGCCGATGTCGGCGACCTCGCGATTCAGCCGCTCCCGTACGCTCCGCCACTCGTCCAACGACGAAATGACGACGGTCACGAGTAGCTCTCGTCCTTCGAGGGAAAGTCCCCCGAGCGCACGGCGCCGGTGAAGCCGTCGACGGCGCTCTTGATAACGTCGTACCCCTGACCGAAGGCCCGCGTGAAGCGTGGCTCGAACCCCCGGTTCAGGCCCGCGAGGTCCTGGAGGACCAGAATCTGCCCGTCCGTGTCCGGGCCGGCTCCGATCCCGATAGTCGGGATGTCCACCAGCTCCGTGAGCCGCTTGCCGAGCTCCGACGGCATGCACTCCAATACCAGCGAGAAGCACCCCGCCTCCTGGACGCGCGCGGCCTGATCCGCGAGGTGGTCAGCGGCGACCTGACCCTTCCCCTGAACGGTGAAACCTCCAAGCTGATTGACCGACTGGGGCGTGAGGCCCAGGTGCCCCATGACCGGGATGCCCGACTCCACAATGTGGTGGATGACATCCTCGTGACCGTCGATGCCCTCGATCTTCACGGCGTGAGCGCCGGTCTTCATCAGCGCGCCCACGGCGTCCATGGTCTCCGCCAACCCCCGCCGGAACGACAGGAACGGCAGGTCCGCGATGACGAACTTGTCTCCCGCACCCCTGGCCACCGCTGCGGTGTGAAGCGCCATCAGCTCCACCGTGGCCGGAATCGTAGAGTCGTGTCCGTGCACCACCATGGCCACGCTGTCTCCGACCAGGAGTGCGTCGATGTCGGAGTCGGCCAGGATGCGGGCGGACCAATAGTCGTAGCAGGTGGTCAGGGCGATCCTGTGCCCCTCCTTCTTCATGGCGCGAAAGTCGAGCACGTTCATTTGAACTCCGTGAGCAACTCCGGGTTCGTCGCTTCGACGAACGCGCGATACACGCCCGCGAAGGGGTCCCCCTCCAGCGCTTCGAGGTTCGAGCGGATGGTCTCCGCGTCGGCCCGGGTGAGCGGTCCCGTGCGGGCTGCCTCGGGCGCGGCGCGAAGGTTCTCGAACACGCGCGTCATGTAGGGACCGGCCACCTCTCGGGGCAGCCCGAGCCGCTCCTCGAAGACCTGGTGGAGCTTGTTCCACAGCAGTGCGGTGAACGGCCCTCCCATGACGGAGACGGCGTGGTAGAGTGGCTTGAGGCCGACGTCCAAGACGTAGCTCGGATTCGGAAGTTCCGGGAAGAGATCGGGGAACGCGTGCGGCTCCGGCTCACAGACGAACGGAATGGCCCGATACGTCTCGATATCGTACGTGCCCGTGTCGAACGTGCAGAGCGGGTGCATGCCCTGCGCTCGTGGCGCGGTCACGCAGCCGGAGAAGTGGACGAGGTCCTTTTCCGAGAGCTCGGACTGCTCCGAAGCGAAAGGGACGATCGCGGAATCGTCGATCAGCAACAGCACGGTGCGGCACGGACCGACCACATCGGCTAGCGTCTGGCCGGTCTCCCGTGCTCGGCGGCGGGACCACTGACGATAGACCATGCCGGACAGATCCAGATACCGCGCCAGGTGGGACGCCATGCGACCATCACCCACGATGCCGTATGGCGTCTCGGACATTAGTGTTCTCCAGTCAAACGAGGTCGGTGTCCCCGGCCCACGAGATCCACCGGGGCATCCAATCTAGTGTCGCGTGGTTGAAGCGGGGTAGCTACTGCTTGCGCAGTACAACTCGCGCGGGGCGGCCCTCGAGACCAACTTTCGGTTGCGCTGGGAGTTCGAACCGGGCAGCGACCTCTTCGTTGTCTATACAGACGGGCGCGATACAACCGGACGCGGCTTCTCGCGGTTAGTGAATCGGGGGCTCGCTATCAAGTTCACCCGCTTCTTCCGCTTCTGAGCGAGACGCAAACCTGCCACCCCCTCATGTGGCAGCCGGACATTCTGAGGACCGGAAAGTCAGGTCAGGGGCCGAAACCCTTCAGGCGATCCACGGCTGGGGCCTGCAAGAGCCTCGAAGGGGTGCTCCTTCGTGTTCCCCAAGCGCAGCGCGCGACCGTCTACTTGATCTTGTTCACGCCCTTCCCTACCCGTCATGTTCCATCCACGTAAAGTGTCACACCGGCCATGTTAGACCTGGCATGAGCTACCGACTGCTCGCCGACCTCGTACTCGCGCTGCACACGCTCTTCGTGGTATTCGTCGTCCTGGGCGGGCTGCTGGCACTGCTCTGGCGTCGCGCGGCGTTCGTTCACGTACCGTGCGCCCTTTGGGGAGCGTGGGTCGAGCTGGCGGGCTGGATCTGCCCGCTGACTCCTCTCGAGGTCGCCTTGCGCCAGCAGGCCGGTGAGGCCGGCTACGCCGGTGGCTTCCTTGAGCAGTTCCTCGTTCCGATCCTTTACCCCGGTGCTCTGACGCGCGGCATCCAGATCGGGCTCGGCTGCGGCGTGCCTAGTCCTCAACGTCGCCATCTACGCGGTCGTGACGCGGCGGTGGAGGCGCTCGCGGATGAACGACACCGCAGCAATGGAGGACTATCATAATGAGTGAAGAAACCACCGAGGACCCACGCACGACCGTCTGGAAGAATCGTTCCGCAAGCCGCTCCCGCTGGAGGGCGGTCGATGCGTTGACCATCGACGATCGCGGACAGCGTGCCCGAAGTGACTCTGCCACGAGCGGCTCGCTCTTCGCATCTTCATGGCAGCACGCGTCGCTCGGCTAAGGTCCGGTGAAGGAGGCTGGCCGGGCAAGGCGAAGTGCCCGGCAGAGCACCTCGGCAGGATGCAGCGCGACCCGCCCAGTTCCGTCCAGAATCTGCGCCCGGCAGCTGGTTCCCGGCGCGACGATCAGCGTGTCGTCATGCTGCTCGCGCACAGCGGGCAGGAGGTCTAGCTCGCCCATCTGCATCGAGATGTCGAAGTGTTCGGCGTGGTATCCGAACGCGCCCGCCATGCCGCAGCAGCCCGACTCGATCGCAGCGACTTCCAGCCCGGGCATGCGGCCGAGCAGCCGCACGGTGGCCTCCGCGGCACCCGCCGCTTTTTGATGGCAGTGGCAGTGGACTGCCGCGCGGCGTGGCGTGTTGGCGAATGGGAGCGTCGCCCCGCCCGCCAAGTCCGAGTCCACCGCTTCCTCGAAGAGCGAGAGGCTGTCGGCGACCAGACGGGCTTCGTCCGACGGCACCAGGCGCGGCACTTCGTCCCGCACGGTGAAGACACAACTCGGCTCCAGCCCCACGATGCGGACGCCCAGGCTCGCGTACGGGTGCAAGTGCGCGACTAGCCGCTCAGCTTCCCGGCGGGCCTCGTCGAGCATGCCGGAGCTCAAGTAGGTGCGCCCGCAGCACAGCGGGCGGCCGTCCGCAGGGAAGCAGCCTCCGATCGAATCCCGTGTACGTGCCAGCACGTCGTATGCCGCACGCGCGACATTCGGTTCGAACCAGCGCGTGAACGTGTCGACGAAGAGCAAAGTGTCGGCGAACGGGTCTTCGCTGGGCTCCCAGGTGCCGATCTTACGATCGTGCCAGGGCCGCTTCGCCCAGCGAGGAAGGGAGCGGTGCCTGGAGATTCCGAAATGGCGTTCGCCTAGCGCTCGCAGCACCCTGCTGCTTCCCGCCGCATTGATCGCCCGTGCCACGCGGCTGAGCCGGGGAGCTTGGCGTGGGAGGTCTGCCAATAGACGCTCCCGCAGCGGGACGCCGTGGCGTTGGTTCTGGCGATGCTGCCATTCGAGCTTCAGCGCGGCCATGTCGACTCCCGCTGGACACTCGCGCTTGCACCCCTTGCAGGAGATGCAGAGGGACATCGCGTCGGCCATCTCGGCTGAGTCGAGGCCGTCGTCCCCGAGCTGGCCGGTCATCGCGAGTCGGAGCGCATTGGCGCGTCCACGCGTCGAATGGCGCTCGTCCCCCGTGGCGCGGAACGAGGGGCACATCACCCCCGGGTCGGACTTGCGGCACGCCCCGTTGTTGTTGCACGCCTCCACCGCGCCGAGCAGTCCTCCCTCGGTCGACCAATCGAGCACCACGGGGAGCTCGCGCGTGAGACCATACCCTGGCGCGTACCGGAACAGGGTCCGGTCGTCCATGCGCGGTGGGTCGACGATGTTGCCCGGGTTCATGAGCCCGTTCGGATCGAGCGTCTTCTTCACGTCCGCGAAGAGCCTGGCCATGCGCTCGCCGAGCATCGACTCGAGGAACTCGGAGCGGAGCCGGCCGTCTCCGTGTTCTCCCGAATGTGTGCCGCCGTACTCACGCACGACTTCGTGTGTCTCCTCAGCGATGGCTCGCATGCGCCGCACATCGTCGGGGTCACGGAGGTTGAGCGCCGGACGCACGTGCAGGCAACCGACCGAGGCGTGGGCGTACCACGTGCCTGTCGCGTCGTGCCTACCGAAGATCTCCTCGATTCGGCGCGCGTACTCCGAGAGGTTCTCGAGCGGCACCGCGCAGTCTTCGATGATCGAGATCGGCTTCCGCGGGCCCGCCATCGACATCACGATGTTCAGGCCCGCCTTGCGGACGCTCCACACGGCTGCCTGCTCGGCCGGCGTCTCCGCTCGGACGACGCTCTGGGGAAATCCGAGCGAGCCGAGTAGCTGCTCGAGCTCGGCGAGTTTGCCACCCAGATCGGCACCTGGGGCCTCGTCGGAGAACTCGACGAGCAGAAGCGCCTTCGGGGCACCTCGCACGAAGCTTCGCATCGCGGTGCGGTAGTCGGGATGCGCGGCCGCGAGCTCGAGCACGTTCTGGTCGACGAGCTCCACCGCGCTGGGTCCCAAGCCAACGATGTGCTGGACCGCGTCCAACGCCTCGAGCAGACCACCGAAGTGGCAGACGCCGAGCGCGCGCGTTCCAGGGAGAGGCTTCAGCCGCACCCGCAGCCGGGTGAAGAACGCCAGCGTCCCCTCGGATCCGACGAGCAGGTGCGCGAGGTTTTCTTTCTCGGGTTCGAGCCGGTCCACGTTGTATCCGGCGACATTCCGCAGAGTTCGGGGAATGCGACGAGCGATCTCTTCGGCGTCGCGGGCGTAGAGCCCTCGTAGCGCGGCGAGCTCGTCGGGCATGGCCTCGGCTTCGTTGCCGCCTTCACCGAGCCAGAGTCGCCGACCATCGGGTAGCACGGCCTCCACTGCAGCCACGTTGTCGACCATCATTCCGTAGAGGAGAGACCGCGCGCCGGCGCTGTTGTTGCCCGCCATGCCGCCGAGCGTGGCGCGATTGCCGGTGGACGGGTCGACAGGGAACCAGAGGTGCGTCGATGCGAGACCGCTGTTGAGCTGGTCGAGCACGACGCCCGGCTCGACCTCGATTTCACCGTCCACGACCGGGCCAACACGGGTGAGGTGCCGGCTCACGTCCGCTACGATCGCGCGGCCGACCGTCTGCCCACACTGGGACGTGCCGCCCCCGCGCGGGAGAACCGGCACACTTGCCTCACGCGCGACCCGAAGGACCGACTCGACATCTTCCGCCGACTCCGGGAAGACCACGCCCAGAGGCTCGATCTGGTAGTGCGACGCGTCGGTCGCGTACAAGCCCCGCGTGAAGGCGTCGAAACGTACCTCGCCCCGAAGTGCGTCGCGGAGGTTGCGTTCTAGTCCCGGATCGCCCGGAGCGATGTGGGTCTCTGGCATGTGGATGGGTGTCGGGGCGTGAGGGACCGTGTAAGTTGGGCGTTCCCGTCGGCGGCAAGCTACGCTGAGCCGTTCAAGGTCGCACACGACTCCCACTACCGTGACGTACAAGAGCGGACGCCACTTCCTGCAACTACCCGGCCCTACCAACGTGCCGGAGCGTGTTCTGCGCGCGATGTCACGGCCAACGATCGACCACCGCGGGCCCGAGTTTCAGGCCCTCACGGAACGAGTGCTGACCGAGCTGAAGTGGATGTTTCGAACCGAACACCCGGTTCTGATCTACCCGTCGCCGGCGACGGGTGCCTGGGAAGCTGCGCTGACCAACACGCTGTCGCCCGGGGACCGGGTATTGTCCTTCGACCAGGGCTTCTTCGCCGGAAAGTGGGCGACGGTCGCCGAGCACTTCGGGCTCGACGTGCAGCGCGAGTCGTGGGAGCCCCGTTGGGGTATCACGGCAGACGCGGTGATCGACGCTCTGCGCGCTGACACACAGCAGGCGATCAAGGCGGTCCTCGTGGTGCACAACGAGACCTCGACGGGGGTCACGAGCGATGTGGAAGCCATCGGAACCGCGATGCGTGAGTCCGAGCACCCGGCGCTGCTTTTCGTCGATACCGTATCGTCTCTGGCCGTGACCGAGTTCCGCCACGACGACTGGGGCATCGACGTCACGGTGACAGGGTCACAGAAGGGGCTGATGCTTCCCCCCGGCCTCTCGTTCGTCGCCACCGGGCCGCGCGCGCTCGAGGCCCATCGGACGGCAAAGCTGCCGCGGTCCTACTGGGACTGGGATGATCAGCTCACCTGCAATGAGCGCGGTTTCTTCCCGTACACGCCTGCGACCAACCTGCTCTATGCGCTGGACGAAGCGCTGAAGATGCTGCGTGAAGAAGGTCTAGAGCGCGTATTCGCCCGTCACGCGCGCTGGGCGGAGGCCACGCGCGCAGCGGTCGCCACATGGGGCCTCGAGGTGTTCGCCTTGCATGCTGCGGAAGCGAGCAAGGCCCTCACCGCCGTCATCGTGCCGGACGGATCGGATGCGGACGCGCTGCGGGCGACCATCCTGGAGCGCTTCGACATGTCGCTCGGCACCGGTCTCGGCAAATTGAAAGGAGAAGTCTTCCGGATCGGGCACCTGGGAGATCTGAATGCTCTCACGCTCTTGGGTACGCTCGGTGGCGTGGAGATGGGTCTCGAACTCGCGGGCGTCCCACATGACAGTGGAGGCGTTGCTACGGCGATGGAGTTCCTGATGAGGGAAGAGGGAGTGGGCATCTGATGCGGAACCACGGACGGTACCTCGCAGCCTTACTCCTCTTCACGGCGTGCGCCGCAGAGGGCGGAGGCCCCCGCGAGCTGAAGTTCGGGCACGTAGGCGAACCGGGATCGCTCTTCGCGCTATCCGCGGAGGAGTTCGCCCGCCGTGCCAACGAGCGCCTCGCCGACTACGAGGTCGTCGTGTACGGGTCGAGCCAACTCGGGGGCGACGAGCTGTTGCTGCAAAAGATCAAGCTCGGCACCGTGGAGTTCGCGCTGCCGTCTACGGTGATGTCTTCGCAGATCGATGAGTTCGGACTCTTCGAGATGCCATATCTCGTACAAGATCGAACCCACATGCGCGCAATCGAAGAAGCAGTTGTGTGGCCCGATCTCGCGCCCCTCGCCGAGGCCGCCGGCTACCGTGTCATCGCCGTGTGGGAAAACGGATTCCGGCACGTGACCAACAACACGCGACCCATCGTGCGGCCCGACGACCTGGCCGGAGTCAAACTACGCACGCCGCGCGGCGTGTGGCGGGTCAAGCTCTTCCAGGAGTTCGGTGCCAACCCGACGCCGATGGCGCTCTCCGAGGTCTTCATCGGCTTGCAGACTGGAGTGATCGACGGACAGGAGAACCCGCTCGCGCAGATCTGGGGCTCGAAGCTCCACGAGGTGCAGGAATACCTCTCGCTGACCGGGCACGTCTACACTCCCGGGTATGTGGTCGTCTCGCCCTCCGGTTGGGATCGGCTGCCGGCCAGCATCCGCGGCATTCTCGAGGAGGAGGCGAAGGCGACGCAGGAGTTCGTGCACGAGACCGCGACACGCCTGGATGCCGCACTGCTCGACCAGATGCGCGAGGCCGGCGTGCTCGTGAACACCCCGGAGCGCGGTCCTTTCGAGCGTTCCAGTGCGGCGATCTACGACGAGTTCGCGCGGACCGTCGAGGGTGGCGGTGATCTCGTCGAGCGGGCCAGTGCTGCGGGATCCAACTGACTAGACCGCGGTGAACCTCGACAAGGCGCGGCAGGGCCTACGGTCGCTGCTCGAAGCGCTCGTGCTGGTCCTGATGATCTCGCTCGCGGTGGTCGTCGTGGTGGGGGTCGGATTCCGAAAGGCCGGTGCATCGCTCGTCTGGTACGACGAGGTCGCGTCTCTCATGCTCGCGTGGCTCACGTACTACGGAGCCGCGTTGGCGGCGCTGCACCGGGGACACATCGGCATGCCGACGCTCGTGGACCGCCTCTCTCGAAGGGCGCGTAGGGCGGTGGTGCTGGTAGGGGAAGTGTGCGTTCTCGTGTTCTTCGTCGTGCTCGCGGGTGCCAGCGTGCGGGTGCTCACCGTGCTCGGCGGAACGACACTCGTATCGCTCCCGTGGTTTCCGATCGCTGTGGCCCAGTCGGTCATCCCCATCGGAGCGGTGCTCTTCATCGCCGCGCAGCTGCTGGCACTGCCGCAGGCCCTCGCACAGCCCGCACGGCAGGATTCTGAGCCGGAGGAGCGTACGTGAGCCTGCTCGGCATCGGCCTCATTCTGTTCGCGCTCGTGCTCATCGGCGTGCCGATCGCGGTCTCGCTCGGGCTCGCCGCGTTGGTGGCCATGGTGATGGGCCCGGGAGGAGTGGCGTCGTTGCCCAACGCGGCGCTCGTGATGTACAGCGGTGCGACGTCGTTCCCGCTCATCGCGATCCCGCTCTTCATTCTCGCCGGCGCGATCATGAACGCGTCTGGCATCAGTCGGCGGCTGATCGACTTCGCGTCTTCTTTGGTCGGCTTCATCCGCGGCGGGCTGTCGATGGTGACGATCAGCGCATCGCTCTTTTTCGCGGAGATCAGCGGCTCGGCGGTCGCGGACGTCGCGGCGTTGGGCTCGATTCTCATCCCTGCGATGGAGAGAAGAGGATACTCCCGGGCCTTCGCGGCCGCGGTGACGTCTTCGTCCGCGACGCTCGCAGTGATCATCCCGCCGTCGATCCCGATGATCCTGTACGGGGTCATGTCGGGCAGCTCCATCGTCGAGCTGTTCGTCGCGGGCATCATTCCGGGCGTGCTCGGCGGGCTGATGATGATGTTCGTCGCGTACCTGCTCGCGCGTCGGTACGACTTCCCTCGGGAGCAGATGTTCCAGCTGGAGCGCGTGTGGTCGACATGCAAGGAAGCGGCCTGGGCACTCACGCTCCCGATCATCATCCTGGGTGGCATCTTCGGCGGATGGGTGACCGCGACCGAAGGCGCGGGCCTCGCGGTCGTAGCCTCCGTGTTCATTGGCGGCGTCGTCTACCGCGAGCTCAGTTGGTCCAACCTTCGCCAGGCGATTCTCGAGGGCGGCACGCAGACCGCGGTGGTCATGCTACTCGTCGCGGCTTCGGCATTGCTCGGCGACTACCTCACCGAGGTGCGCGCCCCGCAGCGAGTCGCCGAGGGTATCATGGGGCTGACTCAGGACCGATGGGCAATCCTGCTTCTGCTGAACGTCTTCTTTCTGGTGGTCGGCCTCTTCCTCCACTCTGCCGCGGCGATCATCCTCGTGGTCCCGATCGTGATGCCGCTCGTCCAGGCGGCCGGCATCGACCCCGTGCACTTCGGGCTCGTCGTAACGCTCAACCTGGGCATCGGCCAGCAGACGCCGCCCGTCGCGTCGGTACTCGTGACCGCTTGCTCGGTCGCGAAGGCGGACATCTGGGAGGTGAGCAAGGTGAACGTGTACTTCGTCGCGGTGTTGCTCGCCGTACTCTTGCTCGTAACCTACGTCCCTGTGATTCCCATGGTTTTAGTCGAGATGTTCTACCGATGAGCGAGAGAGTACGTACGGAGGTCGAGGGACGGATCGCCGAGGTTTGTCTCGACGCGCCCGAGAAGCACAACTCGCTCGATCGGGATGACTGGCACGCTCTCGCCGGAGCTATGGAGGAGTTGTCGGCACGGGCCGACCTGGGATGCGTCGTAGTACGGGGCAGTGGCGGTCGTGCGTTTTCAGCGGGCTCCGACGTCTCGGCCTTCGCGAGCCAGCGTGACACGCCGGAGGATGTGCGCGCATACTCCGACGCGATCGCCGGCGCGATGCGCGCCGTTCGAGACTGCCCGCATCCGACGCTCGCGGTCATCGAGGGACTGTGCGTCGGCGGCGGCCTGGAGATCGCCGCGTGCTGTGACGTACGTATCTGCGAGGCCTCGAGCCGCTTCGGAGCGCCCATCAACCGCCTCGGCCTCACCATGTCGCACGCAGAGCTACAGCCTCTGCTCGCGCTGCTGAGTCCGGGCACGGTGCTCGATATCTTGCTCACCGGTGACTTGATGGCCGCGGACCACGCGCGGCGCGTCGGGCTCGTGAACCGCGTCGTGCCGGATGGGAAGGTCGTGGCTGCGGGCCTCGATCTCGCCAACCGGATTGCGGCTGGAGCTCCGCTGGTGAACCGGTGGCACAAGGAGTTCATTCGCCGCCTCGCAGATCCGACGCCCTTGAGCGATGCCGAGCGGGACGAGGCTCTCGAAGCGTTTGGGACCGCCGACTACCGTGAGGGGCGGAGGGCGTTCCTGGAAAAACGTGACCCCGACTTCCGGGGCGAGCGATGATGGCACCGCTCTCCGGTATCCAAGTCATCGAGCTCGCGCATATCATGGCGGGACCGGTGTGCGGGCTGATGCTCGGAGATATGGGCGCCGATGTCGTGAAGGTCGAGAGGCTGCCCGACGGCGACAGTAGCCGCGCCTTCCTGCCCCCCGATGTGCGTGGCGAGTCGGCGGCGTTCATGATGCTCAACCGCGGGAAGCGTGGCCTGGCTCTCGACCTACGCGCGGAAGAAGGCCGGTCGCTCGTCCGCCGCCTGGTCTCGAGCGCCGACGTGATCATCGAGAACTTTCGGGCGGGTACCATGGAGCGAATGGGCCTGGGCTACGACCAGCTGTCGGCGCTGAATCCACGACTCATTTACTGCCAGATCACGGGCTACGGTCGCACCGGGCCTCTCTCGAGCCAGGGCGGCTTCGATCTGATCGCCCAGGGATACGCGGGCCTCATGAGCGTGACCGGCGAGGGGCCGGGACGCGCGCCCGTGAAGGTCGGTATGCCCGTGACGGACATCACTGCGGGGACGCTCGCCGCGTTCGGCGTCGTCTCCGCCTTGTTGGAGCGCGAACGAACAGGTAAGGGGCAGCGCGTCGATACGTCGCTTTTCGAGGCCGCCATCAGCCAGACGTATTGGCAGAGTGCGATCGCGCTCGCCAGCGGAGTCTCACCCGGCCCGATGGGCTCGGCGCATCCGCTCACAGCTCCATATCAGGCGTTTCCCACCCGCGACGGATGGGTCAACGTCGGCGCCTTTACCGAAGCGACGTGGACCCGCCTAACAGAGGCGCTGAACGCACCGGAGCTCAGGGAGGACGACCGATTCCGGACCAACGCCGATCGCATGGCGAATCTAGACGAGCTCGTGCGCGTGCTTGCCCCGCACTTCCTCGAGCGGTCGACGGACAGCTGGTTGGAACGCTTGGAGGATGCCCGAGTGCCAGCCGGACCGGTAGCCTCCGTCGGCGAGATGCTCGAGCACCCTCAGACGCTCGCACGGGATATGGTGGTCGAGGTCGAGCACAAGGAGGTCGGCAGGGTCCGCTCGTTGGGCACGCCCGTGAAGATGTCCGCGTCGACGCTTGAGTCCGGGGTGGGAATGCGGCCCGGCGCGCCCACGCTCGGGCAGCACACGCGTGAAGTGATGCTCGAAGCGGGATTTCGTGACGTCGAAGTCGATCGGCTGATGGCGGCCGGGGTGGTGCGCTAGCCTAGCCAGCGGTCTGGCTCCACCGCCGAGCCTCGGCACACGAGCCGCTCTTCAGACGAGCCGCCAGAACTCCCCGCTCAAGCCGACCACGTCCATGATCGCCTGGCCCGCTTCGGCGCTGCGGCCTCGCCATTCCGAAGCCAGACGGTCCGCATACCAGAGCGTCACGAGCGCCATATCTGGGCTAGGTCGACCGTGCGGCACTTCCGGTGCTTCATCTCATCCTCTTCGTCCGATATCGCTACCGTAGTCCGTGCTCCTTCAAGAACCCGCGGATTACGGCGTAGATCATTTGATACTCGTCCAGGCTGAAACGTCCGTGGCCGCCGCCGGGCACCGTGTGCAGCTGGTTCGGCACTCCCGCCTCGTTCAGCGCCTCGTGCAGCCGGGCGGCATGGCTGTAAGGCACGATAGGATCGGCATCACCGTGAATCGTCAGGATCGGTGGCAACCCCTCCCGCACATAGGAGAGCGGAGAAACCCGCTCGGCGATCTTGTCCCGGTCGGTCATGCTGCCCATCCACCCGACGGCGAAGCCAATCATGTTCTCGCCGTCGAGCAAGTCGCCGACATCGGTGATGCCGTACCAGTTCACAATCGCCGCGACCTCGAGCGGCTCGTTGCCTGGGCACTGGCGGTCGAGGCCGGCGGACGAGGGAACGAGGCCTGAGGTCAGAGCGAGGTGCCCGCCGGCCGAGTCACCAGTCACGACCAACTGGCTTGTGTCGATGTTGTACTGCGCCGCGTTACGGATTATCCAGCGCAGTGCACACAGGCAGTCCTCTACGGCAGCAGGCGCGAGCGCCTCGCGGGCCAGCCGATACTCGACGTTGATGAC
Organism: Longimicrobiales bacterium; assembly: GCA_965197725.1. Taxonomy (GTDB): domain Bacteria; phylum Gemmatimonadota; class Gemmatimonadetes; order Longimicrobiales; family Gaopeijiaceae; genus UBA1138. The sequence goes on from CBDANQ010000057.1 coordinate 31,612, forward strand.
AGCCCACCCCATCTCGAGGTAGGGCAGGAATCTCAGCGAGCTGCTCTCTTTCGTTCCTCCGACCCACCCACCCCCATGGATGTGGAGCAGCGCCGGCCCCGGCCCTTGCTGGCCTTGGGGAAGGTACAAATCGAGCTTCGCCTCGAAGCCGTCCGCGACGTGGTAAACGACGTTCGGCACGACTCGGTACGCGGCCGCGGTGACTACGGCGGCCCTCTGGGCATCGGTTGTCTGCGAGTGGACGGGACCGGCGAGCGCCACGCACGCCAGAATCGGCATGATGGCCAGGGTCATTCGCTTCATCTCGTACTCCTCGTGGCCTGTAGATTCGTGTGAGGTCAACATCCTATGGGCGGTGGCGTGTTCGCAAGCAGGCCAAAAGCGCTTCCGTCGCGGGTGTATCACCGCCGGAGGTTACCTTTCGAGTGGCCAGAAATCTCCACCACCACGGTGCAGCGGATGATCGACCCGACTCAGGTGGTGTCATGACGGAGCGCGATCCCGACATCCTCAACGAAGACGAAGCGGTCCGCGTCTGGCAGCGCGCGGCTCACCTTCAGCCTTAGGCGGCCCGAAGAGCCGGACGCTCGCCGACTTTCATCCCCGGGTCCACTTCCACTTCGTTCCCACCGGCGCCTCTTGGCTCAATCTCGTGATCGCCCCGCGCCAGGAGCACGGGAGACGATCGGTCCCAATACGCCCCCTCCTTCCGGTGAGCGTTGGCGGCATGACGCTCCTCTACCTCACCCCTGACGAACTCACCCCAGCCGCCGCGTCTGCGCTATAATAGTCCATCGTCTCCTCGAAGTCGGAGACGATCCGAACGCATGGACTGTGCCCGCGGTATGGCCAGCGACGATGTCTCTGCTGTGGTGCTCGGGGGCGAAGCGGGTGTGCGTGCGTTCACGGTTGTCCAGAGGGTGAGGGGGACGAGGTGATGGACGTGACTGAGGGCTGAGGTCGGTGGCTTGTGCGAAGCGACGGATCACCGCAGAGCCACCGTACCGACGGTAGGATTCAGCATGGTCGACCTAGAGGAGTCCGCAAGCAGCCGGAGAGGTGACCGAGAGAAGGCCCGGATCGACGCGGCGCTGATCGCCGCGCGCTCGCAACGGGCGCAGAGGAGAACGCGAACAAGGATTGCGAAGCAAGCGCTCAGCTGGGGCACCCTGATCGCCCTCGTCGCGTTGCTCAAGATCTTCGGGGTTCGCTGATCGCGCATCACGCGTCCGACTCCCTCGCCCTATACTTTTCGGGCGACCGGCGATCTTCGTAGGAAGGAGGTGTTTCGGGTGAGCCCCAGCGCAGCAGAGGTCGAGGCCAAAAAGGAGTCATTCCGCCGGCTCGGTGCCAAGGAGATCCGGCGCCGGCTGGATAACAACGAGATCGGGCCTACTGGAAGCTGGGAGAAGCGAGTCGCGTGGAGTGTCTTCCGGGACCTCGCCGCTGAGCAGAAGGCTCGCCGCCCGACCGCCAATGGAAAGGCGATAGCCCTTGGTGTCTCCCTTGTTGCGGCACTCGCGCTGGTGCTCAAAATCCTGGGCATTATCTAGGTGCCTCAGCGAGCCAGGCGCCGCGAACGCCGACGCCGAACCCCCTCACACTGCGGGCACCGGAGATCAGTCAACGCCGCTCATCGGCTCGTCGGGTGGGACCCTCACGGAACCCCCTAGCGTAAGGGAGCTTCGAACCACCCCCAAAACACCACCATGATCACGGTCGCGACGGCTAGGGTCACGAGCATCGCCGGCATGCCCTTTCTGAACCACAGCCCCGGAGTGATCGCCAAGCTCGGATCGTTTTCCTCACGCGCCAAGCGCTCGGAGATCGTGACGATGAACACGTTGGCCGTCGAACCGATGTGGGTGCCATTCCCGCCGAGTCCCACGCCCATCGCGAGCCCCCACCATATCGGCGTCACGTTGATCCCCTGCGTCTCCATACCGAGGATGATCGGGATCATCGCCGCGGTGAACGGAATGTTATCGATCGCCGCCGATAGAAAGGCGGCGACCCACATCAGCACAATCGTCGCTACCATCAGATCGTTTTGGGCGAAAGGCAGGATGAACTGACCTACGTAGACGAGGAACTCACTGTGCTCCACGCCGCCGACCACCATGAAAAGGCCGATGAAGAAGATCAGCAGTGGGACTTCGAGGTGCTCCACCGCATGATCCATCAGCAGGTTCCGGGACGCGAACACCAACGCGGTCATGCCAAGCGCTGCAACGAACCACGGCTCCCATCCCAAGCGCCCGTGAAGAATGAAGAGGACGACCATGGCGCCGAGGACGATCAGGGAGGCCTTCCAGAGCCTCGGGTCCTTGATCTCACCCTTTTCGTGGAAAGTATCGGCCGGTTCTACAGCCAGCTCTTTCCGGAAGAGGAACTTGAGAAACAAGAGGACCGCGAGCCAAACCACGGCAACCGGTGGCCCCATGCGGATCACGAAGTCGTTGAATGAAATGTCCGCCGCCGAGCCGATCATGAGGTTCGGGGGATCGCCCACGAGCGTGCCGATGCCACCCGTATCGGCAAGCAATGCCGCCCCCAGGAGGTAAGGGATCGGATTGATCTTCTGCGCCTTCGCGATCAGGATGATCAGCGGCCCGAAGATCACGACCGTCGTCACATTGTCGAGCAACAGCGAAAGTACCGTCACACAAGTGCCGAGCAGCACCAGCATCAGGTAGAGCCGTCCTTTGCTGAACGCAGCCAGCTTGAACGCCAACCAACCGAAACCCCCGGTCGGGATCATGATCGAGACGATCGTCATCATCGCCGCGAGCAGGAAGATCACGTTCCAGTCCACCGCCTCGACCGCTTCCTCCGGTGTGTAGAAGCCGTAGATCTGGCCCACGATCACCATCGCAACGGAGCCCGCTGCAGCGACCTTCGCCCGCTCCATGCCATGAAGTTGCTCAGTGAAGATGCCGATGAACGTCACCGCCAGAACGATCCCCGAGGCGATCATCGCATTCGTTAAGACTAGCTGCTCCATCTCTATGGTCTCCGGAGGTTGAGTCGATAGACGTAAAAAGCCTCAGGCGGCGGCGCAGTTCACGCAGTTCACGATGTCCAGCCGGATTGCCGCCCGGGGAAATGCGGGACCCGCTACACTTGAATCGGCGCCTCGAAGCCTTCCGGCTTCAGGGTCAAGACGGAGCAGTCTACGGCGTTCAGAACCTTTTCGGCCGTGTTTCCGAATCAGAAGCCCCGGAACTCCGGCGCGCCCAACCGTGCCGATGACCACCAGGTCCACTTCGAGGCTCTCGGCGAGGTCAGGAATGACGTCTCCGGCCTGACCCTCCGTGAGGTGAACGGTTCTCTTGTCGTACGGGTAGAGACCCAGAAGGCGATCTAGCTCGGATTGGTGAGCGCCCTCGATGCTTCGTACGATCTTATCGACATCCGTTGTGTCGATCTGCCGCCCCCTCAACGCTGTCTCGGCCGCCAGCCGCCAAGCGTGCACGACGTGCAAGTCACTCCCCTCTTCCGTAGCCAGAGACGTGGCGAGCGCCATGATCCGCGTGGCCAGCGACTCCGTGTCCGGCTCAGTCGGGTCTAAATCCACGGCCGCAAGAATTTTACGGAGTTGGGTTTCCCTCGACGGCTTTACGATCCACACCGGACAAGGACAGTTCCGCATCAGCTTCTGTTCACCAGTGCCGAACAACCTCTTCCACTTCCCGGTATCTCCTTCGGCAGCTTTCATGACGAGATCGTGGTGATTGACGAGTACCGCCAGAATCACCGATAAAGGCATGGCGCCCGTTTCCACTGCCACGTCGATGGTCAACTGTGGATGTTCTGAGATAGCCTCCTGACGCAGGCTCTCGAGCTCCTCGCGGCGCTCCTCGAGGTGGGCCCTGTTTATCGCCTCAACCGCGGAACGGGTCTCTTGGTCATTGAACTGATAGCCCTCTGCATCGAGTGCAGCGAAAAGCGTGAGCTTCGCGCTATTGGCGCTGGCGAGCGCAACTGCACGCGCTAGCACCGACTCCTCGCCCTCACTGCCGTCCGCCACAAAAAGGATGCTCTTACAGAGTCGCACTTGGCTGTCCGCCTTTACATGTAGAGTGTGGACCCAGAACAACGTTACGCCTCACCCACGGAAGGAGGTATATATCGGAGCGAACGCTCGTGCGTCAAGCTGGTGCCGACCCCTCAGGGCACCCCATGCTCCGCCACCCGAGGGGACCACAGGATCGACTCGTCGCGAGCGGCACCGGACAACCCTCCCGGAGGCCCCTCGCCTCTGGCCGGTGGGACCTCCTTCCCGGCTACGGACTTCACGTAGGCTCCCCGGACGACGAAGGTGTCCCCGGCTCAGTTGAAGGTGGTGACTCCGAGGCTTTCGTGATTAACCTGCCATCTTCATTTCGGCAACCGGCTCGCGGTCATCGAGGTGAGCTTTGAGCATCCAGAGTTGGTCGAAGCCGACGATGCGTCGGTAGTTCTTCTCGGTCTCGACGAAGGAGGCAGCGGCCCATCTCAGTGCCATCGCTCCGTTCTTCCAGTTCGTCACCCTATAGGTCTTCTGCCTCACGCCTGCGTGGGTGCTGTCGATCAGGTTCGTGGTGCCGAGGCACTTCCTCAGCCGAGGCGGTAGCCCAAGCCGGTTGATTGTGAACATCTCACCCAGCCCCTCCCTCAGGCTCGCTGCGGCCGACGGCTGATCTCGTTCAAGCCACCGCGCGAGCTGCTCGAGTTTCTGCACGCCGTCCCTCGCGTCGAGCTTCCAGGCCGCGCGGATCGCGGCCTTCACCTGCGGGTGCTGATCCTTCGGTAGGTGAGCGAGCACGTTTCTGAGCTTGTGATGTCGGCATCTCTGGACCGAGTGGCCCGCGCCGAACACCTGAACAATCGCCTTCCGTAACGCCTTCGAGCCATCGATCACGAACAGGCGTCGACGCTCGGGGTCCAGACCCCGCTCGACCAGATCCTGCAGCAGGGCCGTCGTCACTTCGGTGTTCTCACTCGCTCCCTGCCGCATCCCCAGCACGTGCTTCTTGCCGTCCGTGTCCACGCCCACAGCCGCAAGTACGTGGTGCGCACCGAGTTGGATACCGTCCAGGTAGATCACCAACAGATCCCATGCGTCCAGCCGCCGCTCCATCAGCTCCTTCAGCACGCGCTCCGACGCTTCGATCGTCTCGCGGCTCACCGACGACTTGCTCACCCCCACCGTGTCGGCCATCTCGCCGATCACCTGGCCGTATTTCCGGGTGCTCACACCTGCCATCAGGATCTCCAACATTCGGTCCGCCATGGTGCCCGGCCTGCGCATCGCCTCGTACGCTGGCACCTCGACCTCGCCGCCCTGGCCGCCAGTCCGCTCACGCAGCCGAGGCCGCTGGATACGGACCTTTCGGTCCGACAGGTAGACCTGACCGCCCTGGCGGCCGTACCAGACCGTCGCCCCCTCCTCGCGTGCCTTGCCCGATTGCTTCGGGCCCGCCACTCCTTCGGCGCTCATCTCGAGTACCGCCTCGATCGTCGCTCGGCCCATCACCTGGACGACTTCGTCGATCGCGAGCTCCGTGTGCTCTACGAGCTCGACCATCGGCAGCAGGAACTGGCCTTCTCGCTTCACGAACTCAGCCATCGCACGCCTGTCCGTGTCACTCGCTACTTCGTACGTTCTCTTCATCGTGGTGGCTCCGTTTTTGGGTTTTTAGCGCACCCGATCCTATCGGATCGGGCACCCTCGGAGCCACCACTTTTCTTTTCCCTCTTCAGGGACCTTCAACTACGGCTGGGTCAGCTTCTCGGAGATTCTTCCACGACCTGCGGACAACGTTGAGCGGAAAGCTTGTGCTCTTGTATGTGATTCTCGCTGTTCCTCTCGCCCTGAGCTATCTGACCGGGGACAGCGAGATGTTTGGGGTGGTGGGGCCATACCAGGAGCTTCAGTTGCTCCGGGTGGCCAACGTCGTGCTGCTCGTCGTGACCTGCGTTTCGGTCTTCGCGGCGCTCGCCATGCAGGTCGCGAACTTCCAAGGACACCGAGCCACTGATGCATTTCCCGGGGGCCGTTCCCGGCCTAGCGGCCTACGTGCTTCTCGTCCCTGGCATAGGTGCCTCGATCCTGCTTCTGGGGATCGTTCACGCCATGGGGTATGGGCGGTTGCTCGTCTCCCATTCGTCAGGTCGCCTGGAGCCGGTCCTGGCCACCGGCTCGATCTTTGTGCTCTCGCTCACCCTGCTCGGCCTCGTGTCCGCGGGAGCGTTCAGAGCGGTTGTGCTCCGCGCCGGCGCGCGATTCAATCTTTGGGGGCTCCGGGCGTCGGCGGGATTGGCCGGAGTGCTTGCATTCCTCGCGCTCATCGCGGTGCCCGGCGTCGTCGTCTCCCACGGAGGTGAGGCTTTAGCCGCGAACATCGCGTCGCTCGACTTCGTCACGCCCCTGGTCCAGTGGGTCGTCTCAGGACCGTGGACTCGGTGGCCCCTCGTCATCTTGCCTCCGGTGGCCCTCATCACCGTGGCGTTGGCGCCCTCACTGTATTGAGCCTGCTCGGGATTGCGGTTGCGGGTGGCATGGGCCTGTTCGGCGCCAAGCGACTCGGGGAGTCGGAGATATGACCGCGGCGCTAGTCTACGAGTCCGTCACGAAGTACTACGACGACAAGCTGGCTGTCGACGGCCTCAGCCTCGACGTGGAACCGGGAAACGTCTTCTGTTTTCTCGGCCCGAACGGAGCGGGGAAGACGACCGCGATCCATATGCTTATGGGTCTGAAGCATCCGTCCAGCGGTGACATCAAGATCAACGGTGTGAGCATCGCTTCACGTCAAATCGGCATCGAGCGCAAGAGGATCGGATATGTCGCCGAGAATCCGAAGCTCTACGACTTTCTGACCGGCGCGGAGTTCGTCGACCTCATTGCGAAGCTCTACGGCCGCGACTCCCGCTCCTCCCGAGGCGCCGAGTATCTCCAGAGATTCGGCCTCGGCAAGGACGTCGACCGTGTGATTCGGGGCTATTCCCTCGGGATGAAAAAGAAGACCGCGCTCGCTGCCGCCCTCTCTTTCGATCCCAATATCCTGGTGCTCGATGAACCGACCGGGGGGCTCGACGTATACGGCGCCCGAGAGGTCAAAGCCGTGATCCGGGAAGCGGTCGATGCGGACAAGACGGTGTTCTTCACCACGCACATCCTGGAGTTGGCCGAGCGACTCGCGGACCACATCGCCATCATCGCCGAGGGCAGACTGGTCTCGTCCGGATCTCTCGACCAGTTGAGAGAGGCACACGGGAGTCTCGCCGCCTCTCTAGCAGTCCGTGGAAGAAATAGGTTCCCAGCGGATGATGGGTGGGAGAGAAGGCAGACACGCGGGGGCTGTGTTGTTGTGCAAGAAGCGGGTTTTGGGGTCTGACGAGGCGATATTCGGCCCAAGGAAGGCGAAATAGCGCCGAATACGGCGGAAAAAGCGCGAGACGCGGGTTGTAACCTGAGTTGCGAGCGCAGCTTGTACGGTAGCGAGGCCCTGTAACGCACGGGGGGTTCCAACCCCGAACCGCTTGCGCATGAGAAGGCCGAGGTTGAAGGCCGCCGCGTGGATCAACATCCGTTTTCGAATCTCCTCCTGGCCCCGTATGTGGACGCGACGCAGCCCTCCGGTCACAAGCAAGTGCGCAAACCCCCGCTCCACCTTCTCGCCGCGCTGGCGCAGCAGCCGCATCCCCCGGTTGCCGCGGATCCGGCGGCGGTTGTCGTAGGTCGGCGTCTGCGCGTCCCGGTTGTTCTTCCATTTCCGGCACCCGCGGTTGGGCTCGCTCACATAGCTGCGCAGCTCCCGCTCCTTCACGCCCGTCATGGTCTTGTTCGAGTGGTAGCCTTTGTCGGCCACCACTTCCTCGGGCTCTACCTGCACTACTTCCAGCTGCCGCTCTGCCTCGTCCAGCGTGTTGGGCAGCGACGCCACATCTCCCCCGTCCATCGTCTGCACCGTCACCGCCACAAGCGCACCGGTCTCCATGTCGACCGCCTGCTCCAACTTGTGCGCCAGGCGCGTCCTGCCGTCCTTCATCTTCGTGATCCGCGCCTCCGGGTCGTGCGGATGCACCCAGTCCTTGTTCGAGCCCTTCTTCGGACGCTTCCGGTCCAGCGTCGTCAGATCCTTGCGCGTCGGCGTCTCGATCCCCGACGCCCGGGCCACCTGCTCCAGCCATTCATCGTAGCCCAACCCGTCGTCGCGCCGCACGATCGTGCGCATCGCCGCATTCGCCTCCAGCGTCGTCGAGTCGACGCCCAGCGTCTTGCCGCTCAGCAACCCCGACCCCTTCAGCAGCTCCAGCACCCGCCCGAACACCGCCGCGTGCGCTTCCACGCTCAGGCGCTTGCGCGTCTTCGACAGGGTCGAATGCTCCGGCGGGTTCTTCGCCCACCCGTATCCCAGAAACTCACGCAACGACAACGAGTCCCCACACCGCCAGGCAATGCCCCGCTCCGAGCCGATCCCTTCCAGGTAGCCCACCATCATCATTCGGAAATACACCCCGGGAGCAATCCCCGGCCGACCCCGATTGTCCGCGTAGAACTCACGGCATGCCTCTTCCGCGAACTCGTCAAACCCGCTTTTCGCCAGAAGCTCGTTCAAGGCCCAGTAGAACGGGTTGTCCAAGGCCCGAATCTCGCTCGCCACCACGAACATCTCGCCCTGCCGAGCCTCGGGCCGCTTGCCTACCGCCATCGCCGTCCTCGCTGCAAAAACCCTCGTGTCCTCCTGATTTAACACAACAGCGATGACCGGACTTTATCCACGGTCTGCTAGAGGACATCTTCGTCGGCGTGGCGGGACCCGGAATTGAAGCCTAGCACATCGTTTCGATGTCCGATGGCTCCCAGGTAGTGTTTCGCCATGCGGCGTAGGCGATATCCGGCGGTGCGGCAGCACGACCGGGTCGACTGCGGCCCGGCCGCCCTCCTGAGCGTGTTGAGGTTCTTTGGCGGGGACTACCCCTTGCCGGACGTGCGGCGGTTGGCGGGCACGACAAAGAGCGGTAGCTCAATGGCCGGTCTGGCCAACGCCGCTCGCCACCTCGGCCTCAGGGCCGAGGGTGCCGTGGGCACCTTCGACGAGCTTCGCGCCCAGGACCAGATGCCCTTCCTCGCCCATACCGTGCGTGAGGGGCTCTTGCACTTCCTGGTCGTATACGAGCTCGGCGATCGTTACGTCTTGGCCGCAGACCCCGCCCAGGGGTTGGTCCGGATGCGCGTGGAGGAGTTCCAGGAGTGCTGGACCGGAGCCGTCCTATTCGTGTCACCGGACGGAGCCCTGCAGCGGAAGAGTCCTCCTCACTGGACGCGCTGGATGCTGCAGCACTGCCGGCCCATTCTGGCCTGGGTTCAGCAAGCCGTCTTCCTCGGGGTGGTGTACTCGGGGCTCGGCATCGTCGTGGCCCTGTTCATCCGATGGTTGCTGGACGGTCTCATCCCGTCCGGTCAGGCGAACCGAATCGTGGTGGCAGGCTTCGCGCTGCTGGCCGTGGGTATCATTCAGGCGTGCCTGGGACTGCTCAGACAGCTCTTCGTCCTCGAGATCTCCAGACGACTCGGCAATTCCGTCGCGGGCGAATTTCTCGAGCGGCTGTTTCACCTTCCGCACGATTTCTTCGCCAGTCGCAGGATGGGAGACCTGACAGCCCGAGCGCACGACATCGGACGCATCCAATCCGCGGTAGCGGATCTCGTCGGCAGCTCAGTCCTGGCTGTTACCGTTGCGGTGACGTCTCTGCTTGCGGTGTGGGTCATCGCTCGCCCGCTCGCTCTCGCCGCCGTTTTCCTGATTCCCGCATACGCACTCATCCTGGCGGCCTTCGCCGCACGGTTGAAGTCCGACCAGCGCGAGGTCATGAGGGCGTTCGCGAACACGGAAGCCACGTACCTCGACCATCTCTCGTGTCACGAGGAGATCCGCCTCAACGGATGGGTCGAGTGGGCCGTTTCCAGAACCGTCTCCGCCTACCGCGGTTTCCAGGACTCGGCGTACGCACTGGGTCGTCGACACGAGCAGGTCGGTGCAGTTGCGCAAGGGTTCGGGTCCCTCCTCACGGTCGCCCTACTCGTGTTCGGTGGTGGCCTGGTGGTCTCAGATGGCCTGACAATCGGTTCCCTCGTGGCAGCCTACTCCTTACTCGCCGGAATCGTCGCTGGTGTCTCGCATGTCGTGGGCACTTGGGTGTCCTATCAGGGAGCTACCGTAGCCGCGGAGCGGCTACGCGACCTCCTTCTCGTCGAACCCGAGTCCACAGGCGGCAGACGCAGCCTCGAGCGCGTGTCGACGGTGAGCCTGCGCGGCCTGTCATTCGACTGGCCCTCCGGAGATCCGCTCTTCCAGAACGTCGACGTCACGCTCGAGCCGGGCGTGGTCGCGCTCGCGGGACGCAACGGCGTCGGGAAGAGCACGCTCGCCCGGATTCTGACCCGACAGCTCCCGCCCTCCTCTGGCGAAGTCCTCATCAACTCGGCTCGCGCCTGCGAGTTCGAGCTCGCTTCCTACCGGCGCTGCGTCGCGGTTGTCGCCCAGGAGTCCCGGCTCTTTCGCTCGACCGTGCTCGAGAATCTGAATCCGGTGGGGGCCCACAGTACTGACCATGTGCGGGACTCGATCATGAATCTGGGTCTCCACTCGGCGTTCCGCAGACCGGCGCTGGCCTTGGGGCGGCCTGTAGGTGAGCGCGGCGGCTCGCTCTCGGCAGGCGAACGCCAAATCATCGGGCTCACCAGGGCCCTTCTCACGAAGCCGTCCGTGCTCATCCTGGACGAGGCCTTGGCCGTGCTGGATATCGGACTCCGGAAAATGGTCTTCGAGCCCCTGAGGAGATACGCGCGGGAAAACATCGTCCTGCTCATCTCACACCACGGCGATCAACTGCGCTCGGCCGATCGACTCCTCGTTCTCCATGCCCGGGGAATTCAGGAGCTGCCCACCCCGTCTCGAATCGACGATTCGGAGCTGGCCCGGCTGGTCGCATGAGCGACACTCGCAAGAACACCGCCGATATGCCACCGGGCCGGCTGACCTGGGCTGCCGTGGGGGTTCAGCTGCTCCTGGTCGTGGCGACTTCGACTGTCCTCTTCTGGGTGAACCAGGAGGTCGTCGTGCCGCGTGGAGCTCGAGCTCACTTCATGGCATCCATGCTGTCGACGCCTGCGGCGGATCCCGTCGATTTCTTGAAGAAGGCGGACCGGCTCGGCATTCTTCTCCTTCCCGTAGCCGCTGTTGTATGGATCGCCTTCGTCGCGCTGGTAGCGCAGCTCGCCGTCTTGCTGCAAGGGAGGATTCTGTCCCTGGCAGAGGCGGTTAGGGCTGCCACATGGGCATTCTGGGGGGTCGTCTGTGGAATGGCGGCTCTGGATCTCGACAGCTCGTTCACCGTCTATCTGCTCGCGGTTCAGTTCAGTATCACCGCAGTGCTGTGGCTGTTGGGCCTTGGCTTGGGACTCGCTTCCGCGGAGGACGTTGATGCACGTGTGGCCCTGCGGTCCGTCGCCTTCGTCTGGGTGACCGTTCTTTTCGGGACTGTGTCGTTAGCGCTGCTGGGTCGCGTCTTGCTCAGCTGAACGGACCCGGAGGTTGGAGCTCTCGTGATGGGAAGTGGATCCGTGTCGCTCGGCTCAGAGCACGCGCCACCAAGGGCGAAACGTCTGCAGGTGGCGTGCAGCAGCCACGCGGGACCCGGGTGTTGCTTTGACTTCGGAGAGATCAACGGCTTTTAACAATCCGCATCGGCGGTCGCTGGGCACCCATTCTCGGGCCTACTCGAACGCTTCCGGTCTCTTCTTCTTGAGGTCCGGATATGGCGTGCGCACGCTCCAGATCATCCCGAGCGCGACGAGCAGGCCCACCAGGCCCAGCGCAAAGCCCCACCACGGGATCACCGTCTCCTCCGTGACCCACCCCATGTGAGCCGGCACGAGCCCGATGGCGTTGTTGGCGCAGTGCCAGAGCATCACCGGGAAGATGGAGCCCGTGAGCAGGACCACCGCGGCGAAGACCACCCCGAGGTACGCCGTCGGGATCAGCCGAAACAAGGACACGTGGAAGATCCCGAAGATCACCCCCACCACCAGGCAGATCCCAACGGGGCCGAACATCTTCCGGAGCCCGTGTAGAAGGACGCCGCGGAACGCGAGCTCTTCTAGGATGCCGGGCATGATGGTGAGGAACAGCAGCAGCTGCCAAAGGGGCATCTGATTGCCCAGCAGAGTGTCGCCGAAAGCGTCGAGCACGTTCTGGGGCACGGGGAATACGTAAGCGTTCACAAGCTCGGCAAGGCCGATCCCAACGATGTAGCCGGCGGGAGCCCCGATGACTACGGCCAGCCAGACCAGCGGGTGTACCGGCCGCAGAGCGAAGGCGGCGCGCGGCTCGAGCCCATAGCGCCGGATCATCAGGAGTGATCCGCCGAAGAAGATGAACACCAGGTTGACCACGACCTGCCCCCGCACACCGAGGCCCTCGCCGAACCACAGGGAGATGACCAGGAAGGTCACCCACATCACGCCGAACCAGCGGAGCACGTGCCGCGGGAAGAGCGCGGGCCCTCCCATGAGGTCCGCCTCGTCGAGGTCGGAATGTGATACGAGTCGCTCGGCGGAGAGCGTGCGTTCGGTGAGCCGCGCGGCCCACCAGGCCGCTCCGCCCGTGGAGCTGAAGGCCAGCAAGAGGACGAGCCAGTCGTACTCTCCCACCATGATCTCGCGCACGGCCACGCCGATTCCGGCGATGGGCACGAGTGCGATGGCGGAGCGCAGATCCATACTGGGCAGCATACCCGCTAACGACGGCACCAGGAACACCAGGAAGAGAGGGAAGAAGTAGATCTGGTATTCCTTGTAGGTCTTCGCGTAGCCCGACAGCAAGAGCAGCGTGCTCGAGATGAGCACCGTGAGCGGAAGGAAGAGGATCAGCAGCAGGACCAAGTCCAGCGTCGACAACGCCACCGCGAAATTCTCCGGAAGGTCCACGACGCCCAGAACGACATAGACCAGGAGGTTGAGGATGTTGACGACCGCTACGGAGATCCCAACCGCGACGATGCCCAGCAGCTTGGCGATGACGATGTCCGACCGCGCTGCCGCAGTGGTGAGCAGCGTCTCCAGCGTACCCCGCTCCTTTTCGCCGCTGATGGCGTCCGCCGCCATGATGGAGCCTCCCGTGAGCATCAGGAGCAGAAGGAAGGGCGTGAGCGCGAGGCCCAGAAGCGCGCCTCCCTCCTTTTCGGCGCTGGCGGTGTTCTCGGTCTCCACGGTGGCGATCTGCTCCGGTGCCACCGGGAAGCCCCGGGAGGTATAGACGCTGTCCCTGAGCCGCGAACGCAACTCGATGATGCGGGCGTCGAGCCGAGTGGAGGCGTTCCGGGAGAAGTCGCTCTGGCCTCGGAAGAGAAGGCGAAGCGTGCGCAGTTCCGGAGCCGCTTCTTCTTCCTCCTCCGTGTCGGCGTTGTCCTCCTCCGCGTCGGCGGTGTCCGCCACGGCCTCTGCTGCCCGAATACTTTCGTACGCCCCGGGCGACAGAGCTCCGACCACCAGGTGGATCCCCGCTGAGCTAAGCAGTGCGTCAGCATCGCTGACCTGCCGCTCCTCGAAGCGCACGCGCGCCCGAGAGGTGTCGGGGTCGTTGGCCTCGAGCTCCAATGCCGCCACCACGATCTCTCGACCCCACTCGACCTCATCCCCGACAAGGGCGTATTCGTAGACGGTCTCAACCAGCCTCCGCTCCTCGGACCGTTCTACCGAGCGCATGACGAAGATGATGAACGGGAAGAGAACGAGCGGCGCCACCACGACGATGAGGATCATGCGGGTGTCACGCACGAGCCTCTTGATTTCGTAAAGGAAGAGGGTCGCCAGCACCCCCGGGTCGCCGGATCGCTTCCGGCTCACGGGCCGCTCTCCAACTCCCCCGAGCCGCCGTCGCTTGCTGCCGCATGTCCGCCGCCGTCCTCCACGGCCATGACCTCTTGCCTGCCGCCGTCCTTCACGGCCATGACCTCTTGCACGAAAATGTCCTCGAGGTAGTGCTGCCCGGTGGCCTGCCTGTGCTCTTCGAGGGTTCCCAGAGCCAGGATTCGGCCCTGGTGGATAATCGCGATGCGATCACACAGCTTTTCCGCCTCGCTCATGATGTGGGTGGAGAAGATGATGGTCTTGCCCTCGTCCCGGACCTCGCGGATCACCCGCTGCATCTCCAGCGCCGCCATCACGTCCAGGCCCACCGTGGGCTCGTCGAAGATGAGGACGGGCGGATCGTGGACGATCGTTCGAGCGATGGAGACCTTCTGTTTCATGCCGCTGGACAGCTTCTCCACCCGGGCGTCCGCGTATTCCGCGATCCCGAATCGCTCGATTACCGTCTCGACGCGCCGGGCTACATGGTCGGTGGGATATCGGTTGATGCGAGCGAAGAACTCCAGCGTCTCGCGGCCGGTCAGGCGCGGATAGAGCGCCGTCGAGGCTGAGTAGAACCCCAGGTTTCGCCGCACCGCCTCGGGCTCGGCGAGCACGTCGTGGCCGTTGAGGGATGCGCTCCCTCCGGTGGGCTTCAGGATCGTTGCCAACATGCGGAGCGTCGTCGTCTTCCCGGCGCCGTTCGCGCCCAGGAGACCGAAGACCTCACCGGGCCTGCACTCGAAGTCGATGCCGGCGACGGCGTGGACCTCTCCCCGGGACTCGTCCCAGAAGCTCTTGTGGAGCGCTTGCACACGAACGCTGGCGCCTTCCGTCATCTCGTGTCCTCGTCCCGTCGATCCAACGCTGATCGAGTGTCCATGTCAGTCGCCTCCTGCCCCGGCTCCGGCCACATTCCTGTACTTCCTTCCCATCAGCCGCTCCTTGGCGAAGCGCCAAAAGCTTCCGTCGAAGGAGCCCATCAGGAGGTCCTCGAACTGGAGGACCGCCCGGGCGAGAAGCAGGCAAGCCGCCACCATCACCAGGAGCACCGCCAGTGTCTCGGCGATGAGCGGCCAGATGAAGACGCCATTGATGGCGTCTCGGATCATCCTCGCCGCGTTGGCCACGGGGATGGCGGCGATGGCCGGCGTGAGCGTCTGATCGGTCTGCTGCCCGAGGAGGATTGGGAGCAGCGCCAGCCAGTACACCGGGGTGACCATGGCCTGACCGTCCTTGAAGGTCCTGGCGAAGGCCGCAAGGATCATCATCGCTGCCGCGAAGAAGAGGGCCAGCGCGACGGCCGCCACGATCATCACCGGCAGCGCCAGGAGCGGCAGGCTGAACTGGAATGCGTCCGCTCCGGCCCCCGCGTCCGCCAGGAGAGGTCCCACGATGGCGCCCAGCGACACGAACATTGCGATCACGTTGAGCACGCCCGCCAGGATGCCCAACGTGGCCACGTAGAAGTACTTGGCGGTGACCACGCTCAACCGCGACGCCGACACCGTCATGAGCGTTTCCCAAGTGGAACGCTCTCGCTCGCCGGCGGTGCTGTCGATGGACGGGATCAGGCAGCCCAAAGCCACCATGAGCACCAGGAAGAGCGGAATCAGCATGCCCATGATGAGCGCGCCCATCTGTCGGCCGCTGGAGACGTTGTCCTGAACGATGCGGAACTGCTCCTGGTCCACATCGGATATGTCGAGCGCCGCGGCCTCCCGCTCCACCCATCGACGCCGGTAGCCGCT
Organism: Longimicrobiales bacterium; assembly: GCA_965197725.1. Classification (GTDB taxonomy): domain Bacteria; phylum Gemmatimonadota; class Gemmatimonadetes; order Longimicrobiales; family Gaopeijiaceae; genus UBA1138. The sequence goes on from CBDANQ010000057.1 coordinate 47,263, forward strand.
CACGATGCTCTCCACACGGTCTCTCGCCCGGCGGCTGCGCTCCACGGCCCGATCGTATCGGATCAGGAGACCCGGAAGTTGTCGTCCAGGCCTCGAGCCTCGGGCTCCGGCGGCAGGAACTCGACCAGCGCGTCCAACTCCCCGACACGGATGAGCTCCGCGGCGGAGTCGGGGCTGATGCCGTCTTCTCGGATCTCGAGGTTCGTCCTCGCCTGCAGCGTGTCCATGACGGCGGGGTGCGCGGAAGGCGCGTCGAGGATCACGAGGCGTGAGTTCGTGCGCTCCGCGAGGCCCGTCACGAACACGATCCCGGTGAACATCACCCAGAGCATGACCGGATAGAGGAAAAGCGGCATGAGGATGCTGTTCACCACGATGGCTCGCTCGCGCAGCGCGGAGCGAAGCTCACGGCGGTATAGGATCCAGATGTCGTGCCAGTCCATGACTAGACCTCCAGCTCCGCATCCCTGGCGACATCCCGTTCAGGATGTGCGGCCCACAGCTTCATCGTCCCCCGTCCTTCAGCGTACGCAGCATACGAGCCGAAACTCGCTGGGGTCGTTTCCCCGCAGGCCCGCGACCAGGAACAGCAGGCTGTCGGGCCCCACGAACTCCGGGATCGTCAGGCTCCTGGATGTGCTTTGTGGGATGCGCGTCGTCTCACCGGTGTGCCGGTCCATCACGTATATGGCCGGACGTGCGTCTCCGAGTTCGGTCCGCTGTCCGTCGCGTGAGCCGAAGGCCAGTAGCGCGCCGTCGTAGCTGAAGTTGGCCTTGGTGGTCTGCATCCCCGAGTCGAAGACCTCGCGACACACGCCGTCCGAGCCGAGCCGAAACACTTTCGTCGTGCCGGTCTTCTCGTCCCTGGCCGACATCTCGCGACCGTCCTTCGAGACGATCGGCAGTGAGAGCTGCAGGTCCTGGCACGCGGCGGTCTTGCTCCCCATGGCTAGGATATCGGTGATGCCGCCCTCGCCGTCGAAGCCGAGCTCGTAGTCCCGGTACTGCGCTCCCTCTCGCCAGGCGGTGAGCACGCGGTAGCGGATGCGGCTCCCGTCCTCCTCGCGGTCGAGAATGCCTACGGACGGATATTCGTCGCGTAGCGTCTCGTCGACCACCAGCGGCGCGAGGGAGCGAGCCTGGCTGTGGGCGCCGAGCCGGAAGAGCTCACGCGCGCTGTAGAACTGGAGACCGGAATAGCGGGCCCCCGGCGTGACGAAAAATGCGCCGTCCGGAGACGGGACGAAATCCAATCGGCCCGGCGCGCTGAAGCGCTCATTGGACTCCAGGTGCTGGAGATAGACTACCCCCCCCAGATCGAAGGAGATGTAGCGAGTGCCCGGGGCTCTGCGGAAGAACGCGCCTGGCCTGCTCGCTAGCGGGTACGAGCCGAGCAACTCCACGTCGCGCATCGGCACGTCGCCCACGGCGGATGCGGTGGGCGCGGCGGGTGTGGTGAGTGCTCTCTCCTCGAGTGTCCCAACTCGGAGGCCGAGCATCGACTCGTAGACCTCGGCGGGCTTGTACCCGACCAAGGCGTTGCCCACCGGCGCACCGTCGTTCACGAGGACGACCGCGGGGAAGTGGACTGTGGCTCCTGCCTCGACCAGAGCCATGCGAAGGGCGTCGAGCTTGTGCTCGGCCACCGGCTCGAACAGAGTGCGGGTGGGCAGGATGCTGAGCGGGACGTGTCGCACTCGGCGAGCCGTCCGGCGAGCTCGCGGAGCGAGTCAACCTCGGGGCCGCCTGACGCACCGGAGGCCATGGCCTCGAGCCCGAGTCCCACGAGCCCAACCGCCGCCAGGACGACCAGGCGCGTCACCACCGAACTGCGCTTCATTGGACACCTCCCAGCGTGCAGATCCCACGAGACGATTCTGTCCTACGGCCCTCGTCCCGATCATTCGCTGTCTCGACCCGAGACGAACGTCATCAGCATCCCACCGCGATCGGAAGGTTCGGAAACCTATCGATGGGGGAGCGGCCGCACCTCGTCGAGGAGCTCGTGGATCGACACCGCGCGGAAACCCTCTTGAAGAGGATAGCTGTCACGGCCCGCGTGGACGACACGCACCAGCTCGATGCCAAGCGTGTCCCGGGCGCTCCTCATTGACTTAGTCACCTTGGAATGCGATGCGTCCGGCCAGAGACTCGGATCCCTGCCGTAGCAGCGACGGTGACGCGCTGCCCAGATGAGGACGCGCGCCGCACGCCCGGGGCGGTCGGCAAGAACCCTCAACGAGCGGAAGAGATCCGGACGTCGTCGGATCTCGTCGATGACCAGCAAGCCAGGCGGACGGACCCCTCTAGCCGGCTATCCCTCCAGGCCCAGCTCGGCGAGAAGCCTCGAAAAGCCCGGATCGGCGCGCAAGCCATCCAGCGACGGCTGCTTGAGCTGCATCGCCAGGCCGCAGGCCCTGCGCTCGACGGCCGCGCCGAGCGAAACAAGCGCTTCTTCCTGTAGTCCGACTACCGCGAGATACATCGCAGACGTGCCCGGGTTGGTCCCGATCAGCTCCTCGAGCCCATCCGGGAGCGCTCCTGGACTGCCCGAGCCGGTGTACGCCTCGGCAGCACTCACGAAGGCCGCGAAGGGAGCGAGGTCGGCTCCCGTCAGCTCGGCGAGCCGCTGGAAGGCGTTACGCGCATCACCGAAGCGGCCGGCCGCCATGAAGAGGAACCCCATGTCCGACCACGTCCGGGGGTCGTCCGGGTCGAGCTGGATGGCCTGCTGCGCCTCTCGGATCGACTCCTCGACCCGTCCCGAAGCGGCCAGGACCCGCGCCGCGGTTCGCCGCAGGGCCGGAGAGAGAGCGTCGTTCAGCCGGGCGGTCCGGATCTCTGCGACGGCCTGTTCGGCCTTGTCCGTGACGATCAGGAGCTCGGCATAGCGCGCGCGCGCCAGCGAGGACGTTGGGTCGGCGCCCAGGGCTCGGCAGAGCTCGATCGCGGCTTCTTCCCACTCGTATCGTTGATATCTGAAGAACCCCAGCGCCGAGCGTGCCGCGGCCGAAGCGGAGTCCAACCGGAGAGCCGTTTCGGCGGCTATCAGTCCAGCGGCGATCGTCTCGTCCGGGTTCGTATCTGAGAGCTCGAGCGCCTGCGCGTAGGACTCTGCTAGCCCTGACCAAGCCGGTACGTACGCCGAGTCGAAGCCGACAGACATCTGGAAGTTGCCGATCGCGTCGCGGACACCGGCGACGGTGTTACGGTTCAAGTTGAAGCGGCCCCAGAGATACTTGTCGTACGCCATCACGTTCGTCGTCGCGATGTCATCGACCGGCATCAACTCTCCCTGAGGCAGGCGCAGCTCCAACGCGCCGATGATCGACGAGGCCACCTGGGACTGGACCTCGAAAATGTCATCGACGAGCCGCTCGTATTCGGAGTTCCACAGCGCACCGTCGTCGACCGACATCAGCTCCGCCGTCACCCGAACCCGATCCGACTGCTTCTCAACCGTGCCCCGGAGTACCGCCCGTACCCTCAGTTCTCTCGCAACCACGGCGATCTCTGCCGTCTGCTTGTGGACCTGGAACGACGACGCCCGCGCCGCGACGTCAAGGCCCCCGATCCGGGAGAGGAGCGAGCGCAGCTCATCCGCGAGGCCGTCGGCAAAGTAATCGTTCTCGGGATCTGGTCCGACGTTGTCGAAGGGCAGAACCGCAATGGACCGGATAGCCTCCGTGCCTCCGGAACCCCCGTCGGCAGCTCCGGTCGCCTGGGTCAACCACCATCCCGCGGCAATCACGACAGACGCTCCGATCAGGACGACGATCGACCCTGTGCTGAACCAAGTAACAGGCTGGCCGGTGGGCGACGTATGGGACCGGGTCCGGACGATTCCCTCCGGGCTGACGTCGAACAGCCAAGAAAGAGCGACCGTGATGGGGAACCCGACGAACGCGGTGATCACGAGGAGGCTCAGCAGCCACTCCGGGAGCTGCAGCGCGCCGATGACGAGGTCGGCTGCCTCCAACACCGCGTAGGCGACTGCGGCGTAGAGGAGGGCGACGCGAACGACCCGGCGACGCTTCAGCTCCATAATGAAGGCTTGAAAAGCCGGAAGGCGCTTGGCTCATGTCTCCCCTGGTCCGACACCTCGAAGGTCTCCGAGAGTCAGTCTCGGTGGTCGTCCCTGAATTCGCAACGGAACCGGCGAAAGATCCACGCTCTCCCTACGTCATCCGGCCGATGAGCTTGCCGGCCTGGTCCATGCTGAGTCCGAGCGGACGGCGAGCGAGCGGAACACCGTCGGCGTCGGCGATGACCGGTTCGAGCGAATCCAGCGAGGGCCGATCATTCTCATGGAACAGCCCGATGTAGATCTCGTCCCCCCACAACATCGCCTTCTCGCAGGCCGCCTTCCAATCGCTGGTGTCGTGCCCTTCGTCTTCCAGCTTCTTTATGCGCGGCTTGTAAAACGCGACATCGTTGTCGTGGTTGAAGGTGACACAGGGGCTGAAGACGTCGATGAGGGAAAAGCCCCGGTGCTGGATGGCGTTCTTGATGATCTCGGTCAGGTGCTTTACATCCGAGCTGTAGCCACGGGCGACATAAGTCGCACCGTTCATGATCGCGGACGTAAGGGGGTTGATGGGGTACTCGAGGTTCCCGAACGGCGTGCTCTTGGTCTTCATGTCGGGGCGGCTGGTGGGCGAGACCTGGCCCGTGGTCAGGCCGTAGACCTGGTTGTTCATCACCAGGTAGGTGAGGTCGAGGTTGCGGCGCGCGGTATGCATCAGGTGGTTGCCCCCGATGCCATAGCCGTCGCCGTCGCCGCCGGTGGCGATGACGGTGAGCTCATGGTTCCCGAGCTTGGCTCCAGAGGCCACCGGGAGAGAGCGCCCGTGCAGCGTGTGCATCCCGTACGCGTTCAGATAACCCGGCAGGTTGGACGAGCAGCCGATGCCGCTGACGCACAGGATCTCGTGCGGCTTGAGCCCCAGCTCGAAGACAGCACGCTGAAGCGAGTTCAGCACACCGAAGTCTCCGCAACCGGGGCACCAGTCGGGCGTGACTCTGCCCTTGAACTCCTTGGCCGAGGCCGGGGACTGGGGAAGCTCGAGGCCGATCAGGCCCAAGGTGCTCTCGGCGGTGCTCATACGATGATCTCCTGATGCGGTACGTAAAGGTCGGAGTCGGCGTCGCCCACCAGCAGCTCGAGGACCCCTTCGACGACATGGTGCGGCATGAACGGCTCCCCGTCGTACTTGCGGATGTGTCCCTGTGCGGCGAAGCCTGTCTCGCTGCGCAGGTAACGCGCGAACTGACCCGAGTAGCTGTTCTCCACGATGAGGACCCGGTTGGATGCGGACAGGATCCCGCCGACGACCTCGCTGTGGAACGGGACGAGCCACTTGATAGTGAGCTGATTGGCGACGACTCCGCGTTCGGCCAACATTTCGATCGCTTCCCGGATCACGCCGTACGTGGAACCCCAGCCGAGTAGCGTCACCTGGGCGTCGGCGGGGCCTTCTAGCGTCGGCGGGGGCACGTCGGCCGCGACGCCCCGGAACTTTCGGGCTCGCTTCTCCACCATCCGACGCCGCTTGTGCGGGTGGGTGAACTCGTCGCTGATCAACACTGAGTCCTCGTCGTGCTCGTCCGTCGCCACGACGTGCACGTATCCCTCGTGGCCCGGGACCGCGCGCGGCGAGATCCCGCTCTCGGTGTCGGCATAACGCAGATAGTTTCCGTTCGGCGCCGGATCGACGAGAAGGGCGCCTCTGTCGATCTCGGGGTGGAGGTCGATGAGGTCGGGATCCATGGTGAACGTCCCCTCCGAGATGAGGAGATCGGAGATTAGGATTCCAGGGCACTGGGCGCGGTCCACGAGGTTGAAGAGCTCGGGCACGGTGTTGAACGCGTCGAGGGTGTCCTTCGGCGCCACGATGAAGCGCTCGAAGTCGCCCTGGCTGGCGCCGAGGGCCTGCCAGAGGTCGCCCTGCTCCGTCTTCGTGGGGACGCCCGTCGAGGGTCCCGCGCGCATCACGTTGATGAAGACGGCGGGGATCTCCATCATCGCGGCGCTCCCGATCGCTTCCGTCATCAGAGCGAAGCCGCCCCCGGAGGTGGCGCACATGGCGCGGCAGCCTGCGTGCCCCGCGCCAATGACCATGTTCGCCACGCCGATCTCGTCCTCTACCTGACGCACCATGATGCCCAACTCGCGCGCGTTCTGCGCCATCCAGTGAAGGACTCCGGTTGAGGGGCTCATCGGATACGCGGCGTAGAACTTGACTCCGGCCGCTGCTCCGCCCATGGCCAGGGCCTGGTTGCCGGTCCATATGGCGAGGGGCTTATCCCCCATCGGTAACGGCACGGGGAACGGCTGGAAGTTGGCGGCTCCGTGGTCGTGGCCGGCCTGCGCCATGGTCACGTTCTCCTCCACCACGGCGGATCCCTTCCGCCCGAACAGGAGCTCGAGCGTTTCCTCCAGCACCGAGAAATCGATGCCCATCAAAGACATCATGACGCCGAGCGCGACGGTGTTTTGGATGAGCTTGTTCTTGCTGCCCTCCGTCAGCTCGGCGACGGGCATCGGGCAGAGGATGACGCCGTCCGGCACCTCACCGGGCTGGATCTTGTCGCCGTTGAAAAGCACGCGGGATCCCGGCCGGAGGATGCCCACGTGGCGGTCCATCGTGTCTTGGTTGAGGCAGAGCAGCATGTCTATGCTGTCGCCGTGCGTGGGCGGCTCCTCTTCGCGAACGCGCACAGTCAAGAAGATGTGCCCTCCCCGGATGATCGACTGATAGGCGTTGTATGCGTACAGATGCAGACCGCGCCGCGCGAAGATGCGAGCGAGGATGTTGCCTGGCGTGGCGATCCCCTGGCCGGCTGCTCCCCCGATGGCGAGGGTGAAGTCGAGACCACTATCGCTCATGGATGTCTCCTTGAATTACTCGCGTACTTCTGCGCAGTACGGGAGCATGGTACCAGTTTTCGGACCGGCTTGGATGGTATCGGGCTTTGGGCAGCCCGTCCAGGCAAGTTCCTATTGGCCGGGCAAGCCTGCTTTACAATAATCGCTTATGACCGGATTGGCGAAGGGGTCCCACGGCAACCGGCTCGCGATCATCGAAGCCCGATACCTCCTTCAAGCCGCACCTCGTAGACTCTTCGCTTCCATTCCGAGACCGTCCATCGATCGACGACTTCGAGCCATGTGACGATGCGCGCCCTCCGGAGCCCGAGTGGGCGAGCCATGCGGACGTAGCCTGCTTCCGACTCGTAGATCAGCGCGAGCCCGGCCACGCTCTGCAAAACGGGAGGGGATTCGGTCCGAGTGACGAGCAGAAGTCGGTCGGGGCGGGCCCCCGGTGGCACGAGGCTTTCCGGGCGCTCGCCCACCTCCAGGCGGACGCCGTCTATGGACGGGTGTCGGTAGACGTTCGCACGGAGGTCCCGCACTTCGTACGGATCCTCGAGCGTGTGGAGTACGTATACCGGCGCGCCCCCGGCGCGGTCGGATGCCTCCCAAAGCGTACGGAAATAGTGCCAGTCGAATTCCTTGCCCCGGTGGATCGCGGGGGTGGCGAGCACCGCGAGCAGGAGGAGGTTTTGTGCGCCCAGTGGCCACACGATGCCGAGCCTCCACGTTCGCACCGAAAAGATGCGGTCGAGCGCGGAAGCCGAGTAGGCAACCAGAACCGGGATCGCGTAGAGTGGGATCAGGAAGCGGAGTTCTTTGTGGCCGATGACCGAATGCCCGACAACGAAGGCCACGACGCACCATACCCAGGGACTTGCGGGTCTCAGGAAGGCCGCGGCCACAAGTAGGAGCGCCAGCGCCAAACCCAGCGGCGGTACCGTCCAGAGCACGAATTGAACCGGATAGAAGTACCACGGAGAGGTCCCGAACGACGACGCTACGCCCTCCAGGAGATTCGCCTGGAAGTAGGCCCAGGGCGTGAGAACCCACTCTCCGTAGAACCACGAGTCCACGGCTACCGAGAGCACGACGACCGCGCCCGCAATCGCGACCACCTGCCCAGTTCGCTTCCAGCCACCGCCCTCACGCACGGTGAACCAGACAAGTAGCGCCGCGATGGCGAACGCCATCTGGAAGCGGAACACGAACGCGAGACCGAGCAAGACCCCTGACCAGGTCGCCCGAAACGGGCCTGCCCGCCCGATCAGAGGGACTGCGGCAAAGAATGCCATGCCGGCGAGGTTCTCGGATGAGAAGCGGTGGTGGAACAGCGGGAGGAACCACAGGAACAGGCTCGTGAGCCACAGGGCACGACGCCCCGGCCGGTCCAAAGACCGGGAGGCTGCACTCGCGATCCACACGACCGTCGCGATCGAGAGCGCGAGAGTCCCCAGCTTCAGCACGAGGACCCACAAGAACGGGCTGGTGAGGCCGATCGCACGCATGGACATCAGCAGGATGAGCGCGAGCGTGGGCTGGAGTGTTGGACGGATCCGGTCCTGGAACTCCCACGGAAGTTGCTCCATGGAGGCGAGACCCGCCCTGGCCCAGGCAGGTTCTAGGATCTGGAAGTGCTCGTCGGCATGCCATGGATTGACGGCGAGAAGCGCAACGACGAGATGGAGGCCACTCGACACCGCGAGCAGCAGTGGTAGGGGCAACCCGGCATCCGCTGCCTGGCGCCGGAGGGAGTTGCTGAGCCGCCTCCAGAGCCTAGTGAGGCTCGCCATCGAACAGATTCCGAGCGGACATATCCCGGGGGAAGTAGGGTGATCGATGGCCGGCGGGCCCTTCACAGGCCAGGCCGCACGGTCGGGGAATCGGGCGTATTATTCACCGGCGCACGCGGGCCATCAAGGACGGGCCGGATGCGACCTCATGCCGACCCGGCCCACACGACTCCATGTGTGCGCACGCCCCCACGATCCCCACGAGCCGCTCCCGACCCGTCTGAAGATCGTGATCCCGCTCGCCGCCACGGTGCTCTTCACGGTATCCGCGTGGCGACACCGAGCGCAGCACTCGACCGCGTTCGACCTCGGTTTCTACGACCAGATCCTATACCTATTGAGCCGGGGAGAGGCGCCGGTATCGTCCTTCCTCGGTTTCCACTTCCTTGGCGACCACGTGGCGCGGGCGGCGGGTATGCTGGTGTGGCTGGGCTCCTGGAACAGGACGGTGAGGCAGCTCTCGAGGCCAGCCACGTGGGAGGCCCCGCAGGAGGCGGTAGCCGGCGAGGGCGCTCATCTGCTCTACGAGATGGGGCACGGGCCGTTTCCGCGAGGCCAGACGATGCTGAGCTTCTGAACGCGCAGGTGGCCACGTTGGACGCGCGCTTGACCCGCGCTCCCGGCCGACATGTGGATTCATGTTGCCACCGACGCCGGTGTAAGGGGCGCACCAGCGAGGACGAGCCCGGCACCGGCCGCCCACCCTGTCGGCGATCCCCTCGCCGAATTTCTTGGACAGGAGTTAGGGTCGTACTATTGTCGTGGAAATCCCGAAGGCCACATGAGGGAAACACATGCTAAACTCCGTCCTTGAGCGTCGCTTTGCGACCGTGCTTGCGCTGCTGCCATGCCTCTTCCTCAGCTTCGGCCTCGAAGAGGCAGAGGCACAGGAAGAAGAGGGATTCAACTACGAGACGCTCCGGTCTCCAGTCTCCGGCCTCCGCGGCGTCGTGGCTACGAGTCAGCCTCTCGCGTCGAACGCCGGGCTCGACATCCTGAAAGCGGGCGGCAATGCCATCGACGCAGCAGTCGCGACGGCGGCAGTGCTCACGGTCGTAGAACCGAACAGCACGAGCCTGGGCGGTGATGCGTTCGTCATGGTCTACATCGCCGCCGAGAAGAAGCTGGTCGGCCTCAACGCGAGTGGTCGGGCGCCGTACGGGATGACGCTCGAGGCTCTGAACGAGAAGCTCGACAAGCACGACATGGACCGGATCCGGGGGATCTACTCGGTGACCGTTCCTGGTGCCGTCGACGGCTGGTTCGAGGTGCTAGAGAAGTACGGCACCATGAGCATGGCTGAGGTACTCGAGCCCGCCATCTACTATGCCGAGCACGGCTTCCCGGTTTCGCCGATCATCGCCGACGCCTGGCGATCCCTCGAGATAAGCCAAGAGCCCTCGACCCGGGCCACGTGGCTGCTCGACGGCAAGCGAGCACCCGGGGCTGGGGAGGTGTTTCGGAACCCCGACCTCGCACGAACCTTCAGAATGCTCGGCTCGCATGGAAGGGACGCGTTCTACAAGGGCTCCATCGCGGAAGCGATGGTCGAGTACTCCGACCGCCACGACGGCTTCTTCACCATGGAAGACTTCGCGGATCACACGTCCACGTGGGTCGAGCCCATCTACGCCGACTACAAGAACTTCCGGCTCTACGAGCTGCCGCCGAACGGTCAGGGCATCGCGGCGCTCGAGATGATCAAGATCCTGGGCAACGTCGATCTGGGTGCGATGGGCCACAACTCGGCCGACTATCTGCACCATGTCATCGAGGCGAAGAAACTGGCCTACGCCGACATCCAGCGGTGGAACTCGGACCCCGAGTTCAGCCATCTGCCGGTCCGAGAGATCATCTCCACCGAGTACGGCAGGAGTCAGTTCAAGCGCATTTCTCCGACGAAAGCGATGGAACGTCCGGAGTCGGGAATCAGCGGGAACGGTGACACGGTTCTTCTGGAGGTCATGGACAAGGACCACAACGCCGTTTCGTTCATCTACAGCATCTATTCGGGGTTCGGTTCCGGCCTAGTTCCCCCGGGTACCGGCTTTACGCTGCAGAACCGGGGTGCGCTCTTCTCTCGCGAGCCTGGCCACGTGAACGTCGTCGAGCCGCACAAGCGCCCGTTCCACACCATCATCCCCGCGATGGCCTTCAAGGACGGCGAGTTCTTCATGACGTTCGGCGCCATGGGCGGCGCCGTGCAGCCCCAGCAGCATGCCCAGATCTTCCTGAACGTCGTCGAGTTCGGGATGAACATGCAGCAAGCGGTGGAAATCCCTCGCATCAACCACGGCCGTGGCCTGAGCGTCACTGTCGAGCCGGGGATCAGTGAAGACGTGCTGACGCAACTCGAGGCGCGGGGTCATCAGATTCTGCGCAGAACCACGCGGGGGGGGGTCGGGGGCGCCCAGGGGATCATGTTCGACGTCCAGACCGGCGTGATGACCGGTGGCTCGACGCCCCACAAGGACGGGATGGCGGTTGCTAACTGAATTACTGGTACCAACAACAACTACACGATCGTGCAGACGCCGACTACGTGATGATCATGGCGGAGATGGTGCACGAGGTGCGGATCATTCGGCTGGGTGAACCTGATCCGCCGCGCGATGATCCGCGTCCGTGGTTCGGTGACTCGCGGGCGCGCTCGTCAGGCGCCCACGATCTGCACTCCCACCGCGATGCCGTGCGAGACGCTGCCCGCGAGCACGAAGACATGCCAGATGGCGTGGGCGTATGGGATGCGGCGGTTGTGGTAGAAGAACGTGCCCGACGTGTATGCCACGCCTCCCGCGAAGAGCCAGGCCAGCGTAAGGGGGGATAGCGCCCGCATGGTGGGGACGGCGGCGATGACGATGAGCCATCCCATCGCGATGTAGAGCGCCGTCGAGACCTTCGGGAAGCGCCCGGTCCAGAAGAGCTTGAAGACCACGCCTGCCGCGGCCAGCCCCCAGATGACGCCGAACAGGCTCCACCCCCAGGCGCCTCGTACGCCCACCAGCGTGAAGGGCGTGTACGTGCCCGCGATGAGGACGTAGATGGCACAGTGGTCGAGCACCTTAAGACGCACCTTGGTGGTCGGTCTTCGGGTCGCGTGGTAAAGCGTGGACGCCGTGTAGAGCAGGATGAGGGAGCCTCCGAAGACCGACGCTCCCACCACGGCCGTCGAGCTGTTGCCCGACGCAAGCACGACGAGCACCGCGGCGCCAGCGGCGCTGGCGAGGATGCCGGCGCCGTGCGTGAGGGTGTTGGCGAGCTCCTCGCGAGGGGAGTATGGGGGGGCGGTCACGCGCCGAGATTCTCCGTCGCGCTGGATGTTCTATCTCCCGAGGAAAAAGGCCAACGCGGCAACGAAGACCAGCGTGCCCAGCATGAGGCTTGGCCACCAGTTCTGCAGGAAAACGAGGGCGTGGGTGTCCCACCCTGCCCACGAATTACCCTCGATATGGTGAACGAGTGCCTCGTCGGCGCTGCCGTGGCCATACTCACCGGAAGTAAGGAGTCGCACAGCCGTGCCTCCGTCGAGCCTCGCGAAGACACGCGACAGATGCAAAGAGCCGGTGCCGCACATGATTTGGAAGTGGCGAGGCACCCACGGCCTTCCCCAACGACGATATGAGACCGAGAGCTCCTCTAGCAGACCGTGGATAAAGTCCGGTCATCGCTGTTGTGTTAAATCAGGAGGACACGAGGGTTTTTGCAGCGAGGACGGCGATGGCGGTAGGCAAGCGGCCCGAGGCTCGGCAGGGCGAGATGTTCGTGGTGGCGAGCGAGATTCGGGCCTTGGACAACCCGTTCTACTGGGCCTTGAACGAGCTTCTGGCGAAAAGCGGGTTTGACGAGTTCGCGGAAGAGGCATGCCGTGAGTTCTACGCGGACAATCGGGGTCGGCCGGGGATTGCTCCCGGGGTGTATTTCCGAATGATGATGGTGGGCTACCTGGAAGGGATCGGCTCGGAGCGGGGCATTGCCTGGCGGTGTGGGGACTCGTTGTCGTTGCGTGAGTTTCTGGGATACGGGTGGGCGAAGAACCCGCCGGAGCATTCGACCCTGTCGAAGACGCGCAAGCGCCTGAGCGTGGAAGCGCACGCGGCGGTGTTCGGGCGGGTGCTGGAGCTGCTGAAGGGGTCGGGGTTGCTGAGCGGCAAGACGCTGGGCGTCGACTCGACGACGCTGGAGGCGAATGCGGCGATGCGCACGATCGTGCGGCGCGACGACGGGTTGGGCTACGATGAATGGCTGCAGCAGGTGGCCCGGGCGTCGGGGATCGAGACGCCGACGCGCAAGGATCTGACGACGCTGGACCGGAAGCGTCCGAAGAAGGGCTCGAACAAGGACTGGGTGCATCCGCACGACCCGGAGGCGCGGATCACGAAGATGAAGGACGGCAGGACGCGCCTGGCGCACAAGTTGGAGCAGGCGGTCGACATGGAGACCGGTGCGCTTGTGGCGGTGACGGTGCAGACGATGGACGGGGGAGATGTGGCGTCGCTGCCCAACACGCTGGACGAGGCAGAGCGGCAGCTGGAAGTAGTGCAGGTAGAGCCCGAGGAAGTGGTGGCCGACAAAGGCTACCACTCGAACAAGACCATGACGGGCGTGAAGGAGCGGGAGCTGCGCAGCTATGTGAGCGAGCCCAACCGCGGGCGCCGGAAATGGAAGAACAACCGGGACGCGCAGACGCCGACCTACGACAACCGCCGCCGGATCCGCGGCAACCGGGGGATGCGGCTGCTGCGCCAGCGCGGCGAGAAGGTGGAGCGGGGGTTTGCGCACTTGCTTGTGACCGGAGGGCTGCGTCGCGTCCACATACGGGGCCAGGAGGAGATTCGAAAACGGATGTTGATCCACGCGGCGGCCTTCAACCTCGGCCTTCTCATGCGCAAGCGGTTCGGGGTTGGAACCCCCCGTGCGTTACAGGGCCTCGCTACCGTACCAGCTGCGCTCGCAACTCAGGTTACAACCCGCGTCTCGCGCTTTTTCCGCCGTATTCGGCGCTATTTCGCCTTCCTTGGGCCGAATATCGCCTCGTCAGACCCCAAAACCCGCTTCTTGCACAACAACACAGCCCCCGCGTGTCTGCCTTCTCTCCCACCCATCATCCGCTGGGAACCTATTTCTTCCACGGACTGCTAGTGCTTCCTCGGCCCGACCCTTACCGAACGGTCGTTGGTGCGTCGCACTTCTTGGCCTTTCCTCACGAGCATGATCGTCGGCACATCGCGCGCGTTCTCACCGACGCTGCGCTCATTGGCTTTGAGCCACCAATCCTGCCAGTCGTTGAAGCACTCCAGGAAGAATCGGGTCGCTTTAGTCGCCTCTTCCGCGAGGACCTGAATAACTTCACGAAGAAATTCATCAACGAGGCCCGAGATCCCCGTGAGAGCCCTTTCTGGAGGGCAGTTCGCCAAGAGGCGCTTGATCCATCGTACAACCGCAGCTCCGCCCACCACCGACGCCAGCTAACCGGGGTCCTAGCGGTGTTTGATGATGAGGGCTTGCTGCCGTTGCTGGGTTGTGCGGCCGACTGGGACCCGCCTAAGGGACACTCGGTTTGGCCGCTGGACTATGCCTTCGGCGAATTTCAACACTACGCCGTGGCCCACGAAGGGCTGGAGGAAACGGCACGCGTGATGTTGGAGGCACGAGCGATGTTGGGTCCTGGACCGCGCGCCCTCATCAATCAAGGGGTACTCATCTTTCAAGAAGAACAGTCCAACGAGCTCAAGCTTGTGAGCGGTGCAGACATCAGGGGCGCTGATACTGCCCTCGTCAGGCAGGAGCTGGTGGGCCCATTTACCACGGCTTTCGGTGGACGGCGGGAAGCCTCCCGGTGGAGTTGGCCCCGCACGGTGGACGGTTTTGGACTAGAGATTCACGCGGCGGGGGCGTGTTCCTTTTCGTAGTTAAGAGGAGACAATTGGCCGAGGGCAGAGTGCCGTCGGTGGGGATTGTACCAGGCTTCGATGAAGTCGAACACGGCCATCCTGGCCTCGGCCTGATTGCGGAAGCTCTTTCGTTCGATGAGTTCGGTCTCGAGCGTGGCGAAGAAGCTCTCGCACATCGCGTTATCGTACGCGTCGCCGACCGAGCCCATCGAGGGTCGGACGCTGGCCTCTTTGCAGCGTAGGCCGAAGGCGATCGAGGTGTACTGGGTGAATTCAAGCGGTCGTCGCAACACCTCGAGGAGGAGTTGCGATGGAGGCAAGCAAGCGCCGACGAGCGGATCGAGCTCTACGTCCACAGATGCGTTCACCAGGCCGTCCGCCGGTGGGACGCCGCGAGCATCGGCAGAGGTTCTGGGAAGAGGTCGCTCGAGGTCTGTCGAGCGAGGAGGCCGCCGTGGCAGCGGGTGTGTCCCCCGCTGTCGGGGTGCGCTGGTTTCGCGAATGTGGTGGCATGGCACCCCTCAATCTTCGTCCCCAGTCACGGCGCTATCTTTCGTTCGTTGAGCGAGAAGAGATCGCCGTTCTTCGAGCCCGTGGTCGTGGCGTGCGCGAGATCGCCCGGCAGTTGGGCCGCTCACCCTCGACGATCTCGCGAGAACTGGGGCGAAACGCAGCTACACGGGGAGGCAATCTCGAGTATCGGGCCACGACCGCTCAATGGCACGCCGATCGGCGAGCGAAACGTCCCAAGCTTGCGAAGCTCGCTACGAACGGTGAACTGAGGCAGTATGTACAGGATCGCCTCGGAGGCCTGATCGCGGCTTCAGATGGTACGGCCGTGGCGGGCCCCGATGTGCGCTGGATCGGACGGCGTCGCGGTCGCCGACAAGACCGGCGGTGGGCGGTCTCGTGGAGTCCCGAGCAGATCGCCAACAGGCTACGGGTCGACTTCCCCGACGATGAGTCCATGCGTATATCGCACGAAGCCATCTACCAGGCGCTCTACGTTCAGGGCCGTGGTGCGCTGCGACGGGAGCTGACAGCGTGCCTTCGGACGGGACGCGCGCTACGGGTGCCTCGAGCTCGCACCCGCGGACGGGGCAAGACGTTCGTTCACCCCGAGATCATGCTCAGTGAGCGACCGGCCGAGGCAGACGACCGCGCCGTTCCCGGGCACTGGGAAGGCGACCTGATCCTGGGACTGGGCAGTTCGGCGATCGGAACGCTGGTCGAGCGGGCCTCCCGGTTTACGATGCTGCTCCACCTCCCCCGCCTTGACAAACACGGCGAGCCCAGGACCAAGAACGGTCCAGCGTTGGCTGGACACGGTGCCGAAGCCGTCCGGGACGCGATTGCTTCGTCGATCACGACCCTGCCCGAGCAACTCCGCCGGTCTCTGACATGGGACCAGGGAACAGAGATGGCTCAGCACGAACGGCTTCGCATCGATACTGGCCTGGCCGTCTACTTCTGCGACCCGCAGAGCCCGTGGCAGCGCGGCACGAACGAAAACACGAACGGCCTGTTGAGACAGTACTTCCCGAAGGGCACCGACCTCAGCAGACATACCGCTGACGATCTCGCCGCCGTCGCAGCCGCTCTCAACAGCCGCCCCCGCAAGACCCTCGGTTGGAGAACTCCGGCGGAAACCTTGGAAAATCTGTTGTCATCAAAGGACCAGACCTCAACCTTGCGTTGAAATGCTCTACCGCTCCCGTATCTCCAGCCTTCAACGACCTTCGGTCGCTTCTGACTCCCTCGGGTTGGGAGACATCAAGAACTGACTTCTTTCTGTCTGGACCCCATCGCCCTCGCCAGCCTAGTGTCCAGCAACATCGGGGCGCATGAAAACCCTTCAACACGGTACTGTTGCGACGACCGCTTGAACCTAGGCTGGGTACCCTGATCGCTATGATGGATGACACCGTTCGGTCGTCGTTGCTGCAGCGCCATGTTCAGCGCGTCGAGCACGAGATCGGTCTTGAGATGCGTCTTCATCGACCATCCGACCACATGGCGGCTCCACGCATCGACGACGACTGACAGGTACAAGAAGCCGCTCCCAGGTCGGCACGTAGGTGATGTCGGCAACCCAGAGCTGGTCCGGGCCGTGCACACTGAAGTCGCGCGCGACGAGATCGGGGGCAGGTCGAGCATCTCTGTTTCGCTTCGTCGTGCGCCACTTCCTTCGCCGCGTAGCGCCTTGTAGTCCTGCCAGCCTCATCAGACGACGCACCCGCTTGTGGTTGACCTGCCAGCCGTCGTCCCTGAGCTCGGCGTACATCCGTGGCTGGCCATACGTCTCACGGCTGAACGTGTGGATCTCACGCATCCGACCTAGCAGTCGCTCGTTCTCGACCGCGCGATGCGATGGAGGACGCTTTCTCCATGCGTAGTACCCGCTGGGCGAGACGCTCAGGACTTCGCACATCATCTGCACGCTGAACTCGGCCTGGTTGGCCCTCACGAACTCGAACGCTTCGGGGGCACCGAGTCGGACTCCTGAGGGAACCAGGCCGCGGCTTTTTTTAGGATCTCCCGCTCGACACGAAGCCGCTTGTTCTCACGCCGAAGCTCGCGGAGCTCCTCGCGCTCTGACGACGTCAGGCCGTCGCTTCTGACTCCCGTGTCGAGGTCCGTCTGCTTCACCCAATTGTGGATCGTCTGCGCTGTGGGCTCAAACTCCCGACTCAGCTCCTCAGGCGTGCGACCTGCTTTGACCAGCTCCACCATCTGCTGGCGGAACTCCAACGAATACGGCGGTCTCGTTCTTGGCATCGTGGACTCCTCTCTCTAAAGAGAATAGGTGTCCACCGTCAGGGGCTAACTCCAAGCTCCGGCTAGCCACCAGGCTTCTCGTTGCAGCCCGTCGGAGCGTACGCGTTCCCATAGTGAGCTAGCAGGTCCGCTTCCTCTGCAACGCCGCTGTCGATGCTGAAGCGGCGTTGCAGAGGACGGGCGATCAAGCCGTCAAGACGTAGCAGATGCGTCGAACACAATCCCAAGCAGCGTCCCTTCAGGATCCCCGTCAGTCAGTCTGCAACGAACATGTCCGTCAAAATCGAATCCGTCGTGGAAGTCATCGTACGGGACCATGTCGGAGTTCAGGGCACAGATGTACTGCGTCCCAGTCTTGTCGGCCACTGCGCGCGCGCGCTCCAAAGCCGCTGCTCGTTGCCGGGAGTCGACGCCATCGTACATCTCGCTGTCGTGAACCAAGAAGTCGATAGAGCGCTCGCGGGTGGCGCAGAACTCGAGGAGCGCGAGGTCGAAGCAGAATATCTTCATCTTGGCAATCCCGTCGCTTCCGCTCTTACTGATCTCAATATTGAACTTTAGTCCAGAATCCGTCGTGTCGATGGCCAAGTGTCCGGGAGCTCTGTAGAGCGCTTGTGAGTTGAGATTGAACAGCCGCACGGGGATGTCCCAGGTGTCGCGACGCTCCTCGTGGTCGTGCGCGGCTAGGCCAGCCAAGTCGGCCTTATCCCGGGCGAGCTGACGTTTGTCCGACTCGATTTGGCGCCGGCGCTCGATCTGCGCCTTCACACGCGCTAGGTCCTGGCACCGGGCGGCGTGCCGTTCCTGCAACCTGACCATCTCCTCTAGTGCCCCGTGTTCACTGAGTATCTGCAGGAGGTCGGCTCGGGTCTCCGTCAATTCCCTGATCTTGTGGTCCGTCTCGGCGATGCCGCTCTCCAGTCTGGAGATCTCCTTTTGCAGGAAGCGTCGGCGGTCCTTCAAGACGAGGCCATAGAATTCCCTAGCCTCCGCAAGCGACCGCCGCACGTTCTCCGAAAACACCACGGCGGCCGAGTTCCTGCCAGCGCGGACGGCACTCGGCATGCCCGTCGCGCGCCTTCTACACGAGTAGCTCCGATCTGGAGGTCGAACCCGCATTGGGGTTATGGCACTGGCGTCGCGCAGCTCCTGCCGTGGCTGCCCAACCACCGGTCGGCGCGTGAACGGACGAGACACTACGATCGCCGGCGGAAAACCGCGCTGATCGGAAACGAATCCTGACCGACTATTACCCAGCCCGGTCCGATCATTGTGGGGAACTTCTTGTCTTCGGCGCCGCGCTTCAGGCATCGGCTTGCCACCGGTCGTATGTTGTCGCGGCGCCAAGCCGACAAGTCGCGTCCGCGCCGGAAGCTCTCCATCGGTGGCGCGAAGGCCTGGAACGACAATGCGGTGATCGGTCCGAATCCCGGGATCGTCATCAGCCGCGCCGTCTCTTCGTCGTGCCATGCGCACGCCCGGATGAGGCCGTCCGACGCGCTGATGCAGCTCGATGCGCCGTCGTGCGAGGGACTCAAGACGGCTGCCAACACAGGACCCTGGTACTACCCGATTCCCGCCATAAGTCCCGCCATTTGGTGCGGTTTTCCCGCTATTTCAGTACGGTAGAATCAGATATCGTCAAACGGCAAGAGCGGCAGATCGTGCAGTCCCAGTTGAACTTATACGATTTTCTTGCCGTGAATCACAGCATCTGTCCTACGTCTGATAAGCGTGAGGTCGGTAGTTCAAATCTACCCAGGTCCACTCCTTTGAAGCGACTGCCCCGCTTGGTGTTAGCGGCCTTCCAATATTGCACACATGTGGCCATCGAAAATTGCACACTTGGCGCTTTGACCTAGCGGGCGGGAGAGTGGGGATGTAGGCACCACCCCGAGCGATCTTCCGGCCGATCCACTCACTTGGCGCCTCCACCGAGAACGTGGAGGTGCAATGATCGGAAGGGAGAAGCGCGTGCTGCTCCGTCATTACCTCGAGCAGGGGATGAACAAGGCGGTGATCGCCCGGGATCTGGGGGTCAGTCGCCGTACCGTGTACCACTGGATAGAGACCGGTCAACTGGACCGGGAGTTGGACGAAGAGCGTGTCGGGTACGGTCCGAGATGTCTGATGCCGTCGAAGCTGGATCCGTACAAGCCGTTGATCGACACGCGTCTCAAGGAGTACCCGAAGCTCACGGCTGTACGGCTCTTCAAGGAGGTCCGGGCCGCTGGCTACCCGGGCAGTTACAACCAAGTGAAGCGCTATGTACGCAAGGTCCGGCCTCGACCCCCCAGAGGAGCCGGTCGTGCGCTTCGAGACGGCGCCTGGGCGTCAGGGCCAGGTGGACTTCGCCCACTTCCGGCTACCGTGGGGCAAGCGTTACGCACTAATCGTCGTGCTGGGCTACTCGAGGCTGCTGTGGGTTCAGTTCTACACCCGGCAGACCATGAAGGCCCTGATGCATGGCCTGGAGTCTTCGTTTTCCTACTTCGGCGGCGTGCCCTCAGAGCTTCTGTTCGACCAAATGAAGGCGGTCGTCATCGAGGACGGTCGATACGACGATGGTGCCCTCGTCGAGAACCCGGAGTTCATGCGCTACGCCTACCACTGGAACTTCAGGATCCGAGCGTGCCGACCCTATCGGGCTCAGACCAAGGGCAAGGTGGAGCGGCCGATCCGCTACCTCAGGGAGAGCTTCTTCTACGGGCGCACCTTCACGTCGGACGACGATCTCAACGCGCAGGCCCTTCATTGGCTTGAGACGGAAGCCAATGTGCGCAGCCACGGAACGCTGAAGGAGCGGCCCCTCGATCGCTTCGAGCGTGAACGACTGCTCCTCGAGCCCTTGGCGACTCGCCCGTATCACCCCCTCGTCCTGCCTCCGGATCGCTCCTCACCCGGCACGACGTCCCTTGCCGGCCATCCACGTCGAGCGACGTCCCCTCACGGCCTAGCAGTCCGTGGAAGAAATAGGTTCCCAGCGGATGATGGGTGGGAGAGAAGGCAGACACGCGGGGGCTGTGTTGTTGTGCAAGAAGCGGGTTTTGGGGTCTGACGAGGCGATATTCGGCCCAAGGAAGGCGAAATAGCGCCGAATACGGCGGAAAAAGCGCGAGACGCGGGTTGTAACCTGAGTTGCGAGCGCAGCTTGTACGGTAGCGAGGCCCTGTAACGCACGGGGGGTTCCAACCCCGAACCGCTTGCGCATGAGAAGGCCGAGGTTGAAGGCCGCCGCGTGGATCAACATCCGTTTTCGAATCTCCTCCTGGCCCCGTATGTGGACGCGACGCAGCCCTCCGGTCACAAGCAAGTGCGCAAACCCCCGCTCCACCTTCTCGCCGCGCTGGCGCAGCAGCCGCATCCCCCGGTTGCCGCGGATCCGGCGGCGGTTGTCGTAGGTCGGCTTCTGCGCGTCCCGGTTGTTCTTCCATTTCCGGCGCCCGCGGTTGGGCTCGCTCACATAGCTGCGCAGCTCCCGCTCCTTCACGCCCGTCATGGTCTTGTTCGAGTGGTAGCCTTTGTCGGCCACCACTTCCTCGGGCTCTACCTGCACTACTTCCAGCTGCCGCTCTGCCTCGTCCAGCGTGTTGGGCAGCGACGCCACATCTCCCCCGTCCATCGTCTGCACCGTCACCGCCACAAGCGCACCGGTCTCCATGTCGACCGCCTGCTCCAACTTGTGCGCCAGGCGCGTCCTGCCGTCCTTCATCTTCGTGATCCGCGCCTCCGGGTCGTGCGGATGCACCCAGTCCTTGTTCGAGCCCTTCTTCGGACGCTTCCGGTCCAGCGTCGTCAGATCCTTGCGCGTCGGCGTCTCGATCCCCGACGCCCGGGCCACCTGCTCCAGCCATTCATCGTAGCCCAACCCGTCGTCGCGCCGCACGATCGTGCGCATCGCCGCATTCGCCTCCAGCGTCGTCGAGTCGACGCCCAGCGTCTTGCCGCTCAGCAACCCCGACCCCTTCAGCAGCTCCAGCACCCGCCCGAACACCGCCGCGTGCGCTTCCACGCTCAGGCGCTTGCGCGTCTTCGACAGGGTCGAATGCTCCGGCGGGTTCTTCGCCCACCCGTATCCCAGAAACTCACGCAACGACAACGAGTCCCCACACCGCCAGGCAATGCCCCGCTCCGAGCCGATCCCTTCGAGGTAGCCCACCATCATCATTCGGAAATACACCCCGGGAGCAATCCCCGGCCGACCCCGATTGTCCGCGTAGAACTCACGGCATGCCTCTTCCGCGAACTCGTCAAACCCGCTTTTCGCCAGAAGCTCGTTCAAGGCCCAGTAGAACGGGTTGTCCAAGGCCCGAATCTCGCTCGCCACCACGAACATCTCGCCCTGCCGAGCCTCGGGCCGCTTGCCTACCGCCATCGCCGTCCTCGCTGCAAAAACCCTCGTGTCCTCCTGATTTAACACAACAGCGATGACCGGACTTTATCCACGGTCTGCCAGAGGAGCCGGTCGTGCGCTTCGAGACGGCGCCTGGGCGTCAGGGCCAGGTGGACTTCGCCCACTTCCGGCTACCGTGGGGCAAGCGTTACGCACTAATCGTCGTGCTGGGCTACTCGAGGCTGCTGTGGGTTCAGTTCTACACCCGGCAGACCATGAAGGCCCTGATGCATGGCCTGGAGTCTTCGTTTTCCTACTTCGGCGGCGTGCCCTCAGAGCTTCTGTTCGACCAAATGAAGGCGGTCGTCATCGAGGACGGTCGATACGACGATGGTGCCCTCGTCGAGAACCCGGAGTTCATGCGCTACGCCTACCACTGGAACTTCAGGATCCGAGCGTGCCGACCCTATCGGGCTCAGACCAAGGGCAAGGTGGAGCGGCCGATCCGCTACCTCAGGGAGAGCTTCTTCTACGGGCGCACCTTCACGTCGGACGACGATCTCAACGCGCAGGCCCTTCATTGGCTTGAGACGGAAGCCAAGGTGCGCAGCCACGGAACGCTGAAGGAGCGGCCCCTCGATCGCTTCGAGCGTGAACGACTGCTCCTCGAGCCCTTGGCGACTCGCCCGTATCACCCCCTCGTCCTGCCTCCGGATCGCTCCTCACCCGGCACGACGTCCTTGCCGGCCATCCACGTCGAGCGACGTCCCCTCACGGCCTATCAGTCCGTGGAAGAAATAGGTTCCCAGCGGATGATGGGTGGGAGAGAAGGCAGACACGCGGGGGCTGTGTTGTTGTGCAAGAAGCGGGTTTTGGGGTCTGACGAGGCGATATTCGGCCCAAGGAAGGCGAAATAGCGCCGAATACGGCGGAAAAAGCGCGAGACGCGGGTTGTAACCTGAGTTGCGAGCGCAGCTTGTACGGTAGCGAGGCCCTGTAACGCACGGGGGGTTCCAACCCCGAACCGCTTGCGGATGAGAAGGCCGAGGTTGAAGGCCGCCGCGTGGATCAACATCCGTTTTCGAATCTCCTCCTGGCCCCGTATGTGGACGCGACGCAGCCCTCCGGTCACAAGCAAGTGCGCAAACCCCCGCTCCACCTTCTCGCCGCGCTGGCGCAGCAGCCGCATCCCCCGGTTGCCGCGGATCCGGCGGCGGTTGTCGTAGGTCGGCGTCTGCGCGTCCCGGTTGTTCTTCCATTTCCGGCGCCCGCGGTTGGGCTCGCTCACATAGCTGCGCAGCTCCCGCTCCTTCACGCCCGTCATGGTCTTGTTCGAGTGGTAGCCTTTGTCGGCCACCACTTCCTCGGGCTCTACCTGCACTACTTCCAGCTGCCGCTCTGCCTCGTCCAGCGTGTTGGGCAGCGACGCCACATCTCCCCCGTCCATCGTCTGCACCGTCACCGCCACAAGCGCACCGGTCTCCATGTCGACCGCCTGCTCCAACTTGTGCGCCAGGCGCGTCCTGCCGTCCTTCATCTTCGTGATCCGCGCCTCCGGGTCGTGCGGATGCACCCAGTCCTTGTTCGAGCCCTTCTTCGGACGCTTCCGGTCCAGCGTCGTCAGATCCTTGCGCGTCGGCGTCTCGATCCCCGACGCCCGGGCCACCTGCTCCAGCCATTCATCGTAGCCCAACCCGTCGTCGCGCCGCACGATCGTGCGCATCGCCGCATTCGCCTCCAGCGTCGTCGAGTCGACGCCCAGCGTCTTGCCGCTCAGCAACCCCGACCCCTTCAGCAGCTCCAGCACCCGCCCGAACACCGCCGCGTGCGCTTCCACGCTCAGGCGCTTGCGCGTCTTCGACAGGGTCGAATGCTCCGGCGGGTTCTTCGCCCACCCGTATCCCAGAAACTCACGCAACGACAACGAGTCCCCACACCGCCAGGCAATGCCCCGCTCCGAGCCGATCCCTTCCAGGTAGCCCACCATCATCATTCGGAAATACACCCCGGGAGCAATCCCCGGCCGACCCCGATTGTCCGCGTAGAACTCACGGCATGCCTCTTCCGCGAACTCGTCAAACCCGCTTTTCGCCAGAAGCTCGTTCAAGGCCCGGTAGAACGGGTTGTCCAAGGCCCGAATCTCGCTCGCCACCACGAACATCTCGCCCTGCCGAGCCTCGGGCCGCTTGCCTACCGCCATCGCCGTCCTCGCTGCAAAAACCCTCGTGTCCTCCTGATTTAACACAACAGCGATGACCGGACTTTATCCACGGTCTGCTAGGCCCCTATCAGCTCCACGTCTTCCAGGAAGTCCTTCAGCGGATTTGCGACAGCCACGGCCCGCTCGCGGATCGCCTCGGGAAGCACGTCATCCGCGGGCTCCTCGCCCTTGAGGTGTCGAGAAACTGCCTTACCCAAGAGGCCGTCGGATTCTGCGGCGGCCTGGTGATACTCCGCGTACCGGGCGCTCACGCGCTGCTCGAATAGAGGCAGTTGCGACTCGGGCGTGCCATGCTCGATCATGTCCTCGAACACCGCCCTGTGGAGCGCGTCGAGCCCTTCGCGTATTCTCTGGTCCGGCGCGCGGCCGAGAAATGCCAACTGCGCCCCTCTCGTATGCGCCCACATGAAAAAGATCAAAGCCTCTTCGGCTGTGCGATGCGTGGAGCCTCTGGCGTCTGCTATTGTGTCGATGTCGGGCAGGGGTGTTTCAACGTCTTCCCGAGCGACGAAGTCGGAGAAGCTCTCCCAAACCAGGCGCGCCAGGCTGTCGCCCAACTCGCCGGGAGTCATCGTCTGAGGGGCTCTGAATTCGTGTACGTCGTCCATAATCGTGCCCAGCACGGCTCGTTCCTCTTTACCTTGTTCGGAAGTCACCCCCAATTCCGAGTCGGGACCGGAGAGTGTCAAGGTTTAAGATCATGAGACCGAGGAGATAGATGACCCTTCATTCATTGGGAGTCAGCGTGGACCATAGACGATCGGGCGCCCGGAGGGCGGCCATTGGGATTCTGACCGTTCTCGCCGGCTGCGCCGGAGTTGCGCCGGAGATCGCCCCACCACGACCGATCGTCATTCACTCGGGTGCGAGGCTTCGCGTCGAGCACGAGCGGATGAAGGAGGTCAACGAGTGGGTCACCCGCGAGCAAGAGAACATTGTCGAGGACCCCACGTTTCTCGTCGAGA
This sequence comes from Longimicrobiales bacterium, assembly GCA_965197725.1. Taxonomy (GTDB): domain Bacteria; phylum Gemmatimonadota; class Gemmatimonadetes; order Longimicrobiales; family Gaopeijiaceae; genus UBA1138. Next base: position 72,118 of record CBDANQ010000057.1, read on the forward strand.
CCCGACCTTCCACCAACGATGTCTACATCTGGGACCAGCTCGAGATCGAGGGTGACACGGTGCGCACGCCCGTGAACGCCAGTGTCGCGGACTCCCGGCTCGTGCACGAGATCTACGCGCACCTTCACTTGATGGTGGACATGGGGCGCCAGGACGAGTGGCTTCCCGAGGCGGCTGATGCGGTGGAGTACGCGCTCGAGCGCGCGATCCTCGCGCGGGTCGCCGATGCGTGGCTTCTCGGGCGCACTGTGTTCGACGTGGCTCCGTACGGACCCCTCGACGAGTTGATATACGCGAACGAGGCGGGCTTCCTGGACGCGTTCGTCTTCACCGCCCGGCCCTCGGAGTTCGCCGTGGCGCGTGCTGAATGGGCGAGGGCGAACCCCGGTGAGACCGACCGTTACCGCGACTGGTTCCTCGAGACGTTCAACAGGGATCCCCCGGGGCTACGCTCGCGCTGAAGTGACCGGAGCGGCGAAGCGTTCCGGCTCGCCGCTCAGGAGGGGGTGACTTCCCAGCGGAGGCCGATAGGGCCGCCGTCGATCTCCTCGATGTGCACATCGATGCGGCCGGTGCGCGCGAGCCGGTCGTCGCTCGGTTTCCCGCCGAAGAGAGCAAACCCCATCACTCTCAGCAGGCAGCTCTCTCCATCGGGGCCCGTCGCGCGCAGCTCGGCGTTTCGAAGGGACTTGATGGACGGCGCTTCACCCGACTGGAGTCGGAGCCGTAGAATACGTCCGGAATGCGGGGCATCCAACGCGTCGAGGACGCGAAAGACCAGGCCCTGGCCGGTGGAACCATCTGCAGACATGGAGGAAGATTATCCGCATGACGTTCACGACGGAAGACGGTGAACTCGAGCCGATCATGCGTGAGGATCCGCCGGAAGAGGGATGAGTCGACTCAGGGACCTCCCCCCCCGCGTAACGGGAGTGCTGTGCCTTGGGGTGATCATGTTCTGGGCAGTGCAGCTCTCGCTCTACGTGCTCGCCGGCTTGCCGCTGGTAGACACGATCCTGCTTGCGACTTTGCTCGCCGCGATGCCGGCGCTCGCGGTTGCACAGGTTGCGCTCAGGGAGGAGAGGGTGATTGAGCGGCTACCGGTCTACTGGAGTTCGATCGCCACGTTGTGGATCCTCGGCACGATCAGCTGGCTGGTTGGCACGCGCACCGACGGGCTCGCCGCGATCGGCGTCACCTCTCTCGCTCCGGCGCCATTCATCGCCTGGACACTCGGTCTCACCGTCGCGGGGTTGGGCATCATCGTAGCCTTCCGACAGATTGCCATGGCGCTTCGCTTGCGCGAGAGTCCGCTGCTTCGAGCTCTACTGCCGCGGACGGCCGACGAGCGCAGCGTCTTTGCGATCCTTTCGGTAGCCGCGGGCGTAGGGGAGGAAGTCGCCTATCGAGGATATGCGATTCCAGTATTGATTCCGGTCGTGGGCCCCGTTGGCGCGCTCGTGCTCACCTCTGCCGTGTTCGGAGTGCTGCACGTCTATCAAGGGACACTCGGAATCCTCCGAACGACCGCGATGGGTGCAACTCTCGCCGGCGGCTTTCTGCTCTCGGGCTCGCTCCTTCCGGCGATGATCGCGCACACGCTCATAGATCTTCTGGCGGGCATTGCCATAGCGGATAAACTGCTGTTACCCCTGGCCGGCAACGGGGTAGGGAGTGGGGACGTACCTCTCCGGAAAAGCTGAGCATGGAAGTCGATCTCGCACTAATCGCCGATGCCGCGACGATCGATGGCTCGGGCAAGCTCAGCGTCCTCGGGATCTTCGATCGGATTGGCACGTCATCGTTTCCTGCGCGGCATCCTCGCATGGTGCTCGTCCTCCGGTTCATCGCGGCGCTGAACGAGACGGGTAAGCATCAGATCGGGATCACCCTGAAGGATCCCGCCGGGAAAGAGGTGGTGGGGGTAGACGGGGAGATGCAGCTAGGTCCGGGACCGGTGGGCGGTGGCGGTGGGATTCGGGTTCCTCACGTGCTGCACTTGGACGGCCTGATTTTTCCCGTTCCGGGCCGGTACGCCTTCGACGTGCGCGTGGACGGGCAGCATCATGCTTCGGTGCCTCTGACCGTGTATGGACCGGAGTCCTCTGCCATGGCTTGATCCAGATGGTCCATGGGTGCCATCTCGAGCCGCTTGCAGAAACACTCTGGGGTGCCGATATGTAGATATGGGGAGAGGCCGCGCCATGGGGCGCGGATCACCCTCGGAGAACACCGTGATCTTTCACTTCTCGTATGAAGAGCTGAGGGCCCTGCGGGCGGGCGCCGACGTTTTGCTGGAAGGGGCAGGCGTGGCGACGGGCGCGGTATTGGCGCCTTCGGAGAGCCGCGCCTGTGTCGAGGCGCTGCAGCCGCTCCTGCACGGTGACCTGTCGTTATCGACGCTCGAGGAGTTGTGGGGTGTGCAGACGGCGGTGACCGCCATCGTCGAATGCCTCAGAGCCGAGATGGAATCCGTCGTCGTGGCGATGCACGCCGCGGACGAGGGTGCCGTTGCCGCCTATTTTGACTTCGCCCACGCCTTCATCGTCTCGCACCGCATCGGCGAGCTGGTGGGTGAGATGGCGGCACTCATTGCACTCGTGACGGGGTCTCCTCCGACGAACGAGACGGCGCGCGACTTCCAGTTCCCGGACTGACTTCAGCGTGGCCCCGGACCGCGCGATAACGCTCGAGAAACTGCTCGAGCGCAATCCCGAGGATTCTCGGCTGCGCTTCGGCCTCGCGCTCGAATACCTGCGCGCAGGCAGATCCCGGGACGGCGTCCGGGAACTTCGCGCGTACCTCGCCGCTTCAGACGACGAGGGCAACGCCTGGGGCCGCCTGGCGGCGGTGTTACTCGAGATGGGAGAGCACGAAGAGGCTAAGGACGCCTACCGTCGGGGGATCGAGGCTGCGTACGAGCACGGCCACCCGACTATGGCAGAGGAATTCGAGCAGACGCTGGAAGGCTTGGACTCGTGATCGAGCCGAGGGAACTGACTGATTCGGCCGCGGGCTTCGAGGCGGAGGCGCTCCCGCATTTGGATGCGGTGTATCGCTTCGCCCTGAGACTCTGCGGCGCCCCGGACCAGGCAGAGGACCTCGTTCAGGAGACGTTCCTACGGGCCTACAAGTCCTGGGGGCAGTATACCCGGGGTACGGGGCGGCCAAGAGCTGGTTGTTCACGATCTGCCGCAACGTGTTCTTGCGAGGGCGAGAGCGCCGTCAGCGACACGACGAGATCGTGACGGAGAACGTGGGGCGGGATGCTCCTGGGTCGAACCCGGTGAATCCGGTTTGGGTCTCGGCCCTGGGAGTGGACCCGGAGGGTGACTTCTTCGAGTCCATCGTGGACGCGCGCATCATCCAAGCGATCGACGATCTGCCCGAGGAGTACCGAACGGCGGTCGTCCTCTCCGATTTGGAGGGGCTTCCGTATGCCGATATCGCCGAACTGATGGAGGTTCCCGTGGGGACGGTGAAGAGCCGACTCTTCCGGGGGCGCAGACAGCTTCAGAGCGTACTGTATGACTATGCGGTCGAGATGGGATACATCGCGGCGCGCGCTGGAACGGATGAATAGTGTCGATGTCATTCCTGGATAGACTCAAGTCCCTCTTCGCAGACGCGCGCCAGGACGATGGCGGTTCGGCGCTGCCTATTATCTCTTGCGAAGAGGCGCTCAGCGTCGTTCACGACTTCTTGGACGGCGAGCTGCCGGATGTGTCACAGAAGCAGATGAAGGCACACTTCGACGCTTGTCAGCGTTGCTATCCACACCTCCACCTAGAAGAGGTCTTTCGAGAGGCGATCCGCCGTGCGGGGACCGAGCAGCAAGCTCCCGCCGGGCTCAAAGTGAAGCTGATGGAGCTTCTTGCGGAGGCTGACACCTAGCACGAACGTTGGGGCCGCGGAGCGGCTCCTCCCCGTTTTCAAGGGGCTGCCTATTGCCTGGGAGACGGAATGGCTACGGCCCCCAAACGGGAACGGATTGTTCCTCGCCTCCTCGAAGAGGAGATGCGTGAGTCGTTTCTAGACTATTCGATGAGCGTGATCGTGCAGCGCGCTCTGCCCGATGTACGGGACGGGCTCAAGCCCGTACACCGCCGGATCCTGTACGCGATGTACGAGCTCGGATTGAACCCGGACCGACCGTACAAGAAGTGCGCGACCGTCGTCGGCGACGTGCTCGGTAAGTATCACCCGCACGGAGACTCCGCCGTCTATGACGCGCTCGTGCGCATGGTGCAGGAGTTCTCGCTGCGCATGCCCTTGGTGGATGGACAGGGCAACTTCGGGTCGATCGACGGAGATTCGGCCGCGGCGTACCGCTATACCGAGGCTCGACTGAGGGCGCTCGCGGTCGACCTTCTCGACGACATCCACAAGGAAACGGTCGACTTCCAGCCCAACTTCGACAATCAGCTCGAAGAGCCGATCGTGCTACCGGCTCGTTTTCCGAACCTGTTGGTCAACGGCTCCTCGGGCATCGCCGTCGGCATGAGCACCAACGTGCCGCCGCACAGCCTTCGGGAAGTCGCGGCAGGTGTTCGGCAGCTCGTCGTAGACCCCGGCTGCTCGATCGACGACCTCATGCGACACATCCCGGGGCCGGATTTTCCCACGGGCGGGTTCATCGTGGGGACAGAGGCCATCGGCAAATTGTACCGGGAGGGCCGCGGGAGGGTGATCATGCGAGGCCGCGCCGTGAGGGAGTCGCGCCGCGGCGGAAAGCAGCAGCTCGTCGTCACCGAGCTGCCGTACGCGGTCTCGAAGACCAAAATCATCGAGCAAATCGCGAAGCTGGCCAAGGCTGGGCGGGCCGAGGAGGTCTCCGACATCCGCGACGAGAGCGACCGCGACGGGATCCGTCTCGTGATCGAGCTGAAGCGGGGCGCCGATGCCGCGACCGCGCTGCGGATGCTGCAGCAGCGTACCAGCCTTCAGACTACGTTCGGCGCTCATCTGCTGGCGCTCGACAAGGGGCAACCGAGGGAGTTCGACCTCAAGCAGATGCTCGAGCGTTTCCGGGACCACCGACTCGAGGTAGTCCAGCGGCGCTCGCGTCACGAGCTCGAGAAAGCCGAAGCCGAGCGTCACATCGTAGAGGGGCTGTTGGCGGCGCTCGAGCGCATCGAGGAGGTCATCAAGATCATCCGCGGTTCGGAGAACCGTGCGGAGGCCTCGCACAACCTCCAGGATCGCTTCGGGCTGAGCGATGTTCAGGCCGATGCCATCCTCAACATGCGACTCGCCAAGCTGACCGCGCTCCAGCAGTCGCAGCTCACGAAGCGCATCGCGGAGCTCGAGGCGACGATCAAGGAGCTGCAGGAGATCCTTGGCTCCGAGGAGCTTCAGCTCGAAGTGATGCTCGAGGAGTTGGCCGAGGTCGTCAAGAAGTATGGGGATGCGCGGCGCACCGTGATTCTCGACGACCAGGAGAAGGAGCTCGAGACCACGTCGGTCGAGCAACAGCTCGCGGATGAGGACGTGGTCGTGACGCTCTCGCACGAAGGCTTCGTGAAGCGGATCCCGATGCACCTATACCGGCGACGCGTAGGCTCAGGCAAAGCGCTCGCGGGTATGGAGCGGTACGAGGACGACTATATCGAGCGCATCTTCGTCGGCCGCACTTCGGGCTGGATTCTCACCTTCACCGCCAACGGCCACTGTCGCTTCCTGCCGGTAGTCGACGTGCCGGAGAGTGCTCGTGCGTCGCGAGGTCAGTCGGTCTACTCGCTGCTCGAGGGTGCGGATCGGAAAGACCGCATCGTGTCGATGATTCCGGTGGACGATCTCAATGTGGACGATCGTTACCTGGTCTTCGTCTCCCGACAGGGAGTCGTGAAGCGAACCCCGGTCTCGGAGTTCGCCAGCGTACGGGCTGGGGGCGTCAAGGCTGCAGGGGTGAAGGCCGGGGACGTTATCCTGGATGTTGCTCTGTCGGATGGGGCTGCGGAGGTCATGCTGCTCTCCCGGTCTGGGAGGGCGATCCGATTCCCCGAGGACGACATCACTGTCGTCGGTCGCACCGCACAAGGCGTGAAGGGCATGAGCCTCAAAGACGATGAGGTCGTGGGCATGGTGATGATTCGCCACGACAGCACTGTGCTCACCGTGAGCGAGGACGGCTCGGGCAAGCGCACGCCGGTGTCCGACTTTCCGCTTCAAAAGCGTGGTGGCCTCGGCACCCTCGCGGTCTCCGGTGGAGCGGACCTTGCGCCGATCGTGTGCGCGCTCGAGGTGCTGGAGGCGGACGAGGTCATGATCGTCACGGCGAGCGGGCAGGTGACGCGAGCCGCGGCGGACTCGGTGCCGCTTCAGGGCCGGCGGACCCAGGGCCGGAGCATGACTCGCATCGAAGCGGGCGACAGAGTCGTCGAGGTCACTCGCGCCCAGGGGCGCGGCGGAGCACCGGCGCGCGACGACGTTTCCACCGATGCGGATGGACAGCTCGACCTCCTCTCTGAGACAGGAAGGGAGAGTTGATGAAGTTCTTGGTGCTTGGTGGGGGCGCGCAGGGCTCCGCGTGTGCGTTCGACCTAGTGCGTCGCGAAGACGTGGAACACGTCATTCTCGTGGACGCGGACACATGCGGCTCCAGGGACTTTCTGCTGCCGTTCGTGGGTGGGAAACTCGAGCGACGCGTCGTAGATGCGAGGGACGCCGACCAGGTGCGAGGCGCGATGAGGGGTGTCGATGCCGTCGCGTGTGCGTTGCCATACTACTTCAATCTGGAGATGACGCGACTCGCGATCGACGTGGGCGCGCACGTCTGTGACCTCGGCGGCAACACTGAGATCGTCGACAAGCAAAAGGAGCTATCGGACCTCGCCAAGGGAGCGGGCGTGTGCGCCGTGCCCGACTGCGGTTTGGCGCCGGGTATGGTGAACGTTCTCGCCCAGGGCGGAATCGACGTGATGGACGAGACCGAGTCGGTTGAGATTTTCGTGGGTGGCCTACCTCAGAATCCCAAGCCGCCACTCAACTACCAAGTCGTCTATTCGATGGAGGGCGTGCTCGACTACTACACGACGCCCGTGCTCGTGCTCGAGAACGGCGAAGTGGTCGAGAAGGAGCCTCTCACCGGAACGGAGACCGTGACGTTCGAGGCCCTGGGGGAGCTCGAGGCGTTCTTCACAGCGGGGGGGATCTCGCGCATGCCGTACCGCTATCAGGGCAAGGTCTCGTCGATGTCGTAACAAGACGCTTCGCTACCCAGGGCACGCGGCACTCATGAAGGCGATGCGGGACCTCGGGCTCATGGACCTCGAGCCCCGCCAGCTGAGCGGCGTGCCGGTCGTGCCGAGAGAGGTCCTCATCGACATCTTGAGTGAGCAGCTGCGCAGTCCGGAAGGCGACGATCTCGTCGCCATGCGCGTCATCGTGAAGGGGACGAAGGAGGGCGTACCCAAGACCGTCTCGTACGAGCTGGTCGACTACCACGATGAGGAAAACGGCGTCACCGCGATGATGCGCACGACCGGCTACTCGTTGGCCGCCACTGCGTATCTGCAGGCGTCCGGCGTCATAGCCGTGGGGGTGCATACGTGCTCGGAGGTGCGTGCCCGTCGACGACTACGTCGCCGATCTGCGGGGACGCGGAATGATGATCGAGCGGGCGGAGAGCTAGCAGCCTCTTGCGTAGTTCGCGCGTCCTAGTTCCGTCTGCCCATCGTCACCGTCAGCGTGACCCGCTCGCCGTCTCGCTCGACGACGATCTCCACGATGTCGTCCGGCTTGGTGCCCTGCAGGGCATAGGTATAAGCGTAGATGTCGCCGACCGCCTTTCCGTCGAACTCGACGACTACGTCGCCGGCGCGCAGGCCGCTCTTCTCGGCGGGGCTCCCCTCCCGCACTCCGTTCAGTCTCAAGCCGAAGTCACGTGGGGTCATGTCAGGGATCGACCCCAAGTACGCGTCGCCGTAGCCGCTGCTCGACGATGAGCCGCCCGGTGCGGAGGGCTGGTCCTGCTCGAGAGCCGTCATGTACACGGTCTGCGCTCCACCAGCGGCGAGACGGCCTGTTACCAGGGCCGTGAGCTCGGCAACACGGTGCAGACCGTCCGCGTTGATGCGTTGCCAATCGTCGGACGGTCGGTGGTAGTCCGCGTGAGTGTTGGTGAAGAAGTGCAGGACCGGGATCCCCTCCAGGTAGAAGGACTGGTGGTCTGAGGCGCCGTACCCATCGGGCGCCCGGGCGATCTCCAGGGGGCGGCTCATGTCCGCGCTCGCCAAGTCCACGATCCCGCCCCACTCCTCCGCGGTACCGAAGCCGAAGATGGTGACATTGTCTTCGGTCATGCGCCCGACCATGTCGAGGTTGAGCATGGCCACGGCGCCGCCGATATCGAGGGTCGGGTCCATGACCCAGTATTGCGAGCCCCACAGCCCGCGCTCTTCACCCGTAAACGTCATGAAGAGAACGCTCCGGTCGGGGCGCGGGCCCGCGGCCAGCGCCCGGGCGATCTCGATCACCGCGGCGGTCCCGCTCGCGTTGTCGTCGGCGCCGTTGTGCACGTCGCGGGAGTCGGGCGCCAGCGAGCCCTCCCCCCCGAAACCGAGATGATCATAGTGCGCCCCGACGATCACGTACTCGTCTCGTAGCTCAGGATCACTGCCCGGTAGGAGGGCGACGACGTTGCGGGCCTCCATGGTCGTCGCGCTGACTTCGGTGACCACGTTCGCGCGCGAGGACGCGTTTGCGGCTGCGCGGATCTCGTCAGCCACGTCCCCGCTCACGACCGCCACGGGGATGTCCAGGGTAGCCCGGATCTCTCCCCTCGAGTGACGGGAGCGGCATCCCCTCGGGGGCTAGCACCAGGAGGCCTGCTGCGTCCCGCCCAGCCATGACCGTCGCTTTGAAGTGCGGGGCGCCACGCAGCGAGCTGCCGTGCGCGTTATCGGGATCACCCCACTCGACCACGACGATCTTACCCGTCAGGTCGATGTGCGCGTACCGGTCGTCCGGATTGCCCGGGCGGCTGAGGCCGTGTCCCCCGTAAAGGAGCTCGCGTTCGAACCGGCCGCTGGCCGAGAAGCCGAGCGGCGTCCATTCGCTTCCTAGGGCGTACTGAGTCCCGCCAATGACGAGTGCGTTCGCGTTCCCGCGCTCGGACCCATTTCGGAGTCGGAACGTTTGGAAGAAACTGCCGTCTCCGCCGGCGGGCTCGAGGCCCATCTCGCGGAACTCTGCGGCGATGTAGTCTGCGGCGCAGCGGGCGCCCCTAGATCCGACTTCACGGCCCTCGAGGCGGTCATCCGCAAGATACCGGATGTGCGCCATCGCCCGGTCCTCCACATTCGTGGCGTCGCCCGGAGTGGGGCACGTCTCCTGGGCGGAGGCGGGTGGGGCGAAAGCCAGCAACACGGCCGCGAACGCGGCTTCGACGTTTTTGAGCGACATCTGGGTCATCTGCGAAGGAAGCTTTCGTGAATCATCGAGTTCTGTTTCTGACGGCGGCGATCGGCCTCGTTTCCGCATCGTGCGCGAGTGAGGAGGCCGCCGAGGCGGCTTCCGAGTCGGCGGAGGCCACCGCTAATCTCGCGACTGAAGGCGAAACGCACATCCGTAATATCCGCCAGTTGACGTCCGGGGGCGAGAACGCCGAAGCCTACTGGGCTTTTGACGGTTCGCGGCTGATCTACCAGGCCAAGAAACCCGGCGCGGAGTGCGACCAGATCTACATCATGGATCCGGGGACCGGCGATTCGCACCTGGTCAGCACGGGCGGGGGTCGGACCACCTGCTCGTACTTTTATCCGTCCGGGGACCAGATCCTCTATTCGTCGACCCACCACCACGACGCTTCGTGCCCCCTGAACCCCGACTTCTCGTTGGGCTACGTGTGGCCGATCTACGACACGTACGACGTCTTCGTGGCGAACATCGACGGCTCCAACCTGCGCCAGCTGACCACGGAGGACGGGTACGACGCCGAAGCGACGTTCTCACCGACGGGGGATCGCATCGTCTTCACGAGCCTTCGGGACGGCGACCTGGAGCTCTATTCGATGGCTCCGGATGGGTCGGACGTGCGGCGGCTCACCGACCGCATCGGATACGACGGGGGTGCGTTCTATTCGCCGGACGCCTCGAAGATCATCTGGCGCGCACACTATCCCGAGCCGGGTCCCGAAGCCGACGACTACGTGGCGTTGCTGGAGGAGGGCCTGATCCGGCCGGGCGAACTCGACGTGTACGTCATGGACGCGGATGGGTCCAACCCGCGTCAGGTGACCGACGTTGGCGGTGCGAGCTTCGCGCCGTACTGGCATCCGGATGGGGACAAGATCCTCTTCAGCTCGAATCACCACGACCCCGCAGGCCGGGACTTCGACATCTACATGATCGACCTCGACGGCACGGGGCTGACGCGGATCACGCGCGCCGAGGGCTTCGACGGCTTCCCGGTGTTCAGCCCGGACGGGCGCTACCTGGTGTTCAGTTCGAATCGCAACAACGGTGGCACGAGCGACACCAACGTATTCATCGCGGAATGGGACGAAGGGGGTTGATCTCCAAGAACTGATCGAGCATACGGTAGGTGAGGCCCCAAACGACCTCGCCGGCCACGCGGTAGCAGGGGAATTCGCGCGGTCCTCCTGGCAGGGGGATCTCGACGGTCGAACGCACGTCGGGCGAGCGTAGTTCACCTACTTGAATCCAGAACACTTCGGCCACCTCGGGGCTGGCGACGCAGGCTTTGGCTTCGTCGGCGATGCCGAACACAAAGGGCGTGACCATCAGACGCGGCAGTCTTGGCGACGCCGGGCCGAGGTCGCCGAGTCGGCCGAGCAGCCGCGCCTGCCACTCCAGATCGAGGCCGACTTCCTCCATCGTCTCTCGGATCGCCGTCGCGAGCAGCGTCCCGTCGTCGTCGTCCCGACGTCCGCCCGGCAACGCCATGTGGCCCGACCACGGGTCACGTTCGGAGTCCGCGCGCTTGATCAGCAGCACCTCCAGCTCAGGAGTGCCCCGTACTATCAGCGCCACAGCCGCTTGCGGAGAATCCCCTTCTACGCCGAGCCTGTCGTCGCCGTCGTGCGTGTACGGCGCGAGGGCGTCGCTGATTACCACGAAACGCGGGTCGGTGTCAGACGCCCTTGGCATCGGCTCCCCAGATCAATTTGTGCACCTGAAGCTGGAAGCGAACCGGGAGCCCGTCTCCCAGAATCCATCCCGCGAGCGCCGCCAGATCGATCTCACCCCACACGGGTGACACCAGTAGTGCCCGCAGGGAGCCGTCGTCTACGCGGGCGTCGAGGCCTCGCTCCCGAATCGTGGCGCGCGTCCATTCGTAGTCGGCCCGATCCTTCACGACGAACTTGACCTCGTCGCGCTCCGTGAGGTGGTCGAGATTCTCCCACAGGTTCCGAGCGCACTCCCCCGACCCGGGGCACTTGAGGTCCATGATCTTGTGCGCCCGAGCGTCGAGTGGCGCGACGTCGAAGGCGCCCGACGTTTCGACCAGCACCGTGTACCCGTCCTCCAGCAACATCTCGACGAGCGGAAACGCTCCCGGATGGGCCAACGGCTCACCACCAGTGACCTCCACGAGCTTCGCCGAGTGACCATGCACGGCATCCCGGATCTGCTCGAGGGTCATCTTCGTGCCGCCGTGGAACGCATACTCGGTATCACACCACGCGCACCGCAGAGGGCACCCGGTAAGCCGGACGAACGTGCAGGGCAGACCGGCCCAAGTGGATTCACCCTGGACCGAGTGGAAGATCTCCGTGATGCGTAGGACGTCGCCGGCCAAGGTCAGTCAGGGCCTCTGTGTTTGGGGATGGTCGTGGGATCGGCGGCCGCGCTGGCGCCCGATCGCTTGTTCGAGCAAATCCTGAACGCGATGGAGCGACAGCGCCTTGAGATGCTCGTCTGCTTCCTCCGTAGTCCTGGCCTCCACGAGCGTCTCGGTCTCGACGTGCCCGACGATGCCGACGCCGGTCTGTGCCCATCGGGGGAACACGAGATACCCACTGAACGGCGCCCGGAGGTTCCCGGTATGTTGGATTTCCATGGAGACGGTGTAGGGGTGACCGTCGGTCCCCTCGTACGCCGGGGGACGGCTGTGAACAGCGAAGTAGCCGCCGAGTGAATGGTCGGCGACCTCGTCGTGATTCGCTTGGGAGTCAGGGCTGGCTTCGGACATCTACGGGTCGTGAGAAGGGGTGAGGGCGAGCGCCCCGCCCGGCTATCAGCGATCGATGCTGGAGATCGCTGCTAGAAGATGGCGCATTCGGTGGCCACTCGCGCTAGACTTTCGCACCCACCGACCCTCAGGAGTCTTCACCGATGCCTCGAAAGATGCGAGCCGCCCTATTCGCAAAGTACGGCGGTCCCGAGGTGGTCGAGATCGGCAAGGTCGCGATTCCCGAGCCCGGCGCAGGCGAGGTTCGCATCAAGATCGAAGCCTCCGCGATGAATCACCTGGACCTCTGGGTGCGCCGCGGCCTGCCGATCGAGACGCCGATGCCTCACATCGGAGGCTCCGACATGGCGGGTGTGGTCGACGCCGTTGGCCCGGGCTCGGAGGCGGTGCCGGTTGGGACGCGAGTGGTCGTCGATCCCTCGGTCGGGTACGAGTGGTACCTCGGACAGGGTCGTGGCCCGTCCATCGAGGATCCGCGATTCCACATCCTCGGGGAGCACACGCAGGGCGGCTTCGCCGAGTACGCGGTTGTGCCCGCGGCCAACCTGCTCGAACTGCCCGAGGACTTCCCGGCCGAAAAAGCGGCCGCTGCCGGTCTGGTGTTCGTGACAGCGTGGCGGGCTCTCGTGACGCGAGCCCAGCTCCGCGCTGGTGAGCGGGTCCTGATCACCGGTGCGTCCGGTGGTGTCGGTACCGCGGCGATCCAGATCGCCGTGAGCGCGGGCGCCAAGGTCTACGCGTTGACCGGGGGTGAGGAGAAGGTGCGCTACGCGGAGGATCTTGGCGCGCACGTGGTCTACGACCGCCACAAGGTCGACTTCTCTCGTGAGGTGTGGAGGGACACTGCCAAGAGCGGCGTCCATGTCGTGTTCGACACCGTGGGTGAGTCGCTGTGGCCCCGGGCGCTGCGCACGCTCGCTCACGGCGGCCGGCTGGTGACGTCCGGGGCGACGACCGGGTCTCGAGGGGTAACCGAGATCCGGCTCGTCTTCTGGAAGCAGCTCACGATCACGGGCAGCACGATGGGCAGCCCCGCGGAATTCCGTCAGGTAATGCGGCTCGTCTTTTCCGGTAGTCTGGAGCCGGTCATCCACGCGGTGATGCCGCTCGACGAGGCGCGCAAAGCCCACGAGATGCTGGAGGCTGGTGAGGTCTTTGGGAAGCTCGTTCTGGTGCCCTGATGGATCTCAAGGAAGCCCAAGAACGAGTCGACGACTGGATCTCCCGATTCGAGGAGGGCTACTGGCCCCCGCTCACGAACCTAGCCCGCCTCATCGAGGAGGTCGGCGAGTTCGCTCGCGAGATGAACCACCGTTTTGGGCACAAGACCAAGAAGCCGGACGAGCCCCAGCAGGATCTCGCGTTGGAGCTGGCGGACGTGCTCTTCGTGCTTCTGGTGATCGCGAACGAACAGCGGATCGATCTGGATGAGGCGCTCGAGCAGGTGCTCGAGAAGTACCGCGCGCGGGACTCTGAGCGGAATTGCCGGCCGCGGGCGCGTTGGACCCGGAGCGCGCGGTGCGCGTCAGCGTGATCATCCCCGCACGCAACGAAGCGATCAACATCGAGCGCTGCGTCGCGTCCGTCGCCGCGTCGACGTATCCGGACTTTGAGATCATTGTCGTCGATGATCGCAGCGGCGACAAAACCGCTTCACTCGCTCGTTCGGTGCCACGCGGCAACGCGAGCCGGATCACGGTGATCGATGGCCAGGAGCTACCGGAGGGGTGGTTGGGAAAGCCGTGGGCCTGCTGGCAGGGGGCGCAGGCGGCCGACGGTGGCTTCCTTCTCTTCACGGACGCGGACACGACGCATGGGCCCCAGATGCTCAGTCGCGCTGTGGCGGGTCTGTACGAAGACGAGGCGGACCTCATGACCGTGCTGGGGCAGCAGCTCATGGGGTCGTTCTGGGAGCGTCTTGTTCAGCCGCAGATCTTCCTGCTCATGCTCTTTCGGTTTCCCGACTTCGAGCGGGCTGTGAAGAACCCGCGCTGGCGGGACGCCATCGCGAACGGCCAGTACATCCTTTTCACTCGCGGCGCGTATTACGAGATCGGCGGGCACGTGGCGGTGCAGGGCGAAGTCGTCGAGGACATGGCGCTCGCGATGCTCGTGAAGAGGGAGGGAAAGCGGTTACGGATCCGATCTGCGGTGGACGACCTGCAGACACGGATGTACCGTTCGTTGGCAGGCCTCATCGAGGGCTGGTCCAAGAACATCTTGGTGGGCTGCTGGCTGAGTGTGCCTCCGTTTCTTCGCAGAGTGGTCGCGCCGATCGCGTTGGCCGCGGGAGTGTCGCTGTGGATCGCGCCACCTGCGGTGCTCCTGGCCGGTTTAGCGGGCTGGGTGGTGGGACCGCTTCTCCTGTGGTCCGCGGTGGTGTACGGTGTGAGCGTGACGATCTGGGCGCACCTCACTCACGTGATGCGGGGACCGCCACAGTACGGGTTCCTCTATCCACTCGGGGCCTTGGTGGGCGCATATATCTTCCTCCGATCATGGAGGCGCGGTCAAAACATCGAATGGAAAGGAAGGCGGTACACGGTGCGAGCCCCTTCGGAGATGCCCTAGTGCTCTCACGTCGGTCCGCGAAGCCAGCGTGACGATCGACCGTCAGACGCTCGCGGACGAGTTGAGGGAGCACGCCCTCGCCTCGGGGTTTTCGCTCGCCGGCATCGCGTCCGTGGACGCGAGTGAGCACATGTCGGCCTACCGGGACTGGATCGACGAGGGCCGACACGGAGAGATGGCGTACCTGTCGCGCGCGGACGCGGTCTCCCGCAGAGCCGACCTCGACTCCACGATGAAGGACGTGCGTTCGGTGCTCGTCGTCGCGCACGAATACTTCGTCGAGGACCCACCAGGGGTGCCCCAGGACGCTTCGCGCGCCGTCATCGCCCGCTATGCGCGGGGGGACGACTACCACGGCGTCGTGAAGAACAAGCTGATCGCGCTCGCTCGGTGGTTGGACGCCAGGATCGATTCCAAGCTTCAGGCGCGGGCGTATGTCGACACCGGCCCGATCCTGGAGCGTGACCTCGCGCAGCGCGCGGGGCTCGGCTGGTTCGGCACGAATACCATGCTCATCAACCCGCAACGAGGCTCCTACTTCTTCGTGGGTCTGCTCCTGCTCGACATAGAGCTGCCCCCGGATGAGCCGTTTGTGGAGGATCGTTGCGGGACCTGTCAGGCGTGCCTCGATGCGTGCCCGACCGGAGCGTTGCTGGGCCGTGATGAGAGCGGCGCGCCCATCATCGACGCGAGGCGGTGCATCTCCTATCTGACCATCGAGCTCCGCGGCCCGATCCCCGCGGCGTTGCGACCCGGCATTGGGAACCGCGTTTACGGGTGTGACATCTGCCAGGAGGTGTGTCCATTCACCCGAAAGTTCTCGGTCCCGACATCAGAGTCGGCATACTCCCCGATGTCGGCGCTCGATGGGCCACCACTCACTGAGTTGGCGGAGCGACTCTTGTCGTTGTCGGGGCGCGGATTCGGTCGCGCGTTCGCCGATTCCCCCGTACTCAGGGCCGGGCGTAAGGGGTTGCTCCGCAACGTGTGCGTGGCGTTGGGTAATTGGGGATCGGAAGGGGCAGTCCCCGCTCTCGCGGCGGCGCTCTTCGATCCGGCACCGTTGGTGCGCGGGCACGCGGCTTGGGCGTTGGGGCGCATCGATTCCCCGGCGGCGGTCGAGGCGCTTTCGTCCAGAGTGCTGGTCGAGGAAGACAGCTGGGTCAGAGAGGAGATCTCATCCGCGCTCGGCAGCTGACCACGGCGTTTGTGCATGGCTCCGAAGATCGCAAAAACTTCTTGGCGCTGAACGTCACGCCCGGGAGCCCTTCGAAGTCAGCGTCCTGTGTCCAAACGGTGGCCCCCATCGACTGAGCAGTCGCATAGATGATGCTATCGGCCAGCGGCAGGGAGTGCTCGGCCGGGAGCTTGGCCGCGAGAAGCGCAAGAGAAGGATCGAGATCGATGACCTCCCCTTGCTGCATTGCTGCTACAGCCTGGAGTGCGTTAGCCTCGGTGTCTTCTCGAAGGACGAACTCGGAAATCTCGGTGAGACAGATCGTGGGTACGATGAGTTCGCCGATGTCGTCGGTTGGTTCCCGAGAAGTGGTCAGCGTTCGGTCTTTCGGTGAAGAGTTCAATCCAGCCCGGTGAGTCTAAGAGGTTCACCGCCGATCCGGCTCCCGCTCGAACCTGGCGTTCATACCCTTCAGGAATCCCCGGAATAACGACTTGGTACTTTGGCGCAACCGTTACTACGGTCATCCCCCGCATCTCTGGCGAGTCCGTCCTCGCTGGTAAGTGCGCGAGAGCGCGGCGGGCGCGAACGGAGGTGAGCCCGGCTCTCGGCGTTCGTGCCGATCGACATTTTGGGAGGGGCATCGCCATCCTTCGGACCTTCATGTATCGTGTGCCTCGTCGCTCTCCTACCCAAACAGACGAGGCCTCCGATGGTTCGTAAAGCGACGCTCGCTCTTGGACTCTGCACTCTTCTTAATGGCTGAGCAGCTTTTCGACGGCGTCATCGAGGAAGGTCGAGGGGATGGTACGTGGGTGGCCGTCCCCTTCGACGTGGAGGCCGTCTTCGGCACCCGTGGTCCTGTTCGCGTCATCGCGACCTTCGACGGGGCAGAAGACCAGACCGATCTCGCGCCGATGGGCGGGCGACACGTGCTCGGACTCCGCAAGTCGATTCGGCGGGCTCTGGGAAAGGGGGTTGAGGCGAGCGAGTTATTCGACAGCCTTTCATTCACGCACCGGAAGAAGATGGCCGGTTCCATCCGGGAGGCTACGAAGGCAGAGACGAGGCTGCGGAGGCTCGACAAAGCGATGACGCTCCTCCGCAATCGCCAGAAGCCCGCCTGAGAGGCACGGCGCTCTGTGACTCCCCTACACGTACTCAAGTTCGGCGGCACGTCGCTCGCATCGGCTGAGTGCATCGAACGCGTGGGCCAGATCGTGACACGGGCAAGCGAAGACTCTCGCGTCGTGGTTGTCGTCTCCGCCGTGGGTGGCGTGACGAGCGACCTGATCGACGCCTCGGCGCTAGCTGCGCAGGGCGACGAAGCGTATCTGGCCGTGCTCGATCGCGTCATCGCTTCGCACGACGAGCCGCTGGCGTCGTTGGTGGCCGAGCAAGAACGCGAGCATGTGCAGGCCGCATACCAGGCCTGGGCCGAGGAGCTCGAGGACAGGCTCCACGGGATCTCACTTGTGGGCGAGTGCACAGCGCGCACGCTCGACGCCGTACTGGTGTTCGGAGAGCTGGTCTCGTCGGCGTTGCTCGCCGCCACGCTACGGAAATCGGGGATGGACGCCGAGGCGTGTGACGCCCGTGCTCTGATCGTTACTGACGATGCCTTCGGAAGCGCCCGGGTCGATCGGAAAACGACCGCCGAACGCGTGCGAGTGCACTTCGCCGCGACCGACGTGATCCAAGTAGTCACGGGCTTCATCGCCTCCGGCCCGGACGGCGAGACCACGACATTGGGCAGGGGCGGCTCGGACTACACCGCCGCTCTTCTAGCAGCCGACCTGTCCGCGGACCGCCTCGAGATCTGGACTGACGTCGACGGTGTGATGAGCGCTGATCCCAGGCTCGTGCCGCAGGCATTCCCCTTGGCGAAGCTGTCGTACGAGGAGCTCATGGAGCTGTCGCACTTCGGCGCCAAGGTCATCTACCCGCCATCGGTTCATCCGGCCCGGGAGCGGCGGATCCCCCTCGTCATCCGCAACACGTTCAACGTCGAGTTCGACGGCACACATGTTGGGGAGGATGCGGCGGCAGCGACGGTTGGGCCGGTGCGCGGGATCTCATCGATCAACGACGTCGCGCTGCTACGCCTGGAGGGGGACGGGATGGTGGGCGTGCCCGGCGTGGTCGCGCGGCTCTTCCAGGCTCTGGCCCGCGACGAGGTGAACGTCATCCTCATCAGCCAGGCGTCGAGCGAACACTCGATCTGCTTCGCGGTGGCCCCTGCCTCGGTCGCGCTCGCCCGTAAGGGCGTGGAGGACGAGTTCAGTCTGGAACGGACCGTTGGCATCATCGGCGATCTCATCGTCGAGCAAGATCTCTCGATCATCGCCGCCGTCGGCGAAGCAATGCGTGACACCCCGGGTATCGCAGGCCGGCTCTTCTCCGTGCTGGGTCAGTGTGGAGTCAACGTCCACGCGATCGCGCAGGGCTCCTCGGAGCTCAACATCTCGCTCGTAGTGGCGAAGTCTGACGAGGTCCGGGCACTCCAGGCGCTTCACGACGCGTTCTTCCAGCCGCGTGCGTCGACCGCCCAGGTCTTTCTGGCTGGGGTGGGCAACGTGGGCGCAGCACTCCTGACCCAGATCGAAGAGATGGCGCATAGGTGCGACAAGGGAGGGGGGACGGTGCTTCGCTTGGTCGGGGTCGCGAGCAGCCGGCGTGGCCTACTCGACGCGAGCGGAGTCCCGCTCGCCGACTGGCAGCAGCAGCTGGAAGCGAGCGACCGCGCAGCCCACGCCGTCATCGAGCGGGCGCTCGAGCCCACCAGGAGCCCTAGGATCTTCGTCGACTGCACCGCCAGCGAAGAGGTCTCCGCGCGGTATGAGGAGCTCTTGGCCTCGGGAGCCGCCGTCGTAGCAGCTAACAAGCGGGCTTTCTCCGGTTCGATGGGTCGCTATCGGGCGCTCACGAATCCTGCCGCGGGCGGCGCGCGCGCCTACTTCGAGACGACCGTCGGGGCCGGGCTCCCTGTGCTACGCACCATCAGCGACCTCGTGGCGACAGGTGACGAGATCGTGTCGGTGGAGGGTGTGTTCTCGGGCACGCTCGGTTTCGTGCTCGGCGAAGTCATGGCGGGACAGAGCTTCAGCGAGGCGCTTGCCGAAGCGAGCGCGAAGGGGTACACCGAGCCCGATCCGAGAGCAGATCTGTCCGGACACGACGTCGTAAGAAAGCTACTCATCGTCGCGCGGGTCGCAGGTATGGTCATCGAGCCCGCGGACGTCAGCGTGGAGTTGCTCCTGCCCGGAGACAGGTGGCAGGCCGGTGGTGTCGACGCGTTCATGGCGAAGACGCGGGGGGCCGACGAGACTTTCGCTCAGCGGCGGGCCGGGGCGATCGAGCAGGGACGACACCTCTGCTTCCTGGGCTCGGTCTCACGGGAGGGCGCGACAGTTGGTCTCACCGCTGTCGCCCCCGAGCACGCCTGCTTCGGGCTCCGGGGCACGGACAACGTCGTTATCATCCGCACGGCACGATATCCGACTCCCGTTGTGGTCAGGGGCGCCGGCGCGGGTCCGGAGGTCACGGCGGCGGGTGTCCTTGCCGATATTCTGGCAGCGGTTAGAGAGTCCACGAACCAGGTCGAATCGTGATGCCACTGACGGGGCGAATCCCGGTCGCGGTGCTCGGCGCCACTGGCAGTGTAGGACAGCGGATGCTGGCGTTGCTCGACGGGCACCCGTGGTTCCGATTGGGCTCGGTAACGGCCTCCGAACGATCTGCCGGGCGTGTTTACGACGAAGCGGCACGGTGGGTCCTCCCGACGCCGATTCCCGAGGAAGTCGCGGGCATGGAGGTGCGCGCGACGGGTCCGGCGCTGGAGGAGGGACTGCTCTTCTCCGCGCTCGACGCGTCGGTTGCCGGGTCGGTCGAGACCGAATACGCGGAGCAGGGTCACGTGGTGGTGTCGAACGCCCGGAACCACCGCATGGACCCGGACGTGCCGTTGCTCGTGCCCGAGGTCAACCCGGATCATCTGGATCTGGTGGCGCGCCAGTCGTTCGGAGGCGGAGCAATCATCGCCAACCCGAACTGCTCCACGATCGGCATGGTGCTCGCGCTGGCGCCGCTTCACCAGGCGTTCGGCGTAGAGCGCGTGAACGTGGTCACGCTACAAGCGATCTCCGGCGCCGGCATTCCAGGCGTCGCTAGCCTCCAGATCATAGACAACGTCGTCCCCTTCATTTCCGGTGAAGAAGAGAAGCTGGAGACCGAGCCTTTGAAGATCCTCGGCGAGCTGGCGGACGGGCTCGTCGCGCCCGCGCCGCTGACGGTGAGCGCCCAGTGTAACCGGGTGCCTGTGGTGGACGGCCACACGCTGTGTATTTCGGTCGAGCTCGGGCGCGCGGTCAGCGCAGAGGCGATCATCGACGCGTGGGATTCGTTCCGAGGCGAGCCGACCGCGCTGGGACTCCCGTCCGCTCCTACGCGTCCCGTCGTCTATGTCGATCAGCCCGACCAGCCTCAGCCTCGGATGCATCGAGATCTCGCGAGTGGCATGGCGGTGGCGGTCGGAAGGCTTCGCCCTTGCCCCTTGCTCGATTGGAAGTTCGTGACGACTTCGCACAACACGGTCCGTGGAGCTGCGGGCGGTGCGCTGCTGTGTGCGGAACTGGCGGGGGCGCGGCGCGCGGTGGAGGGTCTTCGTGGCTTTGGAGGCGGCCTGCCTGGGCCCTAGGGATGACCCGGCTCGGAGTCTCAGCGAGGTGCGCGTCTACAGCCGCTCGGCGGCGAAGCGAGCTCGATTCGTCGAGCGCGCCTCGCGCGCTATTTCGGGTACTCCTGGAGAGTCTGCTCAGCAAGGTCACCTGGCAGGAAGCGCTGGCGCGCGCCTGCGCCGATCCGAACCAAGAGCACAGTCTTTCCAACGCCTCGCAGCCCCAACAGGAGCCCTTCGGGAGGCTGCAGCTCAGGCGCCCTCGAACTCACACAGCGCGAAGCAATCACAGCCGAGGGCGCGGAGTCGGTCCGCACCTCCCAGGTCGGGCAGATCGATGACGAAGCAGGCCTCGACTACGGTGCCGCCTACTCCTCGGATCAGCTCGAGCGCTGCCGACGCGGTGCCTCCCGTGGCGATCAGGTCGTCAACGAGCAGAACGTCGTCTCCCTCCGAGATCGCGTGCGCGTGCATCTCCATGCGGTCGGTCCCGTATTCGAGCTGGTAGTCCGCGCCAACGACTTCACCCGGCAGCTTGCCGGCTTTGCGAATGGGGATGAAACCGACCCCCAGCTGATAGGCGACGGCGGTGCCGAACATGAACCCCCGAGCCTCGATCCCCGCAACGAGGTCGATGCCCGCACCGGTATACCGCTGCACCATGCTGTCCACCGCCGTACGCAACCCGCTCGCGTTCTCCAGGAGCCCGGTCACGTCTCGGAAGAGAATGCCATCGTGAGGGTAGTCCCGGACGGTGCGGATGTAGGACTTGATCGAGCCTCGCGGCGGTTCGGGCGGGCGTGGCATCAGGCCACGGGCCCCGCGTGACCGTGATGCCGGTGATCGCGACGGCCCTGATGAAAGACCACGTGCACGAGGGCGCCGCTCACGAACGCCTGGTAGTACTCGACGCCGGTTCCGTGCTGGCCGCTATCCAGGCCAGCGGCGAGCAGGTACCCGGCCAGGGTTGCGAGCACGATGGTCGCGACGCCCGCAACGCTGGCCCACGTGCCATGCCGAGGCCGGATGAGCCACCAAATGACCAGGCTGACCGGGATGCGGTGCAGGATCAGGGCAAGCCCGAACGCCAAACCAACCGTGCCTCCGGGCCCAAAGGCGGCCCCTTCCAGAAGCGCGTGCAGAGCCAGACCGGAGAGGACCAGGATGATGGCGAAGTTGTCGGTGTGCGCCTCGAACACGTGTGACGCTCGTTCGCACAGGTTGGGCAGGAGTAGGCCCGCCACTACGACCAGAGGCACGACGAAGCTGCGATCTTCCCATGCGAACGGAATGATCTGCCATGCCACGAGCAGCGGTACAGCCAGATAGACGAAACCGTCAACCAGGCGTACGGCCTTGGGGTGTGCGTGGAGGCGCCCATAGAGCGCCGGCCCGATCGCGGGTGTTGCGAGTGCGGCGACGAGGAACAGCATGCGAGAAGATGGCCAGGACGAGCGCCGGCTGCGAGGCCTCCCGATCGGAACGCGTGGGCCCCTGCGGGCGTGATTGGACAGCAAGCCGGAAGTCGAGAACGGCCGGCCCTTGCGCCCGCCGGCACGTTGTCCAAATTTAGGCACGCCTAAATTAGGCGGAGCGGCCTCCGGCTCTGCCTCCGTCCACCCAAGTCCGTCGGCCGTATGGTCAATCCCGCTCTCGCACTCTCTGTCTTCGCGCTGCTGGTCGCGGTTCTCGCGCTCGTCTTCTGGCCGCGACGGGGCGTGTACACGCGATTCGCACACGTGGCGCTGCTGACGGAGCGTGTCCGTCTCGAGGACGCGCTCAAGCACGTGTACATGTGGGAGCAGGCTGGCCGGGTCAGCACCCTCGAGAGCCTTGCTGGGCGTCTCGAGATCTCGAGGGCTAGGGCCGCCACGCTGCTGCAGCGCCTCACTGAGCTGGGTCTGATCCGCACCGATGATGAAGGTCCCGCGCTATCTGAGGATGGACGCGAGGAGGCGCTGCGGCTCGTTCGCACGCACCGTCTTTGGGAGCGCTACCTCGCGGACCGGACTGGTGTGCCCGCGACCGAGTGGCACGATGAAGCCGAGCGCGTGGAGCACAGCCTCTCCGCGGAGCAGGCGGAGGCGCTCTCCGCTCGGCTCGGACACCCGCGCTGGGACCCACACGGCGATCCGATTCCGACACCGAGTGGTGACTTGCCGGAAGTTGAGCGGCTGAGCCTCGCGGGAGCGCCCGCCGGGCGTACGGTCGAAGTAGTGCACCTCGAGGACGAACCGCCAGAGATTTTCGACGCGCTGCTCACCCAGGGTCTCAATCTCGGCGGGCGGCTCGCTGTCGTGGCACGCGACGACCGACGCGTGCGCATCGCCACCGGCGGCCGCGAGTGGTCCGTCGATCTTGTCGACGCACGCAACGTGACGGTGCGCGTGCTCGCCGAGGGCGAGACCGCCGAGGGCCCCTCGGAGACGCTGGCCGACCTCGCGCCCGGTGAAGTGGGTCGGGTCCTGGACCTCTCCGCGGCGTGCCGCGGACAGCAGCGTCGGCGGCTGCTCGACCTCGGGGTAGTGAAGGGAACGGAGATCACGGCCGAGATGGTGAGCGCTTCGGGCGACCCTGTGGCCTACCTCATTCGCGGTGCGTTGATCGCCTTACGGCGTGGCCAGGCCGAGTGGGTCTTGATCGACCGTGTCCGGACCTCAGCGGAGGTCGCTTCCTGATGCCCACGCTCGCTGCCAGCTCGTGTGGTTCCTGCGCCCAACATCGCGCGCAGAGCCTCGTTCGGCTGGGTCTCAGCCCTGACAAGTGGGACTATCTGATCGCGCTGGCTGGCAACCCCAACGTCGGCAAGAGCACGGTTTTCAACGCGCTGACGGGGCTGCGTCAGCACACTGGAAACTGGCCCGGTAAGACGGTGGTTCGGGCAGAAGGTGTGTTCGCCTACGAGGGGGATCGCATAAAGGTCGTCGACCTTCCGGGCACGTACTCGCTGCAGGCCGGAAGCGTCGACGAGGAAGTGGCCCGGGACTTCGTACTGTTCGGTCGGCCGGACGTCACCGTCGTTGTCGTGGATGCTACGCGCCTCGAGCGCAACCTCAATCTCGTGCTCCAGATCAGGGAGATCACCGACAGGGTGGTGGTATTTCTCAACCTCACCGACGAGGCCCGCCGGCACGGGATCGCGATCGACGCCAAGAAGCTCGAAAATGAGCTGGGCGTGCCGGTTGTGCAGGGTGTGGCACGAGAGCGCCTCGGAATCGATGAGCTGCTCGAAGCGGTCCACGAAGTCGCGACAGGTGCTCGTTGCGGGCAGCAGATCCACATCGCGCGGCATGCACCGCGAGTCGAGCAGGCGATCGCTGGCCTCGTGCCAGTGATCGAGCGGATCTTCCCCGAGGTACCGAACCCGCGCTGGGTCGCGTTGCGGCTACTCAACGCGGACGAAGCGGTGCAGGAGGCTGTGCGCTCCGGTGAGCTCGGCCAGCTGTCTCGGGTCGATTCGGGTGAGCTGGTCGACCTGGCGCCCGAATCAGACCGGGAGCAGGTGCTCGACGCCGCCATGCGCCTGCGTTGGGACCTGCCGCCCGACTTCCACGACGTGGTCACGCGGCGGGCGTATGAGGCCGCGGAGGAAGTCGCGACTCGCGTCCAGATGGGCGGCCTCAAGAAAGCCGGATTCGCGTTCGATCGGAAGCTGGACGCGTGGCTCACGAGTCGGGTCTTCGGCTTTCCGCTGATGCTGTTGATCCTGGCGGTCGTGTTCTGGATCACCATCGAGGGCGCGAACGTGCCGTCGTCCATGTTGGCGACGCTGCTCGTGGACAACGGCCGTCCGTGGCTGCACGGGCTCGCCGCGGTGATATCACTGCCATGGTGGCTCGACGGATTCTTGATCGACGGAGTTTATCTCGCCACGGCGTGGGTAATTTCCGTGATGCTGCCGCCGATGGCGATCTTCTTCCCGCTGTTCACGCTGCTGGAAGACTTCGGGTATCTGCCGCGGGTGGCGTTCAATCTCGACTCGTTGTTCCAGAAAGCCGGCGCGCACGGCAAGCAGGCCCTGACGATGTGCATGGGCTTCGGCTGCAACGCCGCAGGCGTCGTCGCGACGCGCGTCATCGACTCCCCTCGCGAGCGTCTCATCGCGATCATCACCAACAACTTCTCTCTCTGTAACGGGCGTTGGCCGACACAGATCCTCATCGCGACCATCTTCATCGGGGCGCTCGCTCCCTCGCAGCTCGGCGGCCTGGTGAGCGCGAGCGCCGTGGTCGGCATCGCGCTGCTCGGCATCGTGATGATGTTCTTTTCGTCGTGGATTCTTTCCCGGACGGTGCTGCGTGGAGAGGCGACGAGCTTCAGCCTCGAGCTGCCGCCGTACCGCCCGCCCCGCGTTCTCCAGACCCTCTACACGTCGGTCATCGACCGGACTCTGATCGTACTCTGGCGCGCCGTGATCTTCGCGATCCCAGCCGGTGCGGTCATATGGCTCATATCGAACATCACCGTCGGTGGGCTGACCCTCGCGCACCACTCGGTGACCTGGCTGGACCCCCTCGGCCTTCTGCTCGGCATGAACGGCGTGATCCTGCTCGCCTACGTCGTCGCGATACCGGCGAACGAGATCGTCATCCCGACGATCCTGATGCTGACCGTTCTCACGGGCGCTGGGGCGGGAGGCGAGGGGGCTGGCGTGATGTTCGAGTACGGCAGCGTGAGCGTAACCGGGGAGCTGCTGCGCGGCGGAGGTTGGACGCTGTTGACCGCCGTGAGCCTCATGCTCTTCAGCCTACTGCATAACCCGTGCTCCACGACGATTTATACGATCTACAGGGAGACACGCAGCGCGAAGTGGACTACGGTTGCGACGCTCATGCCCGTCGCGATGGGCGTCACCGTCTGCTTCTTGGTGACCCAGGTCTGGAGGCTTCTCGGGGCGTAGGCGAAGTTTTCGGGGTCCCGGGCCCGGCCCTCGCGCGAGGGCTCCGCCCCTGAGTTCAACAACCTTCCAGGTACGCCCCATGCCCGATATCAACGAACTCGTCGACATCGTTTCCGAGGTCGTCGCCCAATGGACTCCCAGGGTCCTGGGTTCGCTCCTTCTTCTAATCGGTGGCTGGATGATCGCCGGCCGCATGAAACGCTTCGCCACGAAGGCACTGTCGGCCTCGGCGCTGGACGACATCCTCGTCCCGTTCCTGGCCGGCATGATCCATGTCACGATCATCGTGCTCGTGGCGATCGCGGCCGTGGGCGTACTGGGGGTGAACACGGCTTCGTTCGTCGCGGTGTTGGGTGCCGCGGGCCTTGCGGTCGCCTTGGCGTTCCAGGACACGTTCTCGAACTTCGCTGCCGGCGTGATGCTGCTCACATTCCGTCCGTTCCACGTCGGCAACTACGTGGACGTGGGCGGAACCGCGGGAACCGTCCGTGAGGTGGGCATCTTCACGTGTCTGCTCACGACCGGCGACAACGTTCAGATCCGCGTCCCGAACTCGAAGATCTTCGGTCACACGATCGCCAACTACTCCGTCAGCGACACGCGGCGCATCGATCTGTCGATCGGGGTGGGCTACGGCGACGACTTGGGCACGGCGATTCGCACGTGCATGGACGTACTTGCTGCCGACCGTCGCGTCCTCGACGACCCGGAGGCGGTGGTGGCGGTGAACGAGCTCGGGGACTCTTCGGTGCAGCTCGTGGTACGGCCCTGGGTCCAGAGGACGGACTACGGGTCGACGCGGTGGGACCTGATCCGGGCGCTCAAGGAGAACCTCGAGGCCGCCGGCTGCACCTTGCCGTATCCGCACCGGGATGTGCATCTGCACGAGGTCGGTTAGCTGCCTGTCACGAACCCTGACCAGCTGGTTCTAATGCCCGCATTTCGCGCGGCAGGGCGTCTTTCGTGAAGGGACTGCGTCGTATACCTTAGTTGAGAGTTAATTTCATTCTCAGGTAGGGCTCCGCTCGTGGACACACTTGCACGACTTCCGACCGTCTCCGCAACCGCCCCGTCCGGGGCGGTTGCGGAACTGCGTCTCGGCCAGGTGCCCCTGCGTCAGACGGTGGAGCTCGTCAGCATCGATTTGCCTCCACACCAGGCCGAGCCCCTACTCGAGCGTGGAGTCCTTCCGGGATGTCGTATCTGCCCCATTCGCTCGTCCCCGTCCGGAGACCCGATCATCTCCATCGACGGCTCGCTGCTAGCGCTTCGTAAGGAGACCGCCGCGTGTTTGTGTGTGCGTCTCCTGAATTAGTTCCAGGACGCGGGCTGAGCTAGACGCCTCCATTGGTTGAGCTGCTCGCTGTCCCGGAAGGCGGACGCGTCGCCTCCGGCGCCGCCGTCCAGGAAGCAGCCCCGACACCGCTCGTCGCCCTGATCGGGCCGCCCAACTCGGGTAAGACCACCCTCTTCAATCAGCTCACTGGTCTCCGGCAGAAGGTCGCCAACTATCCCGGAGTCACCGTCGAGAAGAAGGTCGGCAAGGTGGCGTTGCCGGACGGTGGGGAACTCAACCTCGTCGATCTCCCGGGTGTCCACGGATTTTCTGCGCGCACGCTCGACGAGAAGATCACGCGAGACGTGCTCGAAGGACGAGTCGAGGGCATCCGCGCCCCTGATGCGCTTGTGCTCATCGTCGACTCCACGCGCCTCGAGAGCCAGCTCATGCTGGTCGAGCCCGTGCTCGAGCTCGACTTGCCGACGCTGCTCGTGCTCAACATGGCGGACGAGTTGGAGGAGCGCGGCGGGCTGGTGGACGATGCCCCCCTGGCAGAGCGCCTGGGCGTGAAGGTCGTGCGCACCAGCGCCCGCGCCGGATTGGGGGTGGATGCGGTGCGGAAATTCCTCGCGACGGATGTGGCCGTCACCGAGCCTGCGTACGCTGTGCAGCCGCGGACTCTGACCAACGTTCCCCGAGGTGTCGCCCTGCCGATGGTGGACGCCTTCAAGGCTCGGCGAGCGAGGGTCCGCGAAGTCGTCGAGGAGGCGGCCTTCAGGCCTCCAGGGCCGTCCGACTTCAGCGAGCGGCTCGACCACCTCTTCCTGCACCGGGTTTGGGGTCCGCTCGTTTTCCTCGCCGTGGTGGTCCTCGTCTTCGAGTCGATCTTCACGTGGGCGGTGCCGCTCATGGATGGTGTCGAGTTCGCCGTCGGCACCTCGGGCGACTGGCTGACCACCACCCTGCCCGACACATGGTTTCGATCTCTGCTCGTCGATGGCGTGTGGGCGGGGGTCGGGTCCGTGGTGATCTTCTTGCCGCAGATCCTCGTCCTCTTCCTCTTCCTGGGGGTGTTGGAGGACTCCGGATACATGGCTCGGGCGGCGGTCATCGCGGACCGCATGATGTACCGAGCCGGGCTCCAGGGCAGGGCCTTCCTGCCGCTTCTGTCAGGATACGCCTGTGCCGTACCAGCGATCCTCGCCGCGCGCACGGTTGAGGACGAGCGGGACCGCCTCGCGACAATCTTCGTGACGCCCTTCATGACGTGTTCGGCACGGTTGCCGGTGTACGCTTTGCTGATCGCGGCGTTCATCCCGGACGAGCCGCTCCTCGGTCCAATCATGGGAACGCGAGCCGCTGTGTTGCTGGGGCTATATGGCCTCGGGATCGTCGCGGCGATCAGTACTGCCTTCCTGCTCAAGCGCACGCTGCTCAGGGCCGAGCCGACGACGTTCCTAATGGAGCTGCCACCCTATCGCATCCCGTCGCTCCGGTCGCTCGGGCTTAGGCTCCTGGACCGGAGCGGGATCTTCTTGAAGCGCGTCGGAAAGGTCATCTTCACCGTCGCGATCGTACTGTGGACGCTGACGCAGTTCCCGCGCACCGAGCTGGGTCCGCCGCTGATCGACGACAGCGCGCTGGCGAGCATCGGCCACGTCATCGAACCGGCGATCGCCCCGCTCGGCTTCGACTGGAAGATCGGTGTGGGTTTGGTGACCTCGCTCGCCGCTCGCGAGGTGATCGTCGGTACGCTTGGGACGATCTACGGAGTCGAGGGGGCGGGCGACGAGTCGTTTGCGTTGCGGGATGCGCTCGCCGAGGCCATGACACCGGCGGCCGCGATCGGGCTGCTGATCTTCTTTGCGTTCGCCCTTCAGTGCATGTCGACCGTCGCGGTCATGCGGCGTGAGACAGCCGGGTGGCAGTGGCCCGTGCTCCAGTTCACGTACATGCTGGTGCTCGCGTACGCCGGCGCGTTCATCGCCGTTCGTGTCTTCTAGTCGCGGCTCGCGCTACCCTCCTTCAGCCGCGGGCCG
Source organism: Longimicrobiales bacterium (assembly GCA_965197725.1). GTDB lineage: Bacteria > Gemmatimonadota > Gemmatimonadetes > Longimicrobiales > Gaopeijiaceae > UBA1138. Next base: position 100,916 of record CBDANQ010000057.1, read on the forward strand.
CTGGACGGACGCTTCCTTTTGCGTGACTTCCATCGACCCGCCAGTACCGCGTATAGTACGGTAGCCGAATGCGAGGCGAGGCTCCTGCCTGCGCGTCCATTCTTCCCCCATCTCCATCTCTGGAAAGAAGCTGATGAGAAAGAGCGTTCTGACACTCTCGACCGCGCTGCTCCTTGCTGTCCCGGCCACGGTTTCGGCGCAGAGCTTTGGCATCGCCGCGCGCGCGGGCACACTTGGCCTAGGTGGCGAATTAGCTCTCGGGCTCACCGACGCGTTCGTCATCCGCGGCGGTGCCGGACTCATGCCATTCGAGCCTAGCACGAGCATCGAGGATATCGACGTCACGCTAACATTGCCTGAGTGGTACAACGTCGGGGTGGACCTGTATCTCGGCGGTTCGTTCCGGATCGGCGGGGGCATTCTGTTCAAGTCCGACGACCCCACGGTCGAGGGCGATTTCACCGCTGACCAAGACATCGGTGGGCGTTCCTTCACGCCCGCAGAGCTCGGTACGCTCACTGGCGTCCTCGGTTCAAAAGATAGCGCGCCATACGTGCTGATAGGCTTCGGCAATCATATCTCCTCAGGCGTCGGGCTCTTCCTGGACCTCGGCGTGGCGTTCCTAGGTGATCCTGAGATCAGCCTGGATGCCGTGGGGGGTACGTTCAGTGATCGGGCCGAGTTGGACTCTCGCTTGGACGCCGAGGCTCTCGACTGGGAGGAATCGGCCGGTTCATACCTCAACTATTGGCCAATTCTCAATCTTGGTTTGCGCATCGGTATAGGCGGCTGATCCGTTCATGCCGAAGGGCGGAACGGGCGCCCGTGCGGCTTCAGCCGCGCGGGCGTTCTCTCGTCAAGGGTTGGATGGCACCCGCGGCACACCTGTTCGGGACCATACGCGGGAGGCCACGATCGCCGACAGCGCGAGGAAAATCGGCTCGATCACGAACTTGAAGCGCAGGTTCTCCCCCAGCTCCATCGCGCACGCGATCACGATCGTGTAGCAGATGATGGCGGCCATGAAGAGCGGTGCCGCGTCACTCCGGATCCGTTGCAAAGCGTCCCGGGGACGCAGCTTCCGCGTGACCTGGAAGCCGTAGAGCAACAGCACGGCGGGAAAGAGCAGGAAGTAGAGGGACCCGTAATAGCCAGTGCCGAGGGCGTTCTCGAGACGCGCTACGAGAGGTCGGCCAAGGATCGTTTGCTCAATCGCAACGTGCAGCTTGATGTGGTCCCGGTTGTCCGCCAGGTGGGCGAAGTCCGTCGAGGGTGTGGCAAAGTTTCCATATGCGGTGATCACGTTGCGCAGGTACTGAGTCGGCGAGGCCTTGATGAGCAGTACCGCGCTAGAACGGTAGTCCCTGGAAATCGCCGGGATGTTGATGTTGTGCGAGTCGTTCCCAGACAGCACCGGAATCGGGCTCTCCTCGTCGTATCCGAGGTGACGGTATTCGATTGGAGCCGCGAATGCCTCCACGCGCACGACAGGGCTCACCGTGGCACTGTTGAAGAGCTCGTCCAGCACCGCGGGGTCCTGGTCGAAAAGCGCCGTCCTCCAGAGTCCCATTCCGTACCAACTGCTCGCGCCGAAGAAGCCGTATTGAATGTGGTTTTTCCCGTACCAGGCGGTCGGTAGAAGCGCGAGCACGAGCAGCAGCGCCAACTGCCGGCGCGTCGGTCGCCCGATGAGCAAGAGCGCGAGAGGGACCACTCCGAGCAAAAGGATCAAGTGATAGACGCTCCTGGTCATGATCAACGCGACAACAACGGCGACGAAGCCCAGTGCGGCTCGTCCGCCCTCGTCCTCCTGCGCGCGCGTGACCAGATATGCCGCGCTCGTTACGAGAAACGCGGCGGCAGTTGTATACAGTGCGTAGGCCTCGAACAGGAAGAGGGCTGGATGGAGTGCGACGACGAGGCCGGTGATGAGCGCGACACGTGGAGCTCGGGTCACGCGACCGACGATCTGGACGCACAGGCCGGCGGTCGCCGTGCCGAGGGCGATGTGCAGAGCTTGCAACGCTTGCATGTGTAGGGAGCCGAATAACTTGATCAGCACCGCACCCAAGATGTTCCACAGCGGCGGTTGCCCGTGCATGTACCAGATGCTTTCGGCCGCGCGGGTGCGTAGCAGCTCGGTCGGCAAACTCTGCGAGAACCAGCCCCACTTATCGGGGCCGAAGTCGTGAACGATCGTGACGCCGAGCACCAGCCAATACAGCACCGCGACCACGACGTGCACGGTGCCCACAAGCATGGTGGGGCGTTTGAGCGTGTCGTGGTGGTGAGGCATGGCAGAAGATAGTGTTAGAGGATGTCCGCCCAAGCCACTGACCATCGATTCGTGGCGACGCAGTCCTCCGGAGAGGTCTCAGCCATTCTCGTGCGACCCGAGGCTGCTCGCGCTCTTTACGTGTTCGGGCATGGGGCGGGTGCGGGTATGCGACACGTCTTCATGGAGACTGTCGCCGAGAAGCTGGAGGAACTGGGCATCGCGACGTTCCGATACCACTTCCCGTACATGGAAGCCGGCCGGAGAGGGCCGAACCACGCGCCGATCCTCTTGAAGACGGTGCGCTCCGCGGTGGCCGAGGCGGCGTCGCTCGAGCCCGAGCTCCCTCTGCTGGCTGGAGGGAAGTCAATGGGAGGGCGCATGACTTCTGCCGCGGCCTCGACCCAGCCGCTGCCACGTGTGCTCGGACTCGCTTTTTTCGGCTTTCCACTGCACGCGCCCGGCCGGGACTCCGATGAGCGGGGCGCTCACCTCGCGGACGTCGGCCTCCCGATGCTCTTCCTGCAGGGTACCAGAGACAGGCTCGCGAGACTCGATCTGCTCGAGCCGTTGCTGGGACGCGTGAAGCCGCGGCCGACGCTCCACGTGGTGGAGAGCGCCGACCACGGCTTTCACGTCACCAAGAAGTCCGGCCGCACCGACGACGAGGTCCTCGACGAGATGTGCTCTCGCTTATCCGACTGGGTCTCTGAGGTCGCCTCCGCGTAGCAGCCCGCTCGTTGTGGGAAGAGCCGATGGGTTGCATCGGGGTTGTGGCGCCCTCAGGAGCCGGAGACCGCCCTCACGACGTCGTGGCCCAGCACCTCGTCCAGCTCCCGCACCAGACGCTGGGCGTCGGCATCGGAGAACGGCATCGGAGGCTGGATCTTGATCACGTTCTCGTCGGGTCCGTCCGTGCTCAGCAAGATGCCCCGCTTCTTCAAGCGCTCCACCGCATAGCTGGCGACGTCAGCCGCTGGCTCCAGTGATTGACGATCGCGCACGAACTCGATGCCGAGGAAGAGCCCACGGCCGCGCACATCGCCGATCACCTCGTGTGCGCCTGCGAGCGTGCCTAGGCCGGCCTTCAGCTTTCCCCCCACTTCAGCAGCGTGGGCCTGGAGCTGCTCGTCATCGATCACATGCAAGACCGCGAGACCGATCGCCGCGGACACCGGATTCCCGCCGAAGGTGCTGAAGAACTCCATGCCGTTGGCGAACGAGGCAGCGATCTCCGGGGTGGTCACCACTGCGCCTAGAGGGTGTCCGTTTGCGATCGGCTTTCCGAGGGTGACGATGTCAGGCACGACCCCCTGGATCTCGAAGCCCCACATGTGGCTTCCGACGCGCCCGAATCCGACCTGGACTTCGTCCGCGATGCACACCGCGCCGTTCGCGCGCGCCTGCTCGTACGCGGCGGCCAAATATCCCTCTGGTGGCTCGATCTGACCGCCACACGAAAGCATGCTCTCAGCGAGGAACGCGGACGCGGCGTAGCCCGTGGTGGCCAGGCGCTCGAAGCCTTCGCCCACGTGCGCAGCGTACCGGCTCGCACGTGCGGGGTCGTCCAAGCGGTAAAGACCGCGGAAGGCGTCCGGCATCGGCACCGCGGCCACCCAGGGGGGCGCGCCACGGCCACCCCGTCCCGCGAACTTGTAGTGGCTTACGTCGATGTTCGCTTGGGTACTGCCGTGGTAGCCGCCCTCCAGCGATACCACCGCCTCGCCTCCCGTATGGGCCCGTGCCAGGCGTAGCGCGAGCTCGTTGGCCTCACTGCCGGAGTTCACCAGGAAGCAGACCGAGAGCGGGTCGGGGAAGAGCGCCGAGAGCCGCTCCGCGTACTGCAGAACCGCTGCGTGCAGGTACCGGGTGTTCGTGTTCAGCACCCCCATCTGACGCTGGCCCGCCCGTACGACGACGGGGTGCTCGTGCCCCACGTGCGCGACGTTGTTGACCCCGTCCAGGTACTCCCGTCCCAGAGAGTCGTAGAGGTAGGCGCCGCGGCCGCGCACGACGTGGATGGGTTCGTCGTACGAGAGACTCAGGTTCAGGCCGAGCACGCCTTTTCGTCGCTGCTCGAGACCGCTGGACTCGACGTACGTCGTCTCTCCGGGCAGCCGGAGAACGAGATTCGGATCGGGCGAAAACGACGCCCAAACCGAACGCTCTCTCGGAAGTGCGGCACCGGGAAACTCGCCCTCGAAAGCGAGCAGATCCGTCATGATCTGGAAGTGCAAATGCGGCGGCCAATCTCCGTTCTCCGGGTACGGGCCTACGCGTGCGATCGTCTGCCCCGCCTCGACCGGGTCGCCGGGGTCGAGGTTGCCGACAGAGGTGCGCTGCAAGTGGCCGTACAACGTCCAGAACGGCCCTGCGGGCCCGTCGTGCTCGAGGATCACCGTGGGTCCGTAGTCGAGCCGTGCGTCGTTGTCCCGAACGCTCTTCACGCGCCCCCCGAGAGGGGCCCGTACCAGCACGCCTGGCTCGTCGAATAGATCGATGCCGAGGTGGATCGTCCGGCGTTCACGTGGATCGCCCTCGCGCCCGGCGAACGCGTCTGTCAGATAGAGTGCGCGCGGCTCCAGGAAGCGCCCAATCCCGAGCGTGATTCCCTGCTCGCGCATGCGAGCGAATACCCGTTCCGTGAAGTCGCTGGTGTCGTCGGTATCGCGACCGGTCAGATTGGGACTGCCTACGCTCAGGTCGAGCACACCGATCGTGCGGTCGTCCTCAGGCTCTTCCATCACTGGGCTGAACTCCTGCGTCGCCAGCCACTTTCTGAGCGGTGTGCTCCGCGGACAAGCGTCGAGGCCGCACGCGTCCCGGAGAATGCCGCTGGCGATCGCTCCCGGCACCGAGTCGAGCCTTCGCAGCATGTGCCACGCCGGCTGCTCGGATACCAGATGGTACTCGTCACCCCCGCCCTCTTCGCGTCGCCATGCCGCGATGCACACGCTCTGACCCAGTCGGGCCGGACGAGCGACATCATGACATCGAGCTCCTCCTCGAGCAGTGGCAGCGCCCCATGGTAGCCCCGCGTCAGTGCGGCGGCCGCCGCGAACGGGTCGGGAGTGCCGAGTATCGAGTACGCGATCGCGATCGCGAGGTCGAAGACGCGTGGCGCGGAGTGCACGTCGCCCAGATCGATAATCCCCGTGACGCGGTGTTCGCCTCCGTGCGTGGGCGACACCAGCACGTTGTGATCGTTGACGTTCCCGTGGATCATCTGAGAGCCGAGGCCAAAGAACTCTCGTTCCTTGCCGCGGAACGAAGCGATGGCTCGTTCGATCAGGGCTTTCTGCTCGCCCTCGAGGAGAGAGAGCCCGCGCTCCATGACTTCTCCGGCGTGTCCCAGCGCCCAATGGAAGTCGACGCGGGCCGGGGGGTGCTCGGGACCGCTCCGAGTGCGCTGCCCAGTTCGGCCATGCGTCGCCCGATGTCCGCCATGAGTGCTTCGCTACGGGGACTGACCGTTGCGAGAAGCCTACCCGGCAGGAACTCCAGGATGCGGACCCGGTGCGTGGCGCCTGCGGGGTCTTCGTGCTCGATGAGGGTCTCGCCGGAGCGTGCGGCGACGAGTCCCGGGACCAGGCCGTTCGTATCCGCGGCCAGCCGCTCGATCATGCGGTTCTCGAACTCGAGGATCGGCTGAGGCTCGTCGGGAGAACTCACCTTCACGATGTAGCGCGCCCCGCTGTCGACGTCGAGCAGGAAGTTGTGGTCCCGCTCTCCGGGCAACGGCGTCAGGGTTCCGTCGAGACCATAGTGCTCACTGACCGCGTCGCGGGCTACGGCCTCGTCGAGATCAGGACGGCTCTGGGTGCGGATCATATCGAGAGAATACGGCCCCCTGCCACCGCCCGCGACCTCAGTCCGCTTGCAGAGCCTCCGTGGATCGACTCGCCTCGCGCGCCAAGCCGGCAGAGAGCCTACATGCGCTCAACTACGAAGGTGTAGCTCGTGCCAAGCGAGTAGTGAGCCAGCGTGCCGCCCAGGAAATCAACGACGGCGTAGCCCAGCTCGGCGTCCTCCGTCACGATCGAGATACCCAGCAGTACACCGGTCTCGGGGTATTGGGGCAGGCCGCTTGGCAACACCCAGTTCTCCCAGTCCAGCCGATAGCCCGCTCCCCTGAAGTCGAAGTTCTCCGGCAGGAACTCGGCGAGCCCACTCGGGATCTGTCCGACGTAGGCGTCTTCAGGCCACCGTAGGTGCTCGGCTTGATAGTTGAGCACCGCGACGCGCACGGTCTCGAACTCACCGACCACTTCAGCCGCGCGGGCCTTGAGAAGCACGTCGTGGAAGGACGGCAGCGCGATGCGCACGAGCGTGCCCATGACCACCGCTACGGTGATCACTTCGATCATCGTGAAGCCGGCAGCTGCGCGCGGCGCCTCCTCAGGTCGCGCAGGACGGCACCGATCGAACCACGACGGGAGCCTCACCGTTCGCCGCCGGGACTGGGGTCTTCGGCCAGCGAGGCAGCTTCACCCACGAACGCCAGCGGGGACTGACGCGAGTAGTACCGCAGCTCAACTCGGTTCGAGCGCCCGGTAATCTGGTATTGACGGTTGTCGCGTCGCCGGTACTCCATGCCCCGAAAGCGTGGGCCGGCCTCGTCGAGTACGTAGGGCAGACGACCGCGTTCCGTGCGATAGGCCTCGACGCGCTGAGATTGGAGGAAGAGGTTGAAGCGGAGCGCGTTCGACTCCTCCGCGACCGTCCGTACCGGTGGCGGATCGACGGTGAGCCACCCAGGTGTGCCCATCCAGATGTAGGCGATGCCGATCCACGTCGCGCTCACCGCCATTCTGCGAGCTGTGCTGATACGCCGAAGGCGTGCGGCTCGCTCGAGCGCCCTCTCCCTGGCGCTCGGTCTGATCCCTCAGGAAGGCAGAGACGGCCTGAGTGCGTTCGCTCACGTCGCTGACTTCCCGCCTGAAGTCGTCTGAACGGGTGGGGGCGTCGTCTATCATTTACCGGGGGATCACGAGGGTCCAGGTGGTATCTCGCACGAAGGACAGGCTCGCTCCGTAGTGCTCCAGCAGACGAGCGAGAAGCGCAGAATTACCCGCGTAGAGCGTGAGTCCACCCAGCGTGCGGAAGAGGGCCGTCGGTCTCGTGGGCACGCTGTCTCCTGGCAAGTCTTCCTGCGAAAGTTCCTCGGATTCAGGCGGCAAGACGATTTCGGGGAGGTCGACGATCTCCCAGCGGTTCCATTCGAGCGCATAGCCCTCTACCGCGAGACGGTACTCCGGAGGGAACGCCGAAACGAGCTCAGGCGGCGTCACGCCCGCCGGGCTGGGTGCTGGCCAATCACGGTTTTGGTTCAGGAAGGCGGAGGCGGCCGCGCGCAGAGTCTCGATCGCCGATACCGCACCATCCAGCTGCTGTTCGAAGGCGCGTTCCTGCAGTCGCGGATACACGAGCGCGAAGCCGAGCGTCAAGATCGACAGAAGGACGAGGATGTCGCCCATACTCGCGCCGGAGCGCTGGGAGTCCTCGGCAGAAGGCGTCACGGCCCGCGTCCGCGATCCCAGCCGTTTTCGACGTCCTCGAACTCCGGGTCTGGCTTCGCGGAATCGTAGACGAGAGCCTGTCCGTTCGGGCGCGCTGCAACCAACTGGTAGACCCGGCTATTCGAGCGCACGAAGCGGACGCCGGGGATTCGAACCGGGACTTCGTCCAAGGTGCGAGGTAGGCGACCGTGCCGGGCCTGGAACACCTCGATCTGTCGTGCTTGCATCTGTAGCGCTGCGACCACGCCACGCCCGAGCTCCGCGCTCGAGACCTGCGGGGGTGGCCCTCCGGCGAGCCACGGGGGCGGGGCGAGACTGACGTAGGCGGCGAGCATGAGCACGACGAGTGCCAGGGGCCCCTTCCATTGGCCCGTTCGGCGACTCTCCGGCGAGGGGTGCAGGTAATGGGCTTCTAGGGCCTCGGCCTGGGCGATCGCCTCGGCCAGGAGTCGACTTCGGTCCTCTGGCGAGCTGATCCGCTGAGCTGGCGGGTCCAGATCTTCGATTTTCACAGGCGACCGCCCGGCGTGCGTTTCTTCTATCAAACCACCCTCAATAATATGCTTCTGGGCGTGTCCCGCTCAGTGTCGGACCAATTTGCGGTACTTCAAACGATGCGGTTGCACCGCCGCCTCACCCAATCGACGGCGACGGTCGTCCTCGTACTCGGTGTGGTTTCCCTCGAACCAGGTGACTTGAGAGTCACCCTCGAACGCGAGGATGTGCGTGGCGACGCGGTCCAGGAACCAACGGTCGTGAGAGATCACCAGCACGCAACCCGCAAAGTCCAGGATGGCGTTTTCAAGCGCGCGCAGAGTATCGACATCCAGGTCGTTGGTGGGTTCGTCCAGAAGCAACACGTTACCACCCGACTTGAGCAGCTTGGCGAGGTGCAGGCGGTTGCGTTCGCCTCCCGACAGCACGCCGGCCTTTTTCTGTTGATCCGGGCCCCGAAAGGCGAACCACGACAGGTAGGCGCGAGCGTTCACCTCCGCACGCCCGAAGTAGAGGACGTCGTGGCCTCCACTGACTTCATCGAAGACGCTCTTCTCGGGGTCGAGTTCCCCACGGGACTGATCGACGTACGCGAGCTCTACGGTCTGGCCCAATTCGAGCGTTCCCGAGTCACGCTGTTCCTCGCCGACGATCATCCGGAAGAGGGTCGTCTTGCCCGCGCCGTTGCCACCGACGATTCCAACGATCGCGCCCGCCGGCACGTCGAATGAGAGGTCGTCGATGAGCAGCTGATCGCCGAAGCCCTTCCGCAGGCGGCTCGCGTTGATCACGGTGCGTCCAAGTCGGGGTCCCTTTGGGATCAATATCTCGGCGGTGCGCGCCTGTTCGCGCTCGTCGCGATCGAGTAGCTCCGCGTACGCATTGATGCGGGCCTTCCCCTTGGCTTGCCGCGCCCGAGGGGACATTCGGACCCACTCCAGCTCGCGCTCCAAGGTCTTCTGGCGAGCGGACTCACTCTTCTCCTCCACGCGCAGCCGCTCCCTCTTCTGCTCGAGCCACGACGTGTAGTTGCCCTTCCAGGGAATGCCCTGCCCGCGGTCGAGCTCCAGGATCCACTGCGCCACGTTCTCCAAAAAGTACCGGTCGTGAGTGATCGCCACGATCGTCCCCGGGAACGCGGCCAGGTGATGCTCGAGCCAGGCCACCGACTCCGCATCCAGGTGATTGGTCGGCTCGTCGAGCAGCAGCATGTCGGGCTGCTCCAGCAAGACGCGGCAGAGCGCTACCCGCCGGCGCTCACCGCCCGAGAGCGTGGTGACGTCGGCGTCCCCGGGAGGCAGGCGCAGCGCGTCCATCGCGATCTCGACCTTCCGCTCCAACTCCCATGCACCCACCGCCTCGATTCGATCCTGCAGCCTCGACTGCTCTTCGATGAGCGCGTTCATTTCCTCGTCGGTCGAGATCTCACCAAACTTGTGGCTCGTCTCCTCGAACTTCCGGAGCAGGTCGTTGATCTCGGAGACCGCCAGCTCGACGTTCCCCTTCACGTTGACGGATTCGTCGAGTTCTGGTTCCTGGGCCAAATAGCTGATGCGTGTGCCCTTCGCGGCCCACGCCTCGCCGAGGAAGTCGGTATCGATGCCTGCCATGATGCGCAGAAGCGAGCTCTTTCCCGCGCCGTTCGAGCCTACGACACCGATTTTCGCCCCGGGATAGAACGAGAGGTTGATGTTCTTCAGGATCTCTCGCTTGGGCGGGACGATCTTCGAGAGCCGGTGCATATGGTAGATGAACTGCGGTCCAGACATGCGACGGCGGGGTCTAGAAGGGGCTAGTTCCCACCCCCGCCCGGACGCCCTCGCGCGAGCGCCCTGTAGTACTCTTCGACAAGTTCGCGATACCCGTCGGGCACCTCATCGGAGCCGGTGAGCGTCGCGCCTTGCTCGGGCTCTCCCTCCACCTCACGGCGTAGCCCGAACTCGAGGCGCTTCAGGCTGTTGAGAATGTCCTCGTTGAGTCCCGCGACCTGGGCGGGATTGGCATAGATGCCTTCGCGCTCCAGCCTGGCCATGGCCTCCAGCACCGCCTGGAGATCCCGGGCCGATCCCTGCCCGGCCTCGCGTAGCCGCTCCTGAAGCGCCCGAACCTGATCGATGCGTTGACCGAACTCGCCACGCAGCTGTCGGATCTCCTCATCGGTGAACGGCCGCGGGTCTCCGCGCACGGCTCCACCGTAGTACGAGCCGCCCAGTCGGTCTGACGCCAAACCGTCGGGCCCGCCACCTCCGCCCGCCTGGTTGTTCTGGCCTCCGCGCTGACGACCTTGGCCTTGCTGGCCGCCTTGACCTTGGCCCTGCTGGCCTTCTTGACCCTCCTGCTGGCCTTCTTGGCCCTGCTGGCTTTCTTGACCCTGTTGCTGGCCTTCTTGGCCCTGCTGGTCGGCCTGACGCTGGCCCTGGTCGAGGCGCCGGTCCATCGCTTCCATGCCGCGGACTAGCTCGCGAGCCTCCTCGAGTGCTTCCTCGAGCGGGTTCACCTGACGCTCACTGGAAGCGCCCGCCGCCCGCCCGAGCTGATCGCGCAGCGCCTGAAGGTCCGACTCGATGTCGAGCTCGAGTATGACCGCGGACTGTGGCTCCCACTGCTCGATCGTGCCTCGCGAATATCGCAGCTTCTCCTTCAGCTTGGATTCGCGGATCTGCGTCGCGGCATCCTGGAGTGCGCGCGCCGCCCCGGGATTGTCGGCCCGGCTGTTCGAGGCGGCCTGGTCGAGCTCGCGCTCGAGGTCCTTGACCGTTTCCGTCATCTGGTCCTTGCGTTCGCGGAGTCGGTTGATCGTCTCCGCTCGCTCGGCGCCGGTCGCTGGAAGCCCACGGACTTCCCGCTGAACCTCTCTCTGTTGCCGCTGTAGCTCCTCGACTCGCTCGATCGCGTTCTCCGCGTCGCGCAGTGCCCGATCCGCGCGTGCCTCTTCGAGTTGCCGACGCACGTCCTCCAGCCTGCGCTGCGCCGCCGCCGCCTCGCTCTGCCCGCCGGTGCCTCCTTGCGCCGCGGACTGCCGCATCGCCTCCGCCGCCCGCTGCAAGTCCCGTGCGTTCTGTTCGAGTTGGGCGTCGTTGTTCTCGCGCGCCAAACGCTGAAGCTGCCTCGCCGCCTCTTCGACCTGTTCCGCTAGATCTCTCTGAGACTGGCCGCCACCTGCCGAACCCCGCTGCGCCTGCGCCCGTCGGCGCTGCCTCTCGGCCTCCTGCTCCTGCCGGCGCGCGAGCTCCTTCAACCGCTCGATCAGCTCGTCGACCTCGTTGTCGGACTGCTGTTGCTGCCCGCGACGGACGGTCTCGTATTGGTTCTTGAGCTTGTCGAGCTCGAGCTCGAACAGGTCGGCGAGATCTTCGGCCGCTTGCTGCCCACCGCCGCCGCCGCCACCCTGCTGACTCTGTTGTTGCTGTACGTATCGCTCGTACGTCTCCTCAGCCTGCTGAAGGAAGCGCAACGCGGTCTGCTCGTCAGGCAACGCTTCGCGCAACTCCTCCGACGCTAGGTCCTCCTCCGCCTTGCCCATCGCCTCGACCGCCTGCGGCAGGATGGCGGACACGTCCCGGAAGCCGGGATCGGTTCGCGTCAGCCCTCGGTTCTGCATGCGCTGCAGGAGTGTCCCGACTTGTTCCTTCAGGCGTCCTTGCGCGAGCGATACGCTCACCACGTTCTCGCTGAACTCGCCCGGGGCGTAGCTGCCCTCCTGGCGGATGAGATTGAAGGTGGCTGAGATTATCTGCCGCTGCATCTCGGACAGCGCTGTCTCCTCCTGCTGACCACCGCCGCCAGCGCCACCGCCCTGCTGTTCAGCCTGGCGATACGCGCGCTCGAACGGGCGCACGCTCAAGAAGAACATATCGCTCGAGACCGGCCTGCCGCCGGCGCGCGTGCGGTTGTCCCGCACGAGGGCGTAGTAGGATACCAGATCGCCCGGCTCCAACTCCCACTCCTCGAGAAAGAGCGTGTGGCCGGTAGAGACCTCCGGCAGGGAGACACCCGATCCCTCGAAGATAGCCAAGGTATCTTCTTCGCCGCCGTTGACGGAGTAGACGAGCCGGATGTCCCCGATGCCGTAGTCGTCGTCGGCCCGCACCTCGAGGTACACTTCCTCGATCGGCGACGCCGTGATGTCCCGTCCCGGGTCGGAGAACCGGATCGACGGTTCCCGGTCCTCGAGCACGTCGATTGTGTACTCGGGTGATGCCGGCACCATCTCACCGTTGTCCCGTGCGAGCTCGATCGAATAGAAGCCGCGCTCAGCCACGGTGAACGAAGCGAGCAGCGTACCGTCAGTCTCGACCGCGAGGTCCCCCACGGGCTCTCCGTCCATGAGCAGTTGGCCCGCGGGCGTCGCCATGGTGGGATGAATGCGCACCTCGACGAGGGTGCCTGAGAGGGCCGCGATATCACCGCCGTCCCCCTGCGTCCGGGCGTCGAGGCCCGTGTACCGCGGGAAGTAATAGGTGAGGTCGAGTCGGTCCACGTAGGGAAGGTCCGCGACGTCGATCGAGAACGTGGAGGACCGGATGCCCGCAGACTCGACGAAGTACTCGGTGCGGTCATTTACGGCCAACAGCATGACTTCGAAGCCGTTGGCCTGGTCCGGCAGCATGCTCAGTCGCTGGAAGGTCTCAGCGGATCCGGAACGCGTGAACACCGAGACGTCACCGACGTCGAAGCCCTGAAGCGTCGCCGTAACCATCTGATCGGAGCCTCGAGATATCGTCGTATCCCCCGGCAGCACGCCAATGGAATACGGGTTCACCGAGGTTGCGTCCGTCGTGGGGAACAGCAGCGCTGTTAGCCCGTGCCGGAGGTGGGATGAGCCCATGAGGGCGAAAGCCACACCGAACACGGCGACCGCCGTCAGCGCACCCCCGAACCGGTAGAGTGCGGACTGCTCCACGCGGCGCCCGTACTCGACGTTTCGTGCGCGATCGAGCGCGCTCCGCACCAACTGCTCTCCCAGATCCGGGGAGAAGCTGGCGTTGCCCGCGTCGAGCGCTGAAACCACCGCGTGCTCGAGGGCCGGCTCGTGCTCTTCGAGGTAGAGCGCCACCCGCTCGTCCGTAACGCGCCTGAGCAACGGTCGCACGAGGAACCACACGGTGGTGAAGCCGAGGGTGCCCCATGTGAGCAGCCGCAGCCAGACTACAGCCTCGGCTGAAAAGCGCATCTGCTCCAGGCCCATGGCAGACAGGAAGAGGACGGCGCCCGAAACGACTCCGACCCACGTGAGGCCCCGAAGAAAGATCCGGCTACGCCAGCGCCACCGAATGCTGGCGACCAGCTCGAGGAGCCTGCGGTTCGCCATCCGTCTGTCAGAGTCCTTCATCTTCCACTCCGTCTGCAGCCCATTTCCAAAGCACCACAAGACAATGTGGCGATTCAACCCGTGGCCACGCCAACAGCTCCTGCCTTTCTGGATACCCAATTCGAGAGCAGTGTTTCGGTCACGAACAGAGAGAACGCCGCGATGAGGATCCATCGCCACAGCGACTGCCGCCGTTCCAGGTCCTCCATGCGCATCTCGGTCGCCTGCTCGAAGTCCGGTCCACCGTCGGGCCCGGCCGCCGCGGGGCCCACCTGTGCCACCAATTCCTGTGCGTCGATCCTCGCCAGGTTCGACTCCTCGAGCTCGACATTCACTGCGATCACGAAGGGCCGGTCCGGATCGGATCCGGGAGGGCGCACCATGTAGAAGCCGCGCTCATCGAGGAGCAAATAGCGCGGCCCGTCGCCGGCGGGAAGCCGCACCGACTGCCCGGAAGGTGTCAGCGCCACCTGATCGAGTCCTTGCACCAGGCCCGCGGCTTCCGCAGAGACCAATCCGGCCGTTTCCAGAGCCTCCGGGTCGGCGAGGTCCAAGACCTGGCCAGCGACGAACCACGGCAGCGCCTCTGTCCGTCCGCCGACGTATTCGGAGATCCTGTGCACGAACGGCAAGTAGACCGGCTGAAGCGCGAGATCATTCCAGAAGTTGTCCAACGCCGACGTCCAGACGAGCATCGTGCCCCGCCCGTATCTCAACTCCGCCAGCGCGACCGAGCCATCGTCGAAGCGGGCGAGCACGGTCGCGGAGTCCGCGGGGCTGAAGTCCCGGGCCCGGAAAAAACGTGCGCCAGTGAAGTCGCCGCTACGCGGGCCCGAGAATGCCTCGAAGATCGGGTGTCCGTACTCGAGGAATCCGAGTCGGCCGCCGCGACCCTGTACACGATCCTGAACCTGGCCGATGGGACCGGGCAGCATGTCCGCGGCGGAGTTTGGCCAGCCTGACGATCGGCCCAGCACGAGCAGCACGCCGCCGCCCGCGTCGACGAAGCGGCGCAGACGTTCCGCTGAACCACCGTCGACGTTCGCGTCGTTCATGATGACGCCATCGGTCCCGTCGAGATCCTGCGGCCGCACCGCGTTGCTTCGGCGGAAGGCGACATCGAAGCGTCTGGCTTCGGAGATTTCCAAGGCGCGTTGCAGGTACAGGCTGGCATCGCGCTCGGCGGAGCCACCCTCGACGACGAGCATCGAGAGAGCGGCCCCCGGCGAGACGACGAAGTGGCGCGCGTCATCCGCTGACAGTTCGTCGCCTGGCACTCGCACTGAACCGGGGGTGTGCGGCCGCGAGAGCGTGAACGGCTGGAACCTTACGCTCGCGGACCCGTTCGGCGGGATCGTGACCGGGCGTGACTGAAGTTCCTGCCCGTCGACCTCGAGGGACACCATCACCTCTTTGGCCTGCTCCCCTCCGCGGCGAGCGAGTCGCGCGGTAGGGGTCACTCTCTCCCGGCCCGAGACCGCCTCACGCGCAAGAGCGACATCGGTGACCTGGATGTTGTCCGAAGTCTCCTCACCGAGCGGGACGGCGGTGACCTTCGAGCCCGGCGGCAGACGGATTCCCTCGTCTCCGGTCCATCCGTTGCGCTGGAAGTCGGTGAGCAAGAAGACCTCGCCGCTAGGCAGCTCGGACTCCTCCAGAATCGTCTGCGCGACCTTGAGGGCAGGACCGAACCGCGTTACGGACGAGCCGATCCGGACGGTGTCGAGGGCGCGGGTGAGCCGGGAGCGATCCGCGGTCGAGCGTGTGACGACACGGGCGCCCTGCCCGAACATCACAAGGCTGGCTCGATCCAGCGGACCGAGCTCGTTGAAGATCCTACGTGCTTCGTCCAGCGCGCGGTCGAACTGGTCCCCGATCTCCATGCTGTAAGACTGGTCGATCAGGACGACGACCTCACGCGGGCCGGACGTCGCTCCCAGACCGAGGGTGTCCCGCTCGAAGAATGGGCGCGCGAACGCGACGGCCACCAGCGCGAGCGCGAGCGCACGCAGGGAGAGCAGGAACCAATAGTGAATCCGCCTTCTCCGCTGCTCCTGGTACGGGATACGCTCGAGGAACATGAGCGACGGGAAGTGCACCAGGTTCCGCCGTTGGCGACGTGTGAGGTGCAGGACGATCGGCACCACGACACCCGCAACACCGAGCACGAAGAGCGGGACGAGGAGCGCCAGACTCATCGTTTCCTGCCCAACCGTTCACGCGCCATCAGGTACTGAAAGAGCGCCAAATCGAGTGGGTTCGAGGTGTCGAGCAGCGTGTAGTCGATCCGGTTGTCAGTAAAGCGACGCTTGATCTCCTCGAGATGGCCCTTCACGAGGCGGATGTAGTCCTCCTTCAACCGGTTCGGGATCACGGGGATCTGTTCTCCCGTCTCGAGATCCTCGAAACCCGACGGTTCTTCAAAGGGAAATCCTAGTTCGGCCGGGTCCAGCACGTGAAAGACGATAACGTCGTGGCCTCGAGCCCTGAGCGGCCCGATCGCCTCGAGGATGGTGTCCGGCTCTTCGTAGAAGTCCGAGATCACCACGATGATGCCCTTTCGGCCGAGCAGCTCCGCCATCTGTATGGAAGGTTCGTAGAGGCTACCCGCGCGTCCGGCCTCGGCCCGGTGGAGCACGTGCAGGATGGTGTCCATGTGCTTCATGGACGGCGGCACGTACTCCACGATCTCATGATCGAACGTGATCATGCCCACACGGTCACGTTGTCGATGCGAGAAGAAGGTCAAGCATGCCGCGAGGTACCGCGCGTAGTCGAGCTTCGTGACCTCGTGGCTGCCGTAGCTCATCGACTTCGAGACATCGAGCAACACGGCGAAGTTGGTGTTGGTATCAGCCTCGAAGAGCTTGATGTAGTGACGGTCGGAGCGCGCGAAGAGCTTCCAGTCGACGCGCCGGATGTCGTCTCCGGGCATGTACTGCCGGTGCTCGGCGAAGTCCATGCTGAAGCCGAGGTAGGGCGAGCGATGCAGCCCGGTCAGGAAGCCGTCGACGACGGTCCTGGCCAGTAGCTCGAGGTTACTGATGCGAGCGAGGATCGCAGGGTCGAGGAACTGACCCCCGCCCTTCGCCGCCGCCGGGGCTCGCGTGTGCGCCGTCACGATCGCCTCCCTACATCTCCGACGCCGGGACCGGCACGGCCTCTAGCAACATGTCGACCAGCAGGCTGGCCGTCTTGCCTTCCGACTCCGCGTGGAAGTTCGTGAGCACGCGGTGGCGCATCACCGGCTGAGCGAGGGCCTTGATATCCTCGAAGGAGACGTGGTAGCGGCCCTGCGTGATCGCGCGTGCCTTCGAGCCGAGCACTAGGTACTGCGCCGCTCGGACTGAAGCACCGTATGCGATCCACTTGTTCACGAAGTCGAGTGAGTCGCTGTTGGGGCTGGGGCGGCTCGCGCGAGCCAGCGCCACCGCATACTTGAGCACCGATTCGGAAACCGGAACACGCCGAACGAGCTCCTGGAAGGCGACGAGGTCAGCGCCGCTCACCGCGTGGCTGAACTTCGGGTCGAGGACGCTGGTCGTCGTGCGCACGACCTCCAGCTCCTCATCCTCCGGCATGTGATCGATGATGATCTGGAACATGAACCGGTCGAGCTGCGCCTCAGGAAGCGGGTATGTCCCCTCGAGCTCGATCGGGTTCTGAGTGGCGAAGACGAAGAACGGCTCCTCGAGCACGTACGTTCGGCCCTGAACCGTGACCCGGTGTTCCTGCATCGCCTCGAGGAGAGCGGACTGCGTCTTCGGCGGTGTGCGGTTGATCTCGTCGGCGAGCAGGATGTTCGCGAAGACCGGCCCTGGCGAGAAGACCATCTCGCGACGTCCAGTCTCCGCGTCTTCCTGGATGATGTCCGTGCCGGTGATGTCCGAGGGCATCAGGTCCGGCGTGAACTGGATGCGCGAGAACTTCAGATCCACGACCTGCGCGATCGTGTGGATCAGGAGCGTCTTCGCAAGACCAGGCACGCCCACGATGAGGCTGTTGCCGCCGACGAAGAGCGTGAGCAGGACCTCCTCGATCACGTCCTCCTGGCCGATGATCAACTTGTGGAGCTCGCTGAGAATCTGCTCGCGGCCGCTCTTCATTCTATCCGCGAGTGCTACGTCGTCTGGGCTGTCGAGCACAACCGTTCCGATCGCGTCATCCGCCAAGGTGTTCTCCGGGGTCAGGGGACGTTGAGGGCCCGCATTAGTCGTTCAGGGAACCCTTCTGCGCAATGGTCGTGTCGTTCTAGTGCGTGTGCGCATACACGATATAGTTCACGCCGAGTTTGTACGCCTCGTTCGAGAGGTCGATGGGGAAGTATCCCATGTCGCTGAACTCCCAATACTCCGCGATGTCGTTGTTGAAGTTGAACATGACCATCATCCGCTTCTCCGGGTCGTTGTCCTCGAAGATCGCGTAGTACTGAACGTCTCGCGGTCCGTAGGGGGGAATCACATCAAGCGGATCGATACGGAAGAAGGAGTCGAAGATGTCGTGGTCGTGATCGAGAGAGACGATCGAGAGACCGGGCAGGGCGCGCTCCATGTGAAGCGCGAAGTTCTGGTACTCGAAGCCACGTTCGCCGCGTGTGTCGTCGACGATCAAGAAGCCGCCTTTCAAGAGGTACTGGCCGAGCGCCCGTACCTCTTGGTTGCGCGGGTTCCAGTAGCCCACCTCCACGATGTACGCGATCGGGTACTTGAGTAGCTCCGGGTCGTCCAGGGTCGTCTCCTTGAGGATCCGCAGGAAGTTGCGCTCGGCACGGGGATAGTCGTGCGACCACGTTCCGCCGCGACGCCCGCGTCGGAATCCCCCGAAGCCACCACCGCCCCCGTCGTACCGGACACGCACGAAGTGGTACTTGCTGTCGTACGGAGCGTTGAGGTCGTCGTACGACTGCGTGGCAGCCACGCGCCACGCGGTGGCGGAGCCGACGAAGAGCAGGGCGATCAGGGTCCTCGCACCGCTCAATTAGCCGCCCTCGCTCGCGCCCGTATCTCGAGCAGCAGTTCCAGAGCCTCTTCGTAGTTGGGGGCTGCGTCGAGTGCCTGCAGCACCGCTCGACGCGCGCTCGCCCGGTCGCCTGCGTCCCGGTGGGCCACCCCGAGCAGATAGAGCGCCTCCGCCATGTCCGTGGGGTTGAGTGCAACGACCGCCTCCCGCTCGCGGACCGCTCCTTCGAAGAATCTCACCTGGCTGTGTAGTTCGGCGAGGCGCAGGTGCAGATCGATGTCGTACGGCCAGATGAGCACCGCCTTGTCCAGCGCGCGCGCCGCCTCCTCGGGGCGTCCGAGCTCCTCGAGTACGTTGGCTTGCAGCACGAAGGCGTGGTAATTCGACTCTGAGAAGTCAGTCAGACGCGCGAGCGCGGCGGCCGCGCGCTCCAAGTCGCCCTCCGCTCGGTGGATCTGGGCCAAATGCCAATAGGGGCTGTCAGCTCCGCCGTACTCGGGAAAAATGCGCAGCGCCGCGTCGAGATGAGGCTTCGCGTCGTCGAACCGCTCCTCACCCGTCAGCGCGGCGCCGAGCCGGAGCCGCCCGACCAAGTCGCCCGGATTGCCCCGCACGAAGTCCTCCAGATCGCGAGTACTCGCCGCTGGGCCCGGCGGGTCACCGATTTCGACGAGTCCCCGGAGCGGCCCGCGGAAGCGTGTCTTCAGGTAGTCGTCGAAGTCGTCGTCGAACTCATCGAGCGGCCTGTCCAGAACAGACTCGAAGAGATCCGCCGTCGTCTCCCCGCGGCGGTACCCGTCGAGCATGTCGCGGATGGCGTCGAAGCCGTACCGATCCTCGATGACCTGAAAGACGAGCGATGCCTGGTAGTACGAGAAGATCACCTGCTGCGGATAGTCTGGCCGCATGAAGCCGTCGTTCAGATCGCTCACCTTCTTGAGGTCGCCGTCCCGGAGCGCGCGCAGGAACGGGATGTTCGGCTGGTGACCCCATCCGGGGCGGGCCTTGCGCTGTTCGTGCACCGCGAGGCCTTCGGAGAACCAACGCGGGACACGGTGGTCGGTCATGCCCAGGTGGAACGTGTGCGCGAGCTCGTGCCAGAAGACCGACGCCCAGTTGTAATCACCGAGTTCACGCGCGCCGGGAGAGTCCATGACGAGCACGCTGCCGAAGCTCACACCGAGCGCGCCGAGCCCTGGCTCACCGAGAGCGCGTACCGAGAAGTCCGCGTGACTCGGGAAGAGCTCGGCGCGCACTGGTAGCGGCGGCTCGATTCCGTACCGGCGGGAGAGGCTGTCGTACGCCTCCTCGGCAATGGGAGCGAGGTACGTCGCGAGCAAGTCCGACTCGGTGCCGTGCAAGAAGAGCTCGAAGTGCTCCGTCGAGATCGACTCGAAGCGCTCGAAGGTGTCGAGCAGGTCGAGGCTGTTCTTGAACCACGGGTTGTAAGGGTCACCCTCGAAGGCGCGCTCGAGGTCTGCGCGTCCTTCTTCGATGTCGCCCAGCCTCAGCTCGTTCAAGCCGAGCAGGCCCCACGCTTCCCAGGAGGCCGAGTCAAGCTCAATGGCGGCGTTGGCGCGGACAACCGCCTCGGCGTAGCGGCGGGTCTGGACGGACAGCTCGGCGAGCGTCGCGTCGAGCGCGGCGTAGCGCGGGTTTATGGCGAGCGCTCGCGAGCGGACGTCTCGAAACTCCGCGATCTCTCCGGCGAGAAGGTGCGAGCCCGCGAGCACGGTGAGCGCGGAGAGCGAGTTGGGGTTCACCCGCAAAGCCGTTTCTACCTCTTGGCGAGCCTCAGCGTGTCCTTCGCGCGTGAGGTGCTGCCGGGCCAGAATCGTCCGCGCCTCCACATGGTTCGGGTTCACTTCGAGCAGCCGACTCAGCACGTCGCTCGCCCCCGACGCACCGTCGAACTCGAGAGCCTCAGCGAGCCCGAGCAGGGCGCCCGGATGACGCGGGTTCATGGCGAGCACTTTCTGAAACTCGGCTTGTGCCGAGGGGCTCTCGTACTTCCCGAGGAAGAGTGAGCCAGCCCGGACGAGCGGCTCCGGCCATCCAGGGTCGGCGCTCGACGCCTCGTCGAAGGCCCGAAGCGCGTCGCGGAAGAGATCCGGCTCGGCCCGCCCGAGGAAGCTCATCGCGCGCCCCACCGCGACGAGATCCGCCGCACGCAGCCGACCATCCGCGTCGTTGTACACGTCGAAGAACCGGTCGAAGCTCCGCATGGCCTCGTCGATGTCACCTCGGTTGAACAGCAACTCCGCGAGGTTCACCTCCGCCGTCAGCGCGTCGGCCGCGCGGTCGTCGATCGCGCGCTGAAAGGCCGTCGCGGCCTCGCCTAGCCTCCCCTTGAGGACGAGCACCTCTCCCATCGCATTCGCGACCCCGACGGGTTCCGGAGCCTCGAGCGCGACGCTTTGAGCCTCGTCGTATTCACCCCTGGTCGCGAGCACCTCGATCAGGCCGAGGCGCGCCCTCAGCGAGGTGGCGTCTTCTCTCAGCACGCGCCGGAACGTGCGCTCCGCGTCCTCATATTCGCCGCTGCGCAACTCTCCGTACGCGTCGGCTACGGTTTGGCCCGCGATGGGCACCGCCCACAGCAACAAGAAGACCGGAAGCGATCGCGCCGATCTCAAGCGTCGCCTCCCTCCTTCGCTCGGATCTCACGGGTCTTGAGCGCCAATTCGATGAGCAGGGCCTCCATCTCCGCGAGATAGGCGTCCTCGTCCATGAAGTCGCGCACCGCACGCAATTGACCGATGCGCTCCTGGATCTCGATGCGCTCTCCGTACAGGCGAGCGAGTTCCGGATCGTCGGGCGACTGAGCCGCTGTGCCGGCGCTTACGCCCAATTGAAACGTCGCTGCGAGCAGACCGTCGGGTCCCGTGAGTCCCGCATCGTGACTGCCTTCGCCATCGCCGTTGTCGTCGAGCAGCGCGTGCTCCGTCAGGAGCTCGTTCTGTTCCTCGTACAGCCGCTTGACCTCTTGGCGGGTGTACAGAAACGCCTCGAGCAGAGAGATCCGCTCGTCGTGGTCCAGGTCCGCACCTTCCTCCGTAAACGCCCCGACGAAGAACTGGGGGAATTCGGTCGCATTGCGCTCTCGCCCGGTGCGCGTCGCGGTGATGACGATCCGGTTCGGACCCGAGAGCGGAGTCAGGAAGCCCCCGCTGGCGCTGCCCGTGTGCACGAGTGCCAGGGTTTGCGTCGGAAAGGGGATGAGCCCGGTCTGTAGGTCCGAAGGCGTAAGGTCGGGGCCTGGCAGGTTGAACTGAGCCTCGTTGCGATCCGAGGTCCCGTGTCCGATGAGGACCACGAGCAGGCGATCCATCGGCTGAGCGCGCGCGCCAACCTCGCCCAAAGCCCTGAAGAGGTTGGCTCGTGTCGACTTGTGCGCGATGACGTCGGGCGCGTCATCCGGTCGCTCGCCCAGATAGACGACGTTTTCCGCCGGGATGCCGTGGCGTTCCGTGAGCGCGGCCTTCAACGCGACGGCCTGGCTGTGAAAGCGCTCCCGGTACTCGACGCTGCCACCCAGTCCCACAACGATGATCGCGTGCGTCCTCCCCTGCTGGGCCTGCAGACCGAGCGGAAACGCCACAGTCGCCAGAAGCGCGGCGAGAAGAACGCCCGAGCTTGTATTGGGCACGCGACCCGGGATCAAACCAGGCCCCTCAAGCGGCGGAAGCCCCACTCTGCGCCCATGAGTGTGAGCATCAGGAAGAAGACGAACGGCATGTCCCACAGGGACATCTGTTCGACGAGGGTCACGCCCGCACCGGTGATGCTGATGTCGTCGGGAAGCGTCCCGATGTCCTTTGGAGTGTAGAACTGACCACCGGTCTCGTCGGCGATACGCCGCAGCGTCTGTGTGTGGCGGTTCGCGCCGAAGTATTCCGCGTCGCTGGGAGCCGTGTGCAGGTAGGTCCGGTCGGAGCCGAGCGTCATGCCGTCTCGCTCGGCGTTGATTTCGACCTCGTACTCACCGAGCTCGCTCGGGCGAAACTCGACCGCGTATTCGCCATCCCGCTCGACGGTCCACTCGACCGGAACCTCCTCCACGAGCCCACTCGGGCTTGTGATGCGCGCGGTCACGGACGCGTCGTTCACCTCGATGTAGGTGGAGTCACCGACCGTCGCGATGAGCCGCACGCTCTCCCCGGGCTCCACCTGCTCTTGTTCCGTGATCGCCTCGACGGCATCTGGCACACCGTCGATGAGCCACCGCAGTGCCTGCGTCCAGAAGGTCTCGTGACTCTGATCTTCGAGCGGCGGAATCATCTGCCACAGCCAGGAGTCCTGGACGGTCATCGCGATGGACTTGCCCCGCCCGTACCGTTGAAAGGCCAGTACCACCTGATCGTCGCGCAGGTCCCGGCTCGTTCCGGTGAGCAACTCTGTCGCTCCTGGCCGGACTTCCGAGATCGGGTTGACGATCGTGACCGGAGGGAGCGAGTCCCAGCGCGCGCTCACGGCTTCGCCGTCCTGGCCGAGCTGGACCGCGGCGTGCGCCAACCCCGCTGGCGTAGGCCTCACGGCGATCTCCGCAAAGAAACCCTCTTCGCCGCCAGCGGGCTCGCCCAGCACCACGGGCATCACCTCCTCGACCGGCGTACCCGCCCAGCCGCCTTCGGCGAAGGCGCTGCGGCCACCGAGCATGAGCAGGCCGCCCCCGCGCTCGGAGACGAAGTCCGCGATCATCTGGAGCTGATCGTGCGCGAAGAACGACGCCTCGACGCTTCCGATGATCAGGGAGCGATAGTGGTACAACTCCTCGCGACTGGCGGGAAAGCCGAACTGAAGCTCGGTGCTGTCGCTAATCTCGAGGCGCAGGAACTTGCCTTCAGCGGTGCGCTGCAAGACCACGAGCTGGATATTCTCGTCGTCCGCTACGGCTCGGCGCATGAACTTCAGCTCGAAGCGGGGCTCGCCCTCCAGATAGAGGATCTTCTCCCGTTCCCCGCGAACTTCGATTTGCACCGCACGGGCGTTGTTGCGCTCGACGCGTTCTCCGGGTTGCGGCGGGATGCGGAAGTGGATACGCCGTGGGCCTTCTCCTTCCAGCGTGAGGCTGATGCGTGCGACGACCGGCTCTCCGTCCGGGCCGAGCTCGACGGTTTCCTCGGCCAGGATCTTCAGGTCGTCTTCAACGATGATCGGCACGGCCCTCCGGCCCGACCCGGTCTGCGTCACCACGACGTCCACGACGAGGGCAGAGCCCTCGAGCACGGATCGGGGCATTTCCACCCGTCCGAGCTCGATGTCGGGGGCGATCGCTTCTTCGCCGAGTCCCACGGTGAAGACCGGAACGCCCGCCGCTTGCAGCGGGACCAAGGCCTCGGTCAGGGGCCGGTCGGCGTTGTGCGCGCCGTCGGTGATCATAATGAGGCCCGACAGCGGCACGCCTGACAGCTCCTCACGCGCGGCGTCGAGTGCGCCGCCGAGGTCCGTGTGCGTGCCGTTGAAAGTCAGGTCGCCGAGCCCGTCGATGCGATTGGCGACATCGGAGAAGCGGAAGAAGCGGAGCACGAAGCGATCGGACAGAGCGGCGAGCACCTCGCTCTCGTCCGGCGTGAACGCCTTCTGCAGAAAAGACATGCGGGGGGTGTCGTCCTCGTCCGGGAGCAGCATGCTCTGGGAGTCGTCGATGAGCACGCCGACGAAGTTCTGCTGCGGGACCACAGTCGAGAGAATGAGCGCTGGCTGCAGGAGACAGAAGACGAGCAGCGCGAGCAGCGCGACGCGCAGCCCGGCCATGATGCCGCGATCGACTACCGTGCTCTTGCCTCGGGCGATCGTGTAGCTCGCGACCGCGGCGGCTCCGACCACTCCGGCAGCGACCAGCCACAGCCGCCCGGTACCCGGTGCCGCGAACGTGAAGTCGCCCTGCTCGAAGACGAGCGGTCGGTACTTGAACAGAACTTCGAAGATGCGGTCCATCGTGGTCGTGCCGGTCTAGTGGCTCATCGCGTAGACGATCATGTTCGCACCCATTTCGTATGCGTACGTCGAATACTTGAGGGGGTATCGAGGATTCTCGGCCCACTCCCACGCGTCCCCCAGATCCGTGTTGTGGTTGATGATGACCATGAGCCGGCCTTCATCGTCGTAGATGCCTTTGATCTGGGGCACACACGGCCCACACTCGGAGGTATAGCCGTACACGGCGTTGTTGATGGCCGGCACCTGCATCACTTGATCGATGTCGTAGTACGCGGAGTAGATCGGGTGGTCGAGTGTGATGTCGACGATCGCTCTGTCCGAGTACACACGCCGGATGTTGTACTCGAATTGGTTCCATTGACGCTGGCCCCAGAAGTCGTCCACGATCAGGAAGCCGCCCGCGTCGAGATAGCCCC
This sequence comes from Longimicrobiales bacterium, assembly GCA_965197725.1. Lineage (GTDB taxonomy): Bacteria > Gemmatimonadota > Gemmatimonadetes > Longimicrobiales > Gaopeijiaceae > UBA1138. Next base: position 125,834 of record CBDANQ010000057.1, read on the forward strand.
GCAGCCCCGCGACCTCGGAGTCGGTCATGTCCATATAGCCTGGCTCGACCATGTAAATGACCGGGAAACGCCTGAGTTCTGGGTCGGCGAGGCTGATCGCGTTCTCCCAGTCGTACGCGTCGAGGCGGACGAGTCGCTTGAGCACGATGAGGAACTGTCGATCACCCTTCGGAAAGTCGGTCGCCCATCTGCCGCCGCCCCAGCCGCGGCGTCCGTAGCCCGAGTAGATGGCCCGCGTCCAGTAGAACGGCCAGCGACCCGAGGCCTCGGAAGGATCCCTGCGCGGCCCGAGCTTACCTGTGAAGGTCGGGCGTTGGACCCGCGGCGCCTGCTGGGCCATGAGCTCCGCACCCGGCGAGGCGACCTGCGCGGGCTCCTCTACCGCTTCCGCGCGCGGGTCGCATGCCCCGAGGAACACGGAGACGGCGACAACGGCCAGGGTTGAGCTGGCTTTGGGAGAGAGCCTCATGGGCAATGTTTTCTGGATTGTCAGGCGCGGCGGGTCTCTTTCCTACGACCCCTTCGGGGGAAGGTTCCTGACCGCTCGTAGGCGACACCTGCCGCAACGATGCCGCTGAACTCCTCGATCTGAACCTCCTTCGTCACCGTGACGTAAGGGCCTGCCACAACACGCGCAAACATGATCCCTTATTGACATGTCTCGAAGAAAGCCTCTCACGGTCGCTTCTCGGGGTGTCACGCTCCGCGACTTCGCGATCTTCCCAGCTCAAGCTGCTGCTCGACGGCGCCATCGACTCCGCTGCGATCTGGTTGTCCGTCGGCGCGATCATCGTCGACTTCATCGCGGGGCGCGGGAGGCGTCCCCGGCTGTTCTGCTCGGTCGTGCGCATGAGCGAGTAGCGAGGGCCGAGCCTCGCGGTGACGCGGCTTCGGCCGCTAGCCGTCGTTGACCGTCAGCTTCTCCATCACGACGTCTTCGCGCGGCCGGTCGCCTGGGTTCGTGTCAACGACGCCGATCGCTTCCACGATGTCGAGTCCCGTCGTCACTCTTCCGAAGATCGCGTGCTTGCCATCCAACCAAGGGGTCGCGGCCAGAGTGATGAAGAACTGGGAGCCGCCGGTGTCGGGGCCAGAGTTCGCCATCGAGAAGATTCCAGTGTGGGTGTGGGCGAGCCCCGGAGCGAACTCATCGGGAATATTGTAGCCCGGGCCACCGGTGCCGGTCCCCGTCGGGTCGCCGCCCTGGATCATGAATCCGCTGATCACGCGGTGGAAGATGATGCCGTCGTAGTAACCTTGTCGCGCGAGCTTGAGGAAGTTTCCGGCCGTCTTGGGCGCGACGTCCTCGAACATCTCCGCTGTGAACGTTCCGTGGTTAGTCTCAAACGTGACCGTTGGGTTGGCCATCATGTCTCCGGAGCGGGGGGCTGAGGCGCTACGCTAACCGTGGCGCCCCCGACCGGGAAGTCCCCGTTTGATCGCTCGAGGCGGCTTCGCTCACTGTGCCTGCTTCCTGTCGAGCACGTGGGTGCCGTGGCACGCGGAGCACACGACGAGAACTCTGTCGCGCACATAGGACACGTCGTCCCGGGGGGGAACCGGCTGCAAGTCGAGCGCGATCCCACAACGGGGACAGGTCAACGCGTCGCCTTTCAGGAACGCGTGCTCGATCACGCTCTCATCAGCCGAAGTGTAGTGGCCCGACTCAACCATGGAGCGACTCAGCAGAGTTGTGATTCCGTGTGTCTTTCGGAGGATACTATATTACTTGGGTCTGGGTCTCTTCGTGAAGCTGAGCTACCGCTTCCGCATGTAGAGGAGCGTATAGCCCGCTCGTTTCGACGTGGATGCGGCGGTGCCCGAATGCCGACGAACTTCTGGGACGGGATACTAGGTGGGCAAGGACGCGATCGAAATCGAAGGAACCGTGAGTGAGGTCCTTCCGAACACGACGTTCCGCGTAGAGCTGGAGAACGGACACGAGGTGCTCGCCTACCTCTCCGGGAAGATGCGTAAGAACTACATACGCGTGCTCGAGGGCGACCGCGTTAAGTGCGAGCTGTCGCCATACGACCTCAGCCGCGGCCGGGTCACATACCGATATAAGTAGCCACGGTGGTATCGGGTGAGTCGGCAGAGTCAGGTGAGGTTGTCCGCGTCGGCGCTGAGACACGTGATGAGGCCGTTCGCGTGCAGGAGCCCCGCTGCCAGTAGGATGTGGTCGTGGGTAAGAGACTCGATCTCCTGCGCGACCTGACGTCCAGTCCGTCCGGCCCCGCAGATGATGACATGATCCTTCATCTTCGCGATTTCCTGCATGTTCCGACGCCTCTTGAGTGCGTCCTTCAGGTCGAGCTCGACGATGAACGACGTGATATTGGCGAACCAGAATCCTATCCACGAAATCCCCGCTCAACAACAGGAAGATCGTGAAGGTGCGCCCGGTTGGGGTGAGGTCGAAGACCTCCGAGTATCCCACGGCGGTCAAGGTGATGACCGTCATGTATAGCGCGTCCGAGAGCGGCTGCCCCTCGATCCAGACCTATCCCAGTGTTCCCAGTACGATGAGCAACACGAGAACCGCGAGCGTCCAAAGGAATCTGGGGAGAAACGCTGACATCGTACCTGTGGGCGAGAATTGGCTGGGGCTCAGGGAGCCAAATCGGCGAATCGGAAGGGCGTGACCCGCCAGGAAGCTAGGAAACAAGCGGCCTTTGGGCCATTTTTTCCTTGACGCCTCCCCAGGTGTCGC
>CBDANQ010000058.1:0-148495 GCA_965197725.1 Longimicrobiales bacterium
CCGGATGCCGTGAACCGACGTGATATTCACGATCTTGCCGTACTCCTGGGAGCGCATGAACGGGGAGACCGCACGGGTGAAGTAGAACGCACCGTCCAGATTCGTACGCAGGACAGCCTCCCACTCGTGGTCCTCCATGCGCCACAACGCTCGATCGCGACCGATGCCCGCGTTGTTGACCAGGATGTGCAGCCCGCCCAGCTCCTCGCGCGCCTCCGCGACAAAAGAGCCCACGTCGCACGCCTCGCGCACGTCGCAAGAACGGAAGAAGACGCGGACTTCCATCTGGCGAAGTTCCCTTGCGACTTCCTGCGAGTCGACGCGAGACTGAGCGCTCTCGTCGAGAAAACAGAAGCCGATGTGCACCCCGCAGCGGGCCAATTCGAGCACGACCGCACGGCCGATCCCACTCGAGCCTCCTGTAACGATCGCGACCTGCCCACGGAGGTTTGTCCTCTCGAAGAGCCCCACTCGCTTGGGTCTCGGTGGTGGTGACTTCGTCGAGCAGCGCCTCGACGGCGTCGCTGGCGGTCTCGGAGAGTCGCTGGTCTGCCATGTTTCTACTCTACCCCTTCCGGCACCTTAAGCCGATAGCCGAAGCCTCGAACGCAACTCCATGGTGTCAGGGTCGCGACCTTTTCCGCGATTAGACCGCGCGGCAGACGGCCCGTACCTCTCCCTCCGTCGGAGTGTGATCGGATTGCTTGGCGGCGTTGAAGATCCGCTTGCACAGGACCTCGTCGTTCGGGTCGTAGCCGTGCTCTCGGAGCCAGTACCTCACATCGGAGAGTCCCGACATGGGACGGACCTCGATGAGCTGCTTGCGGCCGACCGTGGCGGGGGGGATACCCGAATAGACGCGGTCCGCCAGCCAGGTATCGCCCTTGGCTTTGGCCTTCACGATCGCTGCGGCATGCACGCCGGTACCGCTCTCGGCCCGGCGCCCGGCAGACCGATGTCCGCAGTGTCGATGCCGAGCTGATCCATCATGTGAAGGAGCCGGATCTTGTCCTCGATGGACGGATCGACGACCGCCGGGTTCTGAAGCCCGTCCCGCAGCGTCTCGTCGTCCAGCTCGACCCTCGCGGTCGACCAGTCGAAGGTCGGCTCTGATCGGTTCCAGTCGTTGATCAGTTCTCGTTCGTCCATGCCCACCGGGGTGTTCGAATACCTGCGACTACGTTCACGAGAAACATAGGTACGCTGGCCTGAGCAGCTACAGTCCCCGGTGCCGAGCGCCACAGCTCAGGCCCGCCGAGCGGCTTAGCGACCGCTGGCTCAATGGTCGTACCGGCGAAAGCTCGCCAAGTTGTCTTGCATTATGCCACTCCGCTGACGAAAGGCCGATAGCAAAGCATGCAGCAGACGCTCGAACGGCTGTTGGAGGACCCCGGCGCTCAGGTCGCGGCCGCCCATGCGCGCTCGGCTGATGAGCGCACGCTCCACGATCAGGCCGATCTCTCCCGAATCCCCGCTCCACCCTTCGCGGAGGGGGAGCGAGCTCGGCGGATGGCCGAGCTGATGGCCGAGGCAGGCCTAGAGCAAGTACGTGGCGATGAGACCGGAAACGTGCTCGCGGACCTGCCGGGAAGTCGAGGTGGCGCGCCGCTGGTGATCTCGGCTCACCTCGACACGGTCTTCCCGGCCGAGGTGGACGTGACCGTCTCACGCGAGGGTCAGCTGCTGCGCGGACCTGGCATTTCGGACGACGCCCGTGGTCTCGCAGTGCTGCTCGCCGTGGCTCGCTGCCTCAGAGAGGGAGGGATCCGGTGCACGACCCCGGTGCTCTTCGCCGCCACCGTCGGGGAGGAGGGCCTGGGAGACCTACGCGGGGTCAAGCACCTCTTTCACGAAGGGGAAGGCCGTCGGGCGGCTGGCTTCATTTCGGTGGACGGAGCCGGACTGGAGCGCCTCGTCGTGAGAGCGCTCGGCTCTCGTCGTCTTCGTATCACCGCCCACGGCCCCGGTGGCCACTCGTGGATCGACTGGGGTCTGGTCAACCCGATCCACGCGCTGGCAAAAGCGGTCTCCCGGCTCACCGAGCTCGACCTACCCGCAAACCCGACAACGACGCTCACCGTCGCCCGCTGGGGCGGCGGCAGGAGCATCAACGCGATCCCGCAGGACGCATGGATCGAGGTCGATACGAGGTCCGAGTCGGACGATCATCTGGCGGACCTGGAACGGAGGATTCGTGACGCGATTCGCTTGGCCTGCGCCGCCGGGGGCGGCACCGGCGGGCCCCCTCGACACGACGGTCGATGTTCTAGGGCACCGTCCCGGCGGGCGGACGCCCTCCGACGCCCCCCTCCTGCGCGCCGCCGTCGCGGCAACCCGTCACCTGGGAGCCGAACCGTTGCTCACGGCGTCCTCCACGGACGCCAACGTACCGATGTCGCTCGGAATACCGGCGGTCACGGTCGGGGGGGGTGGGGAAGCGGGGCAGGCCCACACCACGGAAGAGTGGTACCGGAACGTCCGGGGTGTGGAGGGGTGCAGCGCGCGTTGTATACCGTGTTGCTCGCCGCGGGCGCCGGGAATAAGCGACTCAGGCGCCACCATCGACGACGGAGTGATCGGTCACCAGCAAGGATCCGACGGCGTCGCGAACCGTTGAGTGCCCCCCGATGATCGACTGACGAAGCCGTGACCGCTCCAGCTTCGCGTTCGGCCCCACGACCGAGTGTTCGAGCTCGCAGTTGAACGCGCTCGTGCCGGACTCGAGCGTAACGTTCGGTCCGATGCGGCCATCCCTGACCACAGCGCCCGCTTCGATGCGCACCGGCTCCTGGATCTGGGCGCCCTCGACCGTGGCCGCCGGGTCCACGCCCCGCGACCCGGTCCGCAACAGGTGCTCGTTGGTCTCGAGCAGCGTCTCGGGCTTGCCAGCGTCCCACCACCCCTCGACGGGAGCAGGGAGCACGCGGGAACCTTGATCGACCATGTACTGGAAAGCGTCCGTGAGGTAGAACTCGCCCGCCTTGCCAGGATCGCAGCTCATGGTGTGGCGGACCCCGTCGAAGAGCAGCGCGTGATCCCGGATGTAGTAGAGCCCGATATTGGCGAGCTTCGAGATCGGTTCGGACGGCTTCTCGATGATGCGGGCCATGTTGCCCGCGTCGTCGGTTACAATCACGCCGTAGCGTTGGTAGTCTTCGACTTCCATCGCCCAGATCACTCCGCCGTACCCGGGATCCAGGTCTCGGATCAATCCGTAGTCGACCTCGATCACGGCGTCAGCGAATACGATCAGGACTTCTTCGTCGATGTACGGTTCAGCCAGAGCCACCGCGCCGGCCGTGCCGTCCTGGACGTCCTGCAGGACGTAGTGCGCACGCAAATCGGGATATTGCTCCGAGATCCAGGCTTCGACCGTGTCGCGTAGGTACCCCACGATGAAGACCATCTCTTCGACCCCGAGCTCCACCAGGTCGTCGAGGATGAAGCTCAGCACGGGTTTTCCCGCAACCTTCACCAGAGGCTTGGGGGTACTGAGCGTAAGAGGCCGGAGGCGCGTGCCCTTCCCGGCCAGGGGGATGACGGGCTTTCATCGTGTCCGGGCATAGCGAGGTCGGTTCAACAGCGCCACACTATAAGGCGTGCAGAGCCGGCGTAGTAGGCCTCACGGCTGGGTGTGTCGCGATGAGCCTTCCAAGGGACTGAATCGTGATGGTGACGCGAAAAATCGTTTCAACAGCCGTGATGCTGACCGCGTGCGCGCCGGCTTGAGCGGACTCTTGAGAGGTTTCACCCAGAATCGGGCCCACACAGACCCAGCGTCCGAGGACCGTCGCCTCAGGGGGCGCACCTACACGATTCCGTTCGACAGGGTGTGGACCGAGTCGGTGCACGTCGCTCATGAACGGATGCGGGGTTGGACCGTCACCGTCGAGGACGACGGGCTAGGGGTGCTGGAAGCCGAATCGGCCACACTGGTCTGGCGTTTCGTAGACGACGTCCACATTTCCGTCGGGCTGGACGAGGACGGTCAGACGCGGGTCGACGTCGCCTCCGCGTCGCGAGTGCGACGGGGAGACCTCGGCCGGAATCCACGGACGATCGCGCGATTTCTGCGCATGCTCGATCGGGCCCTCGACGTGCAAGCCGGGCAGATCCTGGACCCGACGCTCACCCCGGACCGGGGGGAGGCGACATGAGCCCTAGCAGCCCGGCTGCTAAGGTCGCGGCGATCCTTCTCACGTGCGCCAGCTTCGCCTGCACCGAGCCGGCGCCCGAGGTCTTCGTGGAGTTCCCAGGCGCGGCTCCGAGCAACGCATCCCGTACCTTCCCAGGCCGGTCGTACGAACGGAACTTCGTGTTCGCGACGGTCACCGGGGACAGCCTCCTCATGGTCCCGTGGCTCTTCGAAACGACGACGCAGCCGGGAACCGTCGTGCGCGAGGCGCGGGGCTGGCTGGACCGAAGCGGCACGTGGGACGCGTTTTTCGCGGAGCGGTGGGAAACCCCACCCACGCGGATACCCGCTCGCATCCTCCCGCACGGCAGCCTGAGGCTCGTTGTGCGGGAGGGCAACGCAGTGGACGGAATCATCTACGACGAAGGAAGCCGGAACCTGGAGCTCGCGCTGGGAAGCGTGCTGATGGAGTGGGGTGGGCCCCGTGGAGAGGTGTTTCAACTGCTCGACGGTTCGCTCTATCTATCGGAGCGGCGGCTCGGTGGGATCGTACTCGACATGGCGCGCGGTTCCTCAGCCGACACCCCGCGTGCGGGCGATTGGGCGTTCCTGGCCTCCGGCGACTCCCTGCAGCTCGTGCTGCAGGGTGAAAGTGAACACCAGGGTGAGCCGCTGCCCACATACCGGGGTTGGGGGCGGCTCGACTTCAGGGACCTGCAGTGGAGCACCCTGAATGTGGACTGGGTGGAGACGAGTGCCTTTCAACCCGCACGGCGCGATGTACCCGTCTCCTGGACCATTTCCTCACCGGAAGGCCACCTTCAGGGCGTGCTCGAAGTGAGCTCGGCAGATGTGCGCGCCGGGCAAGGTGGCGGTCCGGTGCTCCCGGTGCAGGCTCTGTTCGAGGTAGAAGGCACCGTGACCATCGAAGAGAGGACGTTCCCTATACGTGGTCTTTTCAGGCACGAACGGCGCTAGTGGACTTCGCCACCCATTCTCCAGAGACGGTCCGCTCTTGAACGAACAACTCATCAAGGCCGCGCTATACATCTCGGCCGGTGCGCTGTCAGGCGGGCTCACGAACAAAGTCGCGATCTGGATGCTCTTTCACCCGTATGAGCCACCGAAGCTGCTGGGTCGTTGGCGGGTGCTCCTGTTCCAGGGCGCGATCCCCAAGAACCAGCCGCGCCTAGCGGCCGCGATCGGCAAGACCGTGGGCGATCGGCTTCTGACGGCCGAGGACCTGACCCAGTCGTTCACGGACGAGACCTTCCGCAAGGCCTTCGACGACCGCTTGGCCGAGTTCCTCGATGGGGTCCTCAACACCGAGCGCGCAGCCCTGCGTGATTTGATCCCAGAGCGGGTCATGCCCGACATCGAGGTGCTGCTCGATGAGGGAATCGACAAGGCGCTGACACAGCTCGACCAGTACCTCGAATCCGAACGTTTCGCGGAGTCGATGCAGCGACGCGCCGGTGACCTCGTCGAAGCGATCAAGGACGAACCGATCGGAAGTTTGATCACTTCTGCCAGGGGTGCGGCGATGGAGTCAGCCGTCGAGGAGTGGCTCCACAATGCGGTCGACAGCGAGGACTTCAAGGCGGCGATCGAGGACTACCTCGACCGGGCGGCACGGCGCCTGCTCGAGCCGGGCCGTACCTTCGAAGAGATCCTCCCGCCCGGTCTAATCGGGACGGTGGAGAAGGCGATCGCGGGCTATTTGCCGCTCGCGGCGCAGCGGCTGGGTCGCCTGCTCGAGGACGACACCGCGCGCGCGCGCTTCGAATCCACTCTACACGACCTGCTCCATCGCTTCCTGAGCGACCTCAAGTTCCATCAGCGGGTCGTCGCTCGCCTCGTGATGACGGAGGACACTGTCGACAAGGTGCTCGACACCATCGAGGCGGAGGGCGCGGAGCGGCTCTCGGAGATCCTACGAGACAGTGCGGTGCAGGACGCCATGGGCCGTGGGGTCAACGAGGCGATCGTGGACTTCCTCCGACGCCCGGTGTCCGACGTGCTCGGTGAGCCGGACGACCCGAGCGTGATCGAGGCACGCGCTACGCTGACTGGATGGATCGTCGGCATGGCACGCGACCCTGGAGCGAGAGAGTTCCTTGTCGAGAAACTCCACAAGGGCTTGGAGAAGGCCGGCGACCGCACGTGGGGCGAGGTGCTCGAACGCGTTCCACCGGAGCGCATCTCCGAAACGCTGGTTTCCGCCGCACGCTCAGAGGCCGTACGGACCGCACTGGGCGATGGCATCCGAAAGCTCGCTCGTGGCCTGCTGGATCGCCCGATCGGGACCCCGGCACGATGGCTGCCGGAAGACGGGTCGGCGCGGCTGGAGGCCGCCCTAAGTGACCCGATCTGGGATTGGCTAGAGACCCAGGTCCCGGCGGTGGTCGCGCAGATCGACGTGTCACGACGTGTGGAAGAGAAGGTCCTGAACTTTCCGGTGTCTCGCATGGAAGAGATCGTGCGAAACGTGACGGACCGCGAGCTGAGGTTGATCGTTCGGCTCGGCTACGTGCTGGGCGCCTTCATCGGTGTGGTCCTGACCGTGCTGGACGCGGTGTGGCGGTAACGGATGGACCACTCTACCGCGCCGGCTCAGCGGTCCTCCGGACCCTCCACGTTGAACCCGCGGCCCCTGCGCGTGCTGCGGACCCTGGGCTGACGATGCAGCCAGGCAACCGGCGAGAGGGACCGCTTTGCCCTTCTCGGCCGCCCGCTCCCACCACGCTCCATCACGTCCTCGATGTCCTCGATCCGCTGTGAATAGCGGCCTGGTAGGCCAAGCCACACGCCAAGAGCGAGTGCAAACAAGGCGCCGAGGATCTTGAGCGTGAGAATCAACTCATCGCTTCGTAGCCGTCTCGAACACCAGAAGTCCGAGGCCGATCGCAAGAATGATCGCAACCACGTTCGTACCCACCGCGACTAGGGCGACCACCGCCCAAAACACCGCATGAGTGAAAATGTACCCGCCGGGAACCAGATCGTGCATCGCTCGGGCTTCCCTTAGAAGTGGAGTGGCTCAGGAATATGTGCAGGCTAGTCCATCACGTCCATCGAATTCGGACGCTCGGATTCGCCCGCCCGCTTGCGGGCTTCGGCCAGATATCCCGGCTCGAGTCGCAGCAGGTTGCAGATCTTGCGCATCAGGTAGTCTTCCTTTTCAGCGAGATCGCCGTCGGAGTAAACCAGCCCCCACATGATCTCAGCCAAGACCATCTTCTGACCGAGTGAGTAATTCTCGGCGATCAAGTTCGTGAACTGCCACAGATCGATCGCTTCGTCGCGTGCTTCGTGCGCGAGCTCGAGCAGTTTATCCGCCTCTGCCTGGCCGAGGCCGTACTGACGCCGAATGGCCGACTCGAGGTGCTGGCGCTCGTCGTCGGTGAACTCGTTATCGGCCTGTGCCAGCTCGATCAGGAGTGCACACGCCGCGAGTCGGATGTCTGGCGCACTCTCCGCCTTGTCCGCGTCCGGTGACGGGCTCATCGACGACTTGAAGAAGTTCTTTATGGACTCGAGCACAGATGAATCTCCGATTCAGAAGTCGATCGAGCGCACCCTGCGCACGCCAGCCCGAAGAGGGAGCCAGGTCGCCAGAACCGTAAGCAGGAACGCTCCACTCACGCCGAGAACCAGCGGGATCGAACTCACCTGAGCCGAGCCACCCGGGAAGCGGGACTGCAGGAAAAGATACACCGGCCAGGCCTCGAGGCAGCACGGTGATGTTGTAGACGTACACCGCGACCAGGACGCCGAGCAAGATCAGCTGGGACCACTGTGTCGTGTCCCGAAAGAAGACCCGAATCTCCTTCGAGACCAATACACGCGTGCTTAGCCGCGCACGCCTCAACAGCCGGTCGACGACCAGCGAGCGAACGCGGCTTCCCCTGCGCTCGGCGCCCTCCTGTGCCCGCGTGAAGCCGGCTTCGAAGTAGTGCCCGTGAAGCCATCCGCCCAAGACCAGGAAGGCGGCGGCCGTGCTCCACAGGAAGAGGAACGGGAACAAGTCGAAGAAGCCATTCAGGTAGGACATGAGCGTGTTCGCCGCCCACTCACTCGGAAGCCAGACTGAGGTGGGCGCGCGCAAGACCGCGACGAAGTCGACGAGGTCCTGGAACTCCTCGGGACGCATCAGGCGCTCGGGCCGTAGGAAGCGAAAGAGCGCGACAACGCCTGCGACGGCAAACAGACCGACCAACGCAAGTAGGTCTCGCGTGCGCCGCGCCGGAAACACGTTCACAAGGACCAGCGTGAGGGCGCTCCCGATCACCGCGGGCACGATGAGGAACGGCAGCAGCGTCCCGCTCGTAAGCACGTAGTACTTCCAGTCCGCGGCGTACGCCACGCCGTACGCGCTCAGAAGCGGCACCGCGAGCAGCGCAACCATCCAGGACGAGTCCACCACCGTTTCGATGAGACGCGCCGCGTATACTTTCTCCGGCTCCACAGGGGCCGCGACGACGAGCTCGAGGTCGTCCGAGAGGAAGAACGTAGAGAGAGCGGTGATCACGTTCGAGAGCACTAGGATCATCAGGAATGTGACGAACGCGAGCCCGAGCAGCTTGCTAGCGAGCAGATCGCCGATCCCCTGCGTGCCCCGGAAGTAGAGCAGCATCCGGAAGATGACAGCGAAGATCAGCGACCAGAAGAAGATCCCTACCAAGCCGAGCAGCAGACCCTTGAAGAGCCGACCCTCAGACGTGCGGGCGCGATTGATCTTCGTGCGGATCTTCGGGCCCAGCAGCAGGAGAACGCCCGGGCTCCTTCGAAGCGCGGCTCCGTTCACGGCTGGAGCGCCTCGCGCAGGCTCTCGATGACGTCCGCCATGGCCTCGCCGCCCGTCACCTTGAGGAAGATCTCTTCCAGGTGCGCGCCCCCGGCCTCCGCCTGGGAGCGAAGCTCGTCCATCGTGCCTAGCGCGATGATCTCACCTTCGGCGATGATCGCGATCCGGTCACAGAGAACCTCGGCCACTTCCATCGTGTGCGTGGAAAGGAAGACCGTTCCGCCACTGTCGACGAATGTGTGGAAGAGATCCTTGAGTAGCCGAGCCGAGCGCGGGTCGAGTCCGACCATCGGCTCGTCCACCACGATGAGTGCGGGCTGGTGGATGAGCGCCGAGCTGATGAGGATCTTCTGGCGCATGCCGTGTGAGTAGCTCTCGATGAGCTCGTCCTTCCACTCTGTCAGTTGGAAGAGCTCCAACAGGCGGTCGGCTCGCTGCTCGACCGCGTCACCCCCTCGGCCCCACAGCCCCGCGACGAAACGCAAGAATTCGCCGCCGGACAGCTTCTCGTAGAGGAACGGCCGGTCGGGGATGTATCCGATGCGCGCCTTCGCCGACTCCGGCTTCTTCTCCAGGTCGTCCCCGCCCACCAAGACCTGTCCAGCAGAGGGACGGAGAACCCCAGCCACCATGCGGATCGTCGTGGTCTTCCCCGCCCCGTTGGGCCCCAGGAAGCCGAAGATCTCACCGCGGTGGACGTCCAGGTCCAGCCCCATCACGGCGGCAAAACTGCCGTAGCTCTTCTTCACGCCCCGAAGCTGCAGCATCTCGCTGGAACGGGAACGGGCGATCACTCTTCCAGCACCTGGATGTCCAGGTTGCCGATGAGTCGGAGGATCTCGACCTGCTGTGCGAGCCCGCCGGTCACGAAGCGAATGTGCGATGCGTCCGCGGGGTACTGCCCGAACGTGGGATCGACCGCGACCCACTCGTCGAGCCAGACCTCAGGCCACGCATGGTACACGCATGGTAGAAGAACGAGCCGTTGAGGTAGACGAGCCCGACCGCGGTCCTGGCTGGAAGCCCGAGCGCACGCGCGAGCGCTACATACAGGACCGTGTGCTCGTTGCAATCCCCCTGCCTGGTCTCGAGAACCTGAACCGCGTTCGGTATGGAGAACGTGATGCTCTTTTCGAGCATGCCGTAGACGGACCGGGTGAGCTCCAAGGCGACCCGCTTCGGGTCCTGCCTCCACTCGCTACGCCGGGCGGTGATTCTCCGTGCGTGCTCCACGATTCGCGGATCGTCGCTCTGGATGAGGGGCTCGGGCTCGAGCACCTCCCGAAGATCCATGAAGCTGTAGGGTAGCCGGTAGCCCGGGTCGAGAGCGGCCCAATTCGCCCGCCGAACGATGAGTGTGTCACCGCGAAGCTCCTGGCGCCCCCCGTCCAACTGGAAGCCGGACAGATCCACCCCGGTGAGTCGGAAGCGCAGCTCCTCGAATGCCTCGACATTCTCGATATCGACGTTGCTCCGGACCGCGGTGGAGAGGATCACGTCGTCGTCGATCGGCGATAGCGCCGTGAGCCGCGCGTCTTCCTGAGCCTGCCTAGCCAACTCGTACTCTGTCTTCTCCATGGAGAACCCGAGTGGGCTAGAAGAACGGAGAATCCGCCCGTCTTCGTCGACCCAACTCTCTACCTGAATCCCTCCGAACAACTCTGCGATCTTCCAGGCCGGAATCGAGTCCGTGCGCGCCGGAGACCACCTACCCGCGTCGTCCAGCGCTGCGCTGTCGGTCACGAAGAGCGTGTCGAAGTCGAGCACACGCACTTCGACGGTGCGGGTGCTCAGAGTTGTCGGATCGAACACCGGAAGCCGGTGCCGGTCACCAACCTCCCAACCCTCCCCCATCGCCAAGCGAATCGGTACGACATTCGACAAGATCGGCGGGCGGGACAACCGAAAACTCAGGTGCTGTTCGCTTCCCGCGGAAACTATCGTGACGTCGAGCGTCGTGTCCGGGCTCAGCATCCCCGACGCTGAGAAGCGTCCGACCTCGCTGTCGAGTGAAAAGTCGAACGTCTCCATGACGAGCGAAGGGCTCAGCTTCACTCGGGTGCGCGCTATGGCCGTGCCGGTCTGGCCCAGCGCGGGCAGCTCGAGGACCATCAGATCTTCGAGTTCGAAACCGTCGGGCAACGTGTCGAGGCGTGAGCTCGCCTGACCGACCGTACGGGCACCCATCGTCAAAGTGTAAAAATGGATCCCCGCCGCGAGAGAGAGAGCCGCCTCGGCGAGACGTGCGAGCTCCGGCTGGAAATATTCGCTCCGTACCTGCCAGCCGACCATGGCAAGCCAGACCAGCAGAATCGCACCACTCAGGATCCGTCTACGCATCGGGAGTCCTCCAGGTCACCGTACCCATCCCGCCCATTCAAGAAGTCTAATGCGTACTGAAGTGCCCCGCGTTAGGGAACCTCTGCACGAGTAGAGCGTGGCGGGCCCCTTTCCGATCACCCTAGCGCGGTGCGCCGGCTCGTCATCTCGGCCACGAGCTGCTCGAACACGTGCTGTTCGTACTCGGAGCCGGTGACGATCCTAACGTCGAGGGGGGGCTGGCCCTCGTCCAGGTGGAAGAAGAGCATCTCCAGCATCGCCAGCGCATTTTCTTCCGCGTTGAGCTGCCCAATCCCCGTTCCCAGCGGCGGCAACGCCAGCGACTCCAGTCCCAGATCGGCTGCTCTTCGAAGGCTATTCCTGAGCGCCTTCTGGACGGACGCGGGGGTTTCCGGCTCGTCCGGCGCGGACACCACAGCGTGGATCACGAAGTCCGCGCTCAGGCCTCCAGCTGGCGTGATGACCGCTCCGCCCAGCGGGATCGCGCCGATCTGCTCGAGCTTGTCGTTCATCGTATCGCCTGCGCCCTCCGCGACGTCACGACTCGCGGACGTGACGGGCACGAGGTCGGAGCGGATCGGCCTAAGGATGCCCTCGGTTTCCTGCTCGTAGAGCGCGCCGAGTAGGACTTCGATCATCCCCGCGACAACTCCCGGGCCCGGCGGTACATGAGCGCCGCCTCCTCGCCCATGTGCTTGCGGTCGTAGAGGTGGCCCAGCGTGTAGAAGGCCTTGGCGTTTTGGGGTTGAAGCACGGTGGCACGTTCCAGCGCTTGCAGCGCCTCATCGAAACGACCCAGGCGGTTGAGCGCCTCGCCTCGATAGTAGAACGCCGACCCATGCCCATCGTCCTGCTCACAAACCCAACTGAGGTCTGCCTCCGCCATAGCATACACGCCACGGCGGAAGTGGAGAATGCCCATGCTCGCCCGAACCGAGACGTCCTCGGGGCCGAGTCTTTGCGCGCGACGCAGCAACTCCCCCGCTTCGTCGTAACGGCCCATCGCCCCGAGCACCGAGCCGTGGTTGTTCAAGACCTCGACGTTCTCGGGTTCGATGAGCTCGGCCGCTTCGAATTGCTCGAGCGCGAGCTCCAGACGGCCTAACTCATCGTACAGTACGCCCAGGTTGTTGCGCGCCTTCAGGTTGGCGGGGTTCTGGACCAGGACGTCGCGGTACAACGCGATCGCCTCCTCGATGCGACGGTCTCGCACCAGGTCCTTCGCTCGGCCGAGCTGCTTTCCCGCCGGGGGGGCCGGGACCGCCATACCCTCCGCGGGCACCATCTCGAAGGAGACGGGCACACGTGCCTCGCCTTCGTCGGTTGGGACGGCGTCTTCAGTCCGCTCGGGTTTCTGAGCAGCCGCCTCGGAATCATCCTCGGCCGGCTCTTGCCCGGACTCGCCGTCCTCGCCCTCATACGGCGCTTGCTCGCCCGAGAGCAGGTACGTCTGTGTGGCCTCGTATTCAGCCCGCGTCTCTTGCTTCTTGGTCCGCCGTTTCTTCGCCACCGTTACTCCCCCACCTCGTGGCCGACCCAGGCGAGGTAGGGCGCGTGTCCCCCGGACACCGCGAGCACGAGTACCTCGGGTACAGCGTATGGATGCAGCTCTACTGCGCGCGCCTCGAGCGCTTGCGCCCGCTGCTCAACAGTCTTCAGAATCACCATCGCCTCGTCGTCCCGCTGAAGCTCGCCATCCCACCAGTACATCGACACGATCTTGGGCACGACGCTGGCGCACGCGGCCAACCGCTCGGACACGAGTGTCCGCCCGAGCTTCTCGGCCGTTTCGGCGTCGGGTGCGGTCATGATCACGGTTACGACGTCGGTGGGCTGTGCAGTCATTCGATCAGTACGCGGTGGCGTCCGCCGCCTCTTCTGAGTACAGCTCGCCGATCACGGAGTCGAGCCGTTCTTGAACCACCCTTCTCTTGACCTTCAGGGTGGGCGTAAGGAAGCCGTTTTCGGTAGAGAGCTCCTCTTCCAGAAGCGCAATCTTCTTAGGCCTCTCGAACGAGGCCAGGTCGGTGAGCATTGCGAACACTTCGCGCTCCATGTGCCCCGTTACCGCGGCCGAGGTCACGAGCTCCGTCCGATCGCTCCACGAAACGCCATTATCGCTCGCCCATGCCTCGAGCGCACCAAAGGCTGGCACGACGAGCAGACAACAGTACGGCCGACGGTCGCCGATCATGACGACCTGCTCCACGAACCGGTTCGTCTTGAGCAAGTTCTCGATCGGCTGTGGGGCCACGTTCTTGCCCCCGGCCGTGACGATGATGTCCTTCTTCCGGTCCGTGATCTTGAGGAAACCGTCCGGGTCGAGTTCGCCGATGTCGCCGGTCGCGAACCAGCCATCGGCATCGAGGACCTCGTTGGTGGCGTCGGGCTTCCGGTAGTAGCCCTTCATGACCTGGGGGCCTCGAACGAAGATCTCGCCGTCGTCCCCAATCTTGACCTCGGTACCCGGCACCGTCTTCCCCACCGTGCCGATCCGGCAGGCCTCACGCGAGTTTACGTTCGTGACGGGGCTCGTCTCCGTGAGGCCGTACCCCTCGAGAATCGGCATGCCGATCGAGTTGAAAAAGCGGTTCAGAACAGGCGCCAACGGACCGCCACCGCTCACGAAGAAGCGCAGGCGACCACCGACCGCAATCTTTACTTTCGAGAAAACCAGCTTGTCGGCGAGGCCGTACTGGAGCGCTAGCAGCCCACCAGGCTTCCTTCCGGCCAGGCTCAACTCGATGGCACGGTCGGCGACGTCGACGGCCCAGTCGATGAGCTTCTTCTTCAATCCGCGCGCGTCCATCACCCCGTTGTAGATCTTCTCGTAAATGCGCGGCACTGACACGACCACGGTTGGACGGACGACCCTCATGTCATCCACCAGGGTCTGCATCGAGCGCGGATAAGCCAGGCGGCACCCGCTCCAAAAGAAGAGGTAGTCCACCATGCGCTGCAGGATGTGCGACAGCGGCAGGAAGCTGATGGTGTTGTCGGCGTCCGAGATGTCGAGCATCATACACGCCGCCAATACGTTCGACCCGACGTTGTTGTGCGTCAGCATCACGCCCTTCGGATCCCCAGTCGTGCCGGACGTATAGAGGACGGTCGCGACATCGTGAGGCTGAGCCTCCAATGCGGCCGAGCGAAAGTCCTCGTCCGACCACGCATCCGCGAAGTCCGCGCCGGCCGCCAGGAACGAAGCCCACGACATCACCCCGGCCGGCAGATCCGCGATCATGTCGAACACGACGATCAGGATTTCCTGAGGGCACGTCGCCGCCGCCTCTAGGGCCTTCTCCATCTGGTCCTGTGTGGAGACGAAGACGAGCTTGGCCCCGGAGTCTTCGAGCAGGTACGCGACTTGACGGGCGTTTAGCGTCGCATAGATCGGAACGTCTATCACCCCCGCACACAGACAACCGTAGTCGACCAACGCCCACTCGGGGCAGTTTTCTGAAAGGATCGCCGCGCGGTCGCCACGTTCGACCCCCTGTTCAGCCAGTGAGGCGGCCACGCCCTTCACGATGCGGCGCGTCTCGCCATAGCCGATCCCGGTCAGCTCGGTCTCCGACGTCAGTCGCTCGAACGCGGTCTTTCCCCCGTACTTGTCGACCGCCTCGAAGAAGAGACACGTCAGCGTCGTCTCAGGGACGGGGGTTTCGTTGGCTACGTAGGTGAGGGTCGTCATGCGATGGCTCCCGAGCGGGGTCAGGCCCGCTCGACTCGAATGGAGAAGGCGATATCGGGATGGAGGGAGTGCAGCACGCTGCAGTACTTGTCTCGCGACAAATCGATCGCCCGCTGCAGCCTAGGCTCGTGCTCGGGTCCAGGCCCCTTCAAGCGATACACCAACTTGATCGCGACGAACTTGCGTGGTTCGCTGTCGGCGCGCTCGCCTATGACTTCGACGTCGAGCGCCTCGAGCGGTACCCGCGACTTCTGCAGGATCAGGACCACATCGACGCCCATGCACCCGGCGAGGGACAACAGCAGCTGCTGCGTAGGCGACGCACCCTCATTGCCATCGCTGTCTATGGTCGTCTCGGGACCGCCATCCGCGCCTCCCCGGAAGACGAGCCCTTCTCCGACCCACCGGAGCTGGACCTTTCGGATGTTAGAAGAGCTCATCGGGGGGCGGCGCCTCGGCCGATGCCTCATGAGCCTCCCCGCGCAACTGTGCCAGGGTCGATCGCGCGTGGCTGACGTGGTCCTCCGCGTCCCCATCCTTGGGAGCCTGGGCGAGGAAGGCTTCCAGGTACTTGATCGCGCGCTCGGGGTCCTCGCCCCGAAGCAATAGGAAGGCCAACCCGTAGTTCGCACCGGCCGCCGCGGGGTCCTTTTCCAGGACGTGCCGATACGTTTTGGCGGCTTCCTCGGTCATACCGATCCGGGTGTAACAGATCGCGATCTGTTGGAGCACGGTCGCGTCGCCTGGCGCCACCTTCAACGCCAGTCGGAACGAGGTCAAAGCCTCGTGGAACTTGCCGTCCGTGAGAAGCTCAACGCCCTCGTTGTAATAGTCGACGCGAGGTGCTTCGCCCCCGCCAAAGAGCTTATTCCAGAACGCCATTCAGAAGGCCTGTGATGTAATTGGGGCAGGCCGGAAGGTAGGAGTTGAATGGGGAGAGGCGCAACGCCGAAAAGCGCTCAACTCCGTGCCGCGACAACGGTTTCCTTCTCAGCCACCATCACCTTCAGGCCGGCTCCCTCGAGCCACGCACAAGTCTCCCCGGTGGCATCCGTCACCACGACCCGGGACATCGGTGCGACGACGCGGGCCGCCTCGTCGATCCAGCGCCTGCCGAGTCGACCGTCGAGTCCGACGCCTCGCAGGGTCCGGGAGAAGAAGGGCATGCCCGGACGGGAGACGATGCGGCTCCAAGACGGATCCGCCGGCCAGGCGCTCAGGTCCGCGTCGATGCCCACGATCTGGAGGTCCCCGGTGAGACGGGAGATCACAGCGCCGTAGCCTGCTAGACCCCCGACGAGCGCGACGGTGCCTGGCCCGCGCGCCACGCCGATGAGCGCAGCGATCCGTTCGGCTTCGGCCTCGTCCTGACTGCCGAATGCACCGGCCAATCCCACCTCCAACCCCCGGCGGGGAGGTGCACGCAAGTCACCGAAGCCGGCCTGAATCGGGAAGCCGTCTCGGCAGTTCGGACAGCCCAGGACGCCTTCCGTCACCACACGGTCGGCCAACTCGTGTGCGAGCAGAATCAGCCCGAACTCGGGCCCGCATCGTGGGCATGTCAGGCGGTCGGTGAGGAGGAGATGCACGCTAGCAGCCCTCCTAGACTCAGCCAGAAGGACTCTGCGGTGGCGGCAGGGGCGCGCTGGCCGGCCCGTACTGTGCCCACTGGGTCGGGGACTCCCAGACGCGGGCGTAGAGTAGGCCCTTCGCCATCGGTTCCGGAAGCCTCCGGCTCAATTCCTCGAAGAAGTACTTCGCCTGGTTCTCGGCGCTCGTCTCCACGTCCTGGAATTGCGGAAGCTCGTTCAGGTTCTCGTGATCCAAAGCGTCGGCGATGCCACGTAGCTCCTTCTTCAGGTCGATGAAGTCGAACGCGATACCGGAGTCGTCTAGCTCGGTGGCTTGGAGCGCAGCCTCGACCACATACCTGTGCCCGTGCAGCCGACTGCACTTGCCTTCGTAGTTGCGAAGGAAGTGGGCGGCGTCGTAGTGCGCCTGGGCGCTGACGGTATACGCGAACTCTTCGGTCATCACAACGGCTGATGCGCGCTGGTCGTCAGTCGCAGGAATTCGTCTCTCGTCCTCGGGTCATCCAGGAAGGATCCGCGCATGGCCGAAGTAATCGTCTTGGAGTTTTGTTTCTGGACACCGCGCATCATCATGCACAGGTGATACGCCTCGACGACGACCGCGACCCCCTGCGGTTTCGCGGCGTCCCAGACGGCCTCAGCGACCTGCTCGGTGAGCCGTTCCTGGACCTGGAATCGGCGCGCGTACATTTCCACGAGCCGCGCCAGTTTCGAAATGCCAAGAATTCTCCCGTCGGGAATGTAGGCGACGTGAGCCTTGCCGAAGAACGGAAGCATATGATGCTCGCACAGCGAATAGACCTCGATGTCCTTCACCAACACCATATTGCGATGGCACTCCTCGAAGAGCGCATCCCCGATAATATCTTCGGGCGTCTGCAAGTATCCCCTGGTCAGGAACGACAGGGACTTCGCCACGCGAGTCGGCGTTTTGAGCATGCCCTCGCGTTGGGGGTCGTCACCCAGTCGGCGAATCATCTCGGCCACGAGATCCTCGAAGGAGGCTCTCGACAAGTCGACGCTGCTCAACGGTTCCACGATCGTGTCGCTCATGGTCCGGCCTTCTCCTCGTGCCCGGAGTACTCCGCGGAGTTCCGCGGTGTTTCGTGAATGACCACCTTGGCGAGCCTCACGCCTTCGGGCACGGCGTGGACGATGCGATCCCAGATGACTACGGTGGCCGAAATCTCAGTGTCGACGCGTCCTTCGACGGTGACCTCCAGCTCGTCGTTGTGCCCGTGCCAGCTCGTCCTCGCGTCCGCTGATGCCGAAGGAGCGAGAGGGCCGACGCCTGGGCCGCTCGGGAGCGGTTGGACGCCGGCCCTCTCGTGCACATCGGAGGGCTAGGATTGAAGCCCGGGATAAACTTCTGGTGACCTCCTCGGGTACTTCGCTTTCCCCTCTTCCGGGGCCTAGCGGCCGACTCGAGAGTCAGTCCCGGCTTCGGTGTGTTGGCTCAATTCATAGGCCCCCCGATGCGCAACCGAAATATAGAGAGCGCTGGAGCACAGGACCAGCGCCGCTTGCGGCGCGCCCGCGGCGAGCGCCGTCGGGCAGCCCTCCAGAGTAGACAATGTTGAGAAGGACGGGTCGTGGATTTCATTGACATACGCGGGGGCCCGTGCTTAGCCTGAAGGTCCTATGGAAGCGAGAGGCAAGGTGATCCGGAAGACCGTCTCGGTCTGGCTCTCGACGCTGCTGCTCACACTCAGCGTCGCCGTTCCAGCGCTCGAACGCGCCGAATTTGCGCACGAGCCTGCGATCGAGAGCGAGCACGATCCGGCCCACTGCCCACCTGCGCACGACCACACGGTGTGTACTCAGGTCGGAGCCAACCTCTCTCTCACCGCCGCACCCACGCTGGTCGACCATACTCAAGAGGTCTTCAGTGTGCGCGCGCCCATAGAAGCGCCGGCTTCGGTCCACTCCGTTTTTGCATACGGACATCCCTCGCGCGCTCCCCCCTTGGCCTGACGAGCCGCACCCGGCCGCACCGCGGCCGTCCGTACACGACCGACCAGTCTCGTCCTCGTCAGTATCCAGGGATACGGAGAGCACTACAATCGTGAACAGCCGTTGGAAGGGAGCCCGCCACGTGTTGTGGGGCGTACTCCTGACGATCGCCCACACACTCGCGCAACCGGAACCCGCGGTCGCGCAGGAAGCGACCGACTCGTTGAGGTTGGAGCTCGCGCGCCTGGCTGCGTTGGTGGACAGCCTCGGCAGGGAAGTCGCCCGCTTTCGCGACACAGGAGCGGACACGCAGGCAGACGACGCGCTGGCGCGGCTTCGCGCGTCGGCGCAGGCGGCAGCCTCCGCAGGCAGGTCGCCCGCACCGGAGGAGGCCGACACACAGGACTTCGTCGGCCGACAGCGCTCATTGCAGGCCCTGAACCCCGAGATCAGCGTCAACGCCGACCTGTTCGGTCATGTGAACAAGGACGACACGGACCAGGACAACTTCTTCGCTCGGGAGTTCGAGATATCGATCATCTCGAACCTCGACCCTTTTTCTCGAGCCAAAATCTTTCTCTCCCGACATGGCGAGGGCGGGGAGTTCTCCCCGTTTGCAGGGGAGAGTCACGGGGGCGCGCACGGCGCCGAAGAGGGTGGTGGTGGCTTCGCGGTCGAAGAAGGGTACGTCGAGTGGGTGAGCCTTCCCGGAGGCATCGGACTCAAGTTGGGGAAGTTCTTCCAGCAGTTCGGCCAGCTGAACCGCTGGCACGCGCACGCGCTTCCCTTCCAGACCCGCTCTCTACCGCACCTCGCGTTCATCGGTGAGGAGTCGCTCGCACAAACAGGTCTTTCGGCACACTGGCTCGCTCCTTTCGGGCTGGCCGGGGGAACCTACGAAGCCACTGTCGAAGTCACCCGAAGTGAGAACGAGACGCTGTTCGGCGAGTCAGGAGGCCTCTCGCTGCTGAGCCACGTCAACGCCTTTTGGAGTCTGTCGACGTCGACCGACCTGGACCTCGGGTTCAGCTGGGTGAGCGGGTCGTACGAGCACGAAGCCGTTCTCGCGGACCGGAACCTGTACGGCGTAGAGATGGCCTTCACATGGCGTCCGCCTGGGCAGTCGCGCTACCGCGGCTTCTCCTTTCGCGGCGGTGTCATGGCTCTGGATGGCCTGGTGGGACTCGAGCAAGCGTCCGACGAGGACGCTGAACGTGCTCTGGGTCTGTGGGCCTTGGGCGAGTTGCGGCTCTCGCAGAGCTGGCTCGTCGGGGTGCGCTTCGATCGCACGGAGAGCCCGGAAGATCTGGAGGAGACCGCTTGGCTGTTCTCTCCGACGTTGACGTGGTGGCAGAGCGAGTACGTCCGCATCCGACTCGAGTACGATCTGCTCGGTCGCAGCCTTGCGGTCGAGCGTGAAGGACACCTGCTCTTCCAGGTGACGTTCGCGATGGGCCCACACAAGCATGAGACCTATTAGCCGATGGCTCTGACGACATCGAGCCCCTCGGGCATGGAGGCAGCATGATGTTCGAAACGATCCTGGTCGGCGCACTCGCGATTGGGGCGCTATCGACCGAGGCGGCGGCACCCACCGAGCCGCCGGACCCGCTCCGTGACCCTGTTCGCGTCGTCACGACTCTTCCGATCTACGCGGAATTGGTCAGGGAGATCGGGGGGTCCGAGGTCGAGGTGACTTCCATCGCCAACCCCAATGAGGACGCTCACTTCGTACGTCCCAAGCCGAGCTTCGCGCGCGACCTGAGGCGGGCGGAGGCCTTCGTCACGACGGGTCTCGATCTGGAACTGTGGGTCCCGATCCTCCTCGACCGCGCCGGCAACGGTGACGTATTGGAGGGCGGCCGCGGATACATCACGGCATACACGGGAATCGAGCTGCTCGATATCCCAGTTTCCGCGGACCGGAGTGGGGGCGACGTCCACATCTTCGGCAACCCCCACCTGACGACCGATCCGCTGCGCACGGTCCAGGTCGCGCGCAACATCACCGTTGGACTCAAGCGAGTCGCACCGGACCGCGCCGCCCACTTCGACGTCGGGCTCGCCGCCTTCACCGCCCGCGTGCACCGTCGCCTCTTCGGCGACAGGCTCGTCGAATTGCTCGGAGCACAGACCCTGGAACAGTTGGCGCTCAACCGCACGCTCTACGACTTCCTCGGCACGCAGGAATTCGATGGCAAGCCGCTCATCGAGGAGTTGGGTGGGTGGCTCGCTATCGCGGAGCCCTTTCGCGACCAACGGCTCATCTGCTACCACAAGAACTGGGCTTATTTCGAAGACCGCTTCGACGTTCGGTGCGCCGACTACGTCGAGGCAAAACCCGGCATCGCGCCGACTCCCCGACACGTCGGACGCCTCATTCGGCGGATGCAGGAAGAGAACCTCGACGTTGTGCTCGCCGCGACCTACTTCGACAGAAGCAAGGTCGAGACCGTGGCCACCCGGGGTGGTGCGGCGTTGGTCCAAGTGCCCCTTTCGCCGGGTGCCCGCGAGGGGATCGACGACTACTTCACGCTCGTGGACACCTGGGTGAACGAGCTCGCCAAGGCATTCCTGAGCCGATGACGTCCGAGCGGAGCGTGGAATGCTCGACCTGATGATTCCGCCCATCGTGGCGGCGCTGATCATCCTCTCGATTCACGCGTATCTGGGACTGCACGTGATCGGTAGGGAGGTGATTTTCGTGGACCTCGCGTTCGCCCAGATCGCGGCTCTCGGGTCGACGGTCGCCCTACTGATGGGCATCGAGCTTGGAACGACACCTTCTCTGCTTTTCGCGCTCGGATTCACGCTGCTGGGCGCGTTGCTCTTCTCTGTCACGCGCCTGGAAAAATCGGCGGTGCCGCAGGAGGCGATCATCGGCATCTCCTACGTTCTCGCCTCGGCGGCTGTGATCCTGATCGCGGGGCTCACCGCAGAGGGCGCGGAACACCTCCGTGAAACGATGACCGGGACGCTGATCTGGGTCGGGTGGGGCGACATCTGGAGGCTCGCTGGGGTCTACGCCGTTCTGGGCGTCTTCCACTTCGTGATGCGTAAGCGATTTCTACGCGTCACGTTCGACCCGGAAAACACCGACAAGGTCAAGATGTGGGACTTCCTGTTCTACGTGTCATTCGGGATCATGATCTCCTTCTCGGTCGAGATCGCCGGCGTCCTCATGGTCTTCAGCGCGCTCGTCATCCCGGCCGTGATCGCCTTTCTTTACACGAGCCGATTCGGTCGTGCGCTGCTGATCGCGTGGGGGGCGGGAATGGTGGCGGTCGTGGGAGGCATCGGCACGTCGTTCTACCTCGATATCGCGACCGGTCCTTTGCTCGTGTGCGCCTTCGGGGTAGTCCTCGTGATCGCGGTGGGCCTTCGGCCATTGCTGGGCGTCCACCCCGAGGGGAAAATCACCGTGCCGAGTCTGCGCGGGGACGGCAAGGCCCCCTAGCACGAAACTCTGCAAAGTTTGCCCCAGGCGGAATAGGATCCCCCCTCCGAGATTGAGACAACCCGCCCTCGAAGACCCAGGCGTACTCGCAACTCGTTCACCGACAAGGTGTTACGCGTACCGCTCGACGCGTGTGCACCGCTGGCACATGTGGGCACAGGACTTGAACTATCGATATGACCAGCGCCGACAGTGGCGCTCTCAATCCAGAAATACGGCAGGAGGCCCTGATGCGCGTAGCGGCCGATGGATATATTGATATAAGTGACGGGCGGCGGGTCCGGACACCCGGGTACCACGACCACACGGTCGAACCCGTGCCGGAAGCTGAAGCTCTCTCCTATATACTGTCCCACAGCTTCCCCGGACACCGCCGCATCGTCCGCGCCCTCAGGCTCGACGAGCGTAAGCGTGTCAGGCTCGCGATGTGGGCGGGCTCCGTTTCGGAACGCATGACCCTCATGGATCGGGTCTGGCGTGCCATCACTCAGCCCGTGCCCCCACCGAAAGACCCGAATGAGCCGCAGCTCCTCCAGGTTATCCAGTTCGAGCACTGGGCCTATCCCATCTACCTCGACGGCTCATACACGAGAGTGATCCCCCGCGGTGGCGCGTTGTGCGGAAGATGACCCGTTCGTAGTTGGAGGAAGTTGACGGCTTAGCTCAGGGCCGGGAACGCCAGTCACATCGGTGAACCCGGGATAGCGCCCGCGCCCGATCTGGGCCGGGCCTCCACGCCCTGGGGGGGGCGTGCCAAGAGTGGCGGTAGGTGTTTGCACCTATCGTCACTCGCTTTTTTGTATGCGGGAGCCGCAGGCCACTAACCTCCTGAAACGATTCAAGGCCGGTCCGCCTCAGCGGACCGACCTCTCAGTGGCAGTGGCGCTCTAGTACCAATCTATTCTAGCCCATCGCGTCGCGCGCCAACATCGCGATGGCAATCAAAGCCAAGACGACAACAACGGACGGGCCGAACAGCCCAACCCGGTCTCCCAGCTTCAGTTCGTTTCGTGAATAAATCATCGTCCCACTCCCTTGTCTTGTACCCAGCGGCCCCATGCCGCGCCTAGTATTTAGCAAGCCCCGTGCCACTCGAGTCCCGAAGGGAGCCCGGGAGCCGTCACGATTCGTATAACCGCCTATACATCACCAAGATACACTTGGAGAAAAGGAAACCGACGTGCCGATCACTCCCTGCCATTTCGACCGAACTGTCCGTTAATGGTGACAGCAACCGCGCCCGTGCGACGGATTTGGCAGAAAGGACACGCAGATCGCCCGACGGTCCCTCAATCAGCCAGGCAACCCCGGCTCAGTCATCCCCCGCACGTCCAAAGCTTCGTCGATCTGATCGTCCGGCAAGAGCCCCTTCTCGGCGACCACCTCCCGCACGCTCAACCCGCGCTTTGCCGACTCCTTCGCGACCACAGACGCCGCGTCATAACCGATGTACGGGTTGAGCGCTGTGGCGATCGACGGGTTCTTTTCGAGTAGTTCCTGCGCCCGCTCGGTGTTCACCTCGATGCCAGCGACGCACTTGTCGGCGAACGCGGTGGCGATGTTTGACAGCAGGGTGATCGACTCGAGCACGGCTTGCGCGAGCACCGGCATCATCACGTTCAACTCGAAATTACCTCGGCTTCCCGCGACGGTAATGGTGGTGTGATTCCCCATCACGCGTGCGCAGACCATCATCATCGCCTCAGACATGACCGGGTTGACCTTGCCCGGCATGATCGACGAGCCTGGCTGGATCGCGGGCAGCTTGATCTCGTGGATCCCCGACGTGGGGCCCGAGCCGAGCCACCGGATGTCGTCCGCAATCTTCATGAGACTCGTCGCGACAGTGTTAAGCGCGCCCGCAGTGCTAACCGCGGCATCTTTCGCGGCCTGGGCCTCGAAGTGGTCGTGTGCCTCTCGGAATGAGATGCCCGTGGCCTCGGAAATGCGAGCGATCGTCTTCCTAGCGAAGTCCTCGTGCGTGTTGATCCCTGTCCCGGTCGCGGTTCCGCCGAGCGCCAGCTCCTCGAGCTCACCGGAAGCCCGCGTCACACGTTCGACGCCCTTCGCGACCTGGGTGGCGTATCCCCGAAACTCCTGGCCGAGACGGACCGGGGTAGCGTCCATGAGGTGCGTGCGACCCGACTTCACCACGCCGTCGAACTCGTCGGCCTTCGCGGCGAGCGCGGACCTCAGGTGCTCGAGTCCGGGAAGCAGTTGTTGCTCGACCGCGACGAGTGCTGACACGTGGATCGCGGTCGGGATGACATCGTTGGAGGACTGCCCGAGGTTCACATGATCGTTCGGGTGGACCTTGTCGCCGCGGATCTGGGATGCGCGGTGAGCCACGACCTCGTTGACGTTCATGTTCGTCGACGTACCCGAGCCGGTCTGGTAGATGTCGAGCACGAACTGGTCGTCCCACTTGCCGTCCGCGACCTCTCCGGCCGCCTGAGCGATCGCATCCGCGATGTCGGCGTCCAGGTTGCCGAGCTCCAGGTTCGTCTGCGCCGCCGACTTCTTGACGAGCCCGAGCGCTTCGATGAAGCGGGGCCCAAAACGCTGACCGCTGATGGGGAAGTTCTCCACCGCCCGCTGAGTCTGGGCGCCGTAGAGCGCGTCCTCGGGAACCCGCATCTCGCCGAGGGAGTCCTTCTCGATCCGATATCCGTCAGCCATGGGAGACGCGTCTCTCCTTGAAGGGTCTTTGCGTGCTGGAAAGGCGGGGCGGCCCTGCCCCACCCATCTGAAATCTACTGCTTCGGCTGACTCGGGCGCATCTCGATCCGACTCACGTGGGCCTCCTTGGGATACGACAGGACCTGCAGCACCGCCGCGGCACAGTCGTCGACGTGCAGCCGCCACGTCCGCTCGGGCACCTGTTGGCGATCATTGAAGTAGCTGTCGACGCTGCCCGGCATCACGATACTCACGCGCACATCATCGTACCGGACGTCGAGCATCATCGCCTCGGTCAAGCCCAGCACTCCGAACTTGCTCGCGTTGTATCCAGTGCCGCCGGCGAACGGGTTCCGGCTCGCCAGCGACGCGATGTTGATGATGAAGCCGTCGCTCGTGACGCTCAGGTGGGGCAGCGCCGCCTTCGAGCAATAGAAGACACCCCCGAGGTTCACATCGACCTGGAGCTTCCACTCGTCCACGGTCATCTCGGAGATCGACTTGAAGATGCCCAAGCCTGCGTTGTTCACGAGGACGTCCAGTCGGCCGAAGCGCTCGACGGTCGCGTCGACGAGTCGCTGGCATTGGCTGGCGTCACCCACGTCCGCGACGATCCCTAGCGCACGCTCTCCAAGGGCATCCGCGGCGGTCTCGACGTCGCGCGCTGAACGGGCGTTCACGACGACCGAGGCGCCCGCCTCCAGCAGGTGCTCGGCGATGGCCCGACCGATACCCTTAGTGCTTCCCGTAACGATCGCGACCTTGCCGGTCAGGGCGGGCATTTCGACCTCTTTCGTATTTGGATGAAGACAGGCCTCGGGCCTGAAGGGCTATGAGAGTGGCCATGACCGACCAGAATCCGCAACGCGTCGCACTGGTGACCGGTGGAGCCATCCGCGTGGGCCGGGCCATCACGTTGGCGCTCGCCGGCGCGGCGTACGACGTCTTGATCAGCTACCGCTCCTCGGCAGGGCCGGCGGAGGAGACCCGAGCGGCCGTCGAGTCCTTGGGGCGACGCTGCGAGACGGTGCGTGCGGACCTCACAGTGCCATCCT
This sequence comes from Longimicrobiales bacterium, assembly GCA_965197725.1. Classification (GTDB taxonomy): domain Bacteria; phylum Gemmatimonadota; class Gemmatimonadetes; order Longimicrobiales; family Gaopeijiaceae; genus UBA1138. Next base: position 25,713 of record CBDANQ010000058.1, read on the forward strand.
CGGCGGACATCGTGATCGACGCGGTGCGAGACACGTTTGGCCGGCTCGACCTCGTCGTGAACTCGGCGGCGAGTTTCGACGAGCGCGCCCTTCTCGACGTGGATGCGGAGGCGTGGGACACGGTCGTGAGCCTCAATGCGCGCGCGCCACACTTGGTCGTGCGCGCCGCGGCCGACCTTCTGCGCGAGGCGCGCGGGAGCGTGGTGAACATCGTCGACCTGTCCGCGTTTCAGCCATGGACCGACCACCCCGCGCATTCCGTCGCAAAGGCCGCGCTGGCCCACCTGACGCGCATACAGGCGCGTGCGCTCGCCCCCGAGATCCGCGTGAACGGGATCGCGCCCGGAGCGGTGTCGCCGCCGAACGGCTGGCCCCCCGAACGGTGGCACGCACTGGCGCAGATCGCCCCGCTGCAGCGGGTCGGCTCACCGCAGGACGTAGCTCAGGCCGTGCTCTTCTTCGCGCGAGCAGAATTCGTCACAGGCCAAATCCTAGCCGTGGACGGCGGGCTGCTGCTCGGCCCCGCGCGGCCTCCCAGAGAGTGATGGCTCAGAGACACTGCCGTGCGTGAGCCAACGCTCGGCCTCGAGAGCCGCCATGCAGCCCGTGCCGGCGGCCGTAACTGCCTGACGGTAGAAATCGTCCATCACGTCGCCAGCCGCGAAGACGCCGGGCACGGACGTCCGCGTCCGCCACGGGATCGGCGTCTCGACGTACCCGCTGTCCTTGAGCTTCACGGCGTCTCCGAGGAAGCCACTGTTCGGCGTGTGGCCGATCGCCACGAAGAGCCCTCCGACCTCGAGCTCGCTCTCTTCGCCAGTCACGGTGTCCTCGAGCTTGAGGCTCGTGACCGTCTCTTCGCCGACGACTTCGGTGACGACCTTATTCCACTCGACACGGATCTTGGGATCCGCGATCGCCCGTTCGGCCATGATCTTCGAGGCTCGGAACTCGTCGCGGCGGTGCACGATCACGACCTCCTCGGCGAACTTGGTGAGGTACAACGCGTCCTCCATCGCCGAGTCCCCACCACCGATCACCGCGAGCTTCTGATTACGAAAGTGGGGTAGCGCACCGTCACAGACCGCGCATGCGCTCACGCCACCGCCGGACTGCGCTAGTCGCTGCTCGTTCGCGTCGCCGAGCCACTTCGCATTCGCACCCGTCGCGAGGATGACCGAGTCGGCAAGAACCTCGGTGCCGGTGCTGGAGACGAGCCGGAACGGGTACTGATCGAAGTCGACTTCGACGATGTCTTCCCAGACCGACCGGGCCCCGAAGCGCAACGCCTGGTCCTTCATCTCCAACATTAGGTCCGGACCCATCACGCTCTCCTTGAACCCCGGGTAGTTCTCGACCTCGGTCGTGAACATGAGCTGGCCGCCAGGAATCATCGTGCGGCTGCCCGCCCCTTCGAAGACGAACGGCTCCATTTGGGCACGTGCGGCATAAATCGCCGCGGTCCATGCAGCCGGTCCGGATCCAATGATGACGACGGTCTCCCGCTCCCGGACTCCGGTGTCCGTCATAGTGCTCCTACTCTTTGAAGACTTTCATATTGGTGGCATGGCCCGGGTTTACGCGTGCAGTCGGGTCCACATAGTGAACGCTCCAACGATGGTAAGGTCCCGCATTTCGCTTGCCATAAGGTCACTGACAAGCTATTGGCTGCGCGCGGCCCACGCCGTCTCGTCAACAACCATGCAATGTAACCGTGCGACAAAGCCCGCCCAACGGGCCTCAGGTACGGGTAGTGACACCCCCGCCGCGATAGAGATCGGAGGTCTTGTATCGCGCGAGACCGCGAACGACCAGCAGCTTGAGCCCGGCGGCGATGGGGACGCCGATCAGCAATCCGACGAAACCGAAGAAGAAGCCACCGAGCGCGAGGGAGAGCACGACCCACACAGGGTGGAGACCGACCGAGTCGCCCACGACGCGCGGGCTGATCACCGTTCCCTCGAGCAACTGAGCGATCGTGTAGACCACAGCCACTTTGAGGAGCGAAGCGACCACGCTCCCGCTGACCAACGCGATGAACAACGCGGGCACTAGGCTCAGCGCGAGGCCGAGATACGGCACCACCGAGAGCACGCCGACCATGAGGCCGAGCGTGCCCGCATAAGGGAAGCTCGCGATCCACAGGCCCAGGCCGGTGATGACTCCGACCGCGGCGGCCACCGTGAGCTGGCCCCGCAGGTAGCGCGACAGCAAGGCGTCGTAGTCCTTGGCGAACGAAGTGACCTCAGCCTGGTTCTCCAGCGGCAAGAGTTCGCCGAACGTCCTGGTGATCCTGTCCCAGTCCCTGAGCAGGTAAAAAGTCAGGACCGGAGTCAGGACCACGTAACTCACGAGGCCCATGAGGGAGCCGATGCCGCGCCCGAGTCCCAACACACCACTGGTAATCCAGCCTCTGAGCGCCTCCTGGCGCTCCTGTAAGAACACGACCACGGCATCCGAGTCGATCCCGCGCAACCGGGCGAGCATCGCGTCCTCATCCACGAACGGCAGGTTCACGGCGAGTAGGCGCTCCCGAAGCGCCTCGAGTGAGTCTGCGAGACGGGCCAGAAATAAGGGTGCCTGTCCGGCTAGCTCGCCGAGTTGGGAAAGCGCCGCCGGCACGGCGAGGAAGATCAGCGCTGCAAGGATTCCCACCACGGGAAGGGTCAGAAGCACGATCGCGAGCGCTCGCGGCACGCTCCGACGTTCCAAGGCATCCACTACGGGGTCGAGCGCGTACGCGAGCACCACCGCCAACACGAACGGAGCCAGCAGGGAGCCGGTCGTGGAGAGTAGCCAGATCATCGTCAGCACGCTCGCTGTGACCAGCAGCGCCATGTGGCCCTCCTTACCGCGGAAGGGGAGCAGCACGGCCCAAAGCAGGAAGAACCCCAACAACGGGTTGAGGATCGTGCGCGTGGCGTACAAAAAGAAGCCGAGGACGAGGAGAACCGCCGCTGCCTCGACAGCGCGCCAGACGGTGAGCTGCGTGCTGTCGCTCATTTGCTCTCAAGGCCCTCCATAACCACCTGCTGAGCGACCTTCATTACCTCGCCAGCGTTGTCGTAGGTGATCTTCTTGTGCGCCTCCGCGAGTGGGACCCACAGGCTGTCCGAGATCCCTTCGGCCTTCTCGGGGATGGTGTCGCCGACATCCGAATACATCAGGTAGAACGTGGTGAACTTGTGGATCTGGACGCCCTGGGCGCGAAAGTACCAGTCGATGGTGACGAGCTCGGCGCCCAGCCGAAGGTCCTCGAGGCCCGTCTCTTCCGCCACCTCACGAAGCGCCGCCCCGGCTGAGGTCTCGTTGTCCTCGAGGTGCCCCTTCGGCAAGCCCCAGTTCCGGTACGGATCTCGGATCACAAGGGCATGTTTCACCCCCCCGATCTCTCGTAGGACTACTCCCCCCGCGCTCTTCTCGACCCTGATCGGCTGACTCGTCGACACGTCAGAAGTCAGAAGATTGAGAGCCGAACGTACTTGCGCGGGTTCTCACGCAGGTCCTGGAGGAGCAGGTCGATCTGAGCGAGTAGGTCCTCGGCGCGAATCGCGAGGGTACTGTCGACGAGCAGGCGGCCGAGCGCGCCTTGGCCGGACTCGAGCCGGGCCGAAATCCGATCGAGACGGGCGAACGTGGAGTCGGCGCGCTCGATCGTGACCGCGATGCCGCCGGTAGACTCTGCGAGATCCGTGGCGATTTCCTGAATCCCAGTGGATGCAACTCGCACGTTCGCCACGATCGTGTCGATCTGCGCGTCGGTGAGAATCGATTCGATGCGTTCGAAGGAGCGGCGGGCCACGCGGGACGCTTGTTCGATCTCGGAGAGAGCGCTGTCCGCGCTCGCGGTGACGCTGCTCGCGACCGCCGACTGCTGCGCGACCAAGTCCCGGATCTCGAGGCTGATCGTATCCAGATTCGCAATCGCCGAGGCGAGCGCGGTCGCGGTCGAATCGTTGAACGCGAGACCGAGCCGGTCGGTGAGGTCCGCGAGGTTTTCCGAGATCAGATCGGCCGACGCCGACAGACGGGAAAGCTCAGGTAGCGCGTACCCCCCGAGCACGTTCGGGCTCTCGCCCTCCGGGACCTCGTAGAACGGGAAGCGCGGGAACTCCACCCTGCTCACGATTTCGGCTTGCCAATCCCCGAACAGGGACTCAGGTCCGAGAATCACCGCCGGATCGGGCGGCAATACCACGTCCTGGTCGAGCAGGAGGGAGACGCGGACCGCTATGCCGTCGACGGCGATGTCCTCGACGCGCCCGATCCCGACGCCGAGATACTTGACGGCGTTGCCCTGGTTGAGCTGGCCCACTCCCCGAAGAAGCACGTTCACCTCGGTCTGCGGTCGCCCGAAGTTCGTGCCCTCGAGCCACAGTGTGCCAACGACCGCGGTCAAGCCCGAGACGATGATCACCAAGCCGACGAGCAACTCGCGGCCGCTGCTCATGGCGCGAGCCCCATAAGCTCCGGCTTGCCTTCGATGAACCCCTTCACGACGGGGTCCTCACACATCCGTACCTCTTCCGGTGTGCCTTCAAAACGGATACCTCCATCGTAGAGCATCGCGACCCGATCTGAGATTCGGAAGGCGCTCTTCATGTCATGCGTGATCACTACCCCGGTCACTCCGAGTTCATCGGACATGCGCACGATCAGCGCGTCGATCACTGCCGCGGTCACGGGGTCGAGACCCGTCGTGGGCTCGTCGTAGAGCATGTATTTGGGCCGGGTGGCGATAGCACGAGCAAAGCCGGCTCGCTTCCTCTGTCCTCCGGACAGCTCGGACGGGAGCCTCTGTCCATATCCCTCGAGGTCGACCAAATGCAAACACTCTGCCACGCGCTGGTCGATAGCCTCGTCGCTCGTGTCCCGCACTCGCCTCAGGCCCATGCCCACGTTCTTGGTGATGGTCATCGAATCGAACAGTGCCGCGAACTGGAACGCGAACCCCACGTTCCGGCGCAGCCCGTATAGCGACTCCTGATCGAGACGGCTGACATTCTCATCATCGACATATACCTCACCACCATCCGGGCGGAGAAGGCCGACGATGTGTTTGAGCGCGACGGACTTGCCCGAACCCGAAGCGCCGATGATGGAGAGCGTCTCCCCTTCGTTGATCGTGAGCGTGAAGCCCTTCAAGACCTGCTTCGTGCCGAACGCCTTTTCGACATCGAACATCTCGATGCTCATAGCAACGTCGCCGCCCAGAAGGCATCGAGTGCCAGGATGATCATGGTCGAGATCACTGCGGCGCGTGTCGCCGAGCGCCCTACCCCCTCTGATCCACCGGTTGTGTGGAAGCCGAAGAAGCAGCCCACGGAGGTGACAGTCAGGCCGAAGCTCACCGACTTGATGCCCGAGAACCACACGTCCCAAGGCTCGAAGAAAAGGCGAAGCCCCTTCAGAAACTCGAACGAGGACATGTCGAGCCGGAACATCGCGGTGCCGAGCCCCGCCATGATCCCCAACGCGTCGGCCAGTATCACGACGACCGGGAACATGATCGCACCGGCCACAACACGCGGAACGACCAGGTACGCGACGGGATCGTAGGCCAGGGTCTCGAGGGCGTCGATCTGTTCGGTCACCCGCATCGCGCCGATCTCCGCCGCAATGTTCGAACCGACCCGCCCGGAGAGAGCGAGGCCCGTGAGGACGGGCCCGAGCTCCAACACCATGGTCTTGCCCACGAGCGTGCCGACGATGTACAGCGGAACGGCGCCCGTGAATGTGTACGACGCCTGGATCGCGAGAACGATGCCCGTGAAGGTGGCGACGAAGAGCGCGATGGGGACCGACTCCACTCCGATCTTCCCCATCTGCTCGAGCAGCTGAGGCGCCCACAGCGATTGCTTGCGAAGCGCCCGGGCCGCGTCAACGGCCAAGTACCCGGCCCTTCCCACAGCAGCCACGGTGCGCAGCGTCGTGCGTCCGATGGCCCGGATCGGGTGAACCATGTAAGGCATGGGGAGAGTGAGTCCTATCCGCCGGGAACGTCCTCGCTCTCGAGCGTGAACTCCACCTCCTCTTCCCTGCCGTGGCCATCAGGTAGCGCGTACGAGATGCGAATCCGCTTCACCGCGGCCCTCGGGTCCGTCAGAGCCACCTCGAAGTCCAACGCCTGGTCATGGGAAGTGATCCTCGTGCGGACGCGAGCGCCGAGCTCGGCCTGAGGCAAACTCACCGGATTCCGAAAGAGGGTCTTCGTCGATTGGCGACCTGTTTCGAGCTGGCGCGTGACCTTCACCAGTTTCAGCCAATCCGGCTGATAGCTCACGCCGTACTCGAAGCCCCGCTGGTCGGCTCCGTTGCCCTCGCGATTGTGACGCGCCAACCCGACTCCTCTGGAGAGGTGGGTTTTCAAGAAATGCGTAAACGAATGTTTTCTCAGCGACACCCAAATGTCAAGTTTTAGAGTCGTCACTTCGGCTGAAGCGTAACGCCGGGAACGGTCCCGCAGGATCGCCTTGCTGGATTTTTCCGCTAAATGTTCAGCGGCACTGGAACAAAAGTCAGGAAAAATATCGCGACCAGCAGCCACCCCAAGGTCCTTCGCGCACGTCCGACACTCTCTTCTGGTTGCACGACCCTGGGGTGGTCTATTCGGCCCCGGTGCAGCACCATAATCAGCAACGCCCATGCCCACCAACCCCACCAAAGAAGTCCGAGCGGGAGCAAGGCGACCATGAAGAGGCGCGCCGCCTTCCCCTGATGCTCAGGCATCAGCGCGTACAGGATGTGCCCACCGTCGAGTTGGCCGAGCGGGAGCAGGTTCAACGCGGTCACGAACAAGCCCAGCCAACCCGCGAGCGCGAGCGGGTGCAGAAGGATCGGGGTCTCGCCCAGCGCGCCGGGTGCGAGCCAGGTCGCGAGCACGTGGATGATCGCGCCGTTCCCGAGCCACACTGGCTGACCGGCGAACTGGATCAGGAACGGGGTCTCGATGGTGGCGCGCCCTGGTACGACCTGGGAGAGCGCCAGCCCGATGCCAAGCAGGGGTAGCGACAGCACAAAGCTCGCCAACGGGCCCGCCGCCCCGACGTCGAAGAGGATCGCTCGCCGGATGGTAGGCCCCTTGAGGCGAATGAACGCGCCCACGGTCCCGATGATCGAGAAGTACGGCGGGAACGGGATGAAGTACGGTAGCGTCGCACGGACCCGATTGACTCTAGCGGCTACGTAGTGCCCCATCTCGTGCGCGAGCAGCACGCCCATGAACGGGAGTGCAAACGGAGCCCCCAGCACGAGGCCGCTCCAGTTGAGACGGGTAGGGAATGGGATCGCCATCTCGCCCAAGCGGAAGACCTGCGTGGCGAGCGGATCGATTCCGACCATGAGAGCGCCAGCCGCCATCGTCGTGACCATCGTGGCAGCGAAGAGCGCCAGGTGGATCCACGGCCCTCGACCTCGTTCATCGGTCGCGTGGTACACCAGGGCGACTTGGGTGCGGTCGCCTTCGTGTTTTAAGTGGGCGGAGGCCGGCCACGCTTGAAGCGCGGCCTGTACTTCCGGGGATGCCCCCTTGAGATCCTCGCGGAGAGTGCCCTCGAGCAGCGTGTCGTGGCGAAGAGAGGTCAGCCGGTACTCGGCCAAAAGAGGCAGCCACAGGCCCGGATCAGGCTTGACCGTCTTTCTGAGAGCCATTAATGTGGTCTCAATCCCATAAAATCTCCGCAGGTCCACTGCGCCCGGCACGTCCCCGAGCCACGGGAAAAGACGTCAGCGGGCACCGACTAGGCATTCGCGATCCCTCGGTCGATTCCTTCTTTTCCACTCCGCAGTACCCGGTTCAGCCGGCAGTTGTAGTCCACACTCATCGGAGCCCTCGCTCGTGGACATCGCAGAGCTAAAGAACAAGAGCGTCGGGGACCTACACGACCTCGCGGAGGAGTTGAACATCAGCAACTTCACGGGCCTCCGCAAGCAAGACCTGATCTTTAAGATCGAGCAAGGCCTGCTCGAATCGGAGGTGGTTCTTCGCGGAGAAGGGGTCCTCGAGATCCTCACGGAAGGGTACGGCTTCCTGCGTTCGCAGGACTGGAATTATCTGTACGGTCCCGACGACATCTACGTCAGTCCGTCGCAGCTCAAGCGCTTCGATCTGCGTACCGGCGACGTGATCGGCGGACAGGTTCGTCCGCCAAAGAGTGGCGAGAGGTACCTCGCTCTTCTCAAGGTCGAGTCCGTGAACGGCCTCGACCCGGAGGATGCGAAGAATCGGGAAAGTTTCGACAATCTCCGGCCTCGCTATCCCGAGGAGAGATTGAAGCTCGAAGTGCTCGGCGAACAGGGAAGTCTCTCCATGCGTGTCATCGACCTGATCGCCCCGATCGGGAAAGGTCAGCGAGGCCTGATCGTGTCCCCTCCGAAAGCGGGCAAGACCACGATCCTCCAGGAGATCGCCAACTCGATCACCATCAACGAGCCCGACGTGCATCTCATCGTCTTGCTCATCGACGAGCGACCCGAAGAGGTCACGGACATGGAGGAACAGGTCGAGGCCGAGGTCATCTCGTCAACCTTCGATGAGCCCGCCGAACGTCATGTCCAGGTCGCGGACATGGTGATGGAGAAGGCGAAGCGGCTCGTCGAGCACGGGAAGGACGTGGTGGTGCTGCTCGACTCGATCACCAGGCTGGCGCGCGCTTACAACACCACTATGCCGCACTCCGGCCGAATCCTGTCGGGAGGCGTGGACGCGAATGCGCTACAGAAGCCGAAGAGGTTCTTCGGCGCGGCGCGGAACATCGAGGGTGGCGGATCGCTCACCATCGTCGCGACCGCGCTCATCGAGACCGGTAGCCGCATGGACGAAGTGATCTTCGAGGAGTTCAAGGGCACGGGAAACCTGGAGCTGGTCCTGGATCGCGAGATCTCCGACCGGCGAATCTTCCCGGCGATCGACCTCAACCGGTCGAGTACACGGAAGGAGGAGTTGCTACTCAACGAGACGGAGCTCAACCGCATCTATCTGCTTCGGAACTTTCTGGCGGACATGCCTCCGGCGGAAGCGATCGAGTTCTTGCTTTCGCGGATGAACGGGACGGATAGCAATCAGGAGTTCTTGGACTCCATGGCTCGGGGGGAGTAGCGCTTCGGAGCGGGCTGACGAGCCGGGGCCTTCCCTTCGCTCAGACATCGTTTTCCCCGCTTCCCTTTCCCCGGCCACTACGCAATGTCGCTGCGGGAAGGACCCCAGCTCCTCAGCCTCGGCCGCGCCTCCGACCCTTTGTTAGTTCTGGCGGCGTTGTTTGCCGGATACTAGGACGTCGTAGGTGGCTCGTTGGGCGGGGCTCAGGGTGGCGGGGAGGCTTACTAGGAGGGCTCGCAGGCCTTGATTCTGCGGCAGGTGGAGCACGAGTTGGTCGGGTGACGTTGGTGGTTCGTAGGGGTGGGCGCACCCGCTGGTATCTATGCTCACGGCACGGCCCGGAGCGAGCGACTCGGCGAGCATGTGGCCGTACTCGGCCCACGCGATGAGCGGGTCGACCGAACCGGCGGCGATTTCCGGGATTAGCCGGTCCTTGTAGTAGGCAACCGCTTCGGAATACGCGGCGGCATCGACGCTCTTGAGCTCGCGCAGCCTGTCCCGGTAGAACTCACGGGGGTCGCGCGCACCGGAGGACTCGAGGGCTTCCCGAAGGCGGCGGTCGGCTTCTGCCGTATGGTCTTCGGACATGGCGGGAAGGATCACCTCATGGCGGGGTAGTTGCAACGATGTCGCCTATCGAATCATCGTTCGAGTACCTGGACCTCTCCTGGGAGATGTTCGGAGAACTCTGTCGCGCGCTCGCGCTCAAGGTGGCTCGAGACTATGACCCGGACGTCGTCGTTGGCATCGCTCGAGCGGGAGCACTCCCGGGCGCGGTCGTGGCCACGATTCTCGGCGTCGATATTCTACTCGATGAAAATCTCGAGGAAGGGTGACGACAACGAAGTGCGTGAGCGGCCGGAGATCCTCTCGGCGGCTCCCCGCGAGGTCGAGAGCCAACGGGTGCTGATCGTCGACGAGGTAACCACCTCCGGAGCGACCCTTCGGCTCGCGCTCGCCGTGGTGCGCGACACCCACCCCATCGAGGTCCGGACCGCCACCAGCTTCGCGCGCACGCGCGGCTACAAGCCGGACTACTTCGCGCTGGAGACCGATGCCGAGGTGGTCCTCCCCTGGGATCACCACCTCTTGGAAGACGACGAGTTCGTCGCGAACCCACGGTACGGGGACGCGGTAGACTAGACGACCGAGGTGGGGCCCTCTGTACATCTCGCCCCGCGTCCCTGGGACACCTAGTTTACGTGTCCACCCGTTTTTTTGGCCGCCGCCTCACGCTTTCCCAGGAGTTGCAAGTGGAGTTCGAGCCGGTCATTCAGCATTGGCTGGCAGCGGTCGCTCAGGCGGCCGACCTCCCCGGCATGGAAGAGCTGAGCGTCGACTCGGAAACCGAGCTCGCGGGCGCCTGGGATCTCGTCAGCATGGCCACCGGGACCCCTCACGACAAGTTGGCCGAGCGCGTCGCGGCACACTATCGACTCGTGGTCGCGGACCTGTCCACGGCCGATCCCCACGCGCGCAGGCTGATCCCGGGGGTTATCGCGAGAAAGCGCAACGTCGTCCCGCTGCGGTACACGGACCGTTCGCTCGTGATCGCCACGGCCGACCCAGTCAGCATGGAAGCGGAGAGCGAGCTACATAAGATCTCATCACGAACTGTGCACTTCGAAGTGGCTACGCCCGCATCACTCGCCGCCGCCGTACTCGATATCTATCCGGAGGAGGAGGGGCTACGTCACGAGGTGCCTCTGCTCTCGCACGAAGCGAAGGGCGGGCCTCGCATCCTGGTGGTCGATGATGACGCCTCGATGCGGCTACTCCTCACTACGATGCTTTCCGAGAACGGCTTCCGGGTCGCCGAGGCCACGGACGGCCCCGAGGCGCTCGCGATGCTGCGAGGCGACGACCCGTTCGACCTCGTGACGCTGGATCTGCGCATGAAGGAGATGCACAGAGGTTCTTCATCAGATCCGCTCACGGCTTCCAACGGCAGATCTTCCTGTGATCGTCGCGACGGGTTCGGGCGACCCCGCGGTAGAGATGCAGCTATTCGAGGCGGGCGCGGACGACTTCGTGGTCAAGCCCGTCGATCCACCGCGTTTCCTGCTGCGGATTCGAGCGGTGCTCCGGCGGCGGAGTTCCAACCCGCTGGCCGATCTCTTCTAGAAGGGCTCGGGGTCAGTCGGTACGCCGATGGGCACCTCCTAGAAGCGCCCCCGGGCCCGCTCCTTCCCGGGGAGGATCTCCAGGCAGGTGGTCCACCAACCGGTGAGAATCGTCTGCACGAACTCCTCCGGCAGCTCCTCGGACCGCATCTCGACGGCGAGCGCCTGGTGATCGTACGTGACGGGGACGAACTCGACCGACAGCTCGCGCCCCGCGGCCTGGAGCACCGCATACCAGACCTCGGTTCGCCCATCATTCGCGGGCCGCCCCAGAGCCCCCACGTTGACATAGGCGCCGGCGGTGGCATCACGGATCGAAGGCGGTGCACTCAGATCGCCCCACCTCCGCGTCCAGTGGATACCGGTATGCGTGCCAAGGATCACGTCGGCCTCACTGTCGCTCGCGAGCTTGTGCAGGAAGTGCGTCGGCGTGGTGGACTCCCACAAGAACTCATTGATCTGCCGAGGACTTCCGTGACACGCCACGACGGAAAGTGCCCCTAGCTGGAAGCGCAGCTCCCTCGGAAACGTGCCCATCCACGCCCGATGCTCGGCTGAAGTGTTCCGGAACGTGTACTGGTACGACAGACGCGCGTACTGGTTGTCACGAGGGTCGGTGTACCCGCACTGGCAGTCGTCAAGTCCGCGTGCGACGGAGTCGTCGTAGTTCCCGCGCACGACCGGGATGCCGGCCTCCTTCAGGACGCCCGCTGTCTCGTCAGGGTGAGGGCCGAACCCGCCAAGGTCGCCGAGGCAGATGATCTCGTCGACATCCCTCGCCCGTGCGTCCGCGATGGCAGCGTGGAGGGCGAGATGGTTCGAGTAGACCCCGCCGAAGACGGCGATCCGGTGGTACGCCCGCTGCGCTTGGGGAGCGACTCGACACGGCCTCATGAAAAGTCCTGAGCGTATCCGGGCAGGTTCGCGCACATCGCGCCGCTGACGTAGCAGGTGTAGCACGCTTGCTCCGACAACCGCGCTGGGGCGGCCGTCGCTTCCCGCAAAGTCTCACCCAGCCGACCGGACTCGTAGTCGAGCAAGATCGGGCAGACCCAAACACCACGAGCCGTGACGAGCCGAGCCCGTGCGCAAAGCAGGAGGTCTCGATCGTACCCAACCATCATCTCGGCCGTGACGCGGTCGGTTTCGGCATAGCCTCCCGACCGCCCCTCCTCGGCGCCGATCCGCAAGGGCGGCAGGATCTTCAGCCGGGCGCGGGCGTAACCGATACCCGCGAGTAATTCTCGGAACGCATCAAGTACCTCCGGCGTCTCGAAGTCGTCCCATGTCTGCATCGCGGTCACGATCGGAAGAAAGCCGGCGGCGACCAGGCGCTCCATCCCTTCCATCGCCCTCGCGAACGCTCCCTCGCCGCGGAGCACGTCGTTCATCTCCGGGGTGGTGCCGTCGATGCTCACGCGTAACTCGAGCGTGTACCGTGAAGCGCGCGCGATTCGGGCCAGCTCAGCCACCCTCCGTTGCGAAAGCAGAGTCGCATTGGTGAGGACCGTAGCGGGCCCGATGGCTAATGTGTCCTCCAGGATCCCCGGCATCTCCCGGTTCATGAAGGGCTCCCCACCGGTGAAGTAGTACTCCTTCACCCCCATGCTGGCCGAAGTGACGAGGTGCTCGCAAACTTGCTCGCGATCGAGGAACCAGTGACTGTGGTTCTCGGGCGAGCAGGAGATGAAGCAGTGGGAGCACCTCAGATTGCACACCGTGCCCGCGACCTGGAACCACAGCTGATCCAGCGCTGCGAGCGGCACGGCCGGGGCTTCCAGGATGGGAAGAGCTTTGCTCATGAACCAGCCTACTCGAAGCTGCCCGGCACCGCCTCGAACATCGTCTTCGCGACCTCCTCCGCCGACTTCATCTTCGACAGATCGAGTTCGAAGTCCGGACGCGCGGGCGCCTGCAGCTTGGCAACCAGCTCGCGGATCTCCCGGGCGGAAAGTCCCGCTTCCTTCAGATCGTCCACGCTGAAGGACGCCCCGGCGCGGGCGGAGATCCCGTCCCCTCCCCCGACGAGGAGTCGCGACAATACCTCGAGCTCCCCGCGGCTCATGGGTCGTCCCACAAGGTCGTAGTCTACCCACGCTTCGTACGACAGCGGCGCGACCCGCTTCACCATGCCCGCGATGATCTCAGCGAAGACCTGGATCTCCCACTGCGCGTGCGGGTCCGCACGCAGTGACAAGAAGTGCAGAAGGTTGTGCAGATTGATCTTCCAGTACCACTGGGTATACGTCGAGAGCGGTAGGTCGATACGGGCGATCTCTCGCGCCACGTCCTCGCCAATCATCCAGGTGTAGCCGTCGCTCGCCGCTTCACGGAGGCCACGCCACCGCTCGATCGCCTCCGCGTACACCGCGTCCGGCGCGCCCGCGCCTCTGCCCTGCTGGCTCTGCGCGCTCTGGAGCGCGAACTGCTCCCGCTCGGGCATGTAGTAGAGCAGCGGCATGAGGCTATAGCGTCCGCTGTATTCGTTCACGGAGGCCGTCCGGTGCCGTATCCACTGCCGGGCTACGAACATCGGCATCGCGCAGTGGAACTTGAACTCCACCATCTCCGACGGCGTCGTGTGTCGATGACGGCGTAGATACCGAACCAGTCCGCGTGTGGCGGACACCTTCCGCGTACCGTATCCGTAGCTGACGCGTGCGGCCCTCTCGACGTCATCGTCCTTGCCCATGTAGTCGACGAGCGCGACGAACCCGTGATCGAGCGCGGGGAAATAGCCGCCCAGAATCTCTTCCGCGGCCGGACTGGTTGGTCTTTTGGTCTCCATGCCGCCGAATATAGTCGAGCGGTGGTTCACCGGTGAACCACAACGGGGTCAGATCCGTATTAGAATGCATTGCACACTCTGTAGGAGGTGAACCGTGGCTCAGTGCAGTGGAAGTACGAAAAAGGGAAACCGGTGCAAAAGGGATGCGCGAGGCGAGTCACCGTTCTGCGCCATCCATCAGGACCAGGAGATCCGTGCACGGGAGCCCTGCGAACGAGGTGAGTGGGACAACGACGCCATTATCAAGGCGGTGATCGGCTTCGCCATCATCGGACTGTTCTTCATGATGCGACGGCGATAGCGACACTCGTTGACCCTACCCCTCTTTGAGCGTGCCGCCGGGATTCGAGATAGGACGGCAATCGTAGCCCCTGAAGGGGTCTTTACGTTCGGGGAGCTACTCGACACTTCCGGCCGGGTGGCCACGCGGCTGCTCGCCGGGCGCAACGACCTGGACGCCGAGCGCGTCTGTTTCCTCGTACCTCCGGGCTGGCACCACGTGTCGGTCCAGTGGGGCGTATGGAGGTCGGGCGGCTTCGCGGTGCCGCTGGCGACATCACATCCGGCGACAGAGCTCGCCCACGTGCTCGACGACGCTCGGCCCGAAACCGTCGTCGTACATCCCGACCTGATCGACCGGATCGCGGACATCGCCGCCGAACGCCAGCTGCCGGTTCTTCAGACACCCGCGCTGCTCGCTGAAGGTCCCACCGGAGTGCTGCCGGACCTGGCCGAGCACCGGTCGGCCATCATGCTCTACACATCCGGCACCACGGGGCCGCCGAAGGGCGTCGTGATCACGCACGGCAACCTCCAGGCGCAGGTCTCTTCGCTGAGCGGTGCGTGGGGTTGGAGCGAGCGCGATCACATTCTGTTGCACCTCCCGCTGCACCACGTGCACGGGATCACGAACGTCCTTACGTCGGCGCTCTGGAACGGAGCCACCTGCGAGATCCTGCCACGCTTCAATGCGGTGGATGTGTGGGAACGCCTCTCCCGGAGCGACTGCACGCTCTATATGGCGGTGCCGACGGTATACCGGCGACTCATCGAAGCGTGGGAACGTGCTGACCCACCGACGAGAGACGCGTGGAGCGCTGGAGCATTGGCTTGCCGACTGATGGTGTCCGGCTCGGCCGCGCTTCCAGTCCGGACCCTCGAGCGCTGGCAGGAGATCACCGGGCAACGCTTGCTCGAGCGGTACGGCATGACCGAGATCGGCATGGCTCTCTCGAATCCGCTCGACGGAGAGAGGCGGGCGGGTCATGTGGGCCAGCCGCTACCCGGTGTCGACGTCCGCCTCGTGGATGAAGCCGGCAGCCGCCTGGTCGCGGGTGCCGCTGGGGAAATCCAGGTGCGAGGCCCGACGGTCTTCTCGGCCTACTGGCAGTGTGAGAACGAGACGCGCGCGGCGTTCGGCGACTCGGGCTGGTTCAGCACCGGCGACCAGGCCGTGGTCGAGGACGGCGCATACCGCATCCTGGGGCGCTCGAGCGTGGACATCCTCAAGACGGGTGGGGAGAAGATCTCCGCGCTCGAGATCGAGGAGGTGTTGCGCTCCTACCCGGGCGTGGTAGACTGCGCGGTCGTCGGCGTCCCAGACGCCGACTGGGGCGATCGCGTCTGTGCGGCGGTCGTTTACGATGCGGCACATCCACTCGAAGCGGACGCCCTGCGAGAGTTCGCTCGGGACCGGCTGGCGCCCTATAAGGTGCCCAAGGAGGTCCTCCTCGTGGACGACCTGCCGAGGAACGCGATGGGAAAGGTCAGCAAACTCTCGGTGTGCGAGCTCTTCGAAGTGCCCGACGCCCTGGAGAGCGAATGATCGATGCCGTGCTGGGCAACCTGCGTGAGTACTGGATGGTGCACACGCTCCTGGCGCTCTACACCGTCATACTCGCGCACCACGCCTGGAGCGGGAACAAGAAGACCAAAGACCTTACCGACTACTACGTCGGGGGCCGCAGCATGGGCGGCTGGGTCATCGGTCTCTCGTTCTTCGCGACCTACGCGAGCACGAATTCGTTCGTGGGCTTCAGCGGCCGTACATACGACTGGGGGCTGCCCTGGCTGTTGTTCATCCCCACGTCGGTCGCCTTTTGCCTCTTCGCGTGGATTGTCGTGGCTCCACGGTTGCGCAGCTTCACCGCGGAGATGGAAGCGCTGACGATCCCCGACTTCATCGGCTTTCGTTTCACCAGCACGCCGGCCCGGGTGTTCGCCGCGCTCATCGTCATCGCGGCCTCGCTCTTCTACATGACCGCAGTGTTCAAGGGCATCGGAAACCTGCTGGAGGTCTTCCTCGATATCCCGTACAAGCTCTCGATCGTCATAGTGTTCTTCATCGTCATGACCTACACGATGATCGGCGGCTTCATCTCCGTCGTTAAGACCGACGCGGTCCAGGGCGTCGTCATGATCATCGCTGCGCTGCTGCTCTTCTTCGGGACGGTGAACGCGGCGGGTGGCCTGGGTGCGATCTCTGAGGTTAGGGCGCAGCCAGGCGGCGAGGCGCTCTTCACGTGGGGAGGCGGGGTCGCGATCCCGGTCCTGATCGGCACCATGGTCGCGAATCTCGTGAAGTTCGCGGTCGAGCCGCGTCAGCTGTCGCGCTTCTTCGCGCTGGAGGGCGACAAGGCGATCCGAACAGGTATGTGGGTGTCGTCTCTGACCTTCGCTGCGGTCTTTTCACTGCTGATCCCGGTTGGAATGTACGCTCGGCGGATCTTCCCCGACGGCATTGCGGACACCGACCTCGTGATCCCCAACCTGCTCGGCGATGTCTTCGGGCTGGGCACGAGCTCATTTCTGCTGGTCGCAATGGTCGCCGCCGCGATGTCGTCACTCGACAGCGTCCTGCTCGTGATGGCATCGACCACCGAGCGCGACCTTGTAAGCATCGCCCGGCCCGGCCGCGGCGAAGAACAGGAGATGTTCTGGACGCGCGGCTGGGTGGCGCTCTTCGCGTTCATCACCATGCTGATCTCACTGAACCCGTTGGGCGGTATCGTGGAGTTGACAGCATTCAGCGGGGCGCTCTACGGTGCATGCTTCTTCCCCTCATTGGTGCTGGGACTGCACTGGAAACGCGGGAACGGCGCCGCCGTGATCGCTTCCTTCGTGACCGGGATTCTCGTGCTCCTGGCCTGGAATCTCGTGCCGGGTTCCGAGATCGTGCACGAGATCTTCCCTGCGATGGGGCTGTCCACGGGAGTCTATATCGGACTCGCGATGGCAACGGAAGACGCGGCGACCGAGGCAGTGGTAACGTTGATCGAGGGAGGCAGAAGGATCTCCGAGACGACATCGTAGTAGCAGTCAACACTACCCGCTCCCTAACCCTACGGACTGACCCTGAGCACGCTCACCCTTGCAGAACATCAAGCCGATATCCTCGGCTCCCTTCGGCGCCTCAAAGGCCGAGGCACCGTGGGGGATGTGGTGGCGGACTGCGGCCTGGCTGGCGACGACGTCCGCTCGGGACTCAAGGTGCTGCTGGAGTCTCACCAGGGGCACCTAGCGGTCTCCGACTCCGGCGAACTGCTCTACGAGTTCGACGAGAAGCTGATCGTTCGCGGAACGGAGCCGGTGCTCGCCCGCTTGAAGCGCACCGCGACCGATCTGTTCACGAAGGGCTTCAAGGCGACAATAGTCATCGTGCTGGTCGTCTACTTCCTCGTCTTCGTGGCGCTGGTGATCGCCGCGCTCTTGGCGAACAGGAACAGCAACTCCCGGGGGGGCGGAGTCCTGGGCGGACGGAGAGGCAGGGGTCACAGCCACTTCTCCTTTGGCAACTTTTGGCTCTGGTACTACATCTGGACGCCGCGCTGGAGGCTTGGCCGACCATACTACGGCCACCGCTGGGAGGGCACGCTCGCCAAGGAAGACCGACCGCCCTTCTACAAGAAGGTCTTTGCTTTCGTGTTCGGGCCGGATAAGCCGAACCCGACTCAGAGCCAGTTGGATCGCAGCACGATCCATCTGATCCGGGCTCGCAAAGGAGTCATCACGACGGCTGAGCTCGTGGAGCACACCGCGCTCACGTTCCCGGAGGCCGAGGATGAGATGGGACGGCTCCTGGGCGCCTACGACGGCGAGGCGGCAGTCTCACCGGACGGCGAGCTCGTATACGCCTTCCCTGGACTCATGCTCAGCGCACACGAGACGAAGGCGCGCGAGCCGAATCCCGCGTGGTTGAGGCTCGAGCACAAGCAGGAGCTGACCGGTAATACCGCCGGCTCAAACGCGGTCGTCGCGGGCATGAACGGCTTCACGCTGGTGGCAGCCGCAACCGCACCCTGGTTCATCTTCCCTCGGCTCGGCATCGGTGGTCCAGCCGCGTTCGTCGGGCTGGTCCTTATACCTCTCGTATTCAGCGTCGTCTTCTACGGAGTCCCCTTCTTGCGGATGTGGGGAGTTACGCGGGAAAACAAACGGCGGGACACGCAGAACATAAGGCGGGTGCTGCTAGGTCTGGTCTACAGCCGATCTTTGGATGGGGAGCGGGACGTCGGCACGGCAGAAGCCTACGAGCACGTGGTCAGCCGCCTGAAGTCACAGGTCGTCAGGCGGGCGGACGTCGATGCGGCGCTTCAGACGTTGGCGGCCGAGCTCGACGCGGAAGTGGCGGTCGATGACGCCGGAGATACGAGGTACCGCTTCGGGGCCCTTCGCCAGCAGTTCACCGCCAGTGAGACCGTGCGGAGGAAGTTGAAGCTCGAAAACCGGACGCTGGGGGAGATCGTCTTCTCTACCAGCGACTCGGCCATCGAAGCCGGGGAACGTGAACTCGCTCTTTTCGATCGCGGGCTCAAGGACGGTGAGGCCGATTTCGACCGGTACCTCCCTGCGCTCGACAAGATCGGATTCGAGGACGACTACGAGCTCGTTGCGTTCGATGAAGAGTTGAAGCAACGGGGTCTCATCAAGGCGTAGCAGCCCGTGGTGCCCACAGCTTGTGGTTATTCCCCTTCTCGATGCGTCGTATGATGAAACGGTGGCTGGCTTCAGAGGTGAGGAGATGATGATGATGAAGAGGACATTGACGTCGCTCGCGGCGCTAGTGGTGATCACGGCCTGCGCGACACCCGGACGGGTGGTTGAGCATCAAGAACCCTTCACGAGGGAGCCTGTCGGTGAGGAACGCATCCGGGTTCAGGTGCATAACGACAACTTCATGGACGCGCGCCTCTATGCACTCGGACCGGGCACGCGCCACTATCTCGGCGTCGTCGGCGGCAAGCAGCAAGTGGTGGTGGACATCCCGTGGGATATCAGCCAGCCTCTGCGCATCGAGATCGACATGCTTGCCGGTCGCAAGTGCATCACGCGTATCATCCAGACCGACCCCGGCGACCTGCTCGAACTTAGGATCGAACCGGTGTTCTCGAGCAGCAGCCTCTGCTCGTAGCGACCTGGGGGCGTTGCGCGCCGGTCGCTAGAAAGCTGAGAGGCGGCCCGCTTTATTTATGCAACAGCCTTCTTAGTCGTAGAGCAGGTGGGCTGCGACGCTGTCGCGGAAGTCGGCGAGTTCCCGATCGATACCGTGCAGGATTTCGTCGACGGTAGCGCCCGAGTCCACACCTGTACGCAATCCGTCGTGCCCCCAGAGAATGTCGATGGGAGCGAGCTTCTCTTCGTACTCGTACGGTGGGGCCCGCCACGCGAACCCGTCCGGCGTCAGCTCCTTCGCGGCGCTGAGGAGCGCTACCGCCGTGCGTACCGGCTCGAACGTTTGGGCATCCGTGACATGGAGTTGCGCGCCTCCGCACATGGTGCGCGCGTGTTTTTGGAAGGACGGTTCGAAGTGGCAGGGTCGAAACCGTACCCCGGGTAGCTGGTGCCCCTTGAGCCGTTCTACGAGAGCGCGGGCGTCGAGACGCGGCGCGCCTACGAGCTCGAACGGTCGTGTCGTGCCTCTCCCCTCCGAGAGGTTGGTGCCCTCGACCAGGACCATGCCCGGATAGACGTCACAGGAGTCGACCGTCGGCAGATTGGGGCTGGGCATCACCCAGGGTAGTCCCGTGTCGTGCCACCTCATCCACCGGCGAAGCCCTGCGCAGGCCACGACCTCGAGCTCGCACCCGATTCCGCGCACATCGTTGAGCCAGAGCGCCAACTCTCCACACGTGAGGCCGTGCCGGAGCGGTACGGGATGCAGGCCTACGAAGGACTCGAAGCCCGGGCGGAGCACGGGACCCTCGCGGCGATCGCAGGCGATGGGGTTGGGGCGGTCCAGCACCACGAAGCGCACACCGGCCTCGGCGCACGCCTGCATTGCAAGCGCCATCGTCCACACGAAGGTGTACACCCGGACCCCTACGTCCTGTAGATCGAAGAGGACCGCGTCGAGCCCGTCTAGCATCTCGGGGGTGGGCCTTCGGACCTCGCCGTACAACGAGTGCACGGGCAGGCCGGTCACCGGGTCGGTGTAGTGCTCCGACTCGATCATGTTGTCCTGCTTTTCTCCGCGCGCCCCGTGTTGCGGCCCGAAAAGCGCACGCACGTCGAAGTCCGCGGCCAGCAGCGCGTCCGCGGAGAAGGTCAGATCCGACGCCACGGACGCCGGGTGCGCGATCAGGCCGCACGGGATTCCGCGTAGGTGGTCGGCCCCGCCCGCGAGGACCCGGTCGATGCCCGTACGGACGCGGACCCGGCTCAAGAGCCTAGTGTCCTGTCCCACCGGAATGCTCGGTGAGCGAGTCGACGTACACCGGAACGGCACCCCCCAGCGCGTCGCGCGATTAGCCCGACACCGCTGCCGAGAAGGCGAGCGTCGAGAGAACTACCAGGAGCACGGCGAGCCGCCGCACGTTCTCGAGCTTCATAGCTGTGGAATCATCAGAGAGGTTGAAGCGGAGCCCGAGAATGGGCACCGGGGCTGAGCCCCGCTACCCCGGTCGTCATTCGGGTCCGGACGTCGCGACTGGATCAACTCAGACCGGAGTGGGTTCCCTTGTCGGGGCCTACATCCGAAACCGTTCTTGAATCACGCAAATCGATGCCAACAGCAGGAGAAGCGAATCCATCGAACCGTCCTTGCCCGGCCCCAAATCTGGAAGCGAATCGAGTAGACGCACTACCGCGGTCCGATCCAGAAACGGCACAGCTGAAGTCCCAGCGCCGCGCAGCGTGTCCTGGACGAGTTCATTGAGCGGGCTGCCCTTAAGCGCCCCGGTAGGAGGCGGTGGATACGTATGATGACGTAGCGAGAGTCCCAAGATGACGTCCACCCGGGCGAGCGAGCGGAGCCCCTGGCATGCGATCAAGCTGTGCTGGGCGGGCCGGTCTCGTGGGCGTCGAGGAAGCGAGCCGCTATGTCAGGCGTCGGCGTCATGCAGGTGGCTCTCCGACCGAACCACCGGTAACGATTGCGTGCGACTAGGTCATATGTCGCGTCTCGGATTGGACGCGGCAGGACGATTCCCAGCCGGAGCAGCGCGAACGGGCGGCCAAGTCCCCGCGCGATTCGCAGGGCCGCCGCCGACCGAGTGTGAACGCCGTCCGAGTCGAGCAGGACGATACTGTCCGGGAGCGCGTCGATCTCATCCCGGCCCAAGGCCTTCTCCAGCTCTCGACGAGCAGCGTCTGACTGGAGGGACGCGAAATAGAATCGTCGGTCCTTGTCGCGCTCGATTACCCACTGGACCGCCGAGTTGCAAAGGTTGCAGACTCCGTCGAAGAGAATGACGGGACGTTGTGGTCGGCGGTCCACTAGTTCCCGCCGCGCGCGACGAAGATCGGCGTGCTGTGCTCGGTGCCGTTCACCGTCAGCACAGCCGTGTACTGCCCGGGCTGCACGGTGTTGGCACGCCGTCGGAATCCGCCACCACCGCCACCACCCTGATGGGCGCCCATGCGGTCGAGTCGCCACTCGATCTGGCTCAGGCCTGCGGAACCACTCGCCTCGAGAACGTTCACTGTCCTGCCCTGGCTGTCCTGCACCTCCAGCGTGATGTCGGCATCCGCACCGAGCCAGTAGTGCACGTACGCGCTCTGAACGTTTCCGCCGAAGCCTCCAGACTCACCACTGGGAACCACGCCATCTTCGGCACCGAATACGTGCGCGCTCGAAGCGACGACCGCCGGGGTGAGCTGTTGGAGCTGGCGGACATCGCACGCGAACATGCCGCGACCGTGGGTCGCCGCGACCATGATGTCCTCCCGGGGATGGATCACGAGGTCGTGCACGAACGTGCTCGGCAGCTCATGGCTGAGGGCATGCCACTGCTCGCCCTGGTCCAGCGACACGTAGACCCCGACGTCGTTCCCGGCATAGAGGATGTTGTCGTTCTTCGGGTCCTCGCGGATGATGTTCACCGGCCCGAAGGGGATGCCGTTCGCGATGCTCTTCCACGTTCGGCCGTAGTCGGTGGACTTCCACACGTAGGGGGCGAAGT
Source organism: Longimicrobiales bacterium (assembly GCA_965197725.1). GTDB lineage: Bacteria > Gemmatimonadota > Gemmatimonadetes > Longimicrobiales > Gaopeijiaceae > UBA1138. The sequence goes on from CBDANQ010000058.1 coordinate 48,120, forward strand.
CGTCACTGCGACGTCCGTTCTGTGTCACATACACCGTGCCCTCGTCGAGGCGCGACGCCACCACCTCGGAGGTGAAGCGGTCGGAGTGCAGACCCCGCGACACATCCATCCAGGCCCCACCGTCGTTCATGGTCACATGAACCCGACCGTCGTCCGTGCCCGCGTAGAGAAGGCCCTGTCTGATGGGTGACTCCGAGAGCGCAACGATGGTCTGGAACTGGATGTCGCCAATACGGTCGACATCGTTGTGCGACAGGTCCGGGCTGATGCGCCGCCAGTCGTGGCCCTGATTCGTCGACTTGAAGACAAAGTTCATGCCGTGGTAGATGGTGTTCGGGTCGTGCGGCGAGATGATGAAGTGCGCCAACCACTGACCTCGGAGCGGCGGTTCGCCCGGGCCGGCACTCGGCATGATCGACGTGTTCTCGCCCGTCTCGAGGTTACGGCGTGCGATCGAACCGTAGAAGCCCGCCGAATAGACGAGGTTCGGGTCACGCGGGTCGATAGCATGGTGGCTGCCCTCGCCGCCCGGCGCAGAATCGAACTCGACCGCGGGAATGCTGTGGCGCCCGCTGCTCAGGTCGACGATGCCACTGTATGAGCCGTGGTCCTGCACCGATCCGTACACCCGGAACGGTAGCCCGAGATCGTAGTTCACGTTGAAGAACTGGACCATCGGAAGCCCACGGAAGAAACGCCAGTTCTCGCCGGCGTCGTAGGAGACGTACGCGCCTCCATCGTTGTTGTTGACGAGGTAATCGGAGTTGTTGGGGTCGATGTACAGTCCGTGGTGATCAATGTGCATGCCGGTCAGCCGCGTGAACGTGGCGCCACCGTCGTCCGAGACGTTCAGACCTAGACCCATGACGTAGATCTTGTCCGAGTCGTTCGGATCGACCCGAATCTGGCCGAACACACCACCCATACGTGCTGGCCAGATTCTCCATGAACTCGTTGTGCTCGCTCATCCTCCGCCACGAGGAGCCGCCGTTGTCGGACCGGAACACGGTCGCGCCGCGAATCACACCGCCACGGGGCCGTCCGTAAGTATCGACCTCAGCGCTCGCCCCGCCTTCGCGCGCGATCTCGTAGTTGTCGACGAACGCATAGATCGTCTCGGGCTGCGAGCGCGCGATGTCGATGCCGATCCGGCCGCGGTACCGGGCCTCGGGCAACCCGTTGTTCACTTGCTTCCAATTCGTGCCCCCGTCCGTGCTCTTCCAGACACCGGAGCCGGTGAAGTAGTCGGTCGATTGCGTGAACGCCGGCTCGTTGCGCGGATCGTTGAATTTCGCCCGCCGCCGCTGCCACGTCGCCGCATACAGTGTGTTCGGGTCGTTCGGGTGGATGACCAGGTCGATGGCTCCGGTCATGTCGTCGACGTAGAGCACGTTCTGCCAGGTCTGGCCACCGTCGGTCGTCCGGTAGACGCCGCGCTCCGGATTGTCGCGATACTCGTGACCGCTCGCGGCCACCCAGACGATGTCCGGGTTGTTGGGGTGCACGACGACACGCGCGATGGTCTGCGTCTCAGTGAGCCCCTTGTGTGTCCAGGTCTCGCCCCCGTCCGTCGTCTTGTAGATGCCCGCGCCGGCGTGCGAGCTGCGGAAGATGTTCGCCTCACCGGTACCGACCCAGACGATCTCCGGGTTCGACGGGCTGATGGCGATGTCCCCGATGGAGGTCGTGAGCTGTTCGTCGAAGAGCGACGTCCAGGTCACGCCCTCGTTCTCTGTTTTCCACAGGCCGCCCGAGGCGCCTCCGACATACATCGTGTACGTCTCGCCCCGGGGCTCTGGGACCGCGATGTCCGTCGATCGACCGCTGATGTTCGTCGGCCCGAGGTGCTGCCACGGCAGCGTGGAGAAGAGGGACCCTTTGACCATCGCCCGGTGTTGTTCGAAGGCCTCCAGTCGCTCGGTGGCCGACATGCGCTCACTCTGGGCGGCGATCGGAGCGGACGGCGGGATGGTGAGCAAGGCCGTCCGGAGCAGGACGAAGCTGATGCGCCTGGTGTTCATGACATGGAGCCGGTCGAGCTACCGAAATCAGGACTGCGGCACTCCGCCGCCGGAGTCGGAAACGTATGAGCCGCGCTTTCCGCCACGCCAGGGGGCGTAGTAGCTTGGACAGACGCCCGAGCGGTAGACCGGAACTCCCACATGCCGACCCCAACCAGATCTCTGTTCCTCCTTCTCGCGACCACCGCCTTCGTGGCATGCGGCGCCCAGCCGATCGAAGACCCTGAGGAGGCAGAGGAGCACCAGCGGATGCACGCCCTTCTCGACCAGTACGCGACCGTCCGCCTCGCGGCCGACGTCTCGCACCTCTCCGCCGACGACCAGGAGGTCGTCCGTCTCCTTATCCAGGCCGTGCAGCCCATGGACGACGTCTTCTGGTATCAGGCCTACGGCGATCGGAGAGCTGCGGAGGAGCTGTCGCACGGTGACCCGGCGACGCTGGAGTATCTGCGGGTCAACTTCGGGCCGTGGGATCGACTGCACGGAGATGAGTCGTTCATCGAGGACGTCGGCGCCAAGCCCGCCGGAGCCAACTTCTATCCACGAGCCATGACCTCGGAGGAGTTCGACGCCGTGGTCGTGGACAACCCGGAGTTACGGAGCCTCTACACGCTCGTCCGTCGTGACGAATCGCTTGGACTCGTCGCTGTGCCGTATCACGAGCAGTTCGCCCAAGCGCATGCGGATGCAGCCGCGAAGCTCAGGGAGGCGGCTGAGCTCGCGAGTGATCCGGGGCTCGCCCACTATCTGCGCCTGCGCGCCGACGCTCTTGAGACGGACGACTATCGGGCGAGCGACATGGCGTGGATGGACATGAAGGACAACCCGATCGACGTGATCATCGGACCCATCGAGACGTACGAAGATCAGCTCTATGGATACAAGGCCGCACACGAGGGCTATGTGCTGATCAAGGACATGAAGTGGAGTGGGAGGCTGTCCCGGTTTGCGGCGCTGCTGCCGAGTCTCCAGCAGGGCCTACCGGTCGACGCACGCTACAAGGCTGAGGCCCCCGGCACCGACTCCGACCTGAATGCGTACGACGTCGTCTACTACGCGGGGGACGCGAACGCGGGCTCGAAGACGATCGCGATCAATTTGCCGAACGACGAGCGGGTGCAGCTCAGGAAGGGTACGCGACGCCTTCAGCTCAAGAACGCGATGCAGGCCAAGTTCGATCAGATCATGGTCCCGCTCGCCGAACAGCTGATCCCTGAAGACCAACGTGTCCACGTGACCTTCGATGCGTTCTTCGGCAACACGATGTTCCACGAGGTCGCGCACGGGCTCGGTATCAAGAACACCCTGGGGGGCCATGGCACCGTGCGGACCACGCTGCGGCAGCACGCGTCACCCATGGAGGAAGGAAAAGCGGACGTCGTCGGGCTCTATATGGTCACGCAGCTCTTCGAGCGTGGCGAGCTGACGGAGGGCTCGATCGAGGACCACTACGTGACGTTCCTCGCCGGGATCTTCCGCTCCGTGCGTTTCGGCGCGTCGAGCGCGCACGGACAGGCCAACATGGTCCGTTTCAACTACTTCCAGGAGGAAGGCGCGTTTACGCGCGACGAGGTATCCGGAACCTATCGCGTCGACTTCGACGCGATGCGCGCCGCAGTCGACGGCCTGAGCGAGCTGATACTGACGCTGCAGGGGGACGGTGACTACGAGGGCGTGGATCAGCTGATGGCTGAAAAGGGAGTCGTACCGCCAGAGCTACAGCGTGACCTGGACCGGCTCGACGCGCTGGGGATCCCGCGTGACATCGTGTTCGAACAGGGAATCGGGGTAGTGTTCGGCCGCTAGCCATGCGGTAGTAGGCTTCCGCTGAGCCTGCCGAGGCCTTCCTTCATCCAAGGAGTGGGACTGGGCCATGTGGGTTCAGGGCCAGTCCCGAATCGAAGTGCCGAGGTTGTCCGCGGAAGAAGGCAGCATAGAGGCAACCCCGAAGAACGATTCGATCACATACCCGTTCCTGAGCCCGGAACTTGCCGAATGGGGATGAGGCCCGCGAGCCGCATGCGCGCCAACAGCTCGGCGTCGATGTCGTCACCCTTGTAGTTCGACGGGGCATGCACTTCATGGAGATCTCATCTCATGGTGGTCGAGTGTGCGCCGGATAGAGTCGGGCGACCTTTGTCGGTGCCCAAACGCTTCCGTTGCGCAGAGCCTGGGGGCGGGCCTAGCGTGATCACATGAAAGCGATGGGCTGGCTGGCTGCAGGTGCGACGGCTCTGGCGGGGGCTGCAGGGAGCGTGGGGACCATCCCGCTCCACATCGAGCTCGCGCCGGCCCTCCAAGGCCTTCCAGCGAACCCCGGCTATGGCGCCGGCTTCATCTTCACGCGCATTCGGTACGGCGGAAGCGGATTCGGTTTCCGTCGCGGCGGCGCTAGCTGGTCGCACGACTATCCCCGAGCCGACTCCAACCTCTCGATGCTGCTCACCGAACTCACGACCATCGACGCGGAAACTGGCGGCACGAACGTGCTAGAGATCGGCGACCCTGAACTCTTCAAGTATCCGGTTGCGTATATCTCCGAACCGGGCTTCTGGGATATGACGGATCGACAGGCCGTCGTTCTGCGCCAATACGTGTTGAAGGGAGGGTTCCTCATCTTCGACGACTTCGAGCGACGGCAGCTCGACAACACGCTGTACCAGCTCGCTCGCTCGCTGCCCGAGTACGAACTGGTTCACATCGACATCGATCACCCGATCTTCCACTCGTTCTTCTCGATGGAAGACATCTACTTCCCACATCCGCTGGTGGACGTGATCCCCGTCTACTACGCGCTCTTCGAAGACAACGACCCTCGGAAGCGCATGCTGGCGATCATCAACCACAACAATGACATCGCGGAGTACTGGGAGTGGTCAGCCGAGAGTTGGTTCCCCGTCGACATCACCAACGACGCATACAAGCTCGGGATCAACTACATCACCTACGCCATGACACACTGAGCGTCGCTACGGCACCCAGGTCGTGAGCTCGGCGGCCGGCCAACGCGCTTTGGCTTCCGGCACGCTCGCAGGCTCCCCCACGTTGACGGTGGCGACGATGCGCTCACCCTTTGGGAGGCCCGCCGCAGCATGCGACTGCGGGTCGTCCATGATCGCGCCAGACTTGATGTGGGTGCCGAGCCCCATTGCATGGGCGACCAGCGAGAGGTTCTGGATCGCCATGAACGTTGCCGCGTAGTCCTCTTCGCGGATCTCCGGGTCCTCGTCGAGCACGACACTTACGACGAGCATGGCCGGAAGCTCCCGATGCGTGCGTTCGACCTTCGCGATGACCGCCTGCGCTGCGTCCGGCTCGTCGACCCGCTTCGCCTTGCGGGCACCGAGCGCGGCACCATACGCGGCGCGTGCCTCGGGGCCGAGTACATAGAACCGCCAAGGCTCGGTCATACGGTGGTTCGGCGCTTGGCAGGCTGCGTCGAGCAATCGGTCGATCTCTTCGCGAGAGATCTCTCGGTCGCTGAACTCTTTGATCGAACGTCGGGTCGCGATGGCTTCGACAACTTTCATTGGGCGCGGCGGTCTGGGAGGATCGGACGTGCGAACCGGCGGAATCTGTAAGAATCCAGAACCCGGCGCATGTGGGCACGCGGCACGTGAGGGATCAGCCCCCAGCCCTAGCCAAGCCCGCCTGATGCTCTGTACCGTGCCACGACCGTTACAGGCCGGAGCCATCGATGGATGACGCGCGTTTCCCCACCACGTGGGCGCCGTACATGACGTGGGCGAAGCACCACCCGAAGACTTGCTACGACCTCACCGGTTCGAATCTCCTACCTTGCACCATCGACGAGCTACCGGGTGCGAGAGAGGCGGTGCGCCTGTACGACCGCAACGATGACGGGTGGCCTCCGCTCGTAGACGCGATCGCCCATCGGTACGACGTCGACGCGACCCGAGTCGCGACCGCGCCGGGTGCATCCGGAGCGAACTTCATGGCGCTCGCGGCGCTGGTGCGACCCGGCGACACCGTGCTCGTCGAGTGGCCGGGGTACGACCCCCAAGGCGGCGCCGCTCGCTTCCTCGGAGCGCGGGTCAACACGTTCGAGCGAGCATGGCACGACCGCTTCGCGCTGATCCCCGAGAGGGTGGAAGCCGCGCTCACACCCGAGACCCGGGCCGTGGTCGTCACCAACCTGCACAACCCGTCGGGGGTCTATGCAGCGCCTCATGCTCTCGAGGCGGTGGGCGACCTCGCACGCGCCGTGGGCGCCAAGGTGATCGTCGATGAGGTTTACTTGGATGCCTTGAGCGGAGTGGACCAGAGCCCGGCCGCTACACGAGACGACGTGTTCGTCTCCACGAATAGTCTGACCAAGTCGTACGGCCTCTCCGGGCTTCGCGTAGGCTGGATGATCGCGGACCCTGGAACCGTGGAGCGGGCACTGCGCGTGCGCGACGTCGTGGACGCGGTCGGCTCGATCCCGTCAGAGATGCTCGGCGTGCTCGCGTTTCAGCAGCTGGATGCTCTGCTCGAGCGCGCCCGTGGGGTGCTCGAGCCCGGCCAAGCCATCGTGCGCGACTTCATCGCGTCGAGGGCAGAGCTGGAATGGGTTCAACCGATCGGAGGCGCGATCGCCTTCCCCCGCCTCGTCGGGGTCGATGACGCCGAGCCGTTCGTCGAGATGGCGGCGACCAAGTTCGACGTCGGAGTCACTCCTGGACTCTTCTTCGGCGCCCCCGAGCACTTCCGGATCGCGGTAGCAGGCGAGCGGAGCGCGCTCGAGGGCGGGCTGGAAGCTCTGGGAAGAGCGCTAGCAGTCCGTGGAAGAAATAGGTTCCCAGCGGATGATGGGTGGGAGAGAAGGCAGACACGCGGGGGCTGTGTTGTTGTGCAAGAAGCGGGTTTTGGGGTCTGACGAGGCGATATTCGGCCCAAGGAAGGCGAAATAGCGCCGAATACGGCGGAAAAAGCGCGAGACGCGGGTTGTAACCTGAGTTGCGAGCGCAGCTGGTACGGTAGCGAGGCCCTGTAACGCACGGGGGGTTCCAACCCCGAACCGCTTGCGCATGAGAAGGCCGAGGTTGAAGGCCGCCGCGTGGATCAACATCCGTTTTCGAATCTCCTCCTGGCCCCGTATGTGGACGCGACGCAGCCCTCCGGTCACAAGCAAGTGCGCAAACCCCCGCTCCACCTTCTCGCCGCGCTGGCGCAGCAGCCGCATCCCCCGGTTGCCGCGGATCCGGCGGCGGTTGTCGTAGGTCGGCGTCTGCGCGTCCCGGTTGTTCTTCCATTTCCGGCGCCCGCGGTTGGGCTCGCTCACATAGCTGCGCAGCTCCCGCTCCTTCACGCCCGTCATGGTCTTGTTCGAGTGGTAGCCTTTGTCGGCCACCACTTCCTCGGGCTCTACCTGCACTACTTCCAGCTGCCGCTCTGCCTCGTCCAGCGTGTTGGGCAGCGACGCCACATCTCCCCCGTCCATCGTCTGCACCGTCACCGCCACAAGCGCACCGGTCTCCATGTCGACCGCCTGCTCCAACTTGTGCGCCAGGCGCGTCCTGCCGTCCTTCATCTTCGTGATCCGCGCCTCCGGGTCGTGCGGATGCACCCAGTCCTTGTTCGAGCCCTTCTTCGGACGCTTCCGGTCCAGCGTCGTCAGATCCTTGCGCGTCGGCGTCTCGATCCCCGACGCCCGGGCCACCTGCTCCAGCCATTCATCGTAGCCCAACCCGTCGTCGCGCCGCACGATCGTGCGCATCGCCGCATTCGCCTCCAGCGTCGTCGAGTCGACGCCCAGCGTCTTGCCGCTCAGCAACCCCGACCCCTTCAGCAGCTCCAGCACCCGCCCGAACACCGCCGCGTGCGCTTCCACGCTCAGGCGCTTGCGCGTCTTCGACAGGGTCGAATGCTCCGGCGGGTTCTTCGCCCACCCGTATCCCAGAAACTCACGCAACGACAACGAGTCCCCACACCGCCAGGCAATGCCCCGCTCCGAGCCGATCCCTTCGAGGTAGCCCACCATCATCATTCGGAAATACACCCCGGGAGCAATCCCCGGCCGACCCCGATTGTCCGCGTAGAACTCACGGCATGCCTCTTCCGCGAACTCGTCAAACCCGCTTTTCGCCAGAAGCTCGTTCAAGGCCCGGTAGAACGGGTTGTCCAAGGCCCGAATCTCGCTCGCCACCACGAACATCTCGCCCTGCCGAGCCTCGGGCCGCTTGCCTACCGCCATCGCCGTCCTCGCTGCAAAAACCCTCGTGTCCTCCTGATTTAACACAACAGCGATGACCGGACTTTATCCACGGTCTGCTAGACCGGGGTCTACCCTAACAGCATGCAGGTAGAAGTAAGCGGGCTAGGCGTCACCAGGTCTCCACGCGTCCCTGTGCAGTGAAGAAAAGCACGCGCTCCTTCACCGGGTCACCCGTGAGCCGGGTCCACGCCTCCGCGTACAAGTCGACCTGCCGCCGATAGGCGTCCAGCCGTGTTCCGAAGTCTGGATCGGTCCCCAGGTCGGTCTTGTAGTCGGCGATCACCCAACCGTCTGCCTCCAAGAACGCCAGGTCGATCACGCCTTCGAGGACCTGGTGGGCTCTGGAAGGCTCTTCGGGCGCAGGCTCGCTCTCGGCTTCATGGATCGCGTCCAGAGAGAAGAGGTCGAGCTGCTTGCGCGGCTTCTCCTCGGGACCCTGCGCTTGGCGCTGCGGGCCCGCGGCCGGCGCGGCGGTGGCGCCCCGGCCGGCCGGCTGCGACACGGCAAAGGGCACTTCGGCAAGCAGGCGCTCGGCCCGGTGCGCTCTCTGCCACAGATCCGACGCGCGCACGGATTCCACGACGCCGAGGAGTTCGTGCAACTCGGTGGGATCGCCGTGGTCATCCAGCGGCCTTTCGTACTCGACGAGCAAGTCACGGCACGCGGCGCGCAGTGCTTCCGGCGTGGTCCCTTCCCCGGCTGCGGCGAGCGCCCCGTGAACCGCGCTTCCCCACGAGAAGCCGCGGAAGGCCTGCCTGTCGGCCTGATGGCATCGAAGGCACCTTCGTCGAGACGGTGCTGAACCAGTCGCTCGTAGTCGATGCCGAAGAAGAGCCCGACCAAGACCGCGACGACTTTCACCGGATTGCTCGGGTCGATCATGCACGCCAGGACCGCTTGCAGCTCACGTAGCTCGCTCTCGACGCCGACACCCGCCCCGGTCACCTGGACCGGCAGGCTGAAGGCCTCCAAAGCTCGTGCGTAGCGGTCGAGGTGGGACCGCGTCCTCGTGAGGATCATAAAGTCTCCGCTCGAGCGTTCTCCGGAGGCGACCCGAGTCGCGATCCAGCTCGCGATACGTGCGGCATCGTGGTTTGCCGCCGCGGCACCTCGCGCAGCGACGGGGGTCACGGCGTACCAGAAGACACCCTCGCGCGAGGTTGGCTCTCCTGGCCGCGTGTTCAGCGGCTCGAAGCCCGCCTGCTCCGGGGTAGCCGACGTGGGGAAGAATCCCTCGCCATCGAACAGCTCATTGACCAGATCCCCGATCGGTGGACGCGAGCGGAAGTTGGTCGTGAGCTCGAGCACGGCTCCGAAGTCGCTGAATCGGTCCTTTACGAATCCGTAGAGCTGGATGTCCGGTCCGCGCGCCGGAACCGATAGATGCTCTGCTTCGGGTCCCCGACCACGAAGAGCGCTCCGTCCCTGGGAACCGCGGAGCGCCAGTCCGCGCGCTCAGCCGGACCGTCTCCCCCGTGCGATGCTCCGTCGTCATCGACGTCGGGATCCGAAGAAAGCAGCAGCATGATCTCCACCTGCAGCGGATCGGTGTCCTGAAACTCGTCCACCAGAAGGCGTCGGTACCGCCGCCCCAGCTGCCGGCGAACGTGTGGGTTCGACCTGAGCAACTCTGCGGCCAGCAGCAGCAGATCCTGGAAATCGAGCCGTGCCGTCCGTTTCCGGTGCTCGGCGAACTCGAGCGCGGCGTGTCCTGCCAGGCGAACCGCGAGCGCGTCACGATGCGCGTACCATCGGTTAACCAGACCGCGCGGGGCCGTGTCGCCGACGCCGAACTCGTCGACCCGATCGCGCAGCGCCTTCGCCATCGATCCGTCCCTCCACCGGTTCTGCGTGATCGAATGGCCCCGTGGGCCCGGCTTGCAGAGACGTGACAGCGCGTCGAAGAAGTCGGCCGGCTCTTTCCACCCTGTGACGTCGCGGGTGAAGTGGAGCGTCCTCAGTTTCTTCTGGAGCGAATCCCAGCCGCGGTTCGGTTCATGATCCGGTATGAGTTCCCACCCGCGATCAACGAGGTCGTCCAGGACCGCTCGGACCTCGCTGAGCTCCGCGGCTGAAGGAGGTTGGGTCTTGTCCGTCGGAAAGTGCACGTCCGGATTCTCGACCAGATGGCCGAACAGACCCCGCAACCGCGAGGCGCGCAGCCCCGCGTCCGAGAGCTCTTCCAGAATCGGGTCCGCGTCGCGGGTGAGTCGCTCGAGATACGCCTCCCAAAAGTGTTGTCGTAGCCGCAAGCGTTCCTCGACCGCGAGTTCTTCGAATGCCGGATCGAGGCCGACCTCCAAGGGCCGTTCACGCAACAGTCGGGAGCAAAACACGTGGATCGTGCCAACAAAAACCCGCTCGATGTCGTCCAGCGCCGTAGCGAGCCGCTCTCGCACGAGGTCGTCGCCCTCCGGCTCGCTCGGTTCAGCTACGCGTTTCTCGAGATACATCTGGAAGCGCTCGCGTAGCGCGGCAGCGGCCTTGCGCGTGAAAGTCACGGCGGCGATCTCGTCGACGGTTGCCACGCCCGAAGCCACCAAGGCCACCATGCGCGCGACGAGCTCCGTGGTCTTACCCGACCCGGCACCGGCTTCCACGAGCAAGTTCGTGTCGAGGTCGTCGCCAATGCGCGCGCGGGCCTGCGCGTCCGGAAACGGGAGGCTGATCACCGCAGGGCCATTCATCGCGCCAATCTGGGTATGTTGAGGTCGTACCGCGGGACATCGTGGCGCCACCAGTAGTGAGGTCGTACCGCGGGGACATCGTGGCGCCACCAGTAGTACTGAACGAGGTCCAGCCGGTCGACACCGAGGCGTGAGAGCGATCGGTCTGGTCGTAACAATCTAGCTGCGGCGCCAACATCGGTCTTGCGTGGGACTCGCGCCACCACGACGAGGACGGTAGCATGGGCGCGCCCGAATCTACGAAGCTTCCTAGGAGATCCGGCTGGACAATCTGACGCACCGCCTGGTAGGCGCCGCGGACGTCATGGTGGCCCCCTTGCCCGCCAACCCCTTCAGCGCGGAGATCGAAGTCATGACCGATTCGGGTTTCGTGCCCGGTGCGCGCTGGCACGGCTCGAGCCGGACGTCGCTCGTTATCTTGAATGGTCTCGATACCCCTACGTGCGGATCGAACCGGGAGGCACCAACTGGTGGGTCCAATTCAGCGACGCGCGCTATGACGGGCGGCCAGGAACGGGCGGGCTGAGCGGGCTGAGAGTGCAGATCCGCGACTGAGCATGTCATGGAAAAGAAGCTGTTCACCATCGACGAGCGGGTTCCATGGTCCGCGGTCGACAAGGCCGGCATCATCTTCTACGGTGCCTACGTGGGTTTCTTCGAACTCGCGGAGATAGAGCTCTTTCGGGCGGCCGGCGTGCCGTACGGCGAGGTCTTCGATCGCTTCCGAATCTGGTTGCCGCGCGCGCACCTAGAGTCCGACTTCCACTACCCCTCCCGGCTCGACGACAATCTCCGGGTGGCTGCATATTTCACCCGTTTCGGCACGAGCTCGTTGCAGATCAATTTCGACGTGATGAACCTCGAGGCCGGCACACTCGCCGTGACGGGGCATGAAGTGCTGGTGTGCACCACGCAGGATACGCTGCGACCTTGGCCTCTGCCGGAGGAGCTCAGGGAAGCGCTCTCGCCGTACCTGATGTCGGTGGAGCAAGCGCGGGCGAAGCTCCATTCCCTGGAGTGAGCTTGGAGCCGATCGCACCGGTTCCGCTGGAAGCCATCGAAGCCGCGCGAGAGCGAATCGCCGGTGCGCTCGCTAGTCCTCGAAGGTCCGCACGCGCTTCAACTGAGCGAACGCCGGCCAGAGTCCGGCATTGAGGTGCTGCTCGGACCACTCGGCGAGCGGGGATGTCATCTTCCCGAACCGTGCCTGCCGCGCACGGCACACATCGGCGTAGTCGCAGAAGCGGCAGTCGTCCGCTCTCTCGGTCGGCACGAAGTTCCCTGACGCGACGGTGTCCAACATCAGGTCCAGCAGTGGGCCAACGCCCGCCAGCCGCTGGCAGTCGAATACGAACGCTCGGTTCTCGCCACGTCGCGTCGGGTAGTGATACTCGCCGGAGACGACCGTAACGCCGAGCCGTTGTTCCGCAGCGTGCGCGTACAGTGCGTGCTGTAGACGACGACCGCCGTCGAAGGTCCCGCTGTCACCCTCCAGGCCCCATGGCATGCCTGTCTTGTAGTCGACCACGTGCACGCCTTGAAGGTCCTCGTCCACACGGTCGATCGCGCCACGCAGCCGAAGCTGTCCCTGCTTGAGGTCGAGAACGACCGGTTCGTCGTCGCCGATGCCGAAGTCGAGCTCGAGCGCCACCCATGGAGCCCCCCGCTGTCGGACCATGCGCACGAAGGAGCGTACGTCCTCCTCGAGCGCGACCAACTCCCTCCTGAGCGCACCCTCCCCGGGAACCGGCACCTCGGCCCGCAGCCGCTTGACGCTGATGCCAAGGGTCTTCACCGCGAGCGCTTCGAAGCCCGGCTCCTCCATCTTGAGCTTCCGAATACGGGCCTCGCGCAGCGACGTCTCGAACACTGCGTGTAGAAGAGCTCCGTGGCGCAGAGGGTTGAGCCAGCGATCAGGATCCAACTCGGGGTCGTCAGGCGGGTAGATACGCAGCACCGAACGGTGGAGGTACCGAAGCGGACAGGCGCCCAGATCCTCGAGTCTGCTCGCCGAAACGACGAGCGACGGATTCTTCCGGGGATCGAGCTCCTGTGGCCTCGCTTCGATCACGCCGTGCGCTGGGCCGGGTACGCCGTCACTGCGTTCGAGCAGCAGCGACAGTCCCGCGTCGAGCCTGGGGAACGCCGCCCGCACGCGATCGACGCCGTGCCGCATCACCTCCCCCGAACCGAGGCCCGCCATCCAGATGTCGTCGCCGTCCAGCGGGGGACGGTTCGCGCGGGGCACGCGGCACACGACACGGCCAAGCGTCTCGTGCAGGTCTCGAAACGTCAGACGCGGATCCCGGCGCTGGAGGCGAAGCGCCGCCAGCAATACCGGCGATGGTCTTATCGAACGCGCCTCTGTCGCATCCCACGCACGATAGCTGAGCGTGACGCGGGCACCACGCAGGCGGGCAAAGAACGCCGCGAACCGAAAGGTCCGCTCTCGCAGCAGTTCAGACGATGTGGGCAGACCCTCCCCGAGCACGCGCCGGTCGCTGTCGAGCAGCACGGGGTCTTGCGTGCTCGGACCCGGTATGTGCTCCGCTTCCGCTCCCACCACGAAGACCGCGGGACGCCCCGTGTATCCTCCGTGCTCCATATCGGACAGGTGCAGGTGTCCCCCCTCGGACGACCATGGCGCACCGGGGTCGTTGCCGCTCGCGCCCGGTCCCGACGCACGCACCCTGATCTCGAGGTGCCGGCGGAGAACAGTCACCGCCGCGCCGAAGTCCGTGCGGCGCCGGAGTGTGGCGTCCACCCGCTCGAGCACCTGGTTGATGCGTTCTCGCGCGCTCAGATCCGACCCGTCACCTAGAGGAACGCGACGGAGGAAAGCCCGTAGGCCCCGTGCTAGCTCGGCTGGGGAGACCGGCGCGCCGCGCTCTCCCCTGCGGTCCGGAATCGCCGGCGTCGCCTTCAGGGTCGGAAACAGGATCGAGCGCAACGCCCTCAACTCCCCTTCCGCCTGCGCACGCCGTCGCTCGAAGGCCTCAGCATGCTCCCACTTTCTTGGCCCGAGCTCCTCGAGTCTAGCCAGGGCCGTGCGGACCTGACTGCGATATCGCTTGCGACCCCAACCGATGCGGAGGCTGCGGAACCGACGCCCCAACTCGGCCGGCGCGTGGTAGAGGCGCGTGCGACCGGGCCGAAGGTCACCGGCCTCGAGCAGCCTTCGGATCGGGCTGGCCTGGAAGCCTCCCTCGATCCAATCGAGGTAGGCGCGTACCACTCGGCCCGGCCGCGTGCGCTCGACGGGAAGGCCTACTGCGTACGTGACCGGAATGCGTAGCTCGGAAGAGAGCGCATGGAGCGCCGACCCGTAGGCGGCGGGATCCGGTGTGACGATCTCGACCTGGTCCCATGCAAGAGCGCGCTCGGCCACACGCCGAATGACTTCACGCAGCTCGTCGGTGATGGAGGCCGCATGGAAGAGTTCGAGCTCGGAAGACCGCGGGTCGCCGTCCATCTGCTCCGGGGCGAATAGATAGGAGTAGGCGGATCCACTGGATCCATTGGAGTGACGGTTCCAGAGCACGGAGTCCCGCACGTCGATCCCCACCACTGGGTCCGTCTCGAGCACCTTAGCACCCCGGGCTTGAAGCGCGGTGAGCAGCTGCCCGCTCAAGCCCCGGGTGCTGACCCCAGGCACGATTACGACGACCTCGGCACCCAGAGTGTCCGGCATGCGATGACCGTCGTTCTCCAACGATGCGAGTGCAAGCCGGAGTACGGATGCGGTGTCAGCCAGACGTCGTTGGCCCAAGAGCCGCTCGTAGCGCTGCAACACGCGCAACAAGAAGAGCCGCTTCGACCAGTCTGCAAGCCGTGCTCGATCAAGCTCCTCAGGACTGATACCAGAGAGACGCAACGCCGTGACCGCACCGTGCACGCGCTCACGGAAGCCGACGCCTTCAGCGAGCTCCCCGAGGCCCCGTCCCTCGGCGACCAGAGCGGCGTCGAGAGATTCATCGAGAAGTGCTCTTTCGTCGAACGCGTCCATCACGCGCAGCGACGCCCGCTCCATCCCGTCGCGCGCGAGTCGAAGCGCCAACGGCGCTTGGGTCACCACCTCGAAGCCGATCCACCCGAGGCCCTCGAGAGAGAGCCGCCTCAACAGTTCGCGCCCCCCACCGAACGTCTGTGAGATGACGAGCTTTCGGCCGACGGGGTGACGTCGCGCGATGCGGGCGAGCACGTCGACGAGGTGAGGGGCCGAGGAGGCCCGGCCTAGCTTCTCCAGTCCGCTCACGGTGCCTTCCAACACTTGTGTCCCCGTCTCAAGGCGCGGCCACCGTGAGCTGCGTGCCGTACACGAACAAGGTCGCAACCAGGATCAGGACCGAAGCAGCGAGATGTACCCACCTATGGGCGACCCAAGCGAGGAACAGGAAGATCACGCCTGCAATAAAGGCAATAAGGTTCACATAATGGAGTAGCGGGTTGTCGAAGACGGAGATGTTGCTCCATGTCATGGCGATCATCAGCATCGCGGCGACGGAGAAGAACCGACCTCGAATCTCGTAGTAATAGTCGCTGAGGTTGGTCCGTGCGTCCTCGAGCGGGAATACCAGCTCAGCAAGTGCGAACAAGAGGATCGGGACGAGGAGAAAGCTCAGCAAATCCCAAAGCGTCCATACCGGGCGATCCGCGACTCCCCAGCGTCCTCGACCAGACGCCCACGTGCATCACGAACACCCAAAGGACCCAGATCGCATGGACGAGGCCGGGCGCGGTCGTGGTGTCGGGGCGGAGTGACCCGACCACGCCACGAAGAAGTGTGGCGATGCCGAGTCCCATGATGATCGACACCAGCACCATGATGAACTCAAACGGATCCAAGTCAGGTAATCACCCCTTCCTGCCTAGATCCCGCTGATATACGCGAACACGAGAAGGCCGACGATCGCCGCCGCGAGCGCGGCCTTGATCAGGAACCCACGGAGTGCGACGGAGCCCGGGTTGACTGCGCTGACCCCAGTCGCCTCGAGGTTTCCGCTCCCGCTTCGGCCGAAAAGATCTTCCAGGTACTCGAGTAAGACGCGGAGCTGCTGTTCTAACTTCTCGGGGTCCTCGGGCTTCGTAATGAAGTGGTTGCTACCTAGTCCGTAACTCCGAGCCAGGTCGTGGTCGGTGTCGGAGGCCGTCAGCACGGCGACCGGAATGCGGCGGAGCGCGTCGTTCCGCTTGATCGCCGCAAGTACCTCGTGGCCGGTCTTACCCGGCATCTGGAGGTCGAGCAAGATGAGGTCGGGAAGGACATGCTCGATCATGCTGATGGCCGAATCGCCGTTCCGAGCCCGGTGGACGTGGACCGGAACTCTACTGGCCCGCTCAAGCGCCGCCTCGATCAGCAGTGCGTCCTCGTCGGTGTCCTCGGCGAGCACGACCTCCCGTTGGCGTTGCTTCGTCATCCTCGGACGCGCTCCTCATTCCGTGGGTCCCGCCCGACGACGGGGCGGTGAATGCAACAATTCGCCATCCTGTCCAGTGACCAGCATGTAGACCCCGAGTGCGGGCCGCAAGTCCATCGCACGGAAGACCGATGACCGCTTGCTCGAGGGCTTAAGCGGAGTGTGGTCGCGGCCCGGGTGCGCACACGGGGATCGCCATCTCCTCGGCCGCGAGCATCCAGGAGTGCGCGGGATCACTCTGGTAGTGGTCCGAAAGCGTCGGATCCTCGAGTACTTGCATGAGGAACTCGCAAGGAACGCGGAGCAGATCACGCTTCCCGTGGCCGACCTGGTTCGGGAGGTGCTGTACGAGACGGTCGTGATATCGGGGATGGCGTACGTGAAGGAGGTTCTCGAGGCGGAGCGAGAGGTGGTGTACGGTCCGAGATGCCGGGCCAACGAGACGCGGAGTGCGTACCGGGCCGGGCATGGACCGAGCTCGCTGGTGCTGGGAGGTCGGTCACCTCCCCGCCGCCCCACCCAACCAGTAGCTCGCCTTGATCGCGAAGAAGTTGTTGCCGGTCGCCGTGAGCGAGCCGAACACGTCGCTCAGGCCCGCGCGGTCGCCGAGGGCTTCGCGCCCCGAGCGATCCTGCTGCCACACCAGGTAGAGCGTGCTTCCGGGCCGCCACTCCCAGCGGAGAACAGCCGTGCTCCGGAATGACCTCACATTGAAGTCCCGGTTGGAGATGCCGAAGGCGTCCTCACCGTCCAAGACCTCGTAGCTGCCGTCCTCCCCACGCTGGATCATGGTGCCGTCCGTCCCATAGGTGCGCAGGAACCGGCTGCCCGCCGCCTCCAGCTCACCGATGCCGTAGAAGCGGCCGCTAGCGGCGAACGGCTGAGCGAAGAGGTCGAGGTTGACGTCCGGCTTCAGCGTGAAATTCAGCCGCGTCTCCATCGCGAGCGTCGTGCGGTCGGTGAACGCAAAGATGTAGCGGCCCCCATATGTCGAGGGTCCCCCCCCATCCCGTGTCATGACGTACTGCCGCGGATTGACCTCGTGCTCGAACGAAGGTGCGAGCGACACCTGCCAGCGTGGCTCGGGCACCAACGAGACCCGCCCGCTGACGCTCTCTCTCCGTCCCCCCAGCTCGTCCCGTCCGTAGTCCACGCCGACGCTCCATCGCGTCTCCGTCGATGCGCTATTCGCCACCTCGAGCGACGTATTCCAGCCTCGGCCCGTTCCCATGGACGGTCCGCCCCGGGTCAACCGCTGGCTCTGAGCGCGCAAGTTCACCCGGGTGGACGCCCGGGTCGTCCAGAAATTGTTCCACGTCACATCCGTGCTGCCCGTCAAGGCCGTCTGCTGGTGCTCTCCTGCCAGGTTCCATTCCGTGCGCTGGTTGACCCTGAACTGGTAGCTCCGGAAGTGACGTCCGGGGGTAGCTTCGCGATACGTCAACCACGGCCGGATCGCGATGGCGTCTCCGGTCGTGAGGCGTCCGATGTCGTTGAACTCCACCTCCGGCGACTCCAGATCGGCGAACATGGTCCAGAGCCAGTGCGTGCCGCTGATCTTCTCGACACGCGCGCTTACCTTGGCTCCCCCCATCGTGGTCCGGTCGGGGTCGACCTCGACGTGCGAGGCGTCGGGCCGCTGGAAGTACCGCTGGCTCGCGCGTTGGAGACGCACGATGGCTTCCTTGTCCCCGTCGACGTGGCTCAGGCCTCCCAGCACCGAGACCTCGTACGTGCCGCCGGCCGGCCGCCAGAGCGTCTCACCGTTCACGGTCACCGCATTTCGGGGCATGAGGGCGGCCAAAGGATCACCCCGTTCCAGCTCTCGGTGAACCCCGGTCACCATGAAGCCCGCGGTCGACCCCTGCGTCCCGAACTCCTGCTGGATCCGGGCCACGCCCCAGGTGGTGCGGGGCGCGACGCGAACCTTCCCGTACGTTCCAGGCGCCGAGTCGAAGGTCTTCGCGTGCTCCTCGCCGGTGACGGCCGCCAGGACCCCCACCGAGGTGCCCGAGGGCAGCCGTCCCGTCAGTTTCGCGGCGCCCAGAATCGTGGCGCTGCCCGGCGAATCGACATAGTCGCCCGACGCGGATCCCAGTGGGCGGGCACCGATGCGCCTCGAATAAAAAAAGTTGGGGGAGAGTCCGGGGGTAAGGAGAGCGCTGCCTTCGGTGAAGAACGGACGCCGCTCGGGGAAGAAAACCTCGAAGTCGGTCAAGTTAACTACGGCGGGATCCACCTCCACCTGGCCGAAGTCGGGGGTGACCGAGCCATCCAGCGTCAGGTTGGGCCCGATCCCCATCTTGAGATCGAGCCCGACCCGCCCCTCCAGGTTTACGCCGTCGTCGAACGGGTTGGCGGGATCACGGTCACCGTTGATGCTGGAGCCGGTCGCGGCGAAGGGGAGCAGCTCGAGGCGCCGAACGGGATCGACCGTGCGAACTCCGCGAAGCTCGCCGAAGCGCGAGGCCCAGGCGCGTTCGGTCCGGGGCACCGCCACCCAGTAGTCGGACTCGTTCTTCGACGGAATCCAACGGTGGATGTTCAGCCCCCACGTCTGCTCGAGCGTTTCGTTGTATCGCAACTGGGACAGGGGGATCCACATCTCGACGGTCCAGCCCTCGTCATCGATTCTGACGTGCGCCTCCCAAACCGGATCGAAGCCCTGATCGATGTCCTCCTCGCTATCGGAGCGGTGGAAGTGGTCGAGGCGGACGCCGGCAGCCGTGACACCGAAGGTGTAGGCGGTGCGACGGTCGAGGAAGGTATCCAGAGAAACGAGCACGTATTCCGCCAGCTGTCCTCCATCGCGCCGCCCTAAAGGGGCCTGGATTGAGGACCCTCCTCCGCTCGAGTACATGCGGGCGCCGACGTAGAGCGCTTTGTCGTCGTACACGAAACGCACCTCGGTCCGCTCGGTGGGGAGCGCGCCCTCGGTCGGCTCTTTTTGCACGAAGTCGGTGACGGGCGGAGCCTGGCCCCAGATGGCTTCGTCGAGGTGCCCGTCCACGCGAATGCCGCTGGACAGCGTTTCGAGAGCCGTCGCCCGTTTGTAGCTGGTGAGGGAGGGCTCTTGAGCGGCCACCTCGAACGTGGCCATCAGAAGAACCATGAGGGTCAGCAGAGCTTGACGCACCGATCTTGCGGTCTGGACGGGAGGTGGCGCGAGCGGTCCCGAGGGCGGCGCCTTCACCACGAAGGGGCTCCGACGACTTCAAGCCTAGGTGATTTGTTGCCCACTGGCCACTCCGGGCCGAGCCGAGTCAGCCCACCTCAACGCGTCAGCCCGAGCTTCTCGATAATCGCCAAGGAACCGCTCCTCCAGCGGCCGTTCATCAGCCAAGAGGGCCGCACTCAATCATGTCGAGGCAACCCCAAAAGTCCGGCGTCAAGTCGGGTTAACTTTTTTCCTGGCGATGTTGATCGATCCTACGATAACTTTTAAGCAACCTCCCTGACATCATCACCCTGCTGACGTCATCCCCCTGTTGATCGCCTCTACCGTCCTATGCGCCCTGCTTGCTGCCGCGTTCGCGGCCCTCACCGTCGCGTGGTTGAAGCGGCTGCCTACTCTTCATCTCTGCCCGACGTGCACGCATCGCACGCAGGCGGTCTTGCTCCCCAGATTGCTGAGGCCGTTGGGGCGCTGGATCGGACTACGGTGGTGCCCCGATTGCGAATGGGAAGGGATCGGTCGCAAGGGCCCCGAATTCATTCCAGAACGCCCGCTCGCACACGACTCCGGTTTCCACTGGGGCGCGGACGTCATCGGGGAGAACGCCGGCTTCCATTGGGCTGAGCTCGAGCCGCCGGAGCCGCGCGACCTGTCTGCGGAGCCGCCGGCTCACCGATCTGGCTTCCGTTTCGGGGGCGGGCCTACACCCTCCAAGCCGCGGGCGCACCCGTCGGGATTCAACTGGTCAGGCCCCCGCCCAGCAGTACCGTACGTCGATCGGCGCGATCCCCGCTCAGCGTTCTCTTGGGGCAGCAGGCGCCGCGAGCCTGAAATCTTTCAGTGGGGCCAGGCGCCGGATAGGTGGCCCCCGCACCAGTAGGACGCGCGTCCCAGATGTCCGACGGCCTCGACCCGGTCGATCGTCTATACTACCAGGTAACAGGCACGACAGCGGTCCCCACTACCAGGTGACAGGCACGACAGCGGTCCCCGGACGACCGGATGGGCGGAAGACATGCGCGACGGGAGCGAACTAGCAGCCCTGCTCGAGCGGATCGACGGACGGGGGTACAAGGCGTACAAGGAGATCGCTGGACCTTGGCGGTTTTCGGACTTCACTCTGCACTTCGATCACGTGCAGGGCGACCCGTTCGCGGACCCCACACGGGTACGCCTGATGCTGCCTGCGGGTGTTGCCGACCTCCCGGAGTCGGCGTACCGAACTCGGCCACGCGCGCTCGGTACGGCGGCGTTCCTCGCTCGGTCTTTCGCGCGGGCCGCCCGCGCGATCGGCCGGTCGGGCAGCGGCAAGAGCGGAGAGATCCGGATGGAAGATCCAGGTCAGACCGTTCTCCTGCACACCGCCGTGCTCATGCGCGAACACGGAGATCTAGAGGCCCGTTTCACGGTCGGGCTACCCGCGCAGGGGCGTCGTGTGCTCGGCCGCCAGGCCTCCGAATTGCTGACGGCGCGCGTCCCGGAGCTCGTGCGCTCCACGCTGATCGCGGCGGCGCACGACGCCGCCGAGATCGAAGCTCATGCAGCCAGCAACGAAGACGCCGATGCCCTCAGGAGCCAACTGGAGGGGCGGGGATTGATCGCCTTCGTGGCGGATGACTCGGTGCTGCCACGCCGAAGCGGAATCGACGATCGACCACTGGAGGGCGCCAACGTCGTTTCCTTCCGCTCACCCGAATCGCTTCGAGTGACGTTCGAGCTTCCGAACGCCGGTTCGGTGTCGGGCATGGGCGTTCTGCCAGGTGTGACGTTGATCGTGGGCGGTGGCTTCAACGGCAAGAGCACGTTGCTCCGCGCCATCGAGTCCGGCGTCTACAACCACCGGCCCGGGGACGGAAGGGAACGGGTGGCCAGCCGCTTCGACGCGGTGAAGGTGCGCGCAGAAGACCGACGTTCGGTCTCCGGGGTCGACATATCGAGCTTCATCGATGGACTCCCGTTCGGCCAGGACACGAAGCGATTCTCCACGGAGAACGCCTCGGGATCGACGAGTCAGGCCGCGGCCATCGTCGAAGCGCTCGAGGCCGGCGCCCGACTGTTGCTCGTTGACGAAGACACCTCGGCAACGAATTTCATGATCCGTGATCGCCGGATGCAGCAGCTGGTTCCGAAGGAAGGCGAGCCGATCACGCCCTTCGTCGATCGCGTACGCGAATTGTACGAAAGTCGGAGCGTGAGTTGCGTGCTCGTGCTCGGAGGGAGTGGGGACTATCTGGATGTGGCCGATACCGTGATCCGCATGACCGACTACGCGCCGTGGGACGTCACCGCGGAGGCGAGGACCGTGGCAGTGGAGATTCCGACCGGACGAGCGACGGAACGCAAACGACCGCTTACCGCGTTCTCCCTCCGTCGCGTTCAGGTGCGCTCCGTCGACCCGAGCAGGGGCCGTCGTGCGTCGTACGTGCGCGTGCCCGACGACCGAACTCTCATCTTCGGCGTTGAGACCATCGACCTCGCCGGCGTCGAGCAGATCGCGAGTCGCGCGCAGATGCGGGCGATCGGACAGGGTCTCGTGCTGTTGGCCGAGCGAGTCCTGGGGGAAGGCTCCGCTGAAGCGAGCAGGCCCCGTAGTAGCGCAGTCGATGTCGCCGGCGCGCTGGACGCCGTCGAGAGTCTCCTCGAGGAGGGAGACTTGGACGTTCTCGACCCCCGCCGTGTCGGCGACCTCGCGGAGTTCCGGCGCTTCGAGCTGGCTGCCGCGTTGAACAGGTTGCGCACACTGCGGGTAGACTAGTCCCCCGATGAGACCCGGTCCGACTCTAGGAGCGCACCTGCCGGCGGCGATCCCGGAACTGGGCGCCGCGGTCCCTGCGCTGGCGGTATCCGGCACCGCGAGCGCCGAGCCGTTCCTCATCGAGGGCGAATCCGCCTCCGCCCGGGGTGTACTCAGAGGCGGGATCGACCGCATCCGCATCCATGACCGTGTGGTCGTGCGCGATCTGACAATCGGGAACTCACTCGGAGTCAATTTCGTCGTGATGCCAGGGGTGCTTCGGCGGGAACGGACGGGTCCCATCGGGACTGTCATGGAGAACGTCGTCGTCACGCCGACGCTTCCGCTGGTGGCCGCGCAGTGGAGCGGATCGCCGGTTGCGGACGATGGCGCGCTACGGCTCACGCTCACCCCGGGCGGTGCGCAAGTCCGCTACGACGTGCACGACGGAGTCTTGCGCGCGGTGGGCCGAGATCCAGACCAGTCGGTCGCGGTGGCGCTGTACGGTGGCACGGGAAAGTGGACTCTTGCGGACGACGGCGACGGCCGCGTGCTCGCGTCACACGGGATGGGCGGCGACGGGCCGCTGACCCTCTTGGTCACCGCAGGAAGCGAGGCCGCGATCCGCTCTGCGCTCGCTTCAGCCGCTCACTTA
This sequence comes from Longimicrobiales bacterium, assembly GCA_965197725.1. Taxonomy (GTDB): domain Bacteria; phylum Gemmatimonadota; class Gemmatimonadetes; order Longimicrobiales; family Gaopeijiaceae; genus UBA1138. The sequence goes on from CBDANQ010000058.1 coordinate 71,026, forward strand.
CCTGTGCATGAACGGCGGGCCGCGTCGACGACGGCCGAGGGCGTCCGGGTCCTGACGGGAGTCGCGGAACTCGACGACGGCGTCGCCTGGGCATCGTTCCGCGTTCGTGCGTCACTCTGGCGTGGCGTGATGACGGCCTCGGGCCACCACGCGTTCTGGTCGGGCCTCGGGGCGCTCGCGGTCGCGGACGTGGAGGCCGCAAGCCGGGCTGTCGCGCTCCTGGAGGGCCAGCTCAGGGCGGGACAGGCATGCCAGCCGGCGTGGCCCGTGGAAGCGATGGCTGCGCTGCTCGCAGCGCGCTTGGCGCTCGCATCCGACGACGCCTCGGCCGCCCGGCGCCACGCCCAGTTGATCTCGGATCGCGCTTGGGCTCCGAGGGGTCTGTCCTCCGACGGTGCGAGCCTGTGGGCGTTCGCGCTCGAGGAGCTCGCGGACGCCTTGCGCCACACCGAGACCGACGACCGCATCGCGGACCTGAGGACGCTCGCGGCGGAGCTGCCGTCCAGGGCCGCCGGCGGCATGCGACTACCGATGGTCGCCGACGCACGTCCCGACGCAGGAGACTTCCTTCGATCGGTTCTCGCCGGCGGCTTAGGTCACGCGCCTCGGACAGGCATCCGGAGACTCGACGACACCCTGCGCACGTGGTCCGGCTTCGGCGAGGACGCCGACGGAGCGTGGGGGCGGTGGCGAGAGACCCTCTCGGAAGGGTTGGTGAGCGGGCCCTCGGGCCCCGCTAGCTGGGATGAGGTCGATGACGTGCTCGCACCCGGCGCTCCAGTCGCAGGGGCCGTGCTCGCTGCGTTCTCCCACGGTGTACTGGGCTACATGCCCGATGCGCCGTCCGGACGACTGCGCCTCGCGCCACGGCTCCCGTCTCACGCGCGCGCGCTCACCGTTGAGAGGCTACGGTTGGGGTCTACGTTCATCACGCTTCGATACGAGCGCCTGAAGACCCGTCACCGCTTCGTTCTCGAACCGACTTCGGCTCGTGTGCCACCGATGCTGGTATTCGAACCTTCGATCCCTGGGACGCGCCTCGCCGAGGCTCATATCGGAGACGCCCGCGCCGACCTCGAGGCGACTCGGGAGGGCGAGCGTGTCCGCGTTCGTGTCCAACTCTCGCTCGAAGGGCCGTGCACGATCGACCTCAGGACCGAATAGGAAACGAGGCCGAGCGGTGAACTCCCGGCCCCATATCGATACGCCCTTGCCGATCAGTCCTCTGCGAGATAGCCGTGCTCTAGGAGCAGCTCCTTGGTCCGAGGCTCTCGCTCAGCCAGAGCCGTCTTCGCAATCTCACGCGCGAACTCCACACGATGGATCTCGGACACGTTATCTAGGACAGCGATCGGCGCTCCGTAGCGCAGTAGAATGCGCTTGGCGTCGACAGCGACGGAATCGTTCACGTTTGCCCCCGGAAACCATGCCGCGGATGAGGTCGTGAAAGTGGTAAGGGATAATAACATAGACCCTTCGCATCGAGTGAAACGGCGCTTCTTGGCGTTCTGCACACTGGCCGTCGTGCCGTGCGGGATTGCCTCCGGGGCCGCGGCTCGCGCCGCCGACGATGCGTGGGAGGAGCTCGCGCACGTGTCGGCGGCACGCATCGCGCGCTTGGCTCTCGGCACGCTCGAGCAGGACCTGGGAGCCGCCCTCGACTCGCTGCTAGGCTCGGCCGATCCGCTACCCAGCCCGGACACCACCATCGAGGCGGTTCGCCTGGCGATGGCGGGCGACACCGTGTCGGCCCTCGATCCGACGGCTTCGGGCGTCGAGCTGATGGTCCTGTTTCCGGACGCCGAAGGCCTGCTACGCTTCGCCAACGGCATGTTGGTTCCCGGGGCCGCCGTTCTGGTGGGTCGGGTCGCTCGAGCGCGCGTCGGCCTCTATCTGAACGGTGAGCTGTGGAGCGCCACGGACCCGCCACCGTCAGTGGAAGTGATCGACCGTGAGACGCTCCTTGCGGCATCGCGAACACCTGGGGGCGTAAGGAGCGACGCCGGAAGCGTCGTTGCCATGGACCCGCGCAGAGAACTCCCCGCCGCGATCGTGGCGCTCGCCCAGCCGGAGGGCCCTGGCGAGCAGGCCGTCCCGCTGGCTGTACGACTCGTACTCGGCCTGCTCCTGCTCTTTTCGGCGGTCGCCGCCTGGATCCTATTCACGAAGGCGAGCGGTTCGGAAGGGGAACCGGCGCCGAGTCGCGCAGCGTTGGTTCTGCTGGCGTGCGTTCCCCTCTTTACTCTCTTGGGCATGCTCGTGCACGTGCAACGGACGTTCGATGCCGCCGCCCGCGAGCATGTCTCCCGGGGCCTGGTCCAGACCCTGACCGTTGTCGGTACGCTGGGCATCGGAGAGTCACCGGCCGGAGCACGCGCCCTGAGCGGCTCCCATGCGGCCCGCATCGAGCGAGGTCTCGTGACGGCCTCCACCCCTGGCTGGCGACGCTGCTGCGTTGGCAGCGGTGCCAGCACCTCCACCCTCTTTCACGACTGCAGGAGTCGTGGAGACTGGTTCCGGCAGGTCGCGCTACGTCGCACGAAGGATCGACCGGGAGTCATTCATGGTTCTGCTCGCACCCATTCCATTGGCCCGTATCGAAGCGCTGCGCAAACGGTTTATGCTGATCAGCGGTGTACTGATGGGCTGGCTGCTACTCGTCGCGGGGAGTCTGACCGTACGCTCGAACCGTACCGAGAACAGCTAGGGAACCCGACTCAGAACACTAGTTCAGCAGATCCGGCTCGTCGCCGTTGTCCATCTCGAGCAACGGCGACGGCAGTACGAATGGGCCACTCAACTCGAAACGCGGCACTGTTACCCTGAACTGCTCGCCGTCGGGGCGGACGAAGGTGTAGTACCCCTCCATGTATCCGACAGGTGAGCGGAGCACGCAGTAGCTCTGGTACTCGTGGGAGTCTCCGGGCCGGAGCATGGGCTGCTCGCCCACCACGCCTTCGCCATCGACCTCGGTGTCCTCTCCTGAAGAATCGTGAATATACCAGTGCCGGAACAGGAGTTTGGCCGAGGTTTTACCCTCGTTCCGCACCAAAATGTCGTAGGAGAACACGAACGTGCCGTCCTCCGGGTCGGAGGCGGCGAGGGAAAACCGGGGTCGAACCCGGACACGGATACCGTCGGTGGCTTGCTCGTAGCGCATGACGGATGCTAACACCGACCGCGCGAGCGCGCAGCCCGTCAGCTACGGTCGATTACAATCGTGTGGGTATTGCCGACGGAGAAGACGATCGCCCCGCTGAGGAACTCCGCGATCGCGTTCCCGAGGTCGTCCTCGACAGCAACGACCGAGACGCCGATCAGCACCGTCGTATTCGGGTCCCCCGGCAAACCACCGGGCAACGACCAGCTCTCGAAGTCGAGCTGATACCCATCCCCCGCGAAGGTGAAGCCTTCGGGTAGGTATGAATCGAGCCCCGTCGGAATCGTCCCCACCACGGCCTCCGGGGGCCAACCGAGTAGATCGGCTTGATCGTTCAGCGTCGCGACGCGCACGACCTCCATGTCCGCCGCGACGTCGGTGGCTCGAGCGCGGTAGATCATCGTTTGCAGGTTGGGAATCGCGAATCCGGCCAGAATACCCACAATCGATGCCGCGATCATCAGCTCGATGAGCGTGAACCCTCCGCGGCGTGAATCACGTCGCTGGATCTGGCTCATCAGGACTCCCCCCGAAGCTTGCTTGTCGCGTCGGAGCCGACCCACTCGTTCGCTGATTCGGACGAGTCGTACCGCACCACCTCGGTCCCGATCGTCGCAATCAACTCGTACCGGTTCGCCTCGATGATGAAGTACTCGACACCGGGTACCGTGCTGCCCGCGTCCTCCAGCGCTACCGGAAGCTCGCCGTTTTGTTCGCGATAGGCGTCCACACGCATCGCCTGCATGTACATCGCCAACCTCATGTTGTCGACCTGCTCCTCAATGGGTGCAGCCTCAATGGGGTTCATGACGACCCACGCCGGCGGTGCGATCAACAAGTAGACGGCGAAGACGCCCAGATTGATGCCCAGCGGAAGCACCCACTTCGCCTGTGCTTTGTCCGCCCTTCTTTCTTGCTGGGCCTCGTCGCGCTGGGCTGCATGATCCAATACGGCCGAAACGGCGTCGGCCGCTTCCTGGCCCGGCGTCCTATTGCCTGCGTGATAGGGTCGTACTTCGTCCTGTGAACTCATTCCGGGGGAGCTGGAACATTCGTCGAGGCACACCGATGCGGCTTGATCCGCACAATATCCCTGATCCGCACTGTATCAAAGTTATACCCACAACCGGGTCGGCCCAAGAAGAAAGTGCCCTCGAACTCGGCCCACTCGTCCACTTGATAGTAGGCTTCTCCCGACCTCGAGGACAGGAGTTGGTGCCGCTCCGCTCTCGACGATCCGAATGGGCCTGAGTAGCTTCGAAACCATGCCACGTCGCGCACTCTCACGGTCCGTCGAGGACTACCTGAAGGCCATCTTCGGGCTTTCAAGTGGCGGCGATCCAGCGTCCACCAGCGCCATCGCAGACGCTCTGCACATTCAGCCCGCCTCGGTAACCGGCATGGTCAAGCGACTGGCCGAGGCCGGACTGGTGGAGCACGTGCCCTACCGTGGGGTCCGGCTCACCGATGCCGGCGAGCGGGCGGCGCTCAAGGTCCTGCGACGCCACCGCGTCATCGAGACCTACCTCTGCGAACTGCTCGAGTACCAGTGGGACGATGTGCACGCGGAGGCGGAGCGCCTCGAACATGCAGCCTCCGATGAGCTCGTCGAGCGCATGGCGACCGCTTTGGGCTCCCCGAGTCACGACCCGCACGGCTCTCCCATTCCAACACGAGCGGGCGAGATCGAGGCCACGGAGCTGGCGACGCTTGCGGACGCGGCACGCGGAACGAGGGTGCTCATCCGCGAGGTCCCCGACGAGGAAGCCGACGAGCTCCGTTCAATGGCCGCCGACGGGCTCGTGCCGGGAGTTGCGGTGCTGGTCGACTCGGCCCAGGACGTGGAGGGGGTCGTAGGCGTCATCATCGGTGGCGACGAAGGCGTCGCCCTAGCGGTCCAGGACCACCTCGCCCGGCGGATATTCGTCGTCCCGGACGAAGCCTGACCGTAGAGCGACGGCCTGTGATCCTGGGGGTCAGCTAAGACGCGGGACAGGCGGGCGCCGAGAAGGCCCCACCCGGGGGAGCCGAGTTCACGACAACCTCGAAAGTGCGCGTCACCGTAGAGGCGAAGACCCCCGTGCCGTCCCCGCGAATGCTCGGCACGCGCACCTGCCCCGACGAGTTGAAATTGCCGCCCCGGGCCCAGTTCACGTAGTTCCGGTCCGTCGCCGAAATCATCACCGGGGCCCGCGTACCCGGCGGCAGTCCGTCCTGGAGGCTCGTCGCGAGGTCCTGGTCGAGCTCGAAGCGGCTGAAGATCCCGAACTCACCGGGAAACACGATCGTGGTGTCGGAGGCCGAGATCGAGAGGCCCAGCAGCTCCAACGTGTCGCTCTCCACGTCGATTCCAAGCGGGGCGAGCCCGTCCTTGATGCCTACGATCACGGTCTCGTTCACATAAGCCCACGTGCCCATGGACGCCGTCCAGCGAACGGTGAGCGGGGTGCTCGGTGGGAGTAGACACTCGGCCCCCTCCACGACGCCCAGGATCGCAAAGTCCCCGGGCACGACCGTGGCGCTCGTCAGCGCCCCACCCGAGGCTAGGTCTATGCGCAGTCGGAGGTGGTCCCCCGGGCCGAAAGACGCCGCGGTCGCGGGCGCCAACCAGTAGCAAGAGCCCGTACCACCCTCGGGCGTCGCGCTGACGCACCTCTCGATCGCGGTCTCCGCGAGTTCCACGCTCGATCCACCATCTCGCGTGATGACGATCTTGGCGCCCGGCACCGGGTGGAAGCCCTCACCCACCCCCCCGACGGTCCGGTGCAGAAACGCGGTCACGCGGTCGCCGCCGAAGAGGCCCTCGCCGATCTGAACGTAAACCTCCGCAATGACCACATCCTCGACATCCACGATCGTGATCTCCTGGAGGTCACAGCCCCCGAGACCCAACAACACGACCATGGCCCAGATCCGACGCCCCCCCGCCATCAGAAGTGCACCTCGAAGCCGAACGTAGGCAGAATCGGGAACATTGAAATGCCGGAGCGCGTCGCCGGGGAACGGTCGTATTCGTGGAAATAGAAGAGCACGTTGCGCTGGTCGTAGACGTTCACCAGATCGACCCGGGCCGTGATCGTTCCCCACGACTTCTCGAACGGCTTCCGGAAGCTCGCGTCGAGCCGATGGTATGTCGGATACCGAGACGCATTGCGGCTCTCGAGCGCGACAGCATAAGCGCCGAAGTCGCCGTCCTCGGCGGCGCCCGCCCATTCGAGGCGGCCGGCGCTGCCGACAAACTGCGGCGAGTAATATGCGTACGACCCGAGCGCGCGCGTATAGGGGGTGCCTGTGCCAACGTTCCAACGCAGCCCTCCTTGCCAGCCCCACGGGAGCGGGTAGCGCAGCACGAGGTCGACGTCGAGCCGACGATCGAAGATAGGGGCGTATGTGATGGACGGCTGGGGCACCTCCGGGGCCAACATGTCGCCGAAAGTCCGGTCGGCCCGCAGGAACGAAACGGCGATCCAGCCGTTCACGTCGCCCGTCTCCTTGCGCAGGAGCAGATCCGCGCCGTACGAGAGGCCGTCACCCGAGAGAATGTCGTCGAAGTCGTCGTTGGGGTCGTCGGCTACGTTGAAAGTCACCACGCCGTCGAAGGACCGCACGTAGGCTTCGATGGACCAAAACCAATCGATGTCCCGATATCCCTCGACACCGAGCTGAAGCTGATCCGAGACCACGTGCGGCGCGCTCGCGCCGGCGAGCACCCAGATATCCAGTCCCAGAGGGAGTTCCTCGTCCCTGAGAGAGTGAAGGAACTGGGTGTACCGACCAGCCGCGACCTTCACCGCGACGTCACCGCCATCGAAGAAGCGCTTGGCCGCGAGCCGGGGCGCCAACTCGAGGATCCGATCGCCGGGGTCCGGGCTCCACGCGTCGAGACGCAGACCAACCTCGAGCAACCATTCTCGTGGGCGCGACCAGGTTGTCTGGGCATAGGTGCCAAGTAGCCACCCGTCACCCTCGCCGCTACCGAATTCGGTGCCTCCCGTCTGGAAGAGATTGCGGTACGAGAGGTGCTCGAGCGCCCCTCCAACCCTTATGCCCATGGTCGGGGTGGGCCGAGTATCGAGGTCGACGCGAAGCTGGCTCTGTGCGATCCGACTCGTGAACTCGGTATCGGCGAAGTCCGGGAAACTCAGGCCGGTCCCGTAGCGGCTGACATTCGCGCGGACGTCGAGCGAGCCCCCGCCGCGGCGCGCGTGCGTCCACCGGCCGCCAACGACGTCGTTGCCCCAGTCCCAGTCGATGCGGAGTGGAAAGTCCTCGGCGTCGAGCCGCGTGAGATCGAGCACATCCTTCCCGGTGTATCCGGTCAGCGTGATGCGGTCGCCCGAGTTGGTCCACCCCTCCATCACTGTCTGGAGATCGGTGAGGTGATAGGGGAACTCGAACGCGGGCTTCATCAGGATGTCGAAGTACGACCGCCGGGCCGAAGTGCGCCATTTGACGTTCGCGAGGCCCAAAGAGTTGGCCGTACCGCGGGGGAGGCTGCCGCCTATTGCGACACGACTGGCGAGCAGGGAGATGCCGGCGTCGACCCGGAAATCACCGTCGCCGGGATCGCTCTCGATCTGGAGGACTGACGAGATCCGGCCGCCGTGCTCCGCCGGAAAGCCTCCTGAGAACAGCTCGGCCCGGTCCAGCATGTCCGCGTTGAAGACGGAGAAGAATCCGCCGAGATGGAACGGGCTGAAGATCGGCACGCCGTCGAGCAGGATCAGGTTCTGATCGGCCGAGCCACCCCGGACGTGGAACGAAGCCGAGAAGTCCGATGTGGATACCACCCCGGGCAGAACCTCGATGGCTCGGATCGGATCAGCCTCGACGACACCTGGGAGCTGATTGAGGTCCGAGAGGTTGATCTCACGGACCGTCACGCCTCCGAGCTGCTCGAAACGGATTCGCTCCCGGCTCCGCTCCGCTTCGACGGAAATGCCCTCGACCTCGATGGCCTGGAGTACCAACCGGAGGTCGTACTCGAGCGTTTGCCCGGCGGCGAGCGTCAAGACCTCGGTCTGCTCGGCGTAGCCGAGTGCCTGAACCAGAAGCCGATACGTTCCGGTGGGCACTGATGCGAGCCGGAACGAACCGAGGCGGTCGGTATCGGCTGCACCGATCGTGATGCTCCCTGCGAGCAGCCGGACCGTCGCACCGTACACGGCCGAGCCCTCTTCGCCTCGGACACGCCCTTGAACGGTGCTCAGCTGCGCCTCGACCGACGGAACCCAGATCACGAGCAGCGTCCCGAGCGCGAGCAGGCACCGCCCCACCCATCCATGTACCGACAAAGTGATCCTCTTGCTGATTGGGTCCCCCCCCCGCGTGGACTTGCCCCGCGTGCCGGGCCGGGCGACTTCTATACCGCGCACGCGCTTCCCGGTGCCCTTCGCCTGGGCGGGTGGCCACCCCGGCCTGCTGGCCTGAAGCGGTCACTGTACTATCTTCGCTCGATGCCCTCCACGGAAGAACTGCTGGCCAGAGTCCCGCTGTTCAAGGCACTCGAGGTCCAAGATCTCACACGACTGGCCGCAGCCTCCCGCGTCGAGACCTTTTCTCCGGGCGAAGCAATCGTCGAGGTAGGAGAACCGGGGCGGTCGATCTATCTGGTTACGGAGGGCCACGTGCAGGTGCTCTATCCAGTGCGCACCGAGGAGGTCGAGCTCGCTCGCATGGGCCCCGGCGAGTTCTTCGGGGAGATGGCCCTCCTCAACGAAAAGCCACGCAGCGCAACGGTCCGCTCGGTGGGTGAAGTCTCTGCAATCGTTCTGGACAAGACCGAGTTCCACGCGCTCGTGCTGGACCGACCGCGAGTCGCCTTGGCATTGCTCGAGGCACTCTCCGTGCGCATCCGCCAGGCAGATGAGCAGATCAGCGGGCTCAGCGATCAGGCCGTGCGCGATCCGCTCACGGGGCTGCTGAACCGACGCGCGTTCACCGAACGAATCGAGCAGGAGGTCGACCGCACACGCCGATACGAGAGAGACTTCTCATTGATCATGATGGACCTCGACCATTTCAAGGCGATCAACGACACGTTGGGGCACGACGTCGGCGACGAGGTGCTCAGTTGGGTCGGACGCATCCTGACAGAGCACACGCGGGTCGCGGACACACCGTTCCGTATCGGTGGTGAAGAGTTCACCGTTCTCTGTCCGGCCACGGGCAGGGAGCTCGCGCAAGCCCTGGCTCAGCGGTTGGTGGACGTCGTGGCTGAAGCCAAGCCGCCGGTCGGACACGAACTGCGCGTCACAATGTCCGCCGCGTACGCTACATCCCCTGAGCACGGTGAGGCGACGGAGGCCCTCTACAACGCGGCGGACCAGGCACTGCTGAAGGCCAAGCGCGAGGGCCGGAATCGGGTCATGGCACCCGCAGACGGCGCTACGTGACTTCACGCGAACCAACTCGTCAGTCGTTCGAGCGCCCCCAGGAGATCGGGCTCTAGCTCGAGCACGGACCGTAGCGGGTCATCGCCCAAGCGCTTCATGCGTCTGGGCACGCTCTTGATGGTGTGGCTCGCGATGGTGAGCCTCCTGTTGACCTCGCCCCACCTGAGCGGCGCCGACACGGGTGCGCCAGGCTTGGGGCGAACCGTGAACGGCGCGACCAATAGACGGCCATGTCCGTTCTGAACGAAGTCGACGTAAACCTTTCCCTCGCGCCTATCCGGATTGCGCGTGAGCGTCGCGATCTCCGGCCGCTCGGCGACGACGACTCGGGCGAGAAGTTGTGCCATGGTTCGTGACTGCTCGTAGGTGAGCTGCCTACCCAGCGGCACCAGCACGTGGATCCCGGTCGAACCGCTCGTCTTCGGGAACGACGGCAGACCGATCTCCTGGCACAGGTCGTGGACCGTGCGGGCGATCTCGACCACGTCCGTGAACGGTGCCTCCTTCGGATCCAGATCGAGAATGCACCAGTCGGGATGAGCCAGCGTGGCGATCCGACTGGACCACACATGCAACGGGATCGTGCCCATGTTGATGACGTAGAGCAACGACTCGACGTCTTCCGCAACGAAGTACGAGAGCTCCCTCTGCGAACCCTCGCTCCACACGGTCACACGCCGGAACCAATCCGGCGCATAGGGCGGAGCATCCTTCTGAAAGAACGACTTTCCGTCGATACCGTCCGGATACCGCGTCATGACCAGCGGACGGTCTTCGAGGTAGGGCAGCATCCATTCCGAGACCTGCCGATGGTATTCGATCAGATCGCCTTTCGTGTAGCCTTCCGCGGGCCAGAATACGTTGTCGAGGTTGGTGAACGGTACGGTCCGCTCCTCGATCATCTCCACCGGCTCAGGTGGCTCGGCCTCACCCCCGAGCGCCCCCTCGACAACACACTCCGAGGGCCGCTTGTCGGTGCGGAAGCGAGAGAACGACGGCTGACGTACTAGTCCCTGCTCGGTGAACTCCTTGTACTTCACCTCCGCAACCATCTCAGGCCGAACCCAGTGGTGGCCCTTCCCCTTGGGCACGTGCCCCTTGGTACAGGCGCTCGAATCAAGCTCGATGTCCTCCAGCAGCGAACGCACGCCGTCGAGTTCCGAGTCCCTGAAACCGCTTCCGACGTTGCCCAAGAAGACCAGGTCCTCCCCATCGTACTGGCCGATGTGCAGAGAGCCGAAGCCGCCACGCGACCCCTTGGGCTCCGTCCAGCCGACGACGACGAAGTCCTCGATCCGAACCGTACGAACCTTGATCCAGCTCTTCGAGCGCCCGCCCCGGTACGGCGCGTCCGCCCTCTTGCCGACGATTCCTTCAAGGCGCATCGACTCGACGTGCTCGTACATCGCCTCCCCCCGCTCCGGGATGTGATCCGAGTAGCGGATCGGTCCCACAGAGGGTAGAACGTCCCTCAGGATCCGCTTGCGCTCCAGCAGGGGCAGCCCGCGCAGATCGTGCCGCTCGAGGCCGAGGATGTCGAACGCGTAGTAGATCGCAGGCAGCTCGACGCTCGCGCGCAGGGCATCGACCACGTTCAGGATGCGACCCCTCCGTTGCAGGCGTGAGAAGGACGGTTTGCCCTCCCCGTCGTTGACGACGACTTCGCCATCGAGCACGAGACCTTCATAAGGGAGGCCCCGAACCGCGCGCGCGATCTCGGGAAACGTGGGGGTCATGTCGTGCCCGGCTCGCGAGCGCAGGTATGGTTCCCGTCCCGAGCGCTCGGCCAGGAGGCGATACCCGTCGTACTTCAGCTCGAAGATCCAACCCTCTCGGCTGAACGGCCTCTCTTCGCTCGAAGCGAGCATGAGGCTGACAGCGTTGGCTGATACGGCCCTCTTCCTCGCCCCCACCCCGGCGATCTGTTCGGCCAGCTCGTCGGCAAGGTCATCGGCGTTCGGAAACTCGTCCACCGTGAGTCCGGAGTAGATCGAGTCGTCGGGATAGTCCTCGGTGCTGCCCTCATCGTCGAGGTAGGCGTCCCGTTCCTTGATGAGGAGCCACGAATTGGGCGCCTGCCTCGTCTTCACCAGGGTCCAGTTGCCGAGCAGTTTGTGGCCCCTCAGTTCGAACAGGAGCTTCCCCTTCTCGAGGCCCTCCTTCGCATCCTCGAGCGGTACCCACACCCCCCGATCCCACACGATCATCGCACCTGCGCCGTACTCGCCCTCGGGGATGACGCCCTCGAACTCCGCGTACTCGAGCGGATGGTCCTCGGTCTTCATCGCGAGGCGTTTGTCGGCCTGGTTCGGTGACGGGCCCTTCGGGATGGCCCACGAGAGCAGCACTCCATCCAGCTCTAGGCGAAGGTCCCAATGCAGGTTGCGCGCAGCATGCTTCTGCACGACGAAGATGCTGCCACCCGCAACCACCCGCCCGCCGAACGGCTCGGGCGTGCGGGAGGCGGAGCGCTTTTCGCGATACTTCGCAAGGCGTTCGTCGCGGGTCGGCGTCATTGCGTAGGCGACAGAACCGGCGAGACCGAAGTAGTAGTCGAGTTGGGCGGCTCAGTGCCGGGGAATCCCGCTCCCATTCTTGTCGGGCCAACGCCCGAAGCTCATCAGCCCGGGGTTCAGCCACGCGGCCACGCCGGCGACCGCGATGTCGGCCAGCTCGCTCGGGTCGGCCTGCACGGCGAGCGCACTTCCCTCTCCCGATCGAATCTCTGAGATCACCTCGCCCGCGTTGTCAGCGCTGTGCGGATAGTTCACCACGATGGACGCCTCATCCTTGCCCAAACGTTCAGCGACCGCACGCCCGATACGCCTCGAACCGTCCGTAACAACTGCCACTTTTCCAGTGAGAGACGCCATAGAGCCACCTTTCCTGTCCAAAGCTACGCACGCGACTTCTTGGGGGACGGCGTCCGTGCTCTGTTCACTGCTATTGGTTTGATTCCGCCGTCCTCGCAGCCTAACCCTACCGCTCCGGGATTGTTTCCACACTCTAGGCGCAGCGGGACAGGGTGGGAAGCAAAGCCGCCTGGTTCAGTGAGCTTCGCCCTGGTCGTCCGCGGACGGGCCGTAGATCGACGGCACCTTAGCACCCATCGGCCGCAGATACGTGCTGAGCTGACCGCGATGATGTACCGAGTCCAAGAGCATCCCCCATGCGAGTTGCTGGCACGGAGCCTCCATGACCAAGTGATCGCCCGCATAGAACTGGCCCACCTCTAACCACTGACCCTCGTCCATGGCGCTGAGCCGACCGATGAGTGCTCCGAATGAGTCGTCGACCTGCTGCACGGCGCTTTTCACCGAATCGAAGGGTACCTGGTTTCGATGATGGATCACCCCATCGTCAAGAAGCTCCTGCAGATCGAGATTGTGGCCGATGAGATGCTCGATCAATTGCCGCGCGCTACGCGCCTTGGGATCCGCTCGATACTCCAGCCCATCGTCCGGAGCCGCACCGATGACCTTGACGAAAAGGCCGCGCTCCTGGGCGAGAAAACTCTGAAAAAATGCCGGCGTGCTCATGGTGGGTACTCCACGTTTAGGATCAACCGTGCTGGGAAGAGCCAAGCCCCATAACACGATGCAAAGGAGGCGCTCCATAGTCGAGAAGGCTTCTTCTGCTGTCTAACCAATGATCGGATCGCGTCCTGCGCTTCAGGATGGGAGATATGGCGGCTCGAACGCAAGGCGGGTCCGGGGGAACCCGCACCTTTGCTGACGTTCGGTACCGGCTGATGCGGCGATCATCGATTTTCCGCGGGAACTGCGGCCGGGTGCCGGTGGTCGACGGACGGCTCTTGGTCAGACGCTTCGTCCCATGAATCGATCGCCTCCATGGCCGCAGCCTCGATCGCCCAGGGAATGTCCCAATCCCTAATTCCACCTGGCGGGGAGGAAACCCTTGCCCCGCTTTCGTGCATGAACATATGTTTTCCGCACCATGGCAGCGCGCGCAATCGGAACGTCAACCATCGCCTTCGGGCTGGTCTCCCTCCCCGTGAAGATCTACTCGACGGGCGAGTCGTCTCGGAAAGTCTCCTTCAACATGATCTGGAAGGAGCGAGGCGTCCGCGTCCGGCAGCAGTACATCGACCCTGCGGACGGCACGGTCGTGCCCAAAGAAGAGATCGTAAAGGGGTACGAGTTCGCGAAGGGGCAGTACGTGCTCTTCACGAAGGAAGAGCTCGAGGTCGTCGAGGCTCCGAAGTCCGACGAGATCGAGATCGTCAGCTTCGTGCCCGCAGATACCGTGGGGCGCTTGTACTTCAACAAGGCGTACTACCTCGGGCCGGACAAGGGCGGCGCGCGCGCGTATCGCCTGCTTTCCACGGCGCTGCGCAAGACCGAGCGCGTCGCGATCGCCAAGCACGCGACACGGGGTAAGCAGTATATCGTCATGATCCGCCCGCACGACGAAGGCCTGCTCCTGGAGCAGCTCTACTACGCGGAGGAGATCCGCCTCTTCGACGAGGTGCCACTCGAAGAAGGCGACGTGAACGAGGCCGAGCTCACCCTCGCGATCCAGTTGATCGACCAGGCAGCCAATGACGACTTCGACTCGACGCAGTTCAAGGACGAGGTGCGAGAGAAGACGCTCGAGCTGATCCAGTCCAAGGTGGACGGGCAGGAGATCACCGCCGCGCCTGTCGAGGAATCGAAGACCCAGATCATCGATCTCATGGCCGCTCTCAAGGCCTCCATCGAGGAGGACGAGGAGGAGCGCAAACCGGCGGCACGCGCCGGAAAGAAGAAGACCGCTGCCAAGAAGTCGTCGGGAGGCAAGAAGTCCACGCGCAAGAGAGCCGCGTCGGGCTGATTCCCCCTCTGCCGCAGAGGGGATGAAGGGCTACACGACCCGCGAGGTCGCGGAGGTCCTGGGTCTCTCTACCTCAAAGATTCTGTCCTGGACCAGGAGCGGACTGCTCACGCCCCAACGCGGCCCCCGCGGCGCGTATCTGTTCTCGTTCCAGGACATCGTGCTGCTGCGCACCGCACGTGACCTGCTCGCCCAAGACGTGTCCGCGCGGCGCGTCCGCGAGGCGCTCGAGGCACTGCGGGAACAGCTCCCTGTGGGACGCCCGCTCAGCGCGGTGCACGTCTCGGCTGCCGGAGACCGAATCCTCGTGCAGGATGACGACGCTGTCTGGGAGCCGAACTCCGGCCAACTACAGATCGACTTCGATGCGGCCGACGTAGCGGAGAAGGCGGCGCCGGTGGCCCGCCGAGCATTGGAGGCGCGCGCCAACCAGGACAGCATGAGCGCCGACGACTGGTTCAACACCGCGCTGGACCTCGAAGCAGTGACCAGCGACGAGGCGATCGCTGCCTACCAGAAGGCACTCACCCTGGAAGCCGACCACGGCGACGCGCACTTGAACCTAGGTCGGCTCCTGCACGAAGGCGGGCAGGTCCGGGAAGCCGAGTCGCACTACCGCAGCGCTACCGACGCCGACCCTGACAGCAGCCGCGCCTTCTACAACTTGGGCGTGGCACTCGACGATCAGGGACTACGATCGGGCGCGATCGAGGCGTACCAGGCCGCGCTACGGCTCGACGCGGACCTGGCCGTCGCGCACTTCAACCTGTCGCGGCTCTTCGAGGCGGAGGGGCGGCGGCCGGACGCTCTCCAGCACCTCGCCCAGTACAAGCGGCTCATTGAGCGCGGGGGTCTAGGAGCCTAGCAGTCCGTGGAAGAAATAGGTTCCCAGCGGATGATGGGTGGGAGAGAAGGCAGACACGCGGGGGCTGTGTTGTTGTGCAAGAAGCGGGTTTTGGGGTCTGACGAGGCGATATTCGGCCCAAGGAAGGCGAAATAGCGCCGAATACGGCGGAAAAAGCGCGAGACGCGGGTTGTAACCTGAGTTGCGAGCGCAGCTTGTACGGTAGCGAGGCCCTGTAACGCACGGGGGGTTCCAACCCCGAACCGCTTGCGCATGAGAAGGCCGAGGTTGAAGGCCGCCGCGTGGATCAACATCCGTTTTCGAATCTCCTCCTGGCCCCGTATGTGGACGCGACGCAGCCCTCCGGTCACAAGCAAGTGCGCAAACCCCCGCTCCACCTTCTCGCCGCGCTGGCGCAGCAGCCGCATCCCCCGGTTGCCGCGGATCCGGCGGCGGTTGTCGTAGGTCGGCGTCTGCGCGTCCCGGTTGTTCTTCCATTTCCGGCGCCCGCGGTTGGGCTCGCTCACATAGCTGCGCAGCTCCCGCTCCTTCACGCCCGTCATGGTCTTGTTCGAGTGGTAGCCTTTGTCGGCCACCACTTCCTCGGGCTCTACCTGCACTACTTCCAGCTGCCGCTCTGCCTCGTCCAGCGTGTTGGGCAGCGACGCCACATCTCCCCCGTCCATCGTCTGCACCGTCACCGCCACAAGCGCACCGGTCTCCATGTCGACCGCCTGCTCCAACTTGTGCGCCAGGCGCGTCCTGCCGTCCTTCATCTTCGTGATCCGCGCCTCCGGGTCGTGCGGATGCACCCAGTCCTTGTTCGAGCCCTTCTTCGGACGCTTCCGGTCCAGCGTCGTCAGATCCTTGCGCGTCGGCGTCTCGATCCCCGACGCCCGGGCCACCTGCTCCAGCCATTCATCGTAGCCCAACCCGTCGTCGCGCCGCACGATCGTGCGCATCGCCGCATTCGCCTCCAGCGTCGTCGAGTCGACGCCCAGCGTCTTGCCGCTCAGCAACCCCGACCCCTTCAGCAGCTCCAGCACCCGCCCGAACACCGCCGCGTGCGCTTCCACGCTCAGGCGCTTGCGCGTCTTCGACAGGGTCGAATGCTCCGGCGGGTTCTTCGCCCACCCGTATCCCAGAAACTCACGCAACGACAACGAGTCCCCACACCGCCAGGCAATGCCCCGCTCCGAGCCGATCCCTTCCAGGTAGCCCACCATCATCATTCGGAAATACACCCCGGGAGCAATCCCCGGCCGACCCCGATTGTCCGCGTAGAACTCACGGCATGCCTCTTCCGCGAACTCGTCAAACCCGCTTTTCGCCAGAAGCTCGTTCAAGGCCCGGTAGAACGGGTTGTCCAAGGCCCGAATCTCGCTCGCCACCACGAACATCTCGCCCTGCCGAGCCTCGGGCCGCTTGCCTACCGCCATCGCCGTCCTCGCTGCAAAAACCCTCGTGTCCTCCTGATTTAACACAACAGCGATGACCGGACTTGATCCACGGTCTGCTAGGCGTCCTCCCGCAACGCCATCACCTTCTCCGCCGGACCGAGCAGGCCGAGCGACTTTCGGATCGCGCCGAGTGCGCCCAGATGGTATCCCTCGTGCCAAGCGAAAAAGACGACCTGGTCGCGCAGAGACCTCTCGTCGTGGGCTCCACCCTCGGAGACGTAGTCAAGATCTTCCTCGGACTTCGATGCGAGCGCGTTCCGGAAGTCGTCACCAACTGATTGCCACGCCTCGCGCAACTCCGCGACCGACGGATAGTCGCTGCCGTCGGTGGCGGCGGCGTTGCCGAACTTCTCGTCGTACGGGTTCTCCCGTTCCTCGCCGAGCAGGTTCACCACGTAGATCCGGTAGTGCAGAAGGTGACCAACCGTCCACACGATCGAAGGGCCTTCCTCACCGCGTGATCGCTTCCGCGCGTCCTCGTCGCTCAGGTCGTCCAAGACCAGCGGCATGAGGAAGTCGGTCATCCCGTACAGTCCCATGAGCGCTTTGACACTGCCTGTCATGTCCAGCCTCCTGTCATGTCCAGCCTCCTCGCTTGTCAGTCCCTACTTGACCCCAACCGTGAGCTTCTTCACGAACGGGCTTGCCATCAACGCGAAGACCGTGATTCCGCCGGTGATCATCGTGACGGTCCGGAACAAGTCACCGAACGCCATCGTTTCGACGCGCCCACCCACGAGGCCCGCGAACACATTGCCCAGCGCAGCGCCCACGAACCAGATCCCCATCATCTGACCGACGCGCCGTTCCGGCGACAGCTTCGTGATGGCCGAAAGTCCGATCGGGGAGATGCACAGCTCACCGACGGTGTGCAGGAAGTAGGTGACTACCAGCCACGCGGGCGACACCAGATCGCCGTTCGACGCGTTCGCGGCGCCCCATGCCATGACGAAGAAGCCCGCGCTGAGCCCCACGAGGCCGAGCCCCGCCTTCAGCGGAAGCGACGGGTTCTTTTGGCGGCTGTCGAGCCACACCCAGACCATACCGAACACGGGCGCTAACAAGATGATGAAGCCCGCGTTCACCGTCTGGAACCACGACACCGGCAATTCGTCGGGCCCGATATTCGTGAACGGGATCTTGAGCGCGAAATCCCTGAAGGTGGCGTCCCGGGCGAAGAGGGTGAACGACGTGCCAGCCTGCTCGAAGCCGGCCCAGAAGACGGCGATCAAGAGGAAGAGCCAGAAGATGACCGCCATCCTCTTGTTCTCTTCAACGGTGTGCCCACCCCAGGTCCATATGTACAGGAAGTAGAGCGCGACCATGATGAGCACGCCGGTCCCCAACCATGTTGTGATCTGGGTGAGCGTCACCGGAATCGTCCCGTTCGATACGAGCAGCCCGAACAGCGCGATCACGGCGACCACGCCGAAGAACGTCCCGAAGAACTCCCTCTCCTTCGCGGCTACCCGATCCGGAGTGTCATCGGTCTTGAGCTTGCCGATGTCGCCGAGCCTCTCCATGCCAGTGCGGTACTGAGTGAGGCCGATGACCATGCCCACACCGGCCGCGCCGAAGCCCCAGTGCCAGTTGTATCCCTCAGCGAGCCAGCCAGTGACGAGCGGACCGAGGAGCGCGCCGAGGTTGATCCCCATGTAGAAGACCGAGAAGCCCGCGTCCCGACGCGCCCCACCCTCCGGATAGAGCTCTCCAACGACAGTGCTGACGTTCGGCTTGAGCAGCCCCGTCCCACAGATAATGAAGACGAGCCCGAGGAAGAACGTGAACGTGCTCGGGATCGCCATCGTGAAGTGGCCCGCGGCGATGATCCAGCCACCGACCCAGATGGCCTTGCGCTGACCCCATAGGTTGTCGGCGACCCAACCACCCGGCAGCGCGAGGATGTACACCAGGCCGGTGTACAGACCGTAGATCGCTCCCGCCGTCGCGACGTCGTACCCCAGGCCGGGATTGGTACCAATTGTGGCGGTCGTCATGAAAAGCGTGAGCAACGCGCGCATGCCGTAGTACGAAAAGCGCTCCCACATCTCGGTGAAGAAGAGCGTCGACAGACCCTGTGGATGCCCGAAGAAGGTCTTTTGGCCGAGGTCCGGATGCTGTGGTCCTCCGATTGCGGTCCCGGTGCTCAAATCGGTCTCCCGTAGTCTGATTTCAGTCTGAAACGGCCGCTAACGTAAGGGCCACGCCATGCAGCACGCCAACCACTCCAAACCATTTGACGCTTCCCGCTGTCAAAGATCGCACTCCACTTGTTCTTCGAGAGGAACCGCGCTCCGCGGGCGAGCGGCAACTCGGGATCGAGCGGGACCAGTGGGCCCGGCTATCGCTGGCGGTCGATCGAATCATGGGGACGGCGTGAGGCGAGGAGAGAGCGCTTCTTACGCTGATGGCACCCGTGGCGGCTGTCTCGCGTAGGACTAGTAGTGGAGCCTCGACTTCACGCACCGTCGGTCACAAGCTCATTTGGAGAGAACCCCATGGCAGGCATCGTCGAGTTCCTTCTGGCGAACCCGCTCTTCCTCATCCCTCTGCTGCTCTTGGCAGCGGTGATGCTCTACGCACTCTTGAAGAAGCTGCTCAAGATGGCCGCGATCGTTGTGATCGCAGGAGCGCTCTACATGATACTCGTGGAGTACTTCGGGGCGGGATTATAGGAAATAGTGGCCCGCCACCCACCGGAATAGCTTTCTAGAAGATCAGCCTCCGCTGGATGTTGAATCCGGCCCGCCACTCACCGGGCGTAAATTCAAGCTCCGTGCCGCCGAGGACCTGCGTCGGATTCAGGCTCCGTTGGTTGGATAACACCACTTTGAAAAAGTGCCCGCGGGTCTCGATCTCGATACCAAACGACCCGCTGTCGTGGGCCTGCGCTGCGCCCCGGTCCTCGCTGATGATCCACTCGCCCAGGAAGCTCACCCTGTCCGAGAGGTAGAGCTGGCCATGCAGACCGAGCACGAATACGGTCTCTGAGTCAGCATCCTCGATGGTGGGATTGCGGAGGACCGTAGGCACGACCCCCACGGCTAGGCGCTCGCCCAACAGCGTGTTAAACATCAGCTGGGCGTAGTGCTGAGATTCGTTGTCGTCGGCGCCCGCGCCGGTAGGCGCTTCGGTGTTCCAGGCGATGCCACCCATCAAGCCGATCATCACCGGCACCGCGTCGGAGCCTCCTTCGAAGACCCGCGCCTTCGCGTTCAGCTCGACGTTGTCGCTGAAGTTCGAGCGCAGCACGCCAAGCATCACACGATCGGACGCGGCGTACGCGAGCCCCAGCCGGTTTCTCACCGGTCCGTCGAAGCCCCACAGCACGTCCGCCCCGTTCGCCACGGGTGGGAAAAACCGATGAGATATCTCGAAGAGCCACCGTCCCTTCTGCAGCGTCTCCGCTGTTGGGAGATTAGCGGACTGGGGCGAGTGGAAGATGATCTGGGCGTGCACAGTGGACCGCGCGTCCGCCAGCAGCAGGACCGCCAGCAGTACTCCGATCGTGACGGCCGAGGACTTGCCGACTCGAGCCGCCACGATCGTTTTCCTGTCGAATCTAGTCATGCGCCGCTCCAGTGTTGATCCAGTTCTTGATGTTCGTGAGGTCGATATTGTCCAACGGTCACCGCGTGCTCCGGGAATCGGAAGAGGACTACCTACAAGACCTAGGACGATCAAGCAGCTGCGGCACCCACACCAGGTCAAGATGGCGGTGATCGCGGGCACGCTGTTCTTGCGTAGGCGACACACCGGCTTGCTGTCGTGAACGCTTAGGACCTCCGACGCGGTCTTTCCGACTTCCAGGTCCAGCTTCATCCCACCCACCTCCTTCAACATGCTTCGAGGTCCTCGGATCGATCGGCCCCGCATTAGCGTCTCCTTGCTGAAGCGATGGATGCACGACAATCATCCGGGTAGTGCGTCGCCGCCGCCACCGCCCCCAACACTTTCGTGAGATGAGCACGGAAACGCTGAAGTCCTTGGTCGAGGACACGCGTCTTCGTTCGACGGTGTATCACCATGCGCTCGGGGTCGTCGGAGAGATCACGCGGTGGAACTTCCCGATGTCGATGCCGGTTTAGATGAGCGTACCATCGAACGACGACCCGTTATCCGGAACATGAATACGTGAACACTTTGAATCTCGCCCGGCGATTGAACCACGCGGCGGCTGGCAGGCTCCTCCGCTGGCTTCTGCCGGGAGCGGCTCTGCTCGTGGCATGCGGCGACGGCCGCGTGGCTGGAGACCTGGGACCGGGTGACCCGACCGGACCGGGTGACCCGACCGGCACGAGCGACCCGACCAGCCAATGCGTGATCCCCATCGACCAGCTCTTTGACGGAGGCCCGGGCAAAGACGGCATCCCCGCGCTCACCGATCCCACTCTCGTGCCCGTCGGGGATCCGCAAGCGGAGTACCTGAGCGACCAGGCCCGTGTAATCGGCGTCGAGATCGGAGGCGAGGTGATCGCCATTCCGCACAACGTCGGCTGGTGGCACGAAATCGTGAATCTGAACGTTGGCGGACGGCAGATCGCCGTGACCTACTGTCCGCTGACAGGCTCAAGCATCGCGTTCGACCGCTCCGACGTGGGTGGCGCGGAGTTCGGGGTCTCCGGCCTGCTTTACCAAAACAACCTGGTCATGTACGACCGGCGTACGGAAGAATCGCTCTGGCCGCAGATGCTTCGGCAGGGAGCGTGCGGGCCGTCCGCAAGCGCCCCGCTGAGCCTCTACCCCGTGGTAGAGATGACCTGGGAGGGGTGGCACACGCTACATCCCGAGACCACAGTCGTTGGCGGTAGCCCCACCTCGTATAACCGCTACCCCTACGGTAACTATGAAGATCTGAACAACCCCAACACGCTGTTCCCCATGCCGTCGGCCATCGACTCTCGGCGGCCACCGAAGGAGCGCGTGCTGGGGATCGTGCGCTCGAATAAGGGCGGTATCGCCTTCCCGTTCGGGGTCCTGCAGTCGGCGGGGTCGCTCGTGGTGGCCGATGCGGGATTCCACAATAGTCGGCCCGTCGTCGTCTTCTGGGATGAGAGTCGCCAGGCCGCGGCCGCGTTCTATGCCACCGTGGGAAACGAGGTGCTACAGTTCACGGTGGAGGACCGTCAGATCGTCGACGTGGGGACCCGCAGCGTCTGGCATGTGGGTGGCGTCGCGGTGGAGGGGTCCCTGGCTGGCCAGCGCCTGGAGCCGGTAGCCGAGGCGTACGTTGCGTTCTGGTTCGCCTGGGCAGCGTTCCAGCCCGATGGGGACATCTGGGCGCCCGGGCTGTGACGACCACGGGCAGGCGGCTGGCGATAGCCGCTGCCTGCCTAGCCTTACTCTCCGTCTCCCCTGCTCACGCCCAGTGGATCGAGGAGCCGGGCAGGGGTTGGGTCCAACTCATAGTTTACCATCAAGACACCCGGGAGGAGTTCGGCCCCAGCGGCGACGTGAAGCCGTTCTTCGCGGGCGGCCATGCGGTCATGACGTCGTTATTCGTGACTGCGGCTGGTGGGGTCGTTCCGGGAGTGGACGTTTGGGTGCAGTTCCCGCTCCACTCTCTTGTCTTCTCGGATCTGGCCGCTCGCCGCGAGAAGTTCGGGCCGGGCGACCCTAAAGTCTTCGTCCGTGTGGGCCCGGAGCTCTTTGGTGGCCAGATCGGTATTCCCATCGCAGTGCGAGCTGGCGTGAAGCTTCCCGTCGGCGAGTTCCCCATCGATTCCGAGATCATCCCGCTCACGGAGGGCCAGCGCGACTATGAGCTGATGCTGGAGCTGGGCCACTCGTTCTGGCCGCGGCCGGCCTGGGCCCAGGCTTGGGTGGGCTACCGGTGGCGCGAGTTCAACGAGAGAATCGACCGCAAGCCAGGGAACGAGCTGTTCGCGTACGCGACCGTCGGCGGACAACTCGGCCGCCTCACTCTGAAGCTATCGGGTGAGGTACTGGTGGGTCGCACGCCACGGCTCGTAGGTGTGCTCGTGGATAACGCGCGACGGGAGATCTACCAGCTTTTTCCCACCGTCGGTTGGCGGATCGGGCCGGGCGACGTAGAGCTCGGCGGCCGCTTCCCCGTGGCCGGGCAGAACCTGCCCGCCAGGCCGGCGCTGACCGTCGGATATTTCTTCAACTGGAGTCTGACGCCGGGCTCCGGGTGAGCGGTTGCGGAGCGGAGTTCGCAGGCGACGGCTGCCGGGTCAGTGGAAACCCTTCAGAAGAGCCGGTTGGGCCGGGGGGGCTCCCCCTGGTGGTTGACCGCCGCCCTGAGAACCTCCGATGACTTTCACGACTGTCGCGACAAGCACCGCTCCGACGACTGCCCCTACGCCAGCCACGACAATCGCTGTACGCCCACGGTCCAGCTCGCGCACGTCGACGCCGACGACCTCGTCCGCTCTTACGGTGATCGGCTGGCGCAGGCCGCGGTCGAGCGTGCCACTCCGGACGATAACCGGTACCGAAATCGTGATCTCCTCGGCCCACTGCAGCAGTTGCCCGCTGAGCTCCACCCGGCGCAGGCCGGTTAGCTCCTCCACATGTTGGCGGCCCTCTACCGTCAGCCGAACGACAACGTCCGAGCCCGGGGGGACCGACCCGATTCGGACCGGAACATTTCGGTAGCAACCGGCAAGGAGAACCACCAGGGCCATCATCAGGAAAGCGCGGACCATAACGTACCATCCTTTCGAGTCCAGAGGCGCCGTCCCGTAAAAGCCACCCATACCGGGCGAGGACGGATCGCAGAATCGCCGGAACCCCTTGTTGCTCCTCCTCGGCCCGGGAAGCAAACATAGTCCTGCGGGCGACGGCTATCAACCGAAGTAGGCCGGGCTCAGCGAACCGCCACGTCTTCCTTGTCCGCCCCAATCCCCTGCCTTATTTTGCTCGTCGCGGCGCTAGGGCGTTTGGATTCCTTGTTCCTGAGAGCACTATGAAAGCCAGGCTGAGTTTGGCCATGGTGGTCGTGTTGGCCGTGAGTGCGTTCGTGACCGCTGGCTATGCGCCGGTAGTGGAAAACGAGGAAGAGCAGCAGCAGCAGCGGCTCATCCGAATGGTGGAATTGCTCGAGAGCGGGCAGGTCGTCTTCGGGTCGAGTGTCGGAGACCGTAGCCCGGCTGGTGCCGTGCAGATGGCGAGAAACTCGGATATTGACTTCCTATTCTACGATATGGAGCATGCCGGGTTCGACCTGAATCAGCTGCGGATCTTCATGCAGTTCACGCTGGATCCGGCGCAGATCCTGGCCCGTGGGCGGCCCGGCACCGACCATGCCATCCTGATCCGGATCCCGCCGTTCGGGCGTGAGCTCAAGATGAATCAGTGGGTAATCAAGAATCTGCTCGACCAGGGTATCCACGGGACCATCGCGCCTTTCATCGAGACCGCCGAGCAGGCCGAGGACCTTATCCGGGCAATGCGTTATCCACAGTCCCCGGACGCCGCCAACCCCGGGCCGGTCGGCCAGCGCGGGTCGGGAGCCGGCAACGCCATCCGATTCTGGGGCGTCGGAGGGAGCGAGTACAGGGCTCGATCCGATCTGTGGGGGCTCAGCCCGCAGGGCGAGCTGCTCACGATGCTCCTGATCGAGAACGAGTTGGGTGTTCAGAACATCCGCGAGATCGTTCAGGTCCCGGGCGTCTCGATGGTGATGGCCGGGACTGGCGATCTGGGTTCGTACTACAACGGGGATGGCGACAAGGTAGAACGGGCGGTCCAGACCATTCTTGCGGCCTGTAAGGAGTTCGACGTGGCGTGCGCGATACCGACAGGGGTGGACGATACCGAACGCCGTATCCGCGAGGGTTTCCGCGTTATCCTGACCAGCGGTGAGGCGCTCCGCATCGGCCGTCAGGTTGCGGGGCGGACGTCGCCCTGAGAATCCTGGCTCTTCGATTGTTTCCGTCCCTGGGATCCTCAACCTAGCAGGTGGTAGCGGCTCTCGTGTAGGGCGCGGTGCCCCAGGATCAGGTCTCTGCGACTAGCGCCGGAACCGCACCCACTTAGTCATGCGTCGCTGGGAGACCTCGGCGCCGTACACGTTGCCGTCGCTGTCCACGGCGACGCCCTCGGGTCCGCTGTAGCCCGCTACGTTCACTATATCGTCCGGGAGGAAGTGGCTCACCCAGCCCGTGCGGGCATCGCCGATCCTGATGCCCTTCTCCCAACCCGCGTTCCGCTGCCCCGTGGCCTCGTTCGGGTCCGGGCTGGACTCCGAGTCGGCGACGTAGATGACGTCGTTGTCGTCGATGTAGATGCCGCTGGGCCGGCCGAACTGCGTCCAGATCGCAAGGAATTCTCCCTCCTGGTCGAAGATCTGGATGCGGTTGTTCCAACGGTCGCCCACGAAGATTCGGCCCTGGGAGTCCATCGCGAGGGCGTGCGGGTCGCGGAACTGCTTCGGGCCGTACCCGAGCTCGCCCCATGTTTCCATATAGGTTCCGTCGGCACGATACCTGCCGACCCGACCCACGGTCCGGTCGTGGGACTCCACCACGTAGATCTGCCCGTTGGGGGCGACGAGGACGTCGGAGGGCCGGGTGAGGTGGTCGGGCGGGTCGCCCCGCACTCCCGGGGTACCGATCGTCATCAGGAGCTCGCCCTGGGGCGAGAACTTGAGGACCGCGTGGCCGGTGTTCGTGGCTCCATTGGCCCACGCGTCGGCGATCCAGACGTTGCCCTCGTGGTCTACGTCGATGCCGTGAGGCCACGCGACTAATCCGGCACCGAAGCTTCTGAGGACGTTGCCCTCCTTGTCGAAGAGGAGGATCGGGTCCACATCCGACCCCACGCAGGTGTTGGCGCCACACCGCTCGGCCACCCAGATGTTGCCGTCGGCCGCGATCTCCACGACGCTCGTGGAGCCCCACTGCCGGCCCTCGGGTAGCTCTCCCCATCCGTAGATAGGCCGGAACGGATTCGACGTCACCGATTGGGCGAGGAGGTCCACGCCTGTCGCTGTGAGCGCGGTTACGACGACGATCCCGAGAGTGAAGCCACCCCGATTCAAGCGCCTCATCAGCCATTCCTCCACGAAAGTATCCAACAGTTCGGATCGTCACCGGTGTAGGGCGCGCGATCCAGTGGTCGGAAGCGCTCGCCAGGGCCCGGTGAATGAAAGGCACGTCGGGTGCCCCTCCACGATGCAGGAGAGGGTACGGCCGGAGTCCCGGCCGAGCAAGGAGTTGACGATCACATGGCACCCCCCTGATATGCTCGATTGCGGTCGGGGATCTAAAGTGCAGCCGCGTGGCACGTGCGCGAGCCTCAGGGAGACGATCGACCCTTGCCTCAAACCTCTTCGGAATCCGGCACAGCGCCCAGACGTAGGAGGAGGTCTGCGTTTTCCACCATGTCGCCCTGACGCACCAGGAGCTCCTCGACCACCGCGTGCCGGGGGGCCCGCAGGGCCGTCTCCATCTTCATGGCCTCGGTGACGAGGAGGTCGGCGCCCTTGCTTACGGTGTCACCGGGCTGAACCAGGACCTTGATGACTTTTCCGGGCATGGACGCTCCCACTTCCCGCCAGTTACCCGATTCGGCCTTGGCGCGTCGGTCGGGGGCCGCGACGTCCTGGTCCTGAACGCGCACCTCCCGGGCGTGCCCGTTCAGTTCGAACAGGACCGGGCGAGTGCCATCGGCGTGCACTTCGCCCACGGAAACGAGTCGGATGATGAGGGTCTTTCCCCGCTCGATGTCCGCGGCGACGCGCTCGCCGGGTTTCGGCCCGTAGAAGAAGGTCGGCGTGTCCAGCACCGAAGTGTCGCCATATGCCGCCCGGTGCGCCGCGAAGTCCGCGTATACCTGAGGGAAGAGGACACGGGAAAGCACGTCCCTGTCCGAGGCCTCCCGCGTCACGGGCTCATCCTTCGTCAGGTCCCGCACTTCGGTGCGTACCGCCTCGAAATCTACCGGATCGAGGTACGCGCCCGGCCGGTCCTCCAGCGGCTCTTCTCCACGCAGCACGGCGGCTTGTAGCTCACGGGGGAATCCGTATGGTGGCCGTCCGAGTCGACCCTTGAGAAGCCCCACCACGGACTTGGGAAAGCTCAGATGGGCGGCCCGACGGAGAAGCTCGGCCCCGTCCAAGTCGTTCTGGACCATGAAGAGCGCCAGATCCCCCACCGCTTTCGAGGACGGAGTAACCTTGATGAGCTCGCCCAGGAGTGAGTCCGCTTCCCGGTACCGGTCCACGACCTCACGCCACCGCCCCAACAGACCCAGCGCTTCCGCCTGGTGCTTCAGGTTCATCAGCTGTCCCCCGGGCACCTGTGACTTGAAGACGTACGCGTCGGGGGCCACCGATCCGCGCTCCAGGAATCGGTAGTATCTCCGCACGGCGGTCCAGTATTCGTTCAGGGGCTGAAGAGCGTCCATGTCCAACTCCGGCTCCCTGTCGGTTCCCTGGAGCGCCGCCGCGATGGCCCTGAGGCTCGGCTGGGACGTGCCGCCCGCCAGGGCGTCGATACAGCCGTCGACCACGTCGGCTCCCGCCAGCGCACCCTGCACAGCCGTAGCCACGCCGACGCCCGTGCTGTCGTGGGTGTGTAGGTGCACCGGGAGCTGCGTGGCTTCCTTCAACGCTGTTACGAGGAGCTGGCCGGCCGCGGGCTTGAGGAGGCCGGCCATGTCCTTGATGGCGAGAACGTGAGCGCCGGCCGCTTCGATTTCCTTGGCCAGGTTCACGTAGTAGGCCAGATCGTAGCGGCTCCGGCTCTCGTCCAGCACGTCTCCCGTGTAACAGAGCGCGACCTCGGCGATCTTGCCCTTCTCGCGAACGGCGTCGATCGCCACCTGCATGTTCGGTACCCAGTTCATTGAGTCGAAGATGCGGAAGACGTCGATTCCCGTGTCGGCTGCTTCCCTCACGAACACCTTCACGGCGCTGTCGGGATACGCCGAGTACCCCACGAGGCTCTGACCCCGCAGAAGCATCTGAAGGAGGACGTGCGGAATGCGCTCCCGGAGTTGGGCCAGCCTCTCCCATGGATCCTCGCTCAGGAAGCGGTACGCGGTGTCGAAGGTCGCGCCTCCCCAGACCTCCATGGAGAAGAGGTTCGGCGCGAGTCGGCCGGTATCTCTCGCGATCCTCAGGAGGTCGTAGCTCCTCATCCGCGTCGCCAGCAGGGATTGGTGTGCGTCGCGGAACGTCGTATCGGTGAAGAGCACCCGTTTGTGATCCCGAAGATGGGTCACCAGCGCTTCAGGGCCGTCGGAGTCCAGGATCTGCTTGAACGTGGCGGCAGGGGGCTTCCAACCCGGCTCGCTTGTCGGCATCGGGGGCGTCCGAAAATCGGGCCGTGTCCGGCCCCTGGGACCCTCGACCTGACCGTTCACCGCGATATGGCCTACGTAACGAAGCAGCCGGGTTCCTCTGTCTTTTCTGGGCCGAAAATCCAAAAGTTCCGGATGCGCCGCGATAAAGCCCGTGTGCGTTCTCCCAGCTTCGAACTCGGGGTGCGTCACCACGTTTTCCAGGAATCGGATGTTCGTCTTGAGACCCCGGATCCGAAACTCCATGAGCGCGCGGTCCATCTTGCGGATAGCATCCTCGAATCGCGTGGCGTGCGTGCACACCTTCACCAAGAGGGAGTCGTAGTGCGGGCTCACATGCGCGCCCGTGAAGGCCGTGGCGGCATCAAGGCGTACGCCGAATCCGCCCGGTGAGCGGTAGTGGGTGATTCTGCCGGTGTCGGGCAGGAAGTCATGTTCGGGGTCCTCGGTGGTCACTCGGCACTCGATCGCGTAGCCGCGGGGCTCGGGGATCACGTCGGGAATCCCTATTGCCGCAAGCGTGTGCCCCTCGGCCACCCGGATCTGGGACTGGACCAGATCGATGCCCATCACGAGCTCGGTGACCGTGTGCTCCACCTGGATCCGGGCGTTCACTTCGATGAAGTAGAAGTCGCCCTTCGGTTCCAACAAGAACTCGACCGTTCCGGCGCCCTGATAGCCGGCGTGGATCATCAGGTCTCGCGCCAAGCCGCACATCCTCTGGCGGGTCTCGGCATCCAGCCCTCGGGCCGGGGCAGTCTCCACCACCTTTTGGTGGCGACGCTGGATCGAACAGTCCCTCTCCCAGAGATGCTCCACGCGACCGTGCCCGTCAGCCAGGATCTGAACCTCGATGTGGCGGGGGTCTCGGACCAGCTTCTCGACGTAGATGTCCCCACTCCCGAACGCGGTCGTGGCCTCGCGGCGCGCCACTGCCAGGACCCGCTGGAGCTCTTCGGCGTCTTGAGCGACGCGCATCCCTCGGCCGCCCCCTCCCGAAACGGCCTTCAGCATGACGGGGTATCCCGACTCATTGGCGAATGCCAGGGCGTCCTCGTCCGCCACCGCCTCCGCGGTGCCCGGCACTACCGGAACGCCCGCGTTTTGTGCCAGTTCCCGAGCGCGAATCTTGTCGCCGAACAGGTCGAGCTGATCCGGGGACGGACCGATGAACACGATGCCCTGTTCGGCGCACCGGCGAGCGAAGTGAGCGTTCTCGGCCAGGAAGCCGTAGCCCGGATGGATGGCGTCGACTTCCTTCGCCACCGCAAGCGAGACGATCGCGTCCACGTCGAGGTAGGCCTCGACCGGCCCGATTTCGGACGGGAGTAGGTACGCCTCGTCGGCTTTGTATCGGTGGAGGGCCAGGGAATCCTCTTCGCTGTACACAGCCACGGTCCGCTTTCCGAGCTCGGTACATGCCCGGAAGACCCGAATCGCGATCTCGCCCCGGTTGGCCACCATCACTCGTGCGAAATCCCGTACGGACGTAGCGGCGGACAAGGCACTCTCCCTCGCTGTGCAGTGGGGGTGGGTCCGAAGGTCACGTAATGCTAATCGTGCCCGCGCCGAGAAGCACGGCGGCGATTCTGGCGGCCACGTTCGCCGAGAAACTCCCACATGACATGACGATCGCGATGCCCCCAAACCGCGGATCGCGCTGTAGATCGGACGCCCGGCAGTCGCTGCCTAGCTCATTACGATGGCGTGATCGGACCGAGTGGCAAGCGTCTGCGGATCGTGAAGTCGGGGAGCCTCGCGCTCAACGCGGCTATTGGGGTCGACCGCTCACCGCGGGGTGAACTTCTGCAGGCGCCTCCCGTCCGCCGCCTCCGCCGTATAGACGTTGCCGCGCGAGTCAACACCCAGGCTGTGTACACGGGTAAATTGGCCGACCTGACGCCCGGCACGACCAAACTCTCCCACGATCTCCAAGTTGTCTCGCTGGAGGATCCGGATCTTCATGTTGGTGCCGTCCGCGACGTACAGAAACGTCTGCTCCGGGTCGGGCGAAAACTCGATGTCAAAGGCTACACCCGAGCCTAAGGTCCGGGGTGCAATGATTTTCTCCGTCACGAACTCACCGCTCAGAGTGAAGACCTGGATACGGTTGTTCCCTCGGTCGGCCACGTAGATCAGATCGTCATGGGACACGTTCAACCCGTGGACGTTCGAGAACTGCCGGGCCACTGGCGCGTCGGGATCATACCGCCGCACAGCCGAGTCGTCCGGACGCTCCCCATATGCTCCCCAGTGCCTCTTGTACTCGCCCGTTTCCGCATCGAACACGATCACCCGGTGGTTGACGTAGCCGTCGGAGACGTAGAGCTCATTCGTTCGGGGGTGCACGTAGAGCCCGGCCGCTCCCCCGAGAGTGCTCGTATCGTTGCTGCCGCCGTTGCGATCCGGTTCGCCGATCGTAAGCACGTGACTCCCGTCAGGCGCAAACTTGTTGATATGGTGGCGGTTGTAATGGCTGGTCCAAACGAAGTCGTTGTGGTCCACGAAGACGTTGTGCACGGCGTCTGGCCACACATACCCCTCCCCGGGTCCCTCCCACGTCTTTACGACGTTGCCGTCGGTATCGAACACCATGAGCCTCGGCGCCGGGACACAGCACTCGGCGACGGGGGGGTTCTGAACGGCGCCGAGCTCGATGGGACCAAGCGTCCCGTAGTTCTGCACAACCCAGATCTGGTCGTTGGAGTCCACGTGCACCCCCAGCGTCAGTCCGGCGATCCAATTGTTTAGCAGCGGCTTCGGCCAGGTCGCGTCCACCTCGAACACTGGCACCTGGGCCAGCACTGGCGCCGGCACGCATGATGCGATGGCGGCCGAGATCAGCAGCGCTGTCGCACCGACGTAAAGCTTCTGCGAGGCCTTCATCGTTAATTTCGCTCCTTCATCGTCATGGCGTGATCGGACCGAGTGGCAAGCGTCCGCTGCTGGCAGGATCGGACTCTCACCTGCGCTGAGCGCGGCTATTGCGGTCGACCGCTCACCGCGGGGTGAACTTCTGCAGGCGTCTCCCGTCCGCCGCCTCTGCCGTATAGATGTTGCCGCGCGAGTCAACACCCAAGCTGTGCACACGGGTAAATTGGCCGGCCTGACGCCCGGCACGACCCAACTCTCCCACGATCTCCAAGTTGTCGCGCTGGAGGATCCGGATCTTCATGTTGGTGCCGTCCGCGACGTACAGAAACGTCTGCTCCGGGTCGGGCGAAAACTCGATGTCAAAGGGTACACCCGAGCCCAAGGTCCGGGGTGCAATGATTTTCTCCGTCACGAACTCACCGCTCAGAGTGAAGACCTGGATACGGTTGTTCCCTCGGTCGGCCACGTAGACCAGATCGTCATGGGACACGTTCAACCCGTGGACGTTCGAGAACTGCCGGGCCACTGGCGCATCGGGATCATACCGCCGCACAGCCGAGTCGTCCGGACGCTCCCCATATGCTCCCCAGTGCCTCTTGTACTCGCCCGTTTCCGCATCGAACACGATAACCCGGTGGTTGACGTAGCCGTCGGAGACGTAGAGCTCATTCGTTCGGGGGTGCACGTTGAGCCCGGCCGGTCCCCCCAGAAGGCTCGTATCGTTGCTGCCGCCGTTGCGATCTGGATCGCCGATCGTAAGCACGTGACGCCCGTCAGGCGCAAACTTGTTGATATGGTGGCTGCTGTGCGTGCTGACCCAAACGAAGTCGTTGTGGTCCACGAAGACGTTATGCACGCCGTCCGCGGACCCGGGCTCAGTCGGAAGCGGCCACACATATCCCTCCCCGGGTCCCTCCCACGTCTTCACGACGTTGCCGTCGGTATCGAACACCATGACCTCCGGCGCCGGGACACAGCACTCGGCGATTGGGGGGTCCTGAATGGCGCCGAGCTCGATGGGACCAAGCGTCCCGAAGTTCTGCACAACCCAGATCTGGTCGTTGGAGTCCACGTGCACCCCCAACGTCAGTCCCGCGATCCAGTTGTTTGGCAGTGGCTTCGGCCAGGTCGCGTCCACCTCGAACACCGGAACCTGCGCCAGCGCTGGCGCCGGCACACATGATGCGATGGCGGCCGAGATCAGCAGCGCTGTCGCACCGACGTAAAGCATCCGCGAGGCCTTCATCGTTAAGTTTCGCTCCTTCATGGTGGGAGTCAGTACAATGTGCTCAGCAAGTCCTCGGAACTCCCGGAGCTCACGGGCAGCGCACGGCAGGCGGGCAATATGCGCTTGACTCCGACATTGTGTCAACGTACGTGCGCAGCTTCGGCGGCGAAGGGGACCTAGTACGGGATTGTCAACTTCCGCAGGCTGGGTGATCTTGCGTACCCCAGTCATCCCGCCGGACGAGGACGCTCAATGGAAGTCAAGCTCTGGCCCCACGCGGGCCGGCCCGGCGTCGGCCTGAAGCCGCGCAACGAGAGTCAGCGACCGCTACTGCCGCAGCACGCTCGTCATTGCCCGGTTCTGGAGGCCGGCAGCGGGCTCGGGTACCTGGTGTATCCGCAGTTGGAGGAAAACGAGGCGTTCTACGTCGGCTACCAGGGAGACGGGCGCTACGAGTTCAAATACTTCATGAGCAACCCGATGGGGGGCTGGGACCAGATCTTCTCGGTGGCCTGGGAGCTTCCCATCGGTAGCGTCGGGATGATCCAGGAAGACGTCACGTTCGCGAAGCCGGACCTGCCGGTCACGGCGGAAGACGCCGTAAGGATCGCGCGCGCGTTCGTCGTCCGCGAGGACCTCGGCACCCCCCCGGGTGCGATCACGCTGCGGGGCGCGTACAACTTCAAGACCCCCGAGGGCTGGGACACCGTGTACGGCCCCGTTCTGAACATGGTCGACCCTCCAATGGTCGACCCTCCACTGGCACCGATGCTCGTCGTGCGGGTCGAGACCGATTGGTACGCCCACGACTCCGAGTTCCGCTACGTCGTACAGCCCGGTCAGGGC
Source organism: Longimicrobiales bacterium (assembly GCA_965197725.1). Taxonomy (GTDB): domain Bacteria; phylum Gemmatimonadota; class Gemmatimonadetes; order Longimicrobiales; family Gaopeijiaceae; genus UBA1138. The sequence goes on from CBDANQ010000058.1 coordinate 103,937, forward strand.
CTCCCCGGAAGCCGCAGCTTGCCGATAGGGCAGGTGTATTTCGTACCCCGTGAAGAGATCAAGCTGCGCGACGTCAATGAGAAGGAGCTCGAGGAGATCAAGAAGAGCCAGGAAGAGTTTGGGACGCCCATCGCCATCGACGGTGATTCCATCTCACATCCAGCGGTCAGCACGTGACGCAACTGTGGTTGTTCTCGACACCCAGGCCCTCGAGCAGCGCGATGGTCTCCAGGCCGACAAATGCGTGTCCCGCGACAAGCGCATACAGCGTAGAGTGCATAGTAGATTGCATACATTACATATAGGGCCGGCCCACAGCGCGGGTGAACGCTTGACAAGCGGACGGGATCGTGATCTGATGAGTTGTTATGAGGGCCATCGTTTTCACTTCACTCTTCGCGTGCGTGGTGGCGCTCGGCTGTGCGGGCGCGGGCTCGGGCTCGGCACCCACGGGCTCGGCACCCGGGGGAAACCCGGACCTGATCACGTCCGAGCAACTGCGCGCCCCGACCGTCAGCTTCATGTCCGCCGACGCCGCTATTCGGTTCCTTCGGCCCCGCTGGCTGCGGAGCCGCTCAGGCACGCTGGTCGGGGGGCGGAATTTCGCCTACGTATTCATGGACGGCGGCCCGTTCGGAACTATCCGGACGCTGCGTTCGTTACCGGTTTCCGATATCAGTGAGGCTCGCTTCATCAGCGCGAGCGATGCGACGACCAGCTACGGTACCGGGTATCCGGGAGGGATCATCTTGATCACGAGCCGGCGCCGGCGCTGATCCGCGGCCACCTCGAACTCGGCCCCGCAACGTCCAAAGACGTTGCGGGGCCGTTGTTCAGGTCCCTCTGCTTGCGTTCCTACGCTTGCGTTGGGTGGGTCAGCTCCGTCAACCTCCCAACCCCGTATAGAACGGGTTGCTGTCGAGCTCCTGCTGCGAGACCGGCCAGCGGCGATCGATACCCAGTTCCTGGTTCGCCACCGCCCAGTTCGTATTCGTGATGTCGTAGTACCGCATGTCCTGCCAGCGCCGGCCCTCCAACCAGAACTCCGTAGCGCGCTCGTACTTGATCTGCTCGAGAATCGCCGCACCGTCGCTACTCGCGAACGCCGGCAGCCCCGCGGCCGCACGAACAAGATTGATGTTGTCCACCGCGCCGGCCATGCTGTCCGCGGTCCAGTGCGCCTCCGCCAGGACCAGCGCTGCCTCCTGCCACCGGCTGACGGCGATGGGCTCGGATATAGATGTCCACTTCAACGGCTCGTAGTAGTCCACGTTCCCCCGGCCGACGGTGATCAGCTCGGTGTGGACGATCCGCGGATCGACCATGCCGCTCACCGGATCCACCGTGAAAGCATACCGGGGATGCATGCTCTGATAGACTTGGCCGCTCGTATAGTTATCCGCGAGCTCGTTGATGCTCGCCGGCGGCGAGTGGCGGATGTTAAGCAAGTACGTGGAGTTTGCCGCCAGCGCCTGTTCGGCGGCTTGCCCCGCGGCTGCAAAATGCGATGTCATCGATCCATCTCCATCATCCCAAAACAGCGAGCGGTAGACCCGGGCCTTCGTACCGAGCGCCGCCGCTTGCAGATTCGAGTCGCCCGCGGCGGCGGCGATCTGCGCCGCATTGTCGAGGGCGGTCAGCGCCAACGTGAGAGCCGCGGCCGGTGTAATCGGAGGGTTCCCATCAAGGGTCACTTCCTCGAAAAGGTCCGCCAGCATCACGAGCGAGAGCCCATGCCAGTAGTTGACCTGCGCCACCCGTATATCACTGCTCATATCAACGAGGGGCGCCAGGCGCGCTAACATGTCGGCCGAAACCCATCGCACCAGCGACAGATCGTTGTAGGTCGCGTCGTAGTTCTCGTTCCAACCGTCCATGTATCCCTCAGCGAGCCTGATTCTGTCGGACCGGGTCGAGTAGAACCAGCCCTCATCGGAGACCTGGGCCACGTAGAGGATAGCCGTGGAGTAAGCGTCTGACATCGAGGCCTCGGGCGCGGTCGCGAGGGCGCTGACCAGCTCCGGATCGTCCAGGTCCGTGTCCAGGATGTTCGTGGGGTTTTCCACGTCGAACAGATCGCCGCACCCGGCTGCGGCCGTGATCAGCAACATTAATAGCAGATATGCGCTCCACGATGTTGTTTTCATGGTGCTTTTCACCTTTTTGATTGGTTTCGCTTGCCTTGACCCGGCTGACCCCGCCGCCACGTTGTGGTGCCCGTTCTCAGTCATGTCAGTCATGGAACACCTCCTCTAGAACGTGACGCGAGCCCGCAGCGCGATCCGCCGCGGAGCCGGGAAATTGAACCAGTCGATATTGTGTACTAATGCTTGGGTGGTGAGATCGCCCCGCTCCCCGTCATGGTCCGTCATCAGTGGATCGCCTGTTGCACTGGATCCCCTACGGTTCATTTCGTTGATGTACTTGGACCAAATATAGACGTTACGGGCCGACAGCATCAGCTGCACGGAGCTCACGCCACCGACGATTCCCTCCAGGAACGACTGGGGCACGTCGTACGTAACGCCAAGCTCCTGGAATCTGATGTAGTCGCCAGGCACCATCCAATTCGAGAGGATGAGATGGTGTTCGGGGCCAAACTCGTCGGCAATCTCCTGCTTCCTCGCGGTCGAGGTGCTCGGGTCATCCAGCTCCTTGTCCCACGCGGCGGTCCGTGGTGTGACCGAGATGGATTCCCGGATGATCTCTGTCTCGTTGGAGATGATGAAGCCACTGGCGCCGGTGAACAGCGCGCTAAGGCTGAAGCCGCGCGGGAGATCGGCGATCAGGCTGCCGGTCCCCGTCAGCGTCGGAACGGAATGGCCCACAAAGGCGAGGGAGTCGCCCCCCGCAGCGTTCTTGAGGTTGTTGGGTTGAATGTTATGTATGGAATTCACCTGCTCGATAGGCACCGTCAGCCTGTACGGGTCGGCGGGATTTTTCACCGCCGTGATGACGTCCCCGGGGGCAAACCCCTCGCGGATCATGCTCCAGCGCCGACCGGCTTGTAGCCGGAAGGGGGCGATGGCGCCCAGATCAGCAACGTTCATGTCGAGCGTGGCGATTTGGGTGTTGGTCCGCAAGGAAAAATCGCGACGCTGGATCCAGGTTACGTCCGCCGAAATCTCAAATCCCTGCGACTCGAGGGTACCGGCGTTGGTGAGCTGTTTTTGGAGGAACCCATTCGAGACTGGGAACGGCGCCGCAATCAATGCGTCTTTGGTCTCTTGGTTGAAGTACACGACCTCCAGGCCGACCCGGCCCCCAAAGAGGCCCAGCTCGACCGCGACCTCCCGTTCGATGGAGCGCTCCGGCCCCAGATCCGGGTTGCCCAGATTCAACGGGAGCACGGCCCCTGAGAGGAATGGGGCGGGCTGCCACGTCCGTTGGGCGTCGAAGGAGCCGGGCTGCAGACCCGACGTGCCCAACGCCGCCCGGACGCGGAACTGGTCAAAGCCCTCGATGTTCCAGAAATCGTGGTCGGAGACGACCCAGGAGACTCCGCCCTTGGGGTACACCTGGAATCCGAAGTCCTCACCGAAGGCGGAGTTGCCGTCGATCCGGACGCCAGCAGTCAGGAAGAGCTTGTCGAAGAGCCCGATCTGCTCCTGGGCAAACAGGCCGGCATTGATGACCTCTTCGAAAGTCTCGTCCAGCGAGGTGACGGTAGCGCCACCCCGCAGGGTTTCCAGCGTGGGCGCCGCGAATGCCCGGACGGCGGATCGCCTGAACCAGGTGTCCTCCCAGAAACTCTGACCGCCCACGACGAACGTGGAGCTCAGGTTCTCGCTGAACTCCCGCTGCCAGGAGGTCTTCGCCTCCACGGTGAGGGCCGTTCGCCTCTCGGCGCGCACGTCGCGACGGCCATCAGCCTGTCTCGCCTCGCCGCCCTTGGGGACGAATGTTATCCCCTCCTGCTCTACCTCGTTGAAGCCGACTGTCACCTGGCTCTGGATGTCCGGCGTCCATCGATAGGTGGCCATTGAACTGACGACGAGCTGGTTGTGGGTCAGCCGGTTCTTATGGGCGAGGGAGCCCTTCACCGATCCGAAGAGCTCACCGAACGGACGGCCCGGGTTCGTGTTGGCCGGGTCCGAGAGCAAGACGCCGGTCATCCCAAAGTTCGGGTACGGCGCCCTAGTAAAATTCCGGACCACGTTGAGGTTCAGCTGGGTCTCGAGCTTGTCGGTATGCTGGAACGTCAGACCTATGCGGCCAGAAGAGTTTTGCAGCTTCGCGATCTCGACCGGAACATTGCCAGACTCGTTGAGCCAGCGCGCCGACGCGTAGTACTGGACGCCCGGCGTTCCACCCCGGACAGAAGCAGAGTAGTTCTGCCTGTAGCCGGTTCGCAGGAGGACTTCCTTGATCGGGTCGTTAAAATACATCTTGTCCTCGACGGGCTCCCATTTCCAGTTACCCGGGATCCTGTCCTTGTCAATATCCGTCAAGCCCTGCTCGATCTCGAACGAGTAGGTAGGGGCGCCGACCGTGCCCCGTTTCGTGAAGATCTGGATCACCCCGCTGGACGCCTCGGTGCCGTAGAGGGTCGCGGCGGCCGCACCCTTGATCACCTCGACCCGCTCGATGTCGGCCGGGTTAATGTGGTCGAGGGGCGAGGTCTGGAGGCTGGCGAATACACTTGCCTTGTTGTCGACGCGGATGCCGTCGATGTAGATGATCGGATCGTTCCGCTGGGAAAGGCTTACAGTTCCTCGCATGACTACCGGCGACGAGGCGCCCAGCTCGCCTTGCGCCGCAGTGAATAGCCCGGCTACCCGCCCCGACAGCGCTTCCGTCAGATTGCGTACGGGCAGTGCTTCCAACGTTTCGGCGCTGACGGCCACGACGGTCTGCCCGAGCCGGCGACGCTCCGTCACGACCCCTGTCCCGGTGACCACCAGCTCCTCAAGGGCGATCGCCTGGGATTGCATCTCGACATTCACGGTGACGCTCTGGCCGGCCACAACCGTGACCTCCTGCGTCTGCAGTGCAAAGCCGATGATCCGGAACTCAACGACGTGCGTCCCGGCCGGGATGCCGGGGATCAGGAAGCGGCCGTCGGCGCGGGCCAGCGCTCCTATGTTTCGCGCTGGGATGCTGACCTGCGTGCCCGCGAGGGGCCCCAGGGTGTTGGCATCCACCACCTGCCCGCTCAGCGTGCCCGTCTGCTGCGCGCGCAGCGAACCGGCTGCCATCGCCATCAGGGCCAGAACGATGGCCCCGTGAACAAACAACTGACGAGGGATTCTCATGATTCCTTCCTCCTTCTGGTAGTGAGACTAATGATGTAGTGAGACTACTGCTCCGTGCATCTCTACACGACGTGCATCTCTACACGACGTGCATCTCTACACGACGTGCATCTCTACACGACGTGGCAAGACGACGTGGCAAGGTAATATCGCGGCATTCCCGACGCAATAATTCAGCATGTCTGACAGTTATGGTTGTTCTTCGACCCCAAACTCTCCAGCAGGTCCCGGGTTTCCGGGTACGGCGGCACCCGTTGGAACGGGGAGTTCGCCATGTCGGCGGTGGTGTGCCCCCGGCGGCTCAACGCCATGACATCGGTCCCCTGCTCCACCAGGAACAACACCACATCGGTGTCTCCGCGGGCCGCGGCGTGGTGGAGGGGGCTGAATCCGTTGTGGTCTCTCGCGTTCACGTCCGCGCCGAGTTGCTCGACGAGGTACTTCACCGCCGGCAGCCACCCATTCGGCACGTGCCGGTGCACGTTTGCGGCGTACCCCTCACCGTACCCCACACCCGAGGCCGCGTGGATCGGGTGCACTCCGGGCCCACCTATCGGCACCGGCGGCAGCCCGCTGGGATCCTCCACGTCCTCCTCACCGTACCGGGTCCGAGGCTCTCGTGTCTTCTTGGTGGGAATGCTCGGATCCGCGCCGTAGGCCAATAGCAGGCGCATCGCCTCCACGTCCGTACCATAGGCCGCCCGCCAGAATGGCGTCGCGCCCACGAAGTCCACGCCCAACATACCCGAGAAGTACCACCACAGACCTTTATCCAAGCGCATGTTCGGATCTGCTCCGGCATCGAGTAGCGCCTTCATCACCTCCAGGTATTCGGCCCTCTGCCGCTCATGCGCTCTGCGCTGCGGATACTTCGTCCTTGGCCCCCACTGCACGTTGATCGCGGCAAAGAGCGGCGTAGCCCCGGCGTCGCTGGCAAGGTTCGGATTCGCACCCTGCTCGAGGAGGAGCAGCGCAAGATCGAAATGGCCGTTCATGGTGGCGATGAGCAGCGGGCTGGTCTTGTCCCCCGCGCTCAGCTGGTTGAGGTCCGCGCCCTCGTCGAGAAGCGCGAGCACCGCTTCCCTATGGCCGGCCCGAGCCGCGTGCAGCAGCGCGGTTAGACCACCCCAGCTCTGCGCCGAGCTCCGCCGAGAAGGCGGTTGCGCAGAAGCCTTGTCGTCTGCCTCCACCATTACCGTCGAGTTCAGCTGAACCTCTCGCGCGGCCCGAATCGCCGCCTGAACCTGGCTTGGGGTCACACCACCCTCTGTGCCCCGTGCGAGAACCTGGACGCCGCCGCCCATCATATCTCGTTCTTCCGGGACCTCCGACGTGGCTTCGGCCGGGTCTTCTTTGACCCGAAACTGTGCCACCAACTCCTCCAGGCGCTCCTGGGCCGCTTTATCCACCGTTGCCCGCTGGGGCACATCCACGACCCGCGTGATGATCCCCGGGTCCGCGTCTCGCTGCACCAGCGCCCGGATCGCTTCCGGGCGATTGTGCGCCGCCGCCAAAATGAGCGGTGTCTGTCCCCACTCCGCCTCACGGGCTTGCACATCCGCGCCGTGGTCCACCAGAAGCCCAATGACCTCCGCGTTCCCAGACTCGGCCGCGAGGTGGAGCGCGGTCGCGCCACTGTTGGTGGTGGCGGCGTTCACCTCGCTTCCCGCCTCGAGCAGAGCTTCGACCACCGGCGCGCTCCCGGCCCGGCTCGCCAGGTGAAGCGGCGTGTAATTGCCGATTCTTGTTCCGGCCCGCACGTTCGCCCCGGCGTCAGTGACCAGCCGCGCCATCTCCACGTCGCCTCGCTGCGCCGCCCAGTGCAGCGCTGTCATCCCGTCCCCGGAGGCCTGGTTCACATCGGCGCCCTGCCTGATCAGCTCCCGCAGCGCCGCCGTGTCCCCACGCTTCGCCGCATCCACCATGGGGTCTTCTGGGAACATTCCCCAAACCGCGGCTCCCGCGAGAAGCGCCGCCATCAGCAGGGCACCCATCACGTCTACACGTAGACCGGTTCTCATGACTCTCTCCCTTGCTCTTGCCCTTGCTCCTGGTCGTCTCCCGCTTCCGACGTCACGACCCGCGGTCGGGTCATCTGGAACGCGCCGCTCTTCACCACACCCATGATGAGGGACGAAATGTGGTAATCGTTCGCTTCCGCTTCCCTGGCGATCGCCCGAATGGTCGGCTGATCGTAGTACTCGACCCGCCGCCCCACGGCGTATGCCATGAGATTAGTGGTGAAGTTTCTCACTAGGAGAGTCGGCCGCTTTAGCATCACACTCGACAGTTCCTGCAGATTCGATATCGGCGTCCCGTCGTAGTAGTCGCCGCGGGTGTCCAACGGCATCCCGTTCTCCCGGATCCGCCATTCGCCCGTGACACCGAAGTTGTCGAGCGCGAGCCCAATGGGATCCATGAACTGGTGACACGCCATACAGGTCGGGTTCGCGCGGTGCATCTCCATCCGTTCCCGCGTCGTCAGCATGCGTCCGTCCTGCGTGCCCTCTGTTTCCTCCAGGGCCGGTATGTTAGGCGGCGGCGGCGGCGGCGGCGTGCCGAGCAGAACCTCCATGACCCACTTCCCACGCAGCACGGGCGAGGTCCGGTTGCCCATAGACGTCAGCAGCAGGACGCTGCCCTGGCCCAACAACCCTCTGCGCGTGTCATTCGGGTACTCGACCCGCCGAAACGACTCCCCTACCACGCCCGGAATCCCGTAGTGCCTGGCGAGCCGCTCGTTCACGAACGTGTAGTCCGCACGGTAGAGCTCGAGTACGCTCCGGTCCCCGCGGACGAGGTCGTAGAAGAACAGCTCCGTCTCCCGCCGCATATCATCGGCGAGCTGCTCGTTGAAATTCGGGAACCAGTACGCGTGCGGTTCGACCTTGTCCATGTCCTGCATCCGCAGCCAGGAGACGGCGAAACGGGTGGCCAGCGCTTCCGAGCGGGGATCCTCGAGCATCCGTCGCACCTGCTGCTCGAGCACCTCGCCAGTCGAGAGCCTGCCTTCGTTGGCGATCTGGACGAGCTCGTCGTCTGGCGACCTACCCCAGAGGAAGAACGACAGGCGTGACGCCAGGTCCGCATCGTTGAGCTGATAGGCCTCCCCCGCCCGGACATCCTCCGGCGCGCTCTCCATGCGGAAGATGAAGTGGGGGCTCACCAACATCGCCTCAAGGGCCGTTCTAACCCCGATTTCGAACCCCCCCTCGTCCGCACCAATGTCATAGAAGGACAGCAAGCCACCGATATCCGCGTCGGTGAGCGAGCGCCGGTACGCCCGCCTCGCCAGCCGGGAGATGATTTCCTCCGCGCACGGCCGCGCTTCGGCGGGAGACGTCGGACGGCAGGTGAAGATCGCCTGACGGACGGCTGTCCCCGACCCCGCCCCCCTGGAGTTGTACGGTCCCAGAATAGTTAGCGACCTCATGTGCGGCAGCAGCGTGACCCCATAACCGACGGGGTGCCTGGTGCCCGCCAGTGACCACTCATGCGGCTGAAGCACATCGTCGTACACCCCATCGCTTTGCCGGGTGAACGCAGCCGCCACCCGGTGGTCGCCCGCCCGCACAAAGATCGGCTCCAGCCTCATCACCCAGTTGGGCCCAAAATCGGCATCCCTATCCAGCACCTCGACTTGCAGCAGAGCTACCCGCTCACCATTGATGGAGAGATCAAGATCCTCGAACCTCGCCACGTCCCCACCCCAGAACGCCATCTCGAAAACGTACTCGCCATCCGCGGGGAAATGCTGGTCCACCACGATCCCGCCTCGCGTCCCGTAGGGCGCGCCCTCCACATAGTCCCACGGATGCTGCGACTGGTACGGCGACACAGTGTGCGTTTTTGACGTCGACGCCGGGTTGCGATGGCCCACGGCCAGCCGGCTGACCTCGTTGGCCGCGGTTAGGTAGGCCTCGAGCAGCTCAGCCGATAGCGTCTGGGCGTTCGCCATGTTGTCGAAGTTCGCCAGATACGTGTCGAGTGGCAGCCACTCTGACGGGTCCACGTCCAGACCCAGAAGGTCACTGATCACCCTCTGGTATTCGGCCCGATTGAGCCTCTGGAAGGACCGGCTGCCGGGATTCGGATCGGCGGCCGCCGCCTCGTCGACCGTCCGCTCCAGCGTCTCCACCAGGGTCTGCAGCGTGTCCCCACCCGGTCGCCGCCTGCCCGGCGGAGGCATCATGCCCGCGCGCAGCTTGGTGATCGCCTTTTCCACCGTCTCCGCCATACGCGGCGCCTGCGCCACGTCGAACCCCTCGAGCGACAGGTTGCCCGTCAGCCTCCTGTCGTTGTGGCAAACGACGCAGTAGCGCTCGATCACGGCGTTGAGGTCCTCGCGCAATACGTCGGGCGCCTCCACGGCTCCGACCCGTGAGTCCCGGTCCGCTGCGAGGGCGCCGGCGAGCATGGCGTTGTGGGCCAGCGGCGCTCGCTCGTTCAACTCCGAGCCGCCGCCTCTGGCCTCAAGTCCGAGCACGACGGCCATGCCAGCGAGCCCGATGCATAATATGACGTTGACGTGAAGTCTCACTGGCTCTACCTTACTGCTTGAACGGACGGACGGTCGCGGAAATGCTCGCGCCTTGTGCCACACCCCACCTCATTCCGTGGCCGAAATTAGTACCGTGCGGAGTTGACTCGCAAGAACGGCCCGAAACTGTCCGAGTAGCTCAGCCGGAGGAAGAAGTCACCGAGCTCCTGGGACGGGTGAAGTCGGCACGGGGCTGCCGGGGGGCTGGACCAGAGAGACGGCGGAGGTTCGGCGGTCAAACGGACCGCCGAACCTCTAGGCCTGGCTCAGCAGGTCACGCATTTGTGGTTCCTTTTGCCGCCCATCTCCTCGAGAAGCGCAACAGCCGGAAGAAATGGCGACAGCCGCTGAATGGGGCTGTTGGCCATGTCGACGGTGGTGTGTCCGCTTCTAGACATCACGGTCACGTCCGCTCCCTGATCGACCAGGTACTGGATCACTCGAGTGTCTCCCCTGGACGCGGCGTGGTGGAGCGCGGTGAATCCGTTGTGGTCCCTAACGTTCACGTCAAAACCGAATTCCTCCACGAGGTACTTGACCGCGGGCAACCAGCCTCCAGGCACGTGCCGGTGGTTGTTCCCGGCCCAGCCTTCCCCGTAGCCGGCACCCGAGGCGGCGTGCAGCGCTGTCAGCGATGGCGCACCGACCGGAACCGGCGGCAGGCCGGAGTAATCCGTACCAACATCATATGCGTACACGCCTTGGCTGTTGTAACGTACCACGGGCTTCACCGTCCGCAGCGCCGGGTCCGCTCCGTAGGACACCAGGAGCTTCATGGCCTTGACGTCAGTCGCGTACGCGGCACGCCAGAAGGGAGTCGCCCCCATCGGGTCCACCAACCGGGTTTGGCTATACTCCTCGTACCACAACTTCTTCGTCAGCCGGACGTTAGGGTCGGCGCCCGCCTTGAGGAACGCCTCCATGTATTCCAGATACCCCACCTTCTGGTAGACGTGATCCGTGGGATGCGGATATTGTGAATTGGGGGCCCACTGCAGCTCCAGCGCACCGTAGAGCGGGGTGGACCCCGCGTCGCTGGCCAACGCCGGATCCGCGCCGCGCTCGAGCAGGAGCAGCCCCAGATCCCAGTGCCCGTTGAGCGTCGCGATCAAGAGAGGGCTGGTGTGGTCCGCGCTCACCTGATTCACGTCGGCGCCCGCCTCGAGCAGCGCCAGCGCCGATTCCACGTGGCCCTGCCGGGCTGCATGGAGGAGAGCCGTCATGCCGCCCTTGACGCCATGAAGATCCGCGAAGGTAAGGGGCCTAACCTCCTTCTCAGCATCACGGTCCTCCCGCTCATCCTGCTGACGATAATCCCTCCGGGCCGCCTTCCCGAGGCTGGCCAACATATCGTTGCGTTGTTGACGGGCCTCCGCATCCTCCCGAGCAACGGCAACGACGTCGACGATCTCGGTGGTGATCGCAGCGTCGGCTCCCCGCTCGAGCAGCACGTTCAACGACGCCCGACGATTACGCGACGCCGCGAACATCAGCGGCGTCTGTCCCGCCACGGATTCCCGGGCATCGACGTCGGCGCCACGGTCGAGAAGGACCGCCACGGCGCCCCCGCTGCCCGAGAGACCCGCGAGGTGCAGCGGAGTCACCCCCAACGTCGATCTGGCGTTCGCGTCACTCCCGGCTTCGAGAAGCGCCCGCATCACGGGCACGTTGCCGGCCTTGCTGGCCACGTGGAGGGGCGTGTGGGCACCGTTCCGGGTCACCGCATGCAAGGCGGCCCCGGCGTAGATCAGGATCTTCGCCATCTCGGCGTCGCCCTTCATCCCCGCCCAGTGCAGCGCCGTGAGACCATCACCCTGCGCCGTGTTGACGTCGGCCCCACTACGCACGAGCGAGCGTACCGCCTCCGTGTCTCCCCGCATAGCTGCGTCGGCCACCGGCGCATCGGGACCCGTGGACGCCGACAGTAGCATCGCCACACACATGGTGCCCGCGATTTTCGAGTAGGTGCGCGTTGTCATTTTTTCTCCCTTACCCACACGTCAACGTCGCGTAGCATCGTCGAGAGTTTGAGTGGCCATGCGTGTTTGGGGAACCGAGAACGAGAAGCCGCCCACGCTGTCACCGAAGCTCTTCATGTCGTCTAATCCCAATCCTTGCATCAGGCTGAGCATCACGTTCGCCATCGGCGTGCCTTCCTTCGCCTTGATGTGGACGCCGCCCTCCAGCAAGCCGTTCGCTCCCCCCACCAAGAAGAGGGGGCAGCGCCTGTGGTTGTGAACGTTGCTGTCGGACATGGGCGAACCGTACATAATCAGGGTCTTGTCCAGGAGATTGGCATCACCCTCCATCGTGTCCTTCAGCCTGTCGAAGAGGTGCGTGAGCGTGCCGACGTGGTGCTTGTTGATCGCCGCCAGGTCCACCAGGATTTCCTCATTGTCGCCGTGGTGAGACGCCGCGTGGAACGGTCGGTCCGTCCCGCTCCCCGGGTATACGCGGTTCGAGGCGTCGCGCCCCATCTTGAACGTGAAGACCCGAGTCATGTCCGTCTCGAAGGCAACAGCCTGCAGGTCGAACATCAGCTTCACGTGCTCCTCGAAGGAGTCGGGCACACCGGCCGGAGCTTCGGGGATCTCCCTCGCCTCGCCGCTGGTGTTGTGCTCAACGATGTTCTCGATCCGGCGCTCGATTTCGCGGACGTTCTCGAGATATCGGTCCATTCTCTGCCGGTCGGTCACGCCCAGGGTCTTATTCAGCCCGTCCACCTCACCCTTGATCCAATCGAGGAGGCTGACGTCGGTCCGCAGGCGGGTCTCACGCTCTTCGGCGCTGGAGCCCGCTCCGAAGATCTGCTCGAAGGCGATGCGTGGATCCCGGATCATGGGAAGCGGCCGCTCGGGTGTCTCCCAACTGATGCTATCCGTGTATATGCACGAATATCCGTACATGCATCCGCCGGACTGAGCGACGTTTTCTATGCACAGCTGCATCGACGGGATCGGCGTATCCTGTCCGAATCGGTCGGCGTAGATCTGGTCTAGCGACTTCCCTACGAAGACGTCCGAGCCCTCCGTGCGCTTCGGGTGGGACTGGGTCAGGAAGACGGAGCTGGCGCGGAAGTGGTCGCCCCCGATCTCCGGGGCAGCATACGCCTCCGCCATGCGGACGTCGGTGTCGCTAATGACGGTCAAGTAGTCCCGGTACGGCTCGAGAGGCGCCATGCTGCTGAGGCTGAGATCGAAGTCACGGCCCACACCTACCGGTTCCCACAAATGCATGTCTTTCGCCGACCTCGCGCACCCCGCGGCACCGTGAACCATCTCAATACATACCAGGCGGGTCTTGTCGAGCGCCTTCGCCGCCTCCCCCCACAGCCGTCCCGCGGGCAGCATGGCGTCGAGGAAGGGCAACGCCACCGTAGCCCCCATGCCGCGCATAAAGGTGCGGCGGGGAATGTGCTTGCCAGTGATCAAGTGCATGGTTTTCTCCCTCGTTAAGCTTTAGCCCGCTGCGGCTATTTCAACTCTTATTCGTCTTCCTATTCGTCTTCTTCGGAGGCCGCGACGTCCGCTCTCTGCATCCGGAACGCGTTGCTCTTCACTACACCCAGGATCACGGACGACATGCGGTAATCCTCGGCCTCAGCATTCTTCACGATGGCCCGGATCGCCGGCTTGTCGAAGGCTTGGATCCGTCGGCCAAGGGCATACCTCATGAGGTTCTCAGTGAAGTTCCGCAGGATCTGCTCCTGAAAGCTGTCCAGAAGCGCGTCCCGCAGCTCTATCGAGCCCGTCATCTCGGTCCCGGTCCACAGCTTACCGCGCGTATCCAACGGGTTCCCCTCGTCCCTGACGCGCCACCGCCCGGTGATGCCAAAAGATTCCAGCGTAAGACCCAGGGGATCCATGAACTGGTGGCAGGCGTTGCACGTCGGGTCGCTGCGATGCTTCTCCATTCGCTCCCGCACCGTGAGGACTCTGCCCGCCCCCTCGTCCACCGCATCCGTCGCGTCCAGGGGCGGGATGTTCTCCGGCGGAGGCGGGGGGTCGACGCCCAGGATCGTCCTCATGACCCACAACCCTCGAAGCACCGGTGAGGTCCGGTTGGCGAAGGACGTGAGCGCGAGGATGGCTCCCTTGCCCAACAATCCGTGCCGCCTCTCGTCGACGAGTTGCACACGCCTGAATTCCGGGCCCGCCACGCCCGAGATCCCGTAGTGCCGGGCGACGCGCTCGTTGAGATAGGTGTAGTCCGCCGTGAACAAGTCTAGCACGCTCCGATCTTCCTGGACGATGCCGTAGAAGAACAGCTCGGTCTCGCGGCGCAGCCCATTTCGGAGCCGGTCATCCCACTCCGGATGCTTTCGAAGATCCGGAACCAGCCCGTTCAGGCCGTTGAGATTGAGCCACTGGGCGGCGAACCTCGTGGCGAGGGCCTCCGAGCGGGGGTCCTTCAGCATCCTCCACACCTGCCGCTCCGTCTCCTCGGGATCCGTCAGCTTCCCCTCACGGGCCAACGCCACCAACTCATCGTCCGGAGGCGTGCCCCACAGGAAGTACCCTAGGCGCGTGGCCATAGACATGTCGCTGATCGGATAGAGCTCGCCATCATGGACCTCGCCCGGCTGCTTCACCCACCGGAAGATGAAGTGGGGGCTGGCCAGGATGCCCTGCAGGGCGACCCGGATCCCGGCCTCGAAGCCGCCGTCCCCGGCAGCCGTCTGGTAGATCGACATCAACCCTCGGAGATCATCGTCTGTGAGCGGCCTCCGGTACGCCTGGCTCCCCAGCCTGGAGATGATCTTCTCGGCGCAGGGCCGCGCTTCGCTCGGCTCGGTGGGCCGGCACGTGAAGACCCGGGCGCGGCTGGGGGTCTCGGAGACCCCCGTAACGTCGTAGGGACCGGCGATCCTAAGCTCCCCCAGGTGGGGAAGGATCGTCATCCCGCTCGAGCCAGCGATATCCGTGTCGGCCAGGCTCTGTTCGATCGCGGCGCTCACTTCCTCTATCGGTCCTTCGAACGTCTGAGGGAAGGCCGCCGACACCCGCCTGGCCCCGGCGCGGACCGGGATGGAGTCCGTCTCCACCATCACGCCGTCGACGTCCGATTCTCTCATCCAGCGGTCGATGTCCAGCAGCGCCACCCGCTCACCGTCGATCGAGATCTCGAGCTGCTGGTCCCTCGCGAGCCTGCCGAACATCTGGGTGCCTCCGTCCCAGACGAACGAGCCTCTGAAGACGTATTGGCCGTCGGCCGGAAAGTGGTGGACTACGGAGATGCCCCCGCGGGTTCCGTACGGCGCGCCCTCGGCCCGCTGCCATTGGGAGATCAACCGCGACACCGGGTACGACGCCTGCCTCGCGACCGCCCCTGGCTCGCCTACGGCTAGGCGGCTGACATGCGCAGCCGCGCGCATGTAGCCTTCCAGCAGCGTTCCGTACATGACCTGGACGTCCGCGATGTTGTCGAAGCCGTCGCTTATCGTCTCGCCCGGGAGGAGGGCTTCGGCGTCCACCTCGATCCCCAGGAGCGCGTGGATCGTGCGCTCGTACTCGGCTCGGTTCATCCTCAGGAGGAGTCGGGTGGCGACCGCCGGCTCGGCGTTGAACGCATCATCGATGGTCCTCTCCAGCGTCTCGACCAGGGCCAGCAGGGTATCAGCACTCGGCCGGCGCCTGCCCGGAGGAGGCATCATGCCCAGCCGCAGCTTCACGATCATCTTCTCGGCCTTCTCCGACATCTCCGGAGCCGCCTCAACCGAGAATTCCTCCAGCGACAGGTTACCCGTCATCTTCCGGTTGTCGTGGCACACCACGCAGTACCGCTTCACCACCTCAGTGAGTGTCTCGGCCGACGGGTCGGCCGCAGGAGGGCCGTCCCACCCGGCCGTGTGGGCCATCACGGGCGATCCGGCCGCGGTGGAGGCGTTCATGTGCCCGGGAGCGCCGGCCGTCGTGAGCGTGGCCACTCGCAACCCATCCTGCTGCGGGACACCGGTCTCGCCAGTCTGACCCACCAGCAGGAGCAGAATGCCCGATACGGCGGCACTGGCAGCGAGCGTTCTCATAACCGATCTCCCCTCATTTCTGGCCTCCTCATCACGCGCCATGCATGATGCCGGCAAATGCGTGTGCCACCTAGCAAAGATACAGCTCAACTGGTCAGGGTTCCAGCGAGCTCATCTAAGGTGCACTGCCCCAGGCTGACGATAAATACCGTCCGCCCCCAAGCAACGCAAGTGACGGGTAGTGTCCTAGGACACTACTAATAAGGGCCGAAATAAGGGCCGAAATAAGGGCCGATTACCCTGACAGCCGACTTCCCCACCCCTGTCCCTGGAGCACTCTATCGGGGATAATATTGTTCCAGCTGGCGGGTACTTCTCTAGCAGTCCGTGGAAGAAATAGGTTCCCAGCGGATGATGGGTGGGAGAGAAGGCAGACACGCGGGCGGGGGCTGTGTTGTTGTGCAAGAAGCGGGTTTTGGGGTCTGACGAGGCGATATTCGGCCCAAGGAAGGCGAAATAGCGCCGAATACGGCGGAAAAAGCGCGAGACGCGGGTTGTAACCTGAGTTGCGAGCGCAGCTTGTACGGTAGCGAGGCCCTGTAACGCACGGGGGGTTCCAACCCCGAACCGCTTGCGCATGAGAAGGCCGAGGTTGAAGGCCGCCGCGTGGATCAACATCCGTTTTCGAATCTCCTCCTGGCCCCGTATGTGGACGCGACGCAGCCCTCCGGTCACAAGCAAGTGCGCAAACCCCCGCTCCACCTTCTCGCCGCGCTGGCGCAGCAGCCGCATCCCCCGGTTGCCGCGGATCCGGCGGCGGTTGTCGTAGGTCGGCGTCTGCGCGTCCCGGTTGTTCTTCCATTTCCGGCGCCCGCGGTTGGGCTCGCTCACATAGCTGCGCAGCTCCCGCTCCTTCACGCCCGTCATGGTCTTGTTCGAGTGGTAGCCTTTGTCGGCCACCACTTCCTCGGGCTCTACCTGCACTACTTCCAGCTGCCGCTCTGCCTCGTCCAGCGTGTTGGGCAGCGACGCCACATCTCCCCCGTCCATCGTCTGCACCGTCACCGCCACAAGCGCACCGGTCTCCATGTCGACCGCCTGCTCCAACTTGTGCGCCAGGCGCGTCCTGCCGTCCTTCATCTTCGTGATCCGCGCCTCCGGGTCGTGCGGATGCACCCAGTCCTTGTTCGAGCCCTTCTTCGGACGCTTCCGGTCCAGCGTCGTCAGATCCTTGCGCGTCGGCGTCTCGATCCCCGACGCCCGGGCCACCTGCTCCAGCCATTCATCGTAGCCCAACCCGTCGTCGCGCCGCACGATCGTGCGCATCGCCGCATTCGCCTCCAGCGTCGTCGAGTCGACGCCCAGCGTCTTGCCGCTCAGCAACCCCGACCCCTTCAGCAGCTCCAGCACCCGCCCGAACACCGCCGCGTGCGCTTCCACGCTCAGGCGCTTGCGCGTCTTCGACAGGGTCGAATGCTCCGGCGGGTTCTTCGCCCACCCGTATCCCAGAAACTCACGCAACGACAACGAGTCCCCACACCGCCAGGCAATGCCCCGCTCCGAGCCGATCCCTTCCAGGTAGCCCACCATCATCATTCGGAAATACACCCCGGGGGCAATCCCCGGCCGACCCCGATTGTCCGCGTAGCACTCACGGCATGCCTCTTCCGCGAACTCGTCAAACCCGCTTTTCGCCAGAAGCTCGTTCAAGGCCCAGTAGAACGGGTTGTCCAAGGCCCGAATCTCGCTCGCCACCACGACCATCTCGCCCTGCCGAGCCTCGGGCCGCTTGCCTACCGCCATCGCCGTCCTCGCTGCAAAAACCCTCGTGTCCTCCTGATTTAACACAACAGCGATGACCGGACTTGATCCACGGTCTGCTAGGGGATGTCGTTACCCCCCTTCTCTCAGTCGCTCCAAGATCTTATCGAACAGCTCCCCCTGCTCCTGGTCGGTGCCGATGATGTAGGAGATGTCCTCGTATTCCTTCGGGGTGAGGTTATGTTCGTGGAAGATCTGATCGATCCGTTCATCCGCCCTCGCCCGTAGCTCCGCTCTTTGCGCGCTCTCGTGGGACTTGGACATCTCGGTGTGAAGATCCTCTCGAACCTCGGTGATCTGAAGATAGATCCTCACGGCGGTCGCGAGCTTGTCTTCTTCGATCGTGCCGGCCCCCAGCTCCCCGACTTCACTCGGTAGCCGCTGTCCCTGTACGGGTTGGGGAGCACTGAGGGCCGTCAAAGCCAGGCACACCAGAACGACCGTCAAGGGCCCTTTCCTCTTCATCATGATCCAGCCTTCCTTCGGCGAGTGAGATCTCGCGCCCCCGGCAGCGGTCAAAGCCATCGTCGAAAAATGATTGATCGAGGGAGACATATTAATCTTACCGTGCCATCGCCAGCCTGTACAAGACCCGGCCCGACACCCGGCCCAGCCCGTGTGTAGCATTCCCGTTGCGCCCGAGATGTTTCGGGTGCAGGGCGATGTCCTGAAGCGGCTACTGCCCGGAGAGCAGGTAACTCGGCGGCTCGTACGCCCGCCAGGACCCGTGCAACGCCTCCAGGTCCGCTCCGCGTAGTTCCGGATCCGCAGATCCGCCTGCATCTTGTCGGCCGCAGCTCGCTCATCGGGCTCTCTCCTGGACTGGGTCGCGTTCGACCTCGCAACCTACTCGCCCAGACCTCGGGACCTCGGCCTTATTCGGATGACGGGAGCAAGACCGACACATTCTTCCCCTTGCCTTTCCTGGCCGCCCTCCATAGGCTTTGCATAGGCTCTGCTTGGAGCCAGCCCAGCTTCGGGGCACCCATTCGGGCGGGCTGTAGCGCCGGTCAGCGTCTACATCAGGGCTGGGGCCGAACAGCACACAAATCGGCTGAGAGGCTTGGTGCCCGGCCACGAGATGGACGACGCCGAAGATGGTGGCCGAGGCTTGCTGCCGCCTCTCGGGACGGCTATACATGGCCCGGTGACTGTACAGTCGACCGGGGGAGCGTAGCCCGGGTGCAGAGACCAAACCGCCGGACCGGGACCGCCAGAGCTTCTGCGGTACGACCGTGGACTTCCCGGATTCGCGCCCCCGTAGCCGCCGTGGCGCTGGCGGTAACCGGCTGCGGCGGCGATCCGAACCGGGCCCCGCTTCCTGAATCACCTACCTTCAGCGCCCACGTGGCGCCGATCCTGTATGCGCAGTGCGCCGGGTGCCATCGACCGGGCCGCGCGGCGCCGTTCCCACTGCTCCGCTACGAGGATGCCCGCGACCGGGCCGACCTAATCGCCGCGGTCACACTCCAGCGACGGATGCCGCCGTGGCCGCTGGAGCCGGGCGACTACCTTTTCGCCGACGAGCGACGCCTCTCCGAGCGGGAGATCGCGGTGCTAGGCCGCTGGGCCAAGCAGGGCGCACCGGCAGGCGACATCGCGGCCGCGCCGGCACCGCCAGCCTGGGAAGGCGGCTGGACGTTGGGAGAGCCCGACCTGATCCTGGAGATGCCGGAGCCGTACACGCTGCCTGCCGGCGGCGGAGAAGTCTTCCGCAACTTCGTGCTGCCGGTCCCGCTGGATCAGACCCGGTACGTCCGGGCGGTGGACCTGCAGCCGGGCGACGCGATGGTCGTGCACCACGTAGTCATGGCCGTGGACGCGACGGCGGCGTCGCGGCAGGAGGATGCCCTCGATCCCGAGCCGGGTTTCGACGGAATGTTCACTCGCAGCGGGGCCAGGCCAGCCGCCGGTTTCTTCGTCGGGTGGACGCCGGGGCGCATACCGCGGCCGAACCCCGAGGGACTCGCCTGGCCGCTCGAGCCGGGCACGGACTTCGTGATCCAGATGCACCTTCGCCCCCAGGCGCACGCCGCTGCCGTGCGCCCTAGGGTCGGGTTCTATTTCGCCGAAGCACCGCCTGCGCGGACACCGGTCCTCCTGCGGCTCGGCTCGCAGACCCTCGACATCCCGCCTGGCCAGCCCGATTACGCCGTGACGGACAGCTTGCGGCTCCCCGTCGACGTCGAGTTGCTCGCGCTCTACCCCCACGCCCACTACTTGGGCAAGCTTATGGACGTGCGGGCGGCGCTCCCGGACGGGGCGGTTCGCCAGATCCTGCGCATCAACGACTGGGACTTCAACTGGCAGGACGCCTACACCTTCATCCGGCCAGTCCGGCTGCCGGCGGGGACGGTTATCCGTCTGCGTTACGTGTATGACAACTCTGCCGCGAACCCCCGTAACCCCCACACCCCGCCACGTCGTGTGGTCTACGGACCCAACTCGACCGACGAGATGGCCGAGCTGTGGATCCAGGCGCTGCCCCGCTCGCAGAGCCAGCTGGCCGTGCTCCGACAGGAAGTGGCGCACAAGGCGGCGCGCGACCTTGTGGAGGGTTGGGAGCACCTCATCGGGCTGAACCCGGACGACGCGATGGCCCACGCCAGCCTGGCGGCCTTCTACAGCGCGACGGGCGATCTGGACCGGGTGATCCATCACTACGGCCGGGCAGTACAGGCTCAACCCGATTTCGCGTCGGCCCATTACAACCTGGGCATCGCGCTGGAGGCGCGGGGCGATCTTGAGGGAGCCGTGCGACACTACCGGGAGGCGCTCCGGTTCCGGCCAGACCACACCGGCGCTCATAACAACCTGGGCGGTGTGCTACTCGCCTTGCGCCAGACGGACGCCGCTGCCGACCACTTCCGCCGGGCCATCGAGCTGGAGCCCGACCACGCCGAGGCGCACAACAACCTGGGCCGACTCCTGTGGGGGGAGGGGGGGACCGACGAGGCCATAGAACACTACCGCCGGGCGCTGGAGTCCCGCCCCGACATGGCCGCGCCCCGCTTCAACCTGGCAGTGGCGCTCGCCTCGACCGGTCATACTGCGGAAGCGCTGGAAGAGCTCCAGCGCGCCGCGCCGCGCCTCGGGCCCGGCGCTGTCGAAGCGTACGTGGCCATGGCCTGGCTCCTGGCCACACACCACGACGCCGCCGTGCGCTGGCCCGAGGAAGCCGTCGTGCTGGCTGAGCGGGCCGCCCAGCTCCTCGGCCGCCCGCACCCGCAGATCCTCGACGTATTGGCGGCGGCTGAAGCAGCAGCCGGCCGCTTCGACCGCGCCGCCAGCCTGGCCGACGAGGCGGCTCGGCTCGCCACCGTCGCCCGCGAGCTCGAGCTGGCCACCAGCATCCGCGGGCGTCTCCAGCTTTACCTCCAGAGGCGGCCGTACATCGAGCCACCTCGCTGAGTCGCTCCACTCTGCCCTTCGCCTGAGCCCCCACCAATCTGAGCTGTTGACCATGTAATTCCCAGTGGGAAGGGTAGTTATGGGGCCTTTTGCGACACCCCGAATGGCCAGGTCCTGCTCCCGACGGCCGGGGCCGAGGCGAGGACCGCCCGCAGTTGATTGCGTGGGCGTTGCCGGGATGCTACGTTGCGATTTCGTGTAGAAATGCACGGAGAAATGCACGGAGAGAAGAGATGTACGGAGGAGGAGTCTTACTGCAATAAGGAGAGTAGAATCATGAGAATCCCTCGTCAGTTCTTCGTTCACGGGGCCATCGCTTTGGCCCTGATGGCGATGGCTGCCGGTTCGCTGCGCGCGCAGACGGGCACCTTAAGCGGGCAGGTGCTGGATGGCAGCACCCTGGCGCCCCTCTCGGGCACGCAGGTCAGCATCCTAGCGCGAAACATAGGAGCGCTGGCCCGCGCCGACGGCCGCTTCCTGATCCCCGGCGTCCCGGCCGGGACGCACGAGGTTGAGTTCCGGATCATTGGCTATGCACTGCAGACGCAGGAGGTCACGGTCGTGGCCGGCCAGAGCGTCACCGTGAATGTCGAGATGCAATCCCAGGCGATCGCCCTCGATGAGCTGGTGGTCACCGGGACAGGGGTCGTGACGGAGCGGCGCCGGCTCGGGCAGACGGTGGCCAGCATCAGCGGCGCTGCGTTGGAAGTGTCGCCTATATCCAATGTATCGGAAATGCTGCGGGGGCGGATCTCCGGGATGTTTGGGCAGCCACACGGCGAGGTGGGCGCCGCCAATCGGATCGTCCTCCGGGGCGGAGTAAGTCTCACTCAGCGGAACGACCCGTTGATCTACATCGACGGCGTCCGCATCGACAACAGGATTAGGCGTTTCAGCTCGCCCCTCGACCAGCTTAACCCGAACGACATCGAGCGGATCGAGGTGATCAAAGGGGCGGCGGCCGCGACCCTCTACGGTACCGAGGCGTCCAGCGGCGTGATCCAGATCTTCACGAAACGGGGTAGTGTTGGGGACCCTGTCTTTTCGTTCATGGTGGAGCAGGGGCTCAATTACCTCGAACCCGGCCGTCTCCGTGGTAACTCGGGCTACAACCCCGTAACGAAGAGCGTCGTCTTTAGCGACCCGTTCGAGGAGAACCGGCGAACCGGCCACCTCCAGGATTACTCCCTGTCCGTTAACGGCGGGGGAGCGCAAGTGCAGTATTTTGCTTCGGCGCGCATGCAGCGCGAGGAGGACACGCAACCGTCGGACCAGCTCACAAACGTTTCTCTGCGCACGGGTGTCAACATCCAGCCTTTGGAAAAGCTCCAGACCCGCTTGGATGTCATGTTGGTTCGGAGCGATATCGACAGGTTAGGAGGAGGCCCAGGCGGCACTGGCAAGGGGAATTTGCCAGTCATAACCACCCTCGCGAACCCGGGGACGACGGACGCGGTCCGGGTGTATGGCGAGACGTGGGGCACGGTTGCCGGGTACTTCCAGCAGATAGGCGAGATAGGCACCGACCAGCTCACCGTCAGTGGATCGGCCATCTATGCATGGCTGCCCAACGTCTCATCCGAGCTCACTGTCGGCTTCAACCAGGTTGACATCGAGGAGATAGGGACCATCCGCCAGGGCACTGACGCCGGCGACCCAGACGGCTTGCGCGGTGTCTACAACGAGGAGCGAACGGCCACGACCGTGGACTTTAAGACCTCCTGGCAGCAGGACTTCGGCGAGAACCTGACCTCCACGTTCGTGGTCGGCGGCCAGAGCTTCTGGGAGGACAGGTGGATTCGGGAGGCCGCCGTGCGAAACTTCTCCTCGCCGGCCCTGGGCACGCTGCGGGGTGGATCTACCGTCACCAAGCTGGACGAGTGGTTTGAAGAGGTCATCAACGCCGGCGTGTACGTCCAGGAGCAGATCGGGTTGTGGGACAAGGTCTTTGTGACTGGCGGCGTCCGCGCCGACGGCAACTCCGCCTTCGGTCAGGACTTCGGATTCGAGGTGTACCCCAAGGCCGGAGTCTCCTGGGTCGTCTCAGACCACGATTTCTGGGACTTCGCGGGCTTCGAGCAGTTCCGCGTGCGTGCGGCGATCGGCGCGGCGGGGCTGCAGCCCGGCTCGTTCGATGCCCTGCGGACGTGGCAGCCTAACGCGCTCATCAATAACCTCCCGGCCGTGTCGCCCTTGAATCTCGGCAACGCGGATCTGAAGCCGGAGCGCTCCATCGAGCGGGAGCTGGGGGCTGAGCTCGGCCTTTTAGGGGGCCGCGTGGGCGTCGAGTTCGTATACTTCAACCAAGAGACCAAGGACGGCTTGCTGGCGCTGCCGTCCCCGCACTCGCTGGGGTTCGGCGAGCCACAGCTCACGAACGTGGCCGCCCTCAAGTCGTCCGGAATCGAGGCGTCGCTGAACGTAACCTGGATTCAGCGTCCGAATCTCACCTGGCGGACCACCACCCAGATCGGTACGCTGAGCCAGGAGATTACCGACATCGGTGGCATTCAACGCTTCAGGATAGGGGGGAACCGGCGCCAAAACTATATCGCGGTGGGTTACATGCCTGGCGCGACCCTGGCATCCGTGGCAGATCCCGGCAACCCGTACCGCGTTGGGGTGCCTATCGAGCAGTTGTCGACGCTGGATGAGATCAATCCCAACTTCCTCAAGAACGCGGCGGGCGGGGACTCCCTCGTCTTCCAAGGCAATCCGGTTCCGACGACGACGGGGAGTTTCTCCTCTAGTCTCGATCTCCCCGGGGGCTTCCGGGTCAACGCGGTCTTCGATGGAGCCGCTGGTTTCATGATGCTCTGTGCAACGTGTATCACCCGGACAGCCATCAAGAACGAGGCGTGGCTGGCCGAGTGGGAGCGCGAGCTGGATGACCCGAGCACCTCGACCGCGAGGCGGCAGGAGATCGCCGACGAGTATGGGACCACCGGCAACCATCGCAGATTCTCGGACTTCATGTCCAAGGCCGACTACATCAGATTCGCGGAGCTTGGCGTTACCTATCAGGTGCCCGAGAACATCACCGGGGGATTGGGTGCGAGCACGATGCAGGTCACCCTGGCGAGCCGTCGCCTGGCGCTCTGGACCAAGTACAAGCCCTCGTTCGGCCGCAGCGGCTTTACGGATCCCGGGAGCAGCCGGCTTGTTCCTGAATCTGCGGGACTGACCATGAATATGGATGATTGGGCACTACCCCCGCCGCAGCGCTTCGTCATTCGGGTTCAAGCAACGTTCTAGCGTCCTGATACAAGGCAGACTAGCGGAAGGGAGGCATAGGCCATGATGCAGCAACTGCAGTGCAAGAGGACGCCAGCAGCGATGGCAAGAGGAGCGACGGCGATCTGGCTCCTCGTGTTGACGGCCTTCGTGGGGGCCGGGTGCGGCGATCTTTTCGACGTCGAGAACCCCACGAACATCGAAGACGAGGGGCTGAATGATCCGCGCATGCTGGACGCGATCTCAAACTCGCCCCAGGGGGCCTTCTCCATCGGCTACGACAACGTTCTTGTCCACGCGGGCACCGTCGCCGACGAGATCAATTTTGTGACGACCTACACCCTTTACCTCGAGTTTGATTTGGGGGTCATGGACAGCCCGAGCCATGAGCGCGACCGGTTGTACCGCGACATGAGCGTGGCCCGATGGGTCGGGGACGACATGATCGCGCGCCTCGGGGATCTCCTCGATTCGCCTGACACCGATCGGCGCATGGCAGACGCCCACTACTGGGCGGGGCTCTCCCGGGTGGTCCTGGCGGACCATTTCGAGGAAGTGCCCATCGATGCGGGTCCCCCGAACACGCCCGCGGCGATCTACGAGCAGTCGCTGGTCTACTTCGACAGGGTCGCGCAGATCGCCGGCGCCGCGGGCGACGCGAATCTGCAAGCGGCGGCGATGGGTTCGAAGGCGCGGGCCCTCCGGTCGCTGTATTTCGAGCGTGGCATGCAGGCGTCGGATTTTGATGCTGCGAGGCAAGCGGCGGAGCAGGCGCTGGCGACAAAGTCCGATTACTGGCTGGATGTCGGCTACGAGCTGCCTGGGAGCGCAAACTGGGCTTATGAACGCCTCAGCACCGGGGTAATCGACCACATCATGGATCCACGTTTCGCCAACATGATAGACCCGGTGAGCGGAGAGCTGGATCCGCGGATCCAGCACACCGCGCTCGTCGGTATCGCGCGGAATAGCCGGGAGCACTACCACCAACTGAAGTATCCTGCGTTTGGCTCGGACATTCCCGTCAGCCGCTGGCAGGAGGCGGGCTTGATTGCGGCCGAAGCCCACCTGGTCGCGGGCAACATGTCCGGGGCGGTGGACCAGATCAATCTCGTTCGTGCGGGCGCGGGGTTGCCGGCGTTCTCCAGCAGCGATGCGGACGAGATCTTGACCCAGCTCAAGTACGAGCGCCAGGTAGAGTTTTGGTTGGAAGGCCGGCGCTGGCAGGACCACCGTTACTACGGGACTATCCCTCAGGAGTGGGAGCTCCTGCAGGCGGCGAAAGGCGTCAACCGTCGCTGGCCAGTGTCTGCGGAGGAGCGCGACAGGAACGAGAACTTCCGGTAGAGGGACTTCCATCCGACAAAGGGAGGAGGAGAGGGGCTGGGCCGGCCTGGCACTGGCGGTACCAGCCCTAATCTTCATGCAAGAGCGACACGGCGGTGGCTACTTTGGGCTTCGGGCTTCGCCGGATGGGCGGGAATGGGGATCGGTGAGCGCGGTAGCGGCGTGGTCGACCTGGTCATCATCGCAGCTGGCCTTGGACGGTCGGAGCCGGTGTCACGGACCAGCGTAGCTTCATGACTCGTCAGCAGGAGTCATCAACTCATGACGGGCGTGCAACCCAGCGTGAGCGTGAGGGCCGGAAGATGTTTTGAGATGCTCGTCCTCAGCACCCCTTAATTCTGTATTCTTTAAATTCTGTAATTCTGTGAGGAAGAAGATGATGAGACCAGACCTGCGGCTCGTGCTGCAATCGACGTCCGCGCTGTGCTCGGCCCTGGCGCTCGCGGTCCTCTTGGTCGCACCGGCCTCTGCCTTGTCCCAGGACCGAGGCAGCCCGGAAGGGGAATGGCGCTACCAGAGTGGGGACGCCTGGGGCACCCGGTTTTCGCCCGCTGACCAGATCGACGCCAGCAACTTCGAGGACATAGAGGTGGGCTGGATCTGGAAAGCGGACAACTTCGGGCCCAACGTCGATACCCAATTCAAGTCGACGCCAAGCTACGTCGACGGCATGCTCTACACCCTGGCCGGCGCACGCCGTACGGTGGTCGCCATCGATCCGGCTACCGGGGAGACCTTGTGGACCTACCGCGAGCCCTTCACGCAGCGGTGGGAGCGCTCCATGCGGAAGAACTACGGCAAGGGCGTGGCGCACGGCGAGGTGGACGGCCGTGGTGTGATCTACTACATCAGCCCTGCCTTCTTCCTGCATGCCCTGGACGCGAAGACCGGCCAGCATCTGGAGAACTGGGGGAGGTCCGTGCCGCTCGACGGATTCCCCAAGACCGGAGTGGTGGACCTCCTGGCGGACCTCGACCACCCCTACGATGTGGACTACGGGGTTGACAGGGACGTCGGATACATCACCAGCTCCTCGCCCCCCATCGTCGTGAACGGTGTGGTGGTGGTGGGTAACTCCTCCGAGCAGGGCTACAACCAGACCCGCCGGGAGAACGTGGCTGGCGACATCCTGGCGTATGACGCCCGGACGGGGGAGCACATGTGGAAGTTCAACGTGATCCCGAGGCCCGGGGAGTTCGGGCACGAGACTTGGGAGAACGACGCCTGGTCCTACACGGGCAACGTCGCCTCCTGGGCCCCCATGTCGGCCGACCTGGAGCGGGGGATCGTCTACATTCCCACCGACGCGGGGGTGAACGACTTCTACAAGGGCTACTCGCCGGGGGACAATCTTTTCGCCACCAGCGTCATCGCCCTCGACGTCCAGACCGGCGAGCGGGTGTGGCACTTCCAGACGGTACACCACGACATCTGGAACTACGACAATCCCAACGTCCCGATCGTGATGGACATCACGGTGGACGGACGCCGGATCCCGGCGGTGTCTCAGCCCACGAAACAGGGTTTCCTGTACACGTTCAACCGGGAAACGGGCGAGCCGGTGTGGCCCATCGAGGAGCGCCCGGTTCTCCAGTCGAAGGTCCCTGGCGAGCAGACGTCACCCACGCAGCCCTTCCCCACGTGGCCGGCTGCATACGAGAGGCAGGGGATCAGCGAGGACGACCTCATCGATTTCACGCCAGAGCTCCGGCGGCAGGCCCTGGAGATCGCCAGCGACTACGAGCTGGGACCCCTCTTCCTTCCTTCCCTGCACCGGGACAACCAGGACGGCAAGACCGCGGCAGTCAGCTGCCCTCAAGGTGCGGTGAACATCACGCATCCGACGTCCATGGACCCTGAGACGGGGATCATGTACGTCTCGTCCTCGTTCAGCTGTTATTCGGGTGCCCTGTGGCCCGGCCATGAGATGGACGACCCCGAAGACCCCTTCAATACGGGTGTGACGGTCATGGACTGGGTCTCCGGCGGCCCAGGTGGCTTTGGCCTTGCCGGCCCCCAGGGTCTCCCGCTTTGGAAGCCT
This sequence comes from Longimicrobiales bacterium, assembly GCA_965197725.1. Lineage (GTDB taxonomy): Bacteria > Gemmatimonadota > Gemmatimonadetes > Longimicrobiales > Gaopeijiaceae > UBA1138. The sequence goes on from CBDANQ010000058.1 coordinate 131,551, forward strand.
CCCTACAGCCGGATCACCGCCATCGACATGAACACGGGCGAGCACCTCTGGTGGGTCCCCAACGGGGACACGCCGGAGGCCATCAAGAACCATCCCGCCCTGCGCGGGGTGGACCTACCCAACACCGGCCAGACCAGTGCGGCCATCACGCTGGTCACACGCAGCCTGCTCATCACGACTGAGGGCCAGAGGGGACGACCCGTCCTCCATGCCCTCGACAAGAAGACCGGCGAGCGCCTGGGAACCGTCCAGCTTCCGGCCGCCGGCCAGTACGGCATGATGACCTACATGCACGAAGGGTGGCAGTACATCGCGGTGCAGGTCGGGGGCGGGGGAGAGTTGTCGGGCTCGGGGCTGGTGGTGCTTGCGCTACCGGGTGCCGCCCAGGCAGAAGTGCACCACTAACCTACCCGCACGAAGAGCGGCATAGTCAAGGCCGGGCTCGGGGGACTTTCTCTTATCCCCCGGGTCCGGCCTCGTCGCCATCGGCGGCGTGGTCGGCCTGGTCATCATCGCAGCTGGCCTTGGACGGTCGGAGCCGGTGTCACGGACCAGCGTAGCTTCATGACTGGTCAGCAGGAGTCATCAACTCATGACGGGCGTGCAACTCCGCGGGGACCGGGTCGACGCCGCCCTATCTCGAACCAGCGGGCGTAGCGTGGTGAGCGTGTCGTTGCTTCGTCATCTGGCGATGCACGGCTCTGTGTTTCGGGGAACATTTTTTCCCTTGCCTTTCCTGGTGGCCCCTCATAAGCTCTTGTCCCCATTGTCCCTTTAATTCTGCAATTCTGCGAGGAAGAAGATGATGAGACCAGACCTGCGGCTCGTGCTGCAATCGACGTCCGCGCTGTGCTCGGCCCTGGCGCTCGCGGTCCTCTTGGTCGCACCGGCCTCTGCCTTGTCCCAGGACCGAGGCAGCCCGGAAGGGGAATGGCGCTACCAGAGTGGGGACGCCTGGGGCACCCGGTTTTCGCCCGCTGACCAGATCGACGCCAGCAACTTCGAGGACATAGAGGTGGGCTGGATCTGGAAAGCGGACAACTTCGGGCCCAACGTCGATACCCAATTCAAGTCGACGCCAAGCTACGTCGACGGCATGCTCTACACCCTGGCCGGCGCACGCCGTACGGTGGTCGCCATCGATCCGGCTACCGGGGAGACCTTGTGGACCTACCGCGAGCCCTTCACGCAGCGGTGGGAGCGCTCCATGCGGAAGAACTACGGCAAGGGCGTGGCGCACGGCGAGGTGGACGGCCGTGGCGTGATCTACTACATCAGCCCTGCCTTCTTCCTGCATGCCCTGGACGCGAAGACCGGCCAGCATCTGGAGAACTTTGGCAGGCGCGTGCCGATCGACGGATTCCCCAAGACCGGGGTGGTCGACCTCCTGGCGGACCTCGACAAGCCCTACGATGTGGAATACGGGGTTGACAAGGATGTCGGATACATCACCAGCTCCTCGCCCCCCATCGTCGTGAACGGTGTGGTGGTGGTGGGTAACTCCTCCGAGCAGGGCTACAACCAGACCCGCCGGGAGAACGTGGCTGGTGACATCCTGGCGTATGACGCCCGGACCGGGGAGCACATGTGGAAGTTCAACGTGATCCCGAGGCCGGGGGAGTTCGGGCACGAGACTTGGGAGAACGACGCCTGGTCCTACACGGGCAACGTCGCCTCTTGGGCCCCCATGTCGGCCGACCTGGAGCGGGGGATCGTCTACATTCCCACCGACGCGCACACCAACGACTACTACAAGGGCTACGCGCCGGGGGACAATCTTTTCGCCACCAGCCTCATCGCCCTCGACGTCCAGACCGGCGAGCGGGTGTGGCACTTCCAGACGGTACACCACGACATCTGGAACTTAGACAATCCCAACGTCCCGATCGTGATGGACATCACGGTGGACGGACGCCGGATCCCGGCGGTGTCTCAGCCCACGAAACAGGGTTTCCTGTACACGTTCAACCGGGAAACGGGCGAGCCGGTGTGGCCCATCGAGGAGCGCCCGGTTCCTGAGTCGAAGGTCCCTGGCGAGCAGACATCGCCCACGCAGCCCTTCCCCACGTGGCCGGCTGCATACGAGAGGCAGGGGGTCAGCGAGGACGACCTCATCGATTTCACGCCAGAGCTCCGGCGGCAGGCCGTGGACATCGCCAGCGACTTCGAGATGGGACCCCTCTTCCTTCCGTCCCTGCACCGGGACAACCAGGACGGCAAGATCGCGTCACTCCACTGCCCTCAAAGTGCGGTGAACATCACGCACCCGACGTCCATGGACCCTGAAACGGGGATCATGTACGTCTCGTCCGCGTACAATTGTTATTCGAGATCCCTGGCGCCCGGCCATGAGATGGACGACCCCGAAGACCCCTTCAATACGGGCGTGACGGTCATGGACTGGGTCTCCGGCGGCCCAGGTGGCCTTACCGGCCCCCAGGGTCTCCCGATCTTTAAGCCTCCCTACAGCCGGATCACCGCCATCGACATGAACACGGGCGAGCACCTCTGGTGGGTCCCCAACGGGGACACGCCGGAGGCCATCAAGAACCATCCCGCCCTGCGCGGGGTGGATCTGCCCAACACCGGCCAGACCAGAGCGGCCGTCACGATGGTCACACGCAGCCTGCTCATCACGACTGAGGGCCAGAGGGGACGGCCTGTCCTCCATGCCCTCGACAAGAAGACCGGCGAGCGCCTGGGAACCGTCCAGCTTCCGGCCGCCGGCCAGTACGGCATGATGACCTACATGCACGAAGGGTGGCAGTACATCGCGGTGCAGGTCGGGGGCGGGGGAGAGTTGTCGGGCTCGGGGCTGGTGGTGCTTGCGCTACCGGGTGCCGCCCAGGCAGAAGTGCACCACTAACCTACCCGCACGAAGAGCCGCATAGTCAAGGCCGGGCTCGGGGGGCTTTCTCTCATCCCCCGGGTCCGGCCAGAGACCATCCCAGACGCGCGCCGCCGCCGTCCACAAGCGAATGCGCCCAGGGTCAGGACCGTCGCTCTCCTGGAACCTCTCCAATCCACCGGCCGACTCCTACGCCACCGATGCCTTCTTGGGTGTGCCGTGATCGTCGTCGAAGGTCTGGCTAAAAGCGATCGGATCGCCGAACGGGAGGCGGGCGTCTGGGGGGCCGCGAAAGGCCTCTTCCGTCGCCGTCATCGGACCTAAATGCCCGGGGTCTGTCGTTCTTGACAGCTGACACGCGCCCGCTAGACTCTCCATCGGTTTAGCCCGGAGTTTGCTAATGCCCAAAGTTTAAGGGCTCCGCCCCCTTAAACTCAAACGTCGGTTGGCGTTGACTCGAGAGAGTAAGGGGGAGAAGGCCGTGGATCTGGGGATAGCGGGGAAACGGGCGCTGATTTGCGCGTCCAGCAAGGGTCTGGGTAAGGGCTGCGCGCTGGCGCTGGCGAGAGAGGGCGTGCACGTGACCATGAACGGGCGCACGCCGGAAACTCTGGAGGCGGCCGCAGAGGAAGCGCGGGCGCTGGCGTCCGGTGAGGTGCATGCCGTGTGCTGCGATATTACCACCGAGGAAGGCAGGGCAGAGGCCCTCGCGGTGGCCGGGCGTCTGGACATTCTGGTCAACAACGCCGGCGGGCCGCCGCCGGGGGATTTTCGCGACTGGGGCCGCGAGGATTGGCTGAGCGCGCTGAATGCCAACATGCTGACCCCCATCGAGCTCATCAAGGCCAGCGTCGATGGCATGTGCGAGCGGGACTTCGGACGCATCGTCAACATCACCTCCAGCTCGGTGAAGTCTCCAATTCCCACGCTCGGGCTATCCAACGGCGCGCGCGCAGGGCTCACGGGTTTCGTGGCCGGCGTCGCGCGACAGGTGGTGGCCAAGGGTGTCACCATCAACGGCATCCTTCCCGGTTCCTTCGATACCGACCGGTTGCGATCGGGGATTCGCTACATCGCCGAGGCGTCGGGCCGGGATTTCGAGGAAGAGTTCGAACACCGCAAGAAATCCAATCCCGCCGGGCGCTATGGTTCTCCGGAAGAGTTCGGCGCGCTGTGCGCGTTTCTCTGCAGTGCGCACGCGGGTTATATCAATGGTCAGAACATCGTCATCGATGGCGGGGGGTATCCCGGCACGCTCTGATGGACACCACCGCATCTAACGACGATGGCATCAGCGCCTTTGGGGCCTTCACCACCGACCAGATGATGCTCACGTGGGTGCACTGGGAGTGCCTCATCTACTGCTTTGGCGAGTTCACAGAGACGAATACGCTCGCCCTGTTCCGGCAGCGATGAGTGTTGTCCCCCTTCGTAGTCACTCGGCATTCTGATCGCATATGGATCCCGTCACCCGCCTGAACGCAGCCCTAGAGGGTCGCTATCGCATCGAGCGTGAGCTAGGTGAAGAGTCTTCGTGGAAGGCGTGGTGATCGAGCACGCTCATACGGGAGTGAAACCAAGACCATGACAATCTCAGGTCAGGACGCACGAGACTGGAAGGGGAAACTAGGAGATCGGATCGGGGCCCGGTGGCGGTGGTTGATCGTCGCGGCCCTGTTGTTATTTGCGTTCAACAATCTTGTGGGTTTGGTCGTCGGTTCCCTGGGATTGATCGCTTTCGCCAACCGTATCGCCGGTCGTGTCCTGAGCGCGCGGAGAGTGGTTCAACAGGTCCAACAGATTGTGAGCGATCCCGATGATCGCGGAAAAGAGGTGTGACCCGCCAGATCCCCTGGCTGCGCGTCTTCGTGGAAGGCGTGGTGATCGTCGGCACGAAACCTCCACGCCGGTCGAGCGGATAAGAGAGGAACAGCAAACCCCCAAACGAGGATGTCAGCCTGCGTGCTTCCCCGTTCTTCGTCCTTGGAATAGTGATGGGGCTCTCCGCCTGCCAAGATGACTCCACCGGCCTCGACGCCCCTACGACCTTCGCCACCGTGGTATTCAGCTACAGTGCATCGACCTCCACGGACCCATCCGTCGCCGCTATGCACCCCCAGTGTGTGCAGGGCGTCAACGTCACGCACTTGCACGCGGGGTGGCACAACTTTCAGGCGTTCGCCCTCGCTGCGGTCGCACCGGATCGTTGGGAGATCACCTTCACCGACGTTCCGGTTGGGTCCGAGCAGCGCATTCGCATCAGTGATCCCAATGCCTGCGCCCTGAATGCGACCGGAGCCAGCACGGACGGTGTATCCGCGAACGGCACACTCCTCACTCGCGTCGTGGATACGCCAGGCAGCGGGATCGAGCCGGGTCTGGCGTTTGAGGTGGCGGCTGACGGGAGCGTCACTCCGTAACAAGGTCTCGCTCCTTGCTGACCTGTGCCGCATCTTGAGCGCATGGACCCCATCACCCGCTACCGCCCAGTGGCACTGCTGATGTTGGTGCTGCATCTCACCGGTTGCCACTCGTGGCAACCCGTCACGGTTGGCCCTCGACAGCTAATCGAGGAAGAGCAGCCTGGCCAGATTCGGATACTCCAAACAGACGGCATGCAGGTGCTCCTGGATGGTCCGACCATCCGCGACGACTCCATCGTCGGAATCCCCGGCGGTCTCCGCACCGAGACCGTAAGGATCGCGTTGAGCGATATCGGTTCGGTTGAAGTGAGGCGTGTCAGTACCCCGAAGACGGTGGGTACCGTCGTCCTAACGGCTGCTTTTGTCGTTGCTATCGCCTCACCCAAGCGCAGATGATCAGCGAAGTTGACGGGAGCCTAGATCGAGGATCTGGTTGGCCGTGGGTGAGGGCAGCCTCAGCGCGAACTTTCTTCCGCACCGATCTGGAGCCGCCGGTAAGAGGTCAACACCCAGAAGTCGACAGCCGTGGAGGCCCCCGTGGATGAACTGAGGGCCGCAGAGTTCCAGGGCTTACGTGCTGAGATCCAACAACGAACATCGTTTCAGCAACGCCTCGGCCGAGCCTGCGTAGGTCCGAGGGCTCTCGCCGAGCTCGGTCGCGACGATGCCTGCCGTGCCTGCTCTGTGGTAAGAAACGGAGTGACGCTTGAGGTCCCATTATGTACTCATCCCAAGCTGGGTCTTACGTAGAGACGAAGAAGGGGTCGTCGCCAACGGTGAATTCACCTAGCAGAAGCCTCTGGCTATACTTGTTGGTCCCCAGAACTCAACGAGAGCCGCCGCCACCGCCCAGAGCGAGGCGCGCGTATATGACAGAGTTGTCACGGAATCGCTCCACCTTCGTTCCATGGACCTGTGTCGTGTTGGCGGTGAACGCAGCCGCGGTGGCGGTCCCGCTAGCGGCTCAAGATGGCCGTCCGGTACGTGATGTCGCCGCTGTCTATGTCGAACAGAGCCCGGTAATCGACGGCGCCCTGGATGAGGCGACTTGGCGTGACGCGGCGCTACTCGATGCTTTTACCCAGCAGGAACCAGACGAAGGAGCCCCGTCCTCGGAGCGCACGGAGGTCCTGCTGATGTACGACCGGAGTGCGCTGTACCTGGGCTTGCGCGCGTTCGATTCGTCGCCGTCAGGGGTCACGGCCACCGAAATGAGGCGGGACTCCGACCGAATCCTGAGTGAGGACAACTTCCAGATCATCCTGGATACGTTCCGGGACGGCCGCTCGGGTTACATGTTCGTGACCAATCCGCTCGGCGCACAGCTGGACCAGCAGGTCTCCAACGAGGGCGAGGGCGTGAGAGCGGGAAGGGAAACCCCAAACATCAACCGCGACTGGGATGGCGTCTGGCACGTCGCCACGCGGCAGGCGCCCGAAGGCTGGACAGCCGAGATAGCGATCCCGTGGGTCACGCTCCGATTCCCGGAGTCCGAGTCGCAGCGCTGGGGCATGAACCTCATGCGCAACATCGGGCGCAGGAATGAGCAGGCGTTCTGGGCCCCCATTCCCAAGCCCTACGAGATCGCGAAGGTGAGCCTCGCGGGCACGCTCACCGGCATCAGCTCACTCGCGCGTGGAAGAGATCTGCGCATCACGCCTTTCATCACGAGTGGCGCCAGCCGCGTCACGGACGCGGGGGTCGTTGACAACTCCTTCCAGCGTGATATGGGGATCGACGTCAAGTACGGACTGAGCGCCGGTCTCAACCTCGACGTCACCGTAAATACCGACTTCGCCCAAGCCGAAGTCGACGACGAGCAGGTCAACCTGACCCGCTTCCCACTCTTCTTCCCCGAGAAGCGTGACTTTTTTCTAGAAAACTCGGGGCAGTTCAAGGTCGGTTCGACGGCAGGCTTCAGCCGGCTGGCCGAGCTGTTCTTCACGCGTCGCATAGGGCTGTCGCCGACGGGTGAGCAAGTCCCGATTCTCGCGGGCGCCCGGCTGACTGGTAAGGTCGGCAGAAACGACGTCGCGGTGTTGAACGTGCAGACCGACAACGCCTTTGGTCGATCGGGCGAGAACTTCCTGGTCACTAGATACAGTCGTCACTTCCTGTCCCGCTCGAGGGTCGGTGGTCTCTTCATCAACAAGAGCGAGACCGACGGCGACCACTTCAATCGCACCTTCGCCGTCGACATGACGCTGGTGCCGAATGATGCTCTCACGGTCACGGGATTCATCGCGAAGACCGAAACGCCCGGCATAACGGACGGTGAGAGCGCCAGCTACCTGAACGCCACGTGGCTGGACCAGAATTGGCGGGTTTATGGCGAGTTCGCCGACTTCGGCGACAACTTCAACCCCGAGGTCGGCTTCCTGCCACGCAGGGGCATTCGCCAGAGCAGGCTGCACTTCGAAGGAAACCCGAGACCCGACCGCTTGGGCATCCGCGTCTTGGAGCCCATGGTGAACATGACCTACATCACCGACCAGCAGAACCGGCTGGTCACGCGTCGGTGGCACACGATGGTGGGTACCCGCTTCGACAACGGAGCCTCCTTCGTCGTCTGGTACAACCTCCACTATCAGCGGCTCGACGAGCCGTTCTTCGTACAAGACGGAGTCGCGATCGCTCCGGGAGGATACGACTTCGGCGAGTGGCGCCTGTCGTTCGACAGCAATCCGGCACGACGCTTCTATTACGGGCTGAACTACTCACCGCAGAACTTCTACGACGGCACGCGCACGGACAAAACCGTGACACTCGGGACACGGCTGTCGAGTAGACTCTCTGCCGAGGGGTCCTATGCACGCAACGACATCGAGCTGGCCGCGGCTGCGTTCGATGTCGAGCTCGCGTCCCTGCGCATCGACTACGCGCTGTCGCCCGCGATGACCCTGCGCGCGATCACCCAGCACAACTCGGCGACGGAACAGTGGAGCACGAGCGCGCGCTTCCGCTACACGTACCGCCCCGGCAGCGACATCTATTTCGTGTACGACGAGTTGCGGCGCGACATCGACGACCCCACCGGCCTCGGCGTACTCAACGAGTACCGGGACCGGCGACTGATCTTGAAGGTGACGCATCTGCTGACGCGATAGGGATTCCGCGGCTGGCAGGCTACGCAGCCGCGCCTCTGCAGGATTCCGTATCCGCCCATCGGGCGCGTGGCCTCGAGCAGACAATCATCCGGGTATTGGGTCGCCGCCGCCACCACCCACAACACTTTCGTGAGATGAGCATGGAAACGCTGAACTCCTACAATCCCGCCACCGGTGAAGTCGTCGGGGAGGTTCCGGTAACCCCGGCTTCCGACATCCCGGCCGTAGTCGCGCGAGCCCGAGCCGCTCAATCTGCCTGGGAAGCTCTTGGCCTGGAAGAGCGTACGGAGCTCCTTCGACAGAGCAAGGAGATCTTCGCGGAACGCGCGGAAGCGCACGGCGAGCTCATGACCAAGGAGATGGGTAAGCCGCTCAACGAGGGCATCGGCGAAGCCAGGTCTCTGGCCTACATCGACCGCGAGCTCGACGAGATCGCGGCCGCTCTGCAGCCCGAGGTGGTCGAGGACAAGCGTCTTCGTTCGACGGTGTATCACGATGCGCTCGGGATCGTCGGAGCGATCACACCGTGGAACTTCCCGATGTCGATGCCTGCCTGGATGGTGTTACCAGCGCTGGCGGCCGGGAATACAGTAGTGTTCAAGCCGTCCGAAGAAACGCCTCTCTGCGGTCAGGCGTACGCCGACGTGCTCAACGAGGTGCTGTCCGAAGACGTGCTCATGGTCGTGCACGGCGCCGACGACCAGGGCAAGGCCATCGTACAGTCGGACGTGGACATGATCGCGTTCACCGGCTCCCGTGAGGTCGGCAAGCACATCATGCGGGAGGCGAGCGGTACGCTGAAGCGCGTCGTGCTCGAACTGGGCGGCAAGGATCCGATGATCGTGCTCGAGGACGCAGATATCGCGCGGGCGGCCAAGTTCGCGGCGCTGAACTCGTTCCGAAACGCCGGACAGGTTTGCGTCTCCACCGAACGCATCTGCGTACTCGACTCGATCGCCGACGAGTTCGAGTCCGCGCTAACCGACTTCGCGTCGGGGATGACCCAGGGTGACGGCATGGAGAACCCGGACGTCGGTCCGATGGTCAACGCCGGCCAGCGCGACCACGTGTTGGCACAGGTCGATGCCGCAGTGGAAGCAGGCGCTACCGTGCTCGTCGGTGGCGAGGGCCATCGGGACAACTTCATCGTGCCGACGGTACTGGCGGGCGTCACTGAGAACATGGATATCGCGAGCACCGAGACTTTCGGTCCGGTGGCGTGCGTGACGCGCGTAGCCTCGGCCGACGAAGCGATCGACAGAGCGAACGACACTCATTTCGGGCTCGGCGCCGTCGTGTTCGGGCAGGACGAAGCGAATACGGCTGCGGTGGCCCGGCGACTTACCGCGGGCATGATCGGCATGAACAGCGCACCAGGAGGCGCCGTCGGTACCCCGTGGGTTGGCGCCCGCCAATCCGGGTTCGGATTCCACAAGTCCCCTGACGGGCACAAGCAATTCACTCAGACCCGAGTGCTGACCACGCGAGCTTGATGGGGGCGCGTCATGTTTGCACTGGGCGAGTAGGCGACAGCGAGAGCCAATGAGCGAGAGGCACCAGACTGGAGAGCCGGCAAGGCCACCGGGCGATGCAGAGCCCCTAGCGTATAGCTATCTCGCCCACCGGAAGGTGATCGGATACCTGGGCCTCGCATTGCCCCCCGTGCTGGTGCTTGTCGCGACGTTGAGGTCGACAAGGGAGATCCAGACCTCCATCAGCGCCTATTACTACACCGGGGCCGGAGCCGTCTTCGTTGGGGTTCTCTTCGCGATAGGGATCTTCTTGTTCTCATACCGAGGTTATAAGGGCCATCACGCTGACTGGTGGGCCGGAAAGGCGGCTTTCGGCTTCGCGATCGGCGTGGCGTTGTTCCCCACCGGACCTCCCGAAGGCGCTGCGGGGCCGCCGTGGTGGTCGCCGCCGTGGCTACACTACGTATCCGCCTTCCTCCTGTTCGCTGCCTTCATCTTCTTCTCCGGCTGGCTGTTCACCAGAAGCACCACTGACCCCAAGGGCCCTTCGAGCGGAAAGAAGTCGCGAAACAAGGTCTACAGGAGGTGTGCGGGGGTGATGATCTCCTGCATCGTCGGCATTGCCGCGTACAGTTTCGCCGATTGGATGGGCGCGGTGCCAGCCGGCCTAGCGTGGTTCAGACCGGTGTTCCTTCTCGAGACGATCTTGCTCGGAGCGTTTTCCGTATCCTGGCTCGTGAAGGGTCGCGCGGAAAAGGAATGGGTCACTTGGATCGATTGGACGAGATCAGGAGGTCGGCGCTTGTGGGGATCCCTGAGAGCCGGGGGCACGGGACGACCCTAGCTACGGCCAGCTACCAGATCCGCACGAGGTTGCGCCGGTCCAGACCTCGGGTGTTTGAGATGTACGGCCCTTGCTCGCCCCCGTCGGTCGCGATCCGAGGAAGCTGTCCCAACCGTAGTTGAAGGTCCCTGATAGGGGAGAAAGAAAAGTGGTGGCTCCGGGGGTCCCGGGCCGATAGGCTCGGGTAGGCAAAAACCCCAACACGGAGCCACCACGATGAAGAGAACGTACGAGGTAAGGGATCGGGCGGACAAGCGCGCGATCAGGGAGTTCCTGAAGCGGGAGGGGCAGTTTCTGCTTCCGATGCTTGAGCTCGTGGAGCAGACGGAGGTCGCGATCGACGAAGTCATCCAGGTGATGGGACGAGCGACGATCGAAGCGGTGCTGGAGATGAGCGCCGAGGGTGTGGCAGGCGTGAAGCAGGCAGGTCGGTCACGAGCGGAAGACGACACGGTGTGGTATGGCCGGCAGGGTGGTGTGGTTTACCTGTCGGACCGGAAGGTGCGTGTGGAGCGGCCACGGCTCAGGCGCCGGGGCGCCGGGGAGGGTGGCGAGGTCGAGGTGCCGGCGTACGCAGCGATGCGGAGACCGGGCGCCGTGGTGAAGGCGGCGTTCCGGGCGGCGATGAAGCTGGACGCGAAGCAGGGCGAGCAGAAGCTCGAGCAGCTCGCCCGATGGCTCGAGCGCGACCACCCCTCGGCCGCAGCCAGCTTGCGCGAAGGCCTCAGCGAGATGTTCACCATAAACCGGCTCGGCCTCCCACCGCGGCTGAGGAAGTGCCTGGGCTCGACCAACCTGATCGACAGCACCCACTCGGGCGTAAGACGGAAGACCCGCAGGGTGACTAACTGGAAGAACGGAGCGATGGCCTTGCGCTGGGCTGCGGCCTCGTTCGTGGAAACCGAGAAGAGCTACCGGAGGATCATCGGCTACGACCAGCTCTGGATGCTCAGGGCCCACCTCGACGACCATGAACCGGTTGCCGAAATGAGAAAGACAGGCTAACCAAGAGACTCTCCGGCGCCACCACCTTCAACTGTCAGCGGGACACCATCGATCCGAGCGCCGACGTGCCTCGGGTCACGGGCCTCGGGCCTCGTAGAGTTCGCTAGCAGCGGCGCAGTCGCCCAGAGTATACTGGATACATGACCGCTCACCGCTCGTTGTACGTTACCGTCACCGCGCTCGTGCTCACGTCCTGTGCGAGCGGCGGCGGTCTTCCTCCGGCGCCCAGCCCGGACGAAATTCCGACCCTTGAGGCGCAGATCGACGCAGACGCGTCCGACGTGGACGCGGGCCTTCGTCTCGCGGCCGCGTATCGCGAAGCTGGTCGCGGTGCTGACGCGCGCACGCTCGTCGGCACCCAGCTCGACCTGTTTCCCGATGATCCGGGGCTGATGGTGATGGCCGGCCTGCTCGATGAGGACGCGGGCGACTTCTCCAGCGCCCGCCTGCGCTACGAGGCCTTCCTGATCGGCGGCCCTGTGGGCGCGCTACGCGATGAGATCGAATGGCGCCTCGATAACGTGCGCGCCGAAGAGCTGCGCGCTGACATCCGCGTCTCACTCGCTCGCGAAGCCGAGCTCCGGCGAACGACCCCGGACCCGGGGACCGTCGGCATCTTCCCCTTCATGTACGAGGGAGAAGACCCCTCCTGGCAGCCTTTGGGCGTCGCGCTCGCGGAGCTCCTGATCACGGACCTCGGCATCACTGGTCGCCTTGCCGTGCTCGAACGTGTGAAGGTACAAGTACTGCTTGACGAACTCGCGCTCGCCCAAGCCGCGTTCGTGGACCCGGCGACCGCAGCTCGAAGCGGACGATTGCTCGGCTCCGGGCACGTCGTCCAGGGCCGGTACCGGATCGAGGGAGGCATCCGGATCGCGGTGGACGCGGCGATCGTGGAAGTCGGCCCTCCGGGCTCGGAAAGGGTGGAGCCGATCGCGGTCGAGGACGCTATCGAGCGCCTCTTCGACATGGAGAAGCAGCTCGCGCTCGACCTGTACGCGCAGTTGGGCGTGGAGTTGACACCAGCGGAGCGCGCACGAATCAACGAGAGGCAAACGGAGAGCGTTCAGGCTCTGCTCACGTTTGGCCGGGGTCTCATCGCGTCCGACGCCGGCGACTTCCGGCAAGCCGAGGTCTACTTCGCGGAGGCGTCCTCGCTCGACCCGTCGTTCGCGCTCGCGCAGTCGCGTCAGCAGATCGTGGCTCGAGCCACCGGTGTCCGCAGCGCGCGGGCGACTCGGCAGCTATCCGCCCAGGCGTCCAGGCTCGCCAGGCAGCGAGCAGCGGTCCAAGCGATCCGGAACGCTCCAGCGTCGGTCCGCCAGCAGCTTCTGCAGAGGCTCGGTCAACGCCAGCGCGCAGTGCTCGCCGAGGTCCTTGGCCAAGACCGCGTCGGTACGACGATCCTGCTCGAGCTCGTATTTCGGCGGCCAGGAGGTGAACAGTGAGCGCCGGACGTCGCACGCGCTGGGCGGTCGGAGTACTGGTCGCCCTCGCCGGAGCCGCGCCCCAGTTGGTTGGCGCTCAAGCCGTGGGAAGCGGGGGGGCTACTCCAGTCGTATCGCTTCGATGATGCGAATGCCGCCGGACTCAGCGAAGTTACTCTGCTCTCGACTCCGTTCGCAGTGTCGCTACCGGTCGGCGGCCGCGTGAGCATTCAGGCGGCCGGAGCCTTTGCGGATGCTCGAGCGCTCGGGCCAGATGGCTCTGAAGCGACGCTGTCCGGACTGACCGACACCGAGGTCGGAATCGCACTAGCGCTCGGAGTAGACCGGGTCCTGCTCACGGCTGGTGCCGCGTTGCCTACCGGGCAAAGCACGCACTCGCTCACGGAAGCCGCTGTCGCGAGCGTGGTGGCCGCCGAGCTTATCCCCTTCGCGGTGACCAACTGGGGAAGCGGAGGCGGAGCCGGGGGCGACATGGCCGTCGCTTTCCAGTCTGGCCCATGGGGTATCGGATTCTCCGGCGGGTACAGGGCAGCGAACGAATATGAGCCGCTCACGGGAGAGACCTTCGCGTATCGACCCCGTAACCAGCTTCGATTCCGTTTGGCGTTGGACCGCGACGTCGGGGGGTCCGGCACGTTTTCGGTTCTGCTCGGGATGCAGCGCTTCACCGAAGATCAGTTGAGCGGCAGCAATCTCTTTCGCTCCGGAAACCGGATCGAAGGCGTGCTCAGCTACGCCTTCGCGGTCGGTCTCCGCAGCAGCGCGCTACTCTACGGCGGCGCATATCACAGGGCGAATGGCGCCCTTCTAGTCGATGAATCGATCCTCGAGGGCGCCGTCGATTCTCCGTCGCAACAGCTCTTCACCGGCGGGCTCGATCTCCGCGTACCGGTCGGCCGTAAAGCGACGATCCTTCCCGGCTTCGACATGCGAGTCTTTCGAAGCGCGGACGGCATCGGGCAGGGTTGGGTCGGCACCGCAGGCCTGACGTTGGACCTGATCTTGTCCGGCCAACGTTTCAGACGCCGTGCGGCGCTCGCGCCAACGGCGCGCTACCGCCTAGGCCACGCGATAGCGGAGGAGGGATCCGAGTCGGGCCTGACCGGGTGGGAAGTCGGGGTCATGCTGCGGGTGGAGACAGGACGATGAGCGCCCGCGCACTGCTGGTCCGGATTTGGGCGATCACGTTCGTCGCGACCACCGTGTCGGCTTGCGAGGCCCTGCTCACGGACCCGGCGCCCGCGACCCCGGACGTCGACGTGTCCTTTACTTTCGAGGGGGAGGCCGCGGGGGGAGTGGCCGAGGCATTCGATCGGGTCAACCGCGTCTACCTGCTCTTCACGAGGGCCGACAGCGCGCAACGTGATACCGTCATCCGCGTCACCACTGAAGACGGTGTCGCTCGCGTGCGCCTCAAGCTAGACACCAGGGAGCGCATCCCCGCCCTCGGCGTTTATGCGGAGCTGCGGGCAAACACGGCGGCGCTGTTCAAGGGCAGCCGCGTCATTCGTATCGAGATCGGCGCGCCTACTTCGGCGGAGATCGCGCTCAGTCCGGTCGCCGCGTTCGTCCAGCCGGACCGCCAGCTGCTCACGCTTCAGAGCATCGGCGACACGATCCGGCTCTCCTCGGCAGTCCTCTTCGCGTCGCGCGACACGATACCCGGGCTGTCCGGTGTGTGGGCAGCGGAGGATGCGTCGATCGTCGCGGTGACTCCTGCGGGCCTGGCGCTCGCGAGACATGTGGGCCAGACACGCTTGCTATTGAGGTATGGCACGCTGACCGACACGATCAACGCTCGCGTTCTCAGAGAGCGCCCGCCTGACCGAACCGACGCCCGTCGATGACCCACAGCGAGTATCTCCAACATGACGCGACCGCGCTCGCCGAACGCGTGCGCGCGGGCGACGTCACCGCGACTGAGCTTCTGGAGATCGCGCTCGCGCGCATCGACTCACTGAATCCGAAGCTGAACGCCGTGGTGCGCCTGATGGGCGACGCGAGAGATGCGGCCGCGCGCGGGGAAGTCTCCGGCGTGTTCGGTGGAGTGCCCTTCCTCGCCAAGGACCTGGTGAGTTCATACGCGGGGCATCCGACTTCGGGAGGCAGCCGCTTGCTGAAGGACTTCGTCATCGACCACGACACGGAGCTCGCGAGCCGCGTGCGCGAGACCGGAGTCACCGTCGCCGGCAAGACGAACCTACCCGAGTGGGGCCTGATGCCGTACACGGAGTCCGAGCTGTGGGGCCCGTGCCGGAACCCGTGGGATACCGCACGAACTCCTGGCGGCTCGAGCGGCGGCTCGGCAGCCGCTGTAGCGGCCGGAATCGTCCCGATGGCGGGCGGCGGTGACGGAGGCGGCTCGATCCGAATCCCCGCGTCGTGCTGCGGGCTCTTCGGCCTCAAGCCCACTAGAGGCCGCACCCCTACCGGACCCGACTACGGGCAACTCTGGAGGGGCGCGGTCGTCGAACACGTGCTCACCCGGTCGGTGCGGGACAGCGCAGCGATGCTCGACGCCACCCACGGCCCAGACGCGGGCGCCCCGTACGAGATTCCACCACCCGAGCGTCCGTTCTCTTCCGAGGTTGGGCGCGATCCGGGTGGTCTGCGCATCGCGTGGACGACCGAGCCGACCGTAGGCTCCTCCGTGGACGCCGAGTGTATCGCGGCGGTCGAGCAGGCGGTCGTTCTGTTGGAGGAGCTCGGCCACGAGCTCATCCCGGCCGCTCCTTCCGTCGACGGGCCTGCGTTCGCCCGCGCGTTCCTGGTAATGGTCGCGGCCGAATTGGGTGCCGACCTCGCCGAGGCCGAGCTGGTGCTGGGGCGGAAGCCGAAGCGCGCCCAGCTCGAGCCGCTCACTTGGGCACTCGGCCTGGTCTCGAACGCGCTCTCGGCCCGCGAATTCGCGACGGCGCTTCGCGTCCAGGAACGCGTCGCGCGAGACGTCGGCCGCTTCTTCGTCGACTACGACGCACTGCTCACTCCGACCCTCTCTACACCGCCTCCAGAGATCGGGGAGTTGGCACCGTCATCCGCAGAGCAGACGCAGTTGCAGATCCTGGGTAGGGTGGGGTCCCCTCAGTTGATCAAGACGCTCGGACTTTTGGACGAGATGGCCAAAGAGGCCTTCGAATTCACGCCCTGGGCGCCGATCTACAACGTCACGGGGCAGCCAGCGATGTCTGTTCCGCTCTGCAGCAACCGAGCCGGGCTCCCCATCGGCGTGCACTTCGCCGCCCGTTTCGGGGACGAGGCCTCGCTGCTCAGGCTGGCCGGCCAACTCGAGCGGGCACGGCCCTGGTTCGACCGTCTGCCCGAGTTGGCCACCAGCTATAGTGTCGACAGACCTACCGGCCCTGCAGGCCCGGTGTCAGGCGGAGGAAGCCCAGAATCGATCGAGCTACCTCGTCCGTTGTACCGGGCGACATGATGTCTCCCGCGATCACGTGCCGCGCCGGGTCCTCGGACCCCGAGATCTCTAGCAGTTGCTTGCGCGAGCTCCCGAGCCGCCCGAACGCGAGTCGGGTCTCTTCCGGATCGACCACGGCGTCCTCCCGGGAGTAAGCGACAAGGGTCGGCACCGTTACGCCGTCGAGTGGCATCGTGCGGACGTGCTCGACCAGCGCCATCATCGGGAGCAAGGCCGACGTCGGATAGCATTCGGTCCAGTGCAGCTCGTGCTCCGCGTTCTCCGGCTCGAAGCACCGCTCCGCGCCGACGAGCAGAGTGGCGACCTGACCACCCCACGGCCAGAGCAGAATGCGCGACGATGTGTCCTGTGGATGGAAGTTCGGA